>NZ_FOYM01000001.1 GCF_900115975.1 Desulfoscipio geothermicus DSM 3669
GGGTGTTTTTGTTGTTAGATTTCAGATTTACCAAGGGTTTGAGGGCATTTTTCTAGTGCGAAAGTTGAATTATTAATTATTTCCTCTTATGAAAAAAATTTAGGTTCAATCAATTGCGCAAATAAAAAAACCAACCCTTCAACATTTTAATGAAGAGTTGGTATATTCCAAACTGACATCAAACATGCCTTTTTAAGAATCAACCAAACAAAACCTTATCCATTTTAATTAATATTACCCTCTCGCCACTCTTTGTGCTAATGTCAGTATGCATACTAACAATATCACAACCAGTTACTTCGGATATTATCTTTGTAAGATATTGCTTCCCGTTTTCCAACAACTTTGAACGCATTGACTTTACCATAAGTATGCCGTCCAGATCCTTGGCAAGTTCAACTTCAGCCTTGGTCAGCACCCCTTCAAGCCTAACCAATACCATATCGCGTATAATATCAGTTTTAACATTAATTGGTCCCCTGCCAAGAAACTCGCGCTCAAACTGCATAAATTTTTTTGACAACTGATCTTCTATTTGACCTTTAGAAAAATTTTTCATAAGCAACTCCTGATTGCTTAGTCCATGGCCCCTTTCAACCATTATAATAAGTATATATTAATAAACCCCAAAATGCAAGGGAGTTAAATTTGAAAGCAACAAGGCACACTGGACCCTTCTTTTGCTGGTATCGCGCCTCCCACAAACGCACCTGTTCCAGGGACAGTTGCGGGTCACCCGGATAAGCAGGCTGCCGGCTTCGCTGGGCGGCCTGATCGGCCCCTGTTCGATGAACATTGCTGTAAACCCCTCCCGTAAGATCAGTGTTACGGAAATTTTATCATAAGTTAATGAGCTGTAACGGTTAATTACTATTGTTCCCTACATCTTACCACAATTTTTTTGTGTTTTTTTACTTTTATTGCCGCACCAATTGTGATTTCCCCGGCTCTGTGATATATTATTTTTAATAAATTGTGATAGATATAACTTTCACCTTTTTTTTTGGGGGAGGTAAGTTCCGGATGGTTCCTGCTTTTGTGAAAAACTTTTTACATACGGGCGAACGGGTGCGGAAAACCGTTTCCGCCAGCATGGCGGAACAGGAAAACTGCCGGTTGGTCCTGACCGACAAACGGCTGCTGATCACTTCGGATAATTTTTTTGGGCGGGGTACAATTTTTCACGAGCTGGACTACCTGGATATCCGGGGCTGGCAGGTGGAAAATCCGGACCACACGTCCTGCACCCTGTTGTTGAAAACCACCGCCGGGCCGATCGGCGTCAGCATCACCCAGTCGCATATCAATGAAATCCAGAACATCATCAACGACCGGTGCGGTGGGAAGTTCAGGATCGAACAAATTCCCATTAACCGGCGGCTGGCCAGCAACAAGTGGTCCACCGTCACCCTGCTCTTTATTTTCCTGTTAACCATGCCCTTTATAACGGAAAAAATACAGAACCGGGGCTACTTTAACCAGGAACCGGACCGGCCGGCGCTTACCGAAGCCCAGCGACAGGCGGCCTACCGGGAATGGTCGGCCAAAATTAAAGAATACTGGAACAGCCGGGAAAATGAAACCGGCATCGTTACCGACATTAAAATGTACGAAGAAACCAACGCGGTACGCGTAAACGTTAACATGCAGGACCTTGATGAAAACAACGCCGGCCGGTTGGCTGAATTTATCAGCGGCAACTTCCGTTTAAACTTTCAAGACCGGGCACTGATCTTGAACATTTACAGCCCTTATCCGCATATTATCCTCACCCGGGTCTATAACACCGCCGGTGTTAAAAACACTTAACACCTGAAAAGGGGCCTTGGCAATGCCTTTTTTCCGCAGGCAGAGTTTAAAAACGCAGTTATTGGTTATTGTATTTTTGGCGCTGCTGCTGCCGGCGGCCGCCATGTTTTACGATATTTTTTTTGCCGCCAAAACCGACGATGTGCTCATTCATGCCACGGATAAAAAATTAACCCGCATCGCCAATCTGGTGCATGACCAGGTCCGGCGGGAATTAAAATCTTATCCCGGCAACAGCCAGCCCCTGGAAGAAGTTTTTACGGCGGTCACCGACCCCTTGATCAAACATTACCCCGGGGTAAGGATTTGCTTGTATGACAAAGACTCCGGCGACATAACCATCCTGGGCTATTTACATGAATTCGGCACCCGCCTGCCCGAAGAAAAAAAAGAACGTGAACGGCGCATATATAATGAAACAAAAGCGGGCATCAATGCGGTGCTGGCCAGCGGCAACGCCATCAGCAGGCTGGGTAAGACTTACGACGACCAGTTTTTGGAGCGCCTGGTGCCGCTGCAAATAAACTCCCGAACTATCGCAGTGATCTGGGCCGAAGAAATGATGCACCCCATCTTCGCCCGGAGTTCCCGCATGCGCCTGGTGATTCGCTATGTCATACTGGGCGTGTTCGGTCTCGGAATTGCCGCCTCGCTGGCCACCATTTTCGGCCTGGTCAGAAGAATAAACATCATCAAAGACGGAACGGTTAAGCTGGAGCAGAATTTAAACTATGCGTTACCGCAAATGCCCGGGGAAATGGGTCAGATCACCTCCGCCATCAACAAGATGGCCCGGGGGCTCATTGAAAAGGAGCAGCTCATCGACCAGTACAGGCGCTCGGAAAACTTGATCGCCATGGGGCGCACCATTACCGAAATCGCCCACGAATTGCGCGCGCCGGTAAGTGTTATTCAAGCCGCCGCCCAGGCGATGGCCCTCAATTTTCAAGACCTGCCCCGGCTTGACGAGTATATTCAACAAATTGACCGGCAGGTGGAACGTCACAGTAAGTTAATTAACGAATTGCTTGATTTCGGCCGCCCGGACCCCGGCACCATTGAAAAAATGGATATAAATGAATTGATTAAATCCGTACTCACCGCCAACGAACCGTTAATATCGAAGACCGGCATTAAACTTAATTACCCGTCTGCCGGGCATAAACCGCTGGTTATCCAGGGGAACGCGGAAAAACTGAAACAGGTATTCACCAACCTGATAATCAATGCCCTGGAGGCGATGCGGCAAAACGGCGTTTTAACCATTGAATCCCATGCCGCCGGCGAGCAGGTCGCGGTCTCGGTCCGCGATACCGGAGAAGGCATTCCGCCGGAAGATTTACCCAATATTTTTGAGCCCTTTTACACCAAAAAAGCCGGGGGCAACGGATTGGGTCTGGCGATTTGCAAGCGCATCGTCCAGATTCACGGCGGTTCCATCGAGGTAAAAAGCGTAAAGGGAAGCGGGAGTGAATTCATCGTAAGCCTGCCACTTTATGAAAGGGATGTGATGGCTGTTGAGTAAAGTGAGAAAAATCGTGGTGGCCATAGCGCTGTTTGGTGTTATTATGCTTATAGCCTCCTATTTAAAATGAAAGGCCAAAAAGGGGACTGGGGCTCCGTAAAAGGGGACTGGCTCTTTTTTCGCTTTTTGAAAAAAGTGCCTGTCCCCCTTTTACGGAGCCAGTCCCCTTTTACCTGAAAAAAGTGCCTGTCCCCTTTTTTGCTAAGTGTGTGTTCGAAAAGTAGCATGTACATGCTAGTACAGCATTTGAGCAAAGTTTGCCAAGTCGGGGTAGTTAGCTTTGGTGCCAGGTGTTGAAAGATGAAAATCGAAGATTTTTCAACTTTCAACACCTGGCACCTATCAAACGTGTGTCTCGCGCTGACTTTTCGAACAACCTCTATAAACGGAAGTTGACAAAAACCCTTTAACATGTTATTGATAGGATAAATATTTGTCATTTTTGAGATCCAAATATTCATAATTTTCTATTATTTTTTTTTTGAAGGGGGGTGGAGAATTATGCAAAGATGTTTGAGAATTATGGATATCATGCGCCCACCCGCGGACTATCCGACCGTAACACCGGAACAAACCATCCGGCAGGCCTGGCATATAATGGGAAGCCATTACCGAAACAGGCGTTTTGAATATGACAACGGCGAACGACTGCTGTTGGTGGTTAATAAAGAAAACCGGCTGGTGGGGCTGGTAAACGGCGCGTTAATCACCAAACATGTGGATGCGCGGGTCTACGAATTGGCTTCCAGGGTTCCCGGGGGTTTTCTGGAGAATGAGAGCGATCCCGCCACCGCCTGCCTGCTGCCCCGCCTTAAAGTAAGCGATATTATGTTACCCGTTGAAAACATAGCCCTGAAAAGCACGGAAACTATCACCAAAGCCCTGTTCATCATGCTCAGGAACAACCTGGGCAGCCTGCCCGTTTTAAACATCTACCGGCAAGTTGTCGGCACTGTCGCGGCGGGCGACGTATTCCATCACCACGGCCTGGGCTCGGGCTATTGTAAAACGGCGTTTATGAACTACGACTATTTACGCTATGGTTTATTTGATGATTACTACGCAAATTACGATGAAATTATAGAAAAAAAAGAAGCCCCGCAGGGGACTCAATAATAGGGAGAAGGTATGGGGAGAGAAAAAAACCCTTTTAACGGCGGCCGGGCCGGCAAGCCCGGCCGCTGCGCTGTTTTTACCAACCTTATTTCACGCCCGGCCAGGGTAGGAAGTTCCAGTAACCGAAGCAGGCAACTCCCCAGAGGATCAGTATGGAGATGATAATGGCCGGTATGCCGTACTTGATAAAATCGAACACCGAAAGCAGGTGCTCCCCGGTCTCCGGGTCCCGGGCCATCCCGTAGGCGATGGCGTTGTTCACGGTGCCGACAATCATGGCGTGGGCGTAAGAGGAGCTGAAGGAGCAGGCCAGGCCCACCTTCCAGAGGTGGATACCGCCGATCTTGGCCATGGGCAGCACCACCGGGCCTATTGCGCCCACCGTGGCGCCGTCCGACATGAAGTTGGTAATTATCACGGTGAACAAACTGACCGCCAGCAGGATCAAGCTGCCGTGACTCCAGGATTCAGGCAGGATACCCAGAAACTCCCGGGCCAGCCAGAGGGCACCGCCGGTGGATTTCAGGGCCACGCCCATGGCGCAGGCTGCGGCGTACAGCAGCACCACGTCCATGGCCACCCGCCGCTGCAGGTCCTGCCAGGTCACCACCCGGGACAGTAGCATGGCGACCACGATAATTATAGTGGTTCCGCCCAGGCCGAACCTGTCGCTGAAGCCCACCCACAGCACCACCAGGGCGGCGAACAGGACGGCCATGCGCAGTTCCTTGCCCTTGAGGGGGCCGATATTTTCCACGTTTTCCTTCATCACCTTGGCAATTTCAACATTGGCCTGGGTCCGGCGCCCCGCGGTGAAGTACATGTAAGCCCCCATGGCAATCGCCAGCACCGGCACCACGGGCAGGCCGTACATCATCCACTGTCCGAAACTGATGGGCACCCCGTAGCCGCTGAAATAACCAACCATGATGGCGCTCCGGCCACCCACCGCCGGGGACCCGGAACCGCCCACGTTGGCCGCGAAGCAGATGCCCAGAAAGAGCAGTGCTGCCAGGGCCGGGTCGGCTTTAACGCCCGCTTTTTTGCACCCGTTGACATACACCAGCAGCAGAATGGGGCAGAGCAGCGCCACCAGCGCGTGTTCCGAAAAGAACCCGGCCACTACTGCCAGCAAGGGAAAAAAGAGGAAGCAAAAGCCCTTGGCCCCTTTAATTTTCCCCAGCAGCAGGTAACCGATACGCCGGTCCAGACCGGTGAGGGATACCCCGGCGGCCACACACAGCACCCCGCCGATGAAGAATACCGCATCCTTGAAATATGCCTGAGAGATTTTATTTATGGGCAAAAGCGAGAATAAGTACAGGATCACCGCCACCAGAAAGTCCGTCGCCCCCAGGGGTATGGCCTCGGTACCCCACAGCAGCGCCACCGTGAACAAAAGCGCCACGGTCACCTTGGCCTTTTGGGCCACCTCCACCGGGGTAAGCTCCGACTTCATCAGCTTGTTATATGAATCCACGTAGGTTGTGGTACCGCTCTCCAGGCTGGCTCCCAACGGTTTTTCCTCGGTCATCAGGTTCACCATGCTCTGCGGCGGGGGAATGATAACCATGGTAATGAAAAAGAGCGCCAGAAGCAGCATGATCAACGGCCTGTTCCCCGGCACGCCCGCCCACCAGGCCCAGGAACCGACCGGTGCCGATTGCTCAACGCCGATAGTACTCACATCAGCCATTGTTTCAACCTCCTTTTATAAACCTAACTTATTAATCTTCAAGATAAGTCCATGATCAGGCTGTCAAAATCCGATATTTTTCAAAACCGCAATGTGCTGTTATAACTTCACCGGGTCATTTTAACCACCCCCTTTTTCGTTAGTAATTTCTATCTCCCCTTCCGGGGGATAATATTTGAAAGCTTTTATTCTACGGCATTCCCTTCCGGCAAAGCGGTTTTTTCTTCCAGTTTCAAGGTATTTACGGTTTCATATATGAGCACCGGCTGGCCGTTTTCCACCCGAATTGTCAACTCCCCCCGGGCCATGCGGCGCATAAAACGAATCAATTGTTTTTCACGATTGGTTAATGAACCGGAGTCAGCACCCGAAGGCATTGATTTTCCCCCTTCGTCATATATTGCAAATCAGATAATGTGCTATTTTTCACAATATATCTATAAAACAAAGGCTGACACACCCCCGGTTTTTTTCGGAGAAACGTCAGCCTATCGTTGTTCGATTCGGCACCACATTTTTAAATGTCCGACACCTATATCGTTGTATATATCCTGAGGCTATACTTGGTTTTCCGTTAGCAGGACGCTTACTTTTTCCCTTAAACCGGCCATATCAAAAGGCTTGGTTAGATATCCCGCGGCTCCCCGGTTGATCGCCTCGAGGGCTACGGACATGGAACTGTACCCCGTCATGATCAATACCGGTATGCTTGCGCTTTTTTGCATCACCTGCTTCAGGATATCCAGTCCGTTCATGTCATTTAAACTAACATCCAAAAGGATCAATTTGACATCATCAAGATTATCTGTAAACAATGCCAGGCCCTCCCGGCCGCTGGTGGCGGTCAAAATTCGGTACCCGCCGCTTTGTAAGGACTTTTCCAGGGCCCAGCACATACCCTCATCGTCATCAATGATTAATATGCTTGCCATATCTACCCTCCCCAAAAGTCAACACTCATGAACTCCTGCGTACTGTCTCTTGGACCTTTTGTTGGATTTTATGCCGGAGACGGGGTGCTCTTCCAGTTTGAAAGTGCGTATGGCTTCGTAAATTAAAACCGGTTTTCCGTTCTCCACCCGCACCTTGACCTCACCCCAGCCCAGTTCCCTAATAAATTTTATCAATTGTTTTTCCCTGTTGCTTAAAGGCAAAGGCACCACATCCTTTTCCCCCATATCTACCCGTGCGGTTTGTGATTTATCTCACAATACCACTGTATTTTAAAACCGTCAATACTTAATTTTATATTCATTTTGATTTGTCATTGCCGGGACGTGCAGCCTGATATTGCTTGAATGCTGCGATACAAGGATCCTGTTGCACCTGTGAATTTTTTATTTTTTAAACTGGTTTTTTATTAACAAAGCAAAAAAAAGACCTCCAAAAAAGGCCCCCATAATTATGGCTTTGTTTTTCTTAGGCCATTTTAAGCCAATACAACCGGTGCCGGGCATTTAACCCCAGTTCCTCGTACACATCCGCTATCCGCACGATACCGATCACCTTGTGATAGATGTTGATTACCGGCAGGGCTTCCAGGCGGTGTTTAAGCATGATACGCAGGGCAACCACCAGTGAATCCCAGCTTTTCAGCATTATTTCTTCATCAGCGCACATTATTTCCCGCACCGAGCGCCGGTATTGCTCTATGCAATTGGCGTTCAGGTTCCCCTCATAATAGCCGGGAACCCTGCGAACCGCCGCCAGGTAACGCTGGTTGAAAGTTTTCAACATTTCCCGCATGGTAACCATGCCCACCAGGGCGTCATCATCGTTATAAACCATCAGGTAACCCTGGTTATAGTCCGGGTGTTCTTCAATAGTGAAAACGAATTTGCACATTTTTTCCCAGGCATCACGCAAGGGCAAATTTTCACGGATGATCGGGTAACCCGCCGGAAGCATAATGTCCATAACCCGTTTTGCGCACATCAAAGATCACCTCCCGTCATAATGTAAGCCAACTTTTAGCTAAACGTTGCATTATGTTTTATTTAACTTAAATATAAAATAAAGTGGCTTTAGTTGTAAACAAAAACACCTTTAACAGACATATTTGACAGTCCAGCAAACCACCTGATTTGGCTATAATTTCACAAACCAAGTACTTGTAGTGACAAAATATTAACGACCGGCAAATATTATTATGCAACTCAATATTGGTTAAATTTTTATACATTATTTAATTTAATTTTTATATTGACACGGGATGAACTCCTTGTTATAATTGAGAAAAATTTAACGAAGTCGGGATATCCCATCAGCCGAATCGAACAACGATAGGCCGGTGAACATTAACAGGTAATGTTCACCGGCCTGTTTCATTTTAAAATAACTGACAGCGCCGGGATGAACTTGTCGCTCATGCAAATCCGGGTAGGGTGGATCCGGTATGGGCAATGGCAGGTATTAAAGCGGGTAAAACAACATGATCAGCAGGATCAAGGGGTATTTTGTTTTCATTTAATGCCTGCGTACTTTCCACCATCAAGCATGAGCCATATTGCTCATGCTTTTTTTTTAAAATTTTATGAAGGAGGGACTGCCATGTCAGCAATTTCACAAACAGGTGACCATTGCGGCAGCTTTGCGGTAAAGGGTTTTTTGAGACGCCTGTTAAAATCCCTGACCGGTTTTGCCAGAACCAAAACCATCTCCAGGACGGCTAAAATTTTTCATGGAGATTATGCCTATGATTTAATACCGGATACAGCAATCAACGATTTCATGAACATGCGGCGGGTTACGTCGGTGGATGCCGGGGATTGCTACGTTTGTATTTTTGAAAAGCCCCTTTACCAGGGCGGTTATTTCATCATCGGTCCCGGGGAAAGGGCGGATGTCGGTGCTTGCGGCTCCGTAATAGTGGGTATGCAAAAGTTCTCCGTTAACATGGCCAGGAAAAACGCCAGGCTCCCGGACCGGTTCTGGGAACTCTCCGGTCCTATGTACCAGTGGCATTTTGCTGCCGGCTACAGATATGTGTAGGGTGCAAAAACAATTTAGTATACAAAAAAACCGAATGGTGCTACCTTCCGCTCACCGATCAGCCACTTGGGGACATTCATACGAAGGAGGTGTATCCCCTTTCCTTACTACAAAAAATTAAATAGCCTGCTAACCGGCCCTTGAAAAAAGAACTTGTGAAATTTTTATCAAAGGGTATTGACAAATGTAGTGACACAATCATAATCTTTATGCAAAGGTACGGTTGCGCCATCCACCCGGTTGTAAAACCGGCGCGACCAACCCGCTCATCTTTGCCGGTCCGGCAAGGAAACCGGCGCATCGGTCAACCTAATCGGTTAACCTGGAAGTTGATTAAATTAAAAAGGAGGTAAAATAAGGGCATTTTTAATATAAAGTATTTTATCGACAAGGGGGGTGATTACCGGCCCAAGGAAAATTTGTCACCGAAATAGTGAAATATTTCACCATCTCAACAGGCTTAATTCAACAGTTTGCACTTATATGTTATAAGGAATTTTGTCATTGCCGCGGGGAGGCCCTTACCCCGCAGGCAACCGGACAACAACTTCCGGTAGAAAAAAAAACGGCATCAAGCGGCATGAAAAAAAAATTAAACCTGTAAAAGGGGGTTAACCCATGAGAAACCTGTACGCGGGCCTTATGCAGGCGGCAAGGGCCCACGCCCAATGGGAGATCGAAACCTCCCGGGTGATTATCGGAAACAGAAAAAAACTCTTGATCCTGTTGATCATGTTTTTACCCGTTTTAATACCTGCCATTGCCCATGCCGGGTCCACCCTGCCCGGTTTCATCGGCGGCAAATCGTCTTTCGGTCCATCGTTCTTTTCGCCGACCACATTTTACGGCTCCATCCTGGTGGGGCTTTGCGCCGGTCTGATCACGGGATGTATCGGCGCCGGCGGGGGCTTCATCATTACCCCGGCGCTGATGAGCCTGGGCGTTAAAGGCATAATGGCCGTCGGTACCGATATGTTCCATATTTTCGCCAAGGCGATCATGGGCACAACGGTGCACAAAAAACTGGGCAACGTGCACGTAGGTCTGGCCATCGCCTTCCTGGGCGGTTCTTTCCTGGGCGTTACCGGCGGCGGCATATTGAACCGGGCCATTTTCAACTATAACCCGGTGCTCAGCGGTTTCATCATCAGCCTGGTGTACGTGTTCATGCTGGGATTCCTGGGCTTCTACGCTATGAGCGACTTTATGCGGTCCAGAAAAACTCCCCAAAATGCCGGGGATGCACACGGCGGGTCCAGCGGGCTTACCCCGTTGGCACGGAAACTGCAGAGCGTCAATATTCCTCCGATGATTAAGTTTGACGAGGAACTGACCCCCGGCGGCAGAAAAATCTCCGGTATATTTGTAGCTTTTTGCGGCGGCATCGTCGGCTTCGTGGCCGCCATCATGGGTGTGGGCGGAGGCTTTTTAACCTTCCCGATGTTCGTTTACGGGCTGGGCGTATCCTCGTTCACCACTGTGGGCACCGACATTCTGCAAATCATCTTTACCGCCGGTTATGGCTCCATCACCCAGTACGCCATTTACGGTTACGTTTTCTACACCCTGGCCATGGGCATGCTGGTGGGTTCCCTGCTGGGCATCCAGATCGGCGCCCTGACCACCAAGGTCGTGCCGGGTATTTATATCAGAGGTTTCTACGCTCTGGCCATCCTGGCCGGCTTTGTGAACAGACTGTTCGACCTGCCGGATAAATTAAGACAGATGGGCTACATCAGCATGACCCCGGCCACAACAAAACTTATTTCCCAGGTAGGCGTCGTCATTTTCTTTGCCCTGGTGGGCGTTTTCGCCCTCTGGATATTGTCCACCTTTGTGCGCAGTATTCCCAAACTGCGGGCTGAAGCCGTGGCTGCAGCCCCTGGCGGGAAGGGGGAATGATCCGATGATAACCAATAAGAAAACCTTTGCTCTGGGATTGTTTTTGATGCTGTCCTTCATCGCAATATTTGCCGTGATGATGTCGCCCATATACGGGAATGGCAGAAACGGCCTGGAATTTGCGGATGATATGTTCAACTCCCTGTCCAAAGGGTCCGCCAACTTCATGCAAAGTGAACAGCAAAAAGCCGATAAATTGACCGGCACCGCCATTGAAGTTAACCTGGCCGCCTCCGACGGCGTTGAAGCGGAAAAATGGAACAACTTGTATACCGCCGCCGGCGCAACTGTCAATGTTTCCGGCACAGACGTCAATATCAAGGGTGACATGGGCCAAATCTTCACCGCTATTCTGGCGGACTGCAAGGCCATGTACGACAACAACGGCGATGTACTCAGCGGCAAGTACGGCATGGAAGGCCGGGAAGCGACCTATGCCTGGTACACTTCCCTGAAAGGCATGGATAAAGCCTTTGAGAAGCAAAAGCTCTTCAAGGAACAGTCCGCCGTGCAGAGCCTGGTCAAAAAGGCCGTGGAACCGGCTTACAACTATTACGGTATCGAAGCCAAACAGGTGGCGGACAACAAAGTAATGTTATTCCTGCTCATGTCCTTCTACCTGGTATACACACTATGGTACGGGTTCGCCTTCTATTTCATGTTCGACGGGTTGGGCATCGCCACCACCAAGGCCGCCAAGAAAGCCGAAGCATAAACAAAAAAGGGGACAGGCTACTTTTCCTGGCAAAATAAGGGGATTGGTAACGATTTCTAAAACGCATCGTTACCAGTCCCCTTTTTGCGTATGCTTTCCTCAACAATAAAAAAGCCAAAAAGGGGACAGGCATCTTTTTTCAAAAAACGAAAAAAGCAGCCTGTCCCCTTTTTTCCTTTATGCTTTAAGAGGTTATTCGAAAAGTCCGCGCGAGATCCACGTCGCCAGTCGCTCCGTTCCTCAAAGCCTCCGCTGCCTTGATAGGTGCCAGGTGTTGAAAGTTGAAAAATCTTCGATTTTCAACTTTCAACACCTGGCACCAAAGCCGACTACCCCGACTTGGCAAACTTTGCTCAAGTGCTGCCCTGGTACCTACGTGCTCCTTTTCGAACACACACTTTAAACGTACCTGTAGGCGCGGGAAAATTGCATTACGTACATGGGCCCGTCAAGCTCCCAGAAACCTCCGGGGGGTTGCCCGTTGCGCCTGACCGATTCCACGGGTATTTTACGGTCGCTGATTACCACGGAAGCGCATTGGCTCACCTGCGCCTTTTCCCCCGGCCCGATAACCTGGTAGTTCCCCCGGTATTGCTCATCATCAAAAATACATACGTAGCAGTCCCCGGCATCAATCGATGTGGCGGGACTCATATAATGAAAACTTTTTATGGCCGTATCGGGTATCAGCGGGTAACTGAAATTGCCATGCCAGATGCGCGCTCTTTTGGTAATCTCCGGTCTTCTGAAAAACCCCTCCAGGGATTTTATCAGATGCTGCAGAGAAATGCCGGGAATCCAGTCCAGATATTTATTGCCTGCATGGGAGACGCTCGACATATTCGCTCTCCGCATAATCACCCACCACCTGTTATATATATATCATAATTTACCTGCAGTTAAATTGCGCCGCTGAACCGCCCAAAAGCACTAATTTTTCCCTTAAGGGGTCATATGCATGTCGAAGGTTTCACCATCCGGCAAAACCCCAAAATCCCAAACATTATATTTTCAGAATGTTTTTAAATATATTTCTTCTTACCTGTATTTTACCTTGTCACCACGGTTATAGCAAGTTAAAAATACATTTAATGCCCGCTATTGCTATAATTTTTGTGTTATAACTCATATATTTGTCACTGATATTTTGTTCTTTAAAATCCCTCCCCGGCCATTACAACGTCATACCTTTTCAACATTGAAACAAGCTGTTAAGAAGGATTTTAAACAGCCAAGGGAGAATCATATTAACACAACCTGAAAACCGAAAATATTATAAAATTTCTGCAACGATTAGGTTTTTCAGTAAACCCAGACGCTTTGCCAGTCTTGTTAAAATAAACCACCCCGGGATAACAAGGAGGTTTCTCATATGAACTTGCCGATGAGACTTGCCGAAATTGCCAGGGTTTCACCCGGTCAGGAGGCTATAGTTTTCGATAATCAAAGAATAACTTACGCCCAGTTGGATACCCGGGTCAGCCAGCTGGCCAGCGGCCTGCAACAATTGGGCGTCAAACCCGGCGACCGGGTGCTGACAGCCCTGGGCAACTGCCCCGAAATGGTTATTGCATATTATGCCATTATTAGAATGAAGGGCGTGGTCGTACCGGTCAGCCCACAATATACAATTAATGAACTGGGTGTTATCGTAAAGGATTGTTTACCGGCAGCAGTCATTACATGCCCCCAATTACAGGGAACCTTTTCCATGATTAACGAATCGGTGAAAATTCCCCGGGGTATCGTTGTAAATAGCTGCAGTACTGAAAGAGATACTTTCTACACCCTGGAGCAAGTGAGCAGCAAGGGTACGGATGCTTTTCCGGAAATAAGGTACAGCCGCGAGGACATAGCAGAGATTTTATATACCGCCGGTACATCCGGCAAACCCAAGGGAGCCATGCTGACCAATTACAATCTGTACAGCAATGCGCTCACCTTCTCCCAATTGTGCCGCATGGGTCCCGCCGACCGCGCCCTGTTGACGGCGCCCGCCTACCATGCCGGCGGCCAAACCTGCGTGATGAACAACGCCATTGTAGCCGGGGCCACTTTGGTAATCCAAGAAGGCTGGAAAGGCGCGGCGGAACTTTTAAAAATTATTGATGAAGAAAGAATCACTTTCTTTTTCGGTACGCCCACCATGTACAAATATATTCTCAACTTCCCGGATTTGGACCAATACAATACCGCCTCATTGCGTATTGCCCTCACCGGCGCCGCCAGTACGCCGGCGGACCTGTATGAAGCTTTTTACGCTAAAATGAAACTGCATTTAACGGAAGGATACGGGCTGTCGGAAACTTCGCCGGTGGTCAGCATCAATTTCATCAGCGAATCCGGTAAAAAGGGATCCATAGGTAAACCCATACCCGGTGTGGAGGTTAAAATATTTGATTACGAGGACCGGGAAGTCCCGCCGGGCCAGGTGGGGGAAATCGTTGTCCGGGGGCCCAACATCATGAAGGGCTATTTCAACCGGGAAGAGGAAACCCGCTGGGTATTGCGCAACGGCTGGTTCCATACGGGCGATCTGGCATACATGGACCAGGAGGGCTATCTGTACATCGTAGACCGCAAAAAGGATCTGATCATCCGGGGCGGCGTCAACATCAACCCGAAGGAAGTTGAGGAAGTGCTTTACGAGCACCCCGGCGTATTCGAAGTGGCCGTTGTCGGCGTGCCGGACGCTTTGATGGGCGAGGAAATACTTGCTTTTATCATGCCCCGGGAGGGCCGGCAGCTTGAAGAAGATGAGTTGAAAGAATTCTGCCGGGGTAAACTGGCCAAGTATAAAATACCCCGCTATTACCGTTTTGTAGACAACCTGCCGAAGACATCGTCCGGTAAGTTGATGCGCAAGGAACTGCAAAACTGGCTCAACAACGGTAAGTAGTTTGTAAAAAGGCGATAAAACAAAAAAGGGACAGGCAAAAAAGGGGACTGGCTCTTTTTTCGCTTTTAGAAAAAAGTGCCTGTCCCCTTTTTTGCCGGCACCGGTAAAAGGGGGACAGGCACCGATTCATAAAACGAATCGGAGCCAGTCCCCTTTTACCGGAGCCTGTCCCCTTTTTTGTTATTGCACGTTAGCCGGTTTTTCTCCCACCTGCACCGTGATGTATAAGGGCTGATGGTTGCGATAAACCAGAAGCAGTATTTTCTGCCCGATACCGGCCTTTTTAACGCGCTCAACCAGCGCATCAACATCAGGTACGGGCTCGTTATCCAGTTTCAAAATCACGTCCCCCTGGCGCAAGCCGGCCCTGTCAGCCGGGCTGCCCGGCACCGTACCCACCACCACGACGCCTTCAGTGCTATCCAGGCCAAAATATTGTGCCAGGTCGGGTGTCAAATTATGCATTTGAATGCCCAGCCAGGGCCTGATAACCTTGCCTTTATGCATCAAATCATCCTGCACCTTTTTTACCGTGCTGGTGGGAATGGCAAACCCGATCCCCTGTGCCTGGGCCACCGCGGTGTTGATGCCCACCACTTCACCCTGTAAATTCAACAGCGGCCCCCCGCTGTTGCCCGGATTGATGGCAGCGTCCGTCTGCAACAAGTTCTTGTAATAACGTCCCTCCACCGGCACCGGCCTGCCCTTGGCGCTGATCACGCCCACGGTTACGGTATGGTCAAATCCGAACGGATTACCGATGGCAATAACCCAGTTACCCACCTCGATTTTTTCTGAATCGCCCAATTTCAGATAGGATAGATTATTACCCGCGTCAATCTTTAATACCGCCAGGTCCAGGTCGTAATCGGCGCCGATCAGTCTGGCGGGATATTCTTTTTTATCATCCTGCATGGTGACCATGATCTTGTCGGCGCCGGAAACTACGTGCTCATTGGTTAAAATATAACCGTCTTTGGAGATGATGAATCCCGAACCCATACCGGATTCCCTGCGCGGTTGATTGGGAATGGAGGAACCGAAAAAGTAGCGGAAAAAAGGATCGTCCCAATAGGGGTTTTCCCGTAAGCCGCTGCTTACTTTCTCCACGCTGATTTTAACCACGGCCGGCCCGGATTTTTTAACAATATCCGCAATGGTTCCGGCATTAACTCCGGGCATGGTTGCGGCGCCGGCGTTATTGCCCGTCAGGCCCGACGGCGGTGTTTTATTCCCCTGCAGGTCATTAACCAGCAAGCAGCCTCCGGTGAACATGATACCGGCCACAAAGGCGGCCAGGCCGATAAGCATTATTTTGCGCCTGTATTCAGCCCACAATTGCTTTACCCCCCTTATAGCAATAATTAATTCTATCATAACAAAGATAAAAAATTTTTTCCACCGGCTTGAAAACAGCTCCGCTCAGTGTCTGCCGTTGTCTTTCGCATACTACAGGTAAAATAACAGAGGTTTTCAGTTTTACACATAGCTTTGCACTATATACCCCCGCCAATTTGTCAGCGGCGCCTGTCCGCGGCAGGGTGCCGGGACCGGCCAGCATCAAGGATTGTGCTTATTTTCTGAAAATTTAAATTTTGGCAAACCATTTGTGAATTATTGCACTACCTAATCTTATGGGTTATAATAATACAAACAATAATTTATTGCTTATTTGTGAAAAACATTACAACCTTGCCGGTTGTACCAGGAGGGGGGATTATTGGTTACCAATTAAAAAATTAATCATTTTAAGCAAGGCGGTGATGACAATTGTTTTTTCGTAAAGTAACCACTAAAAGCGGCGGGAAAGAGTATACTTACTTAAAATTAATCGAAAATTACCGGGAAGGCAGCAAAGTAAAACAGAGGGTTATCGCCAACCTGGGCAACCTGGAAAATATGACTCCGGACAAAGTACAATCACTGATTACCGGACTGAGCAAAATCTGCGGCTTGGACACCCAATTCGACCAGCAGATAAGTAACAAATTGGTGCTGGATTTTGGTACAGTGGCGGCAGTAAATAAAATCTGGCGGATATTAAACCTGGATTTTCACATCAAGGAATGTGTCGGCACTGCAGGTAGCAATAGCTTTCCTTTGATGGTGAAATTATTGGTCCTTAACCAGGTGATTAAAAATCACCAGCGTCTGCCGCTCAACGTCTGGTGTAAAAAACTATATATGCCTGAAATGCAAAACGAGGAAATTTCCGAGGAAGGTTATAATGCAGCGCTAAAAAAGCTGATTGCTATTAAAGAAAAACTGGAAGAGCGGATCTTGCTTGATTTACAAAACCAGGCGCTGGTTGATACGGAAACCGTATTTTGTCATTTGTTACGCGGTAAAATGCTCAGCCCGGCAGCTTATGATGAACAAAACTTTTTCAACCATTACCCGGTCAGGGAAAACGTGGACATGGCCGTACTTACGTCCCAAGAAGGCATTCCCTTCAGGCACCGCACCTTCAAGGGGCACTTTTCCGACGGGGAAACCGTGCCGCGCCGAATTAATGAGCTTAAACAGCAATTTGGCATTAAAAGATGCGTATTTGTCGGCGACCAGCACATCATCACCGGGGAAAATGTACAATTGCTGGTCAGCTACGGGCATGAATACATTATCGGTGTAGAAATTTGGTCTTCCCCCGAAGTAAAAAACTTAATGGAAGATATGCATAAGGTACCGGGCGATTTTGTAAAACATTCCGAAGACTTGTTGTACAGGGAAATCCAGGAGGGCCCGGTAAGATACCTCCTTTGCTACAGCCCCAGCCGGGCGGCCCGTAAAAACGAGGAACTGGAGAACCGGCTCACCTTTATTGAAAAGGAACTGGAAAATATTAAACAATGGGTTGCCACGGACTGCTCCGACAACCCGCGGGCCAACTTCTTTAAAGCCACCAACATTTTACGCAACTATTACTGCAAGCGCTATTTTGAATGCGTTTATAACGAGGAACAGCGCGAGTTTTCATACCGCCGCAACGATAAGGTTATCGAAGATCAGCAGTTATATAACGGCAAGTTCATATTAAAGACCAACTGTAATACCCTGACCTCCACGGAAATAATTGAAGCCTACACTTTATTTTCCAAGTTAAAGAACACTTTCCGGCAAATGCGCGGGTTCTACAGATATGAAAACTCACCATTCAATGAAAGTTTAATTGGTGGGCAAGTTCAGGTAAGCGTAATATCCTACCTCATTGAGCAAATGATGGAGTTGATGCTGCAGCAAAACAACATAAAAATAAGCGCCTCAAAAGCACTTGACATTCTGGAAGGCATAAAAATAACCATCAATCAGATGGGCGATAACGAAGTTGCCTTATTGACCCCGGCTACCAGCGAGCAGCTGGCCATATTACAGGCGTTGCATATAGATTATGATAAGATAAAAATTGAATTTGAGGGAGTGTCTTCATCGCTGGCCGCCACCAGCTCATAACACGCCCTCGCGACTAAAATAACAATACAAATACTAACAAAAAATAACAACATATAAAAGTTTAGAAAAAAAATTTTAGAACTTAATATTTATTGACACTACTATATACTTTATTTCACTAATAATATCATACATCCAGCCTTCTGACAACACCTTACACTAAAATATTGTCACTACCTGCATAAGAGCCCGTGGTGACAAGTTAACCGTCCCTGTAGGGACTAAAGGAGGTTGCAATATGAAAAATTCTCTCCGTGAAAAAAAGGTTAAAGATATGATGATTCCCATACATGATTATCCGACAGTGTCTGCGGAAACAACGCTAAAAGATGCTATCCGGGTTTTGCGCAATTCTTTTCATCCTCATGAAAAAAAGCCCCGCACAGGGCGCCAGCACATTTTTGTGGTGGAAGACAACGAACCGGTGGGGACTTTCGGCGTGTATGAATTGCTCAAGGCCATCGAGCCTCAGTTTCTTAAAGGAACCTCCTATTTTAGCATGAAATTAAATAACAGCTGGGCCATACCCATCTTTTGGGACGGGCTGTTTACCGAGCGGTGCAGGGAAATCGCCCATAAGAAAGTTAAGGAATTCATGAACCCCATAGAGTTTTACGTGCATATTGACGATACTTTACTCAAGGCTTCCTACTCCATGGCCAAGTACAAATCAGATTTCGTGGCGGTAATGGATAAAGACCGGTTGGTGGGGATGATTCGCAGCGTGGATGTTTTCCAGGAAATTTCCAATTGGGTCGTTTACGGAGATATGGAGTTGGATTCCCTTGAGGCACCCGACGAGCCCTGGTTGAAGGAATTCGCCTTTGAGCGGTAATGGTTGCTGCACAAAAGCAAGGCTCCCCGTAACGTCGGGGAGCCTTTTGAAAATTACCTGCGCTTATAATTGCGCTGATTTTTTGGCTTTGGCCTGCGCAGCGCTTTTCTCCAGCGCCTTGTTTATTGGTATAAAGGCCACTGCCACCGCTATGCCGAACAGCAGTGTAACAACGATGGTGATTGTTTCCGGGTAAATATGCCAGAGCAGCATGTATGCGGAACTAAGCACCAGGGATACCAGCATCAAGGGAAACGCCACCTTGAAGAAGCCCATGAAGGTAATATGGGAACCCCGTTTTTCCGCCATCCCGATAACCACAACATTGGCGGAAGCGCCGATGATGGTGCCGTTGCCGCCCAGGCAAGCCCCCAGGGACAAAGACCACCAGAACAGGTTTAACGCGGCCGGGTCGGTAACCCCCATAAGCTCGCCCATATCCTTGATCAATGGAATCATGGTAGCCACAAACGGAATATTGTCTACAAATGCCGAGGCAATTCCCGACAACCAGAGTATGAGCATGGCAGTGGGTATCATCACCCCGCCGGTAATCTCCATGGCAGTTTCGGCAATGGCTTCAATCACGCCCACCTTTTCCAGGCTGCCCACCAGTACAAACAAACCGATAAAGAAGAAAATGACGGGCCATTCCACGGCGTGCAATGCGTGTTCCGGGTCTTCCTTGCTTATCAATAGCAGCAAGCTGGCGCCGGTAAGGGCAATAACCGATGACTCCAGATGCACATACTGGTGCATCACAAAGCCGAAAATAGTTAACCCCAGTACCAGCAGGCACTTGCGTAAAAGCTTCATATCCTTCAGTTCATCATTCTCATTTAGTTCCATAATTGTTTTTTGCCTTGCCGGGTCGGCTACCAGTTGGGTTCGGTATATCAACCGCAGCAGCGTTAGGGTAACAACGTAAATAACTACTACAATGGGTGTCAGGTTGATGATGAAGTCCATAAACCCCAGGTGAGTGGCGCTGCCGATCATAATGTTCGGCGGGTCGCCGATGAGCGTGGCAGTGCCGCCGATATTGGACGAAATAATTTCTGCAATTAAAATTGGGATGGGGCTGATTTGCAATTTTTGGGCTATCGCAAATGTCACCGGCACAATAAGCAGCACCGTGGTAACGTTATCCAAAAGGGCTGATAAAACCGCCGTTACCAGCGAAAGCGCGGCCATAATTTTCAATGGCTCCCCTTTGGAACTCTTAGCCGCCTTGATGGCCAGATATTCAAACACACCGGTCTGGCGGGTGATACCTACAATAATCATCATGCCCACCAGCAAACCGATGGTGTTGAAATCAATAGCGTGCACCGCTTCTTCGGGGTCGAGTATTTTAGTCAGCGCAATCAGCGCTGCACCCACCAGGGCAATTACCGCCCGGTGAATTTTTTCGGAAACTATGATGGCATAAGTAATTAAAAAGACCGCTGAGGCAAAATATATTTGAATGTGTTCCGGCAAATCCCTTCCTCCTTTACAATCCATTCACTGGCAATGCAACTGGATGGGTAAATTTCCTAAATATTTATATTTATTTTTTTTAAATATTAAATACTCTATTAGCCTTCAAAAATCCTTCATATATTCGCCCCCTTATACTTTACTTCAGCATAATTTCAGCATTAAGAGGTTGTTCGAAAAGTCCGCGCGAGATCTACGTCGAATTTCTGCGTCGGCTCGGCTTTTACGGTGCTCACGTATTATATATACGCTCCGCTCCTCAAAGCCTTCGCCGCCTTGAACACTTATTGGGGACATTCCTCCGACCCCAAAGCTATGACCCAAAAGAGGAGGTGTGTCCCCTTTCCTTATTTCTATCGTGCTCCTTTTCGAACCCATACTTTAAAAAAACACCTGTGCCAGTGCTCTACAGCCGGTAAGTCCGGTTTTTAACGTTGTTAATCAACAGTTTGATTATGTAAAATTCAAGACATTTGCAGATGTTGTGAAATATTTTACATGCGCTCACGGATTACACTGACTACATACATATATTTTACCACAGTCCGTCCGGCCAGTACAATCAGTTTTGCATAATAATACTGCATACAGGCATGGTATTTGTTAAATGTCACATCTTTTTTTTGTCACTACCCACCCAGTGTTTTATTGCCAAAAAATATAAGCTCCCAGCATGAATTGGGAGCTTAACCACTGTCATTAATCCGATTATACATTTTACTTGCTTGCCCCGTAAGTCGCCAGGGCTTCATATGGCGATACGATATTGTATTTCAGTGCCTGGGCGTCCGGAGCCAGGTCAAAAGCTATGGCCATCAGTTGCGTGAAGAATAATACCGGCATATTAAAACTGGTGCCGTGCAACTGGTTAACCCGCTGCTGGTAAGCATCCAGGTTTAACTGGCACATCGGACAGGGAGTGACTATAACCTGTGCGCCGCCTGCAGCGGCCGAATCAAATATCTTGCGGGCGCAGTCAATGACAATGTCGGTGGCGGGAATAGTCTGTGAACTGCCGCAGCAGCGCGCTTTCATGGGAAATTCGGTGGCGGTGGCTCCCAGAGCCTCCATCAAGCGATCCATAAGCACGGGATATTCAGGATCATCAAATTCATACGGTATCGCCCGCACCGTCTGGCAGCCCACGTAACCGGCCACCTTCAATCCTTTTAGCGGGCGCTTGACCCGCCGGGCCACTTTATCAAAACCAACATCGTTAATTACCACTTCCAGAAACTGGCGTACGCGCAGGGTGCCGTCGTATTTTAAGCCGCCTTCCGCCAGCGCCTGGTTGGCCAGGGCCCGGAAATGCTCGTCTTCCTTGAAGCGCTTGTTGGTAACGGCCAGACTCAGGTAACAGGAACTGCAGCCCACCACCACGTCCTGACCCTTGGGCTCGGCTATGGCCAGGTTGCGCCCTGTCATTACCTGCTGGATAAAATCCCCCACTACTCCGGAGACCACCGTTGCCCCGCAACAGTTCCAGTCAGGTATTTCTTCCAGTTGGATATCCAGGGCAGAAGCTACGGCCTCGATGGATTTCAAGTTGGCCTGGGCTGTTGCTTCCATGGAACATCCGGGATAAAAGCTGTATTTCATCATCTGGCCTCCTTCCGCTGTAGTTCCTGGGCTTTACGGATAATCTTTTTCAGATTACCCATACCTTTGACTTTTTTGGGCGGCAGCAGAGGCAGCCGGCCATGTTTGAGCATGTTAATACCGACATCTTTCATGTCCATGGCCTTTTTCACCTCATCCAAACCCCTGATTAGGTAATAGCGGCCCGTTACCCCGCCTTCAAACACTTTGCCCCGCCCGGCCACTTCCGACCAAAATGCTTTATAGAATGCAGCCTGGGGATAATCTGCATAGCCGTTTTCAATGGCGTATTTCTTCAGATCATGCATCACATCCACCAGGGGTACTCCCCTGGGACAGCGCGCCTTGCAGGTGCAGCATGAGGTACAGTGCCACATGGTGTTGGCCTGCAGCACTTCATCTTTTTTACCCAGTTTAATCAGGTTAAACAATTGTCTGGGCGAATAATCCATTATTTCACGGGTGGCGCAGGAAATAGCGCACATGCCGCACTGCATGCACTGCTTGATATAAGAACCATTCTCCAAACTGTAAATCTCCCGGGCAAAAGTCAAATCATATTTTACAGGTTTATTATTTTGTTCCATAAAAGAACATGCTCCTTTTCTTTTTTTTAAAGGAGTACAGGACGGCCTCCGGGGCCGTCCTTTCTATCTAATTTTGTACTTCAAAATCAAAGATTCATCCTGACGGTTGGGTCCTGTAGCTTTAATCTTACTGGAAGTCCTTCATCGGGTTGGGTCCAAGTTCTTCCAGTTCCTCGGCAAACTCGTCCAGCATGGCCGGAATCTTGTCGTAATCCATGATATTCACCGTGGTCGCACGCACCCGTTCGGATTCCAGGCCCAGGCGGTTTAACGTCTCGGAAATCTTGGAAAGGCGGATTTCCGCCAGTTCACTGCCTTTCATGAAGTGGCACTGGTAATCGTCGCCGTGCTTGCAGCCCATCAACAATACGCCGTCAAAGCCCTTGGCCATGGCATCGTTGATCCATACCAGGTTCAACGAGCCCAGGCAGCGAACCGGGATAATCCGGACCCAGGGGTTGTACTGCAGGCGGTTGATGCCGGCCATATCCAGGGCGGGCATGGCATCGTTTTCACAGGCAAATACCAGGATTCTCGGTTTCTCATCCAATTCCTCCGGCACTTCAATGGCCTTCACCATGTTGCCGATCATGGGCACCGAGTAGTTCTTGAAGGAAATAATCCGCTCGGGGCAGGCGCCCATACAGGTACCGCACCTTCTGCAGCGGGTGGGGTTGGGCAGCGGGTTGGCCTTTTCGTCTTCGTTGATGGCTCCGAACGGGCATTCCTCGGTGCACCGTTTACACTGGGTGCAGCGGTTCATATTGAATTCCGGGAAGGACATATCGCCGGAACGCGGGTGAACCGCCTCGCCCTTGGCAGTTGCTTCAACGCACTGAACAGCCTTCAAGGCGGCGCCGGCGGCGTCTTCCATTGCCGAAAGCATATCCATCGGCGCTCTTACCACGCCCGCGGCATAAATGCCGGTACGCCGGGTTTCATACGGGAAGCAAATGTAATGTGAATCGGGGAAACCGTATTTCAGTTCCGGCAGTTCCGGACCCTGTCTGTATTCCAAATTCAGCATATTGGACTTGATAATGGTGGGTCCAACCACTTTTGGTTCGTCGGCAGCGGCAGCCGCTTCTTCCTCGGCCTCTTCCTCAATCATTTCACCGAACGCAGCCGTCGGCACCATGCCGTTGGCCAGCACAACCAGGTCAAACTCGTCCGCTTCGGAAGTGGTACCCATGGTCTTGTCATCGGCCTCAATGGCCAGCTGGCCGTCGCTTTCGGTGATGGCGGTGACGTCACCCTTAATAAAGATCACGCCCGCCTGCTGGGCTTTCTTGTAGAAGTGTTCATACTGCCCGTTGGACCGGATGTCTTTGTAATATACATAGACGTTGGCCTCGGGGTTCTTTTCCTTCACGTACAGAGCCTGCTTGATCGATTCCACGCAGCAGGCCGCCGAGCAGTAAGGCAGGTGCTCCTGGTCGCGGGAACCGGCACACTGGATGAAGGCCACTTTACCGGCTTCCATGTTACCGGCGGCAACCATTTCTTCGAAAGCGGACTGAGTGATCACGTTTTCGTATTGGCCAAAACCAAGGTGGGCAAGCTTGGAGGCATCATATGGCCTGGCCCCGGTGGCCAGCACAATGGCGCCCACCCGTTCCTCCACGGTTCCGCCGTTCTGGTTGATGGTAACGTCAAACATGCCCGGGCCGCCGGCGGTTTTGGCAATGGTGGCCGAAGTGTAAACCTTGACCCCTGCTTCTTCAACCGCCTTGACCAGACCGGGAATGCAATTTTCCTCCAGGTCGGTAAAGGGGGGCTTCAATGGGACTTGTTTATACATTTTACCCACGTAGCCGCCCAGCTTGTCTTCTTTTTCCACCAGCACCGTCCGGTAGCCGGCTTTGGCCGATTCCAGGGCCGCGGTAAGACCGGTGAATCCGCCGCCAACCACCATGATGGTTTTGGACAGGTTTTCCACCTGGTAGGGTTCAGGCAGGTTCATGTTTTTCTGCTTGACCAGAGCCATACGGATATAGTCTTCGGCCAGCATTTGTGTATCTTCGTCATCGGCCGGGTGACACCAGATCACCTGCTCCCGCAGGTTGGCCCGCTCTACAATTACGTTAGGGCCAAAATTAAAGACATCGGCATTTACCCGGGAAGAACAACCGGCAACGACAACCGTATTTACACCTTCGTTTTCAATATCATTTTTTATGACCGCAACCCCGTCTTTTCCGCAGAGAAAAGCATCGGTTTTGCAAATATCCGCTTTGTATTCCTTCAATGCCACGTTGGACAGGGCGTCAACGTCCAGGGCATCACCAATTCCACAGCCTGTGCAAATATATACAGCTATCTTCTTTTCCATTACTGTTGCCCCCTCACCGTAGATTGGATCGCCTTAAGAGCCGTAGCGGTAGCATCTCTTACAGCTGAGGCAACGTCCAGCGGGTTTTTGACGCAACCTGCGGCATAAATTCCGGGTGTGTTGGCCCCTGAAACCAAAAATCCGTCCTCATCGTAGGCCATTTCGGCAGGCACTTTGGCCGCAGCAGTGGTGGGCGCCATACCGGTGGCCAGCACCACCAGGTCAAACTTCTTCTCAACAACTTCCTGGGCAACTTGATCCTCAGCAATAACAACCAGTTTTTTAGTAGACGGATCTTCTTTCACTTCACCGGCTTTACCCTTGATCAGGGTAATATTGGCCTCCTCTTGAACCTTGGTAAAGAAATCTTCATACTTGCCGCGCGCTCTGATGTCAATGTAGTAAATGCAAATCTCGGCGTCGGGATACTGCTCCCGCACATAAGTGGCGTGTTTCAGCGAAGCCAGACAGCAAACCGATGAGCAAGCTTTCAGGTGGTTTTCATCCCGGGAACCGGCGCACTGAATGAAAGCAACGCTCTTGATTTCCTTGCCGTCGGTCGGGCGTACAATTTTGCCCTTGGTCGGACCGTTCAAAGCCGCCATTCTTTCCATCATCACGTTGGTAATAACATTGTCGTACCGGCCAAATCCATAGTAGCTCAATTTATTGGCATCGTACGGATCCCAACCGGTGGCCCAGACAATGGCGCCAACGTTCAGGTTTATTGTTTTGGGCTCCATGTTCAAATCAATAGCGTTATACTCGCAAACTTGGGCACACTTGCCGCATTCCGCTCCTTTACAGGCCCGGGCGTCAATAACATATTTCATGGGAAAAGCAAATTCGTGCGGCAGGTAGACGGCCTTGGTTTTATCCAAGCCATAATTGAAAGCATTGGCCCTTTCCGCGGGACAGGCCTCTGTACATTTACCGCATCCGGTACAATTTTCGTTCACGAAGCGGGGATTTAATTTAACGGTAACATCAAAGTTACCTTCCTGGCCGGAAATACTTTCCACTTCCGCCATGGTAAAGAAGTTGATCCGGGGATTTTTTCTAATTCGCTGGAAATTAATTTCCAGACCGCAGTTCGGTGGGCATAGTTTCGGGAAGTACTGGTTGATCTGCGTTACTTTGCCGCCAAGGTACGGGTTCTTTTCCACGATGTAGACCTCATGGCCCACTTCGGCGGCTTCCAGTGCTGCAGTTAAACCGCTGATTCCTCCCCCTACCACCAGTATACTTTTATTTGCCATAATTTATCACCACGCCATTTCTCCCGTGTTATTTTTAATCCTGCTTTTTCTATTATCTAACCCCGTTTAAAACTCGAAATTACAATTAAAACTTGTAAACAGCCACCGGGATCGAAAAAAAACTCCAGGCGGCCGTGTAAGGACGCCTGGCAGAATAACATTAACCTTGGTAAAAAACGCCCAGTCCCTACAAGCGCGCTTCAGCCAGGTCTGTATCGTAACTCCCGCTAATATGATCACAGCGCAAAAGGACCCGTGGCCATCGGCTACGGGCCCTCTTTGCGCCGTGGATGGCACATGCGAAGAGTTACTTGATCTCGCCCGGGACATGGGGTGAGATCAGTTTTTATATAGTTAACTATTCAAACAGACGGATAACCGGCTTCTTGAATACATCCCACTGGCCACTGGCGGGATCGTACTTGAGGTTAACAAAGCAGAGCCAGTTTTCTTCGTCCATCTTCGGACAGTCGGAACGGAAGTAGTAACCGGGCCACCTGGTTTCTTCACGGAACAGCACGGTACGTACGTGTGCTTCAGCCTGCCACATCCGGTGGATGTTCTCCCAGCACCTCATGAGCTCGTGCAGGTCAGCGGCAGCCAGTTTCTCGGCGTCTTCCTTCATGAACTCGAGCAGTTCCAGAGCCCTGTCGAGCATGGGCTTGTTGGTGGTGAAGTTAGCGCTCACGCCGCCAACATACTCGTCCATGAGCTTCTGCAGGCGGAACATGAACATCTTGGGCTTAATGTAAGCCGGGTTGACTTCCGGATCGGTGGTGAAGTCTTTATTGGCTTCGTAAGTTTCCAGCGGCTTGTAGGTCAACGCTTTCAGTTCTTCTACCTTGGCCATGTCAACGTTGGGCTGGGTGTTGTTCTCAACGATGAACTTGATGGCAGCCTTGGCGGCAATTCTACCTTCAGCGTGGGAGCCGGAGGAGAACTTGTGGCTGGAAGCACCGGAAGCGTCACCGGCGGCAAACAGACCCTTGACGGTGGTCATGTTGGCATAACCCCAGAAGTACTCGGGCGGAGCGATGTCCTCGGGACCGGATACCCATGCGCCGGAACCGCCGGAGTGGGAGCCGATGAAGTAAGGCTCAGCAGCGGCAATCTCGGAGGACTTCTCTTCCGGAGCGGTGTTGGTGGCTGCCCACAGCAGGGCCTGGGAGATGGTCATGTCGAGGAAGTCTTCCCAAGCTTCGGCTTCCAGTTCCTTCATTTTCTTCTTGAAGGCCTTGGGATCATCTTTATAAGCATCGGCCAGCTTGGCGATGGCTTCTTCAGTCCTCATGTAGATGGGGCCTTTGCCTTCGCTTACATCCAGCATGCCGAGGTAGTTGCGCAGGTTGGCCGGAATCGGCTTGACCAAGCCGTAAGGAGCCCAGTTTTGCAGTTCGTCTCTGCGCTCAACCATGTACTCGCCGCCGAACGCGTTGGTGGCTCTGGATTTGAAGAGCAGGAACCATGCGCCGACCGGGCCGTATGCATCCTTGAAGCGGACCGGGATGAAGCGGATTTCCTGACAGGTCATTTCAGCGCCGGCACGGATGGTGAAGTATGCGCTGGAACCGGTGCTGAACGGAGGATACCAGGAACGGCCGAGACCTTCACCGGTGGAGCGGGGCTTGAATACGCCTACGGCACCGCCCATGGCAGCCAGAACGGCTTTGGCCTTGAATACGTAGAATTTATTTTCGCGAACGCTGAAGCCCACAGCACCAGCGATTCTGTCGCCGTCGAGCAGCGGCTCGATAACGAATACACGCTCGTAAATATTGTCCATGCCCAGGGCGTTCTTGGCAGCTTCAGCAACGATTACCTTGTAGGATTCACCGTTGATCATGATCTGCCAGCGACCTTCGTTTACATACTCGCCGTCGTCGGTTTTCCAAATGGGCAGGCCCCACTTTTCAAACAGGTGCACGGTGCCGTCAACGTGGCGGGCAATGTTGTAGACCAGGTCGTCACGGGCAACGCCCATCAGGTCGTTCTTAACATACTCGACGTACTGCTCAACGGTGTTTTTGCCTTTGCCAACACCAATGTATTGGTTAATAGCGGACAGACCCATGGCCACCGCACCACTGCGGTCCATCGAAGCCTTGTCCACGAGGGTGACTTGCAGGCCGTTTTTCTTTGCCCAATAAGCTGCTTCCACGGCCGCCCCGCAGGCTGCCATGCCGCCGCCTACAATCAGAAGGTCAGTGGTAACTTCAACAGTTTCAAAATTCATCGGCATTTATATTAACCTCCTCCGTAAAGTTCTTTAAATAACAAGCCTTAATTTGGTTATTTTTTGATGGTGGGTACTTCGTCCATCAGCAGGGATGCCGGTTCGGTGAACAGGGCCTGGCTGTTCAGGTCGTCCTGGTCTGCCGGGAACCCGCCGTCAGGCACTGCAGTACCTTCTTCAGTGGTCCGGATGGGGAACTTGAAGCGCTTGACCATTCCGTTTCTGAACTTAACGGTCCACATAATATTGTCAGAACCTCTCAGAGGAGTTACACTGGCGCCCATGGGGACGAAGTCAGCGTAACCGCGCAGGTCCATAGCTTGCTGCGGGCAGGCTTTGGCGCAGCAGAGGCACTCCCAGCAATGCCAGGGATCACGGTTGTAGGCTTTCATTTTTTCTTTGTCCAGCACCATCAGATCGTTGGGGCATGCATACATGCAAGCGGTTTTGTCCTGACCCTTGCAGCCGTCACATTTCTCGGTCATTACAAAAGTTGGCATTTATTCAACCTCCCGTTCCCAATTTGTTTAAAATTTCCGTGCAAATTATCAAAAAGATGTGTTACCAGTTGCTTTAAGATTGGCACAACATGGTTTTGAGGGGTTAAGTAAATCAATCAGCTAGAGAAAATAACTTAACCTTTCTCCTGGTTTCCAAAACTTACGCATACATATTCAAACTATAGCGTAAGTTTTTCACCCGTCCGGCAAACAGGTGGCAGTGTCACAGGATTCAACTGCTTGGCTGTGGCCTTTCGACCACATACCGGGTGGTTATCTAAAACCGCCACTTAGAGTATTCTGCCCGGTAGAGGGTGTTACCCTCGCCTATTTCCCAATGTCTCAGCGCCCGACTTTCGCTCCGTGTCTTTGCGACGCTTCATCGGCTACACTGCTTAGAAACCCTTCTCCTCCCAAATAAACCAAAAATGTTTTTTGATTTTGTGCCCGGCATAACACAGTATGCCGCGCTTAAAACCACCTCCTTCAAATGCTGTTCAGGTCTCGGGCGCCAGGTTGGCTACCCGGTGGCGTGAGTTTATTAACACTATTGGTTCCAAATCATAAGCGGCACTGATAATTACTATAACCTATGCTTAATATTAAAGTAGTTTCGACAAGCATGTTTCGGGTTCCTTCTTTTTCAGGAAATAAAATTACACTTTTTTATAGTAATTTTCGACCGAAAAAGAAGCATGTAACCGGATCCGGCATTCCAGGCATATTATATTCAGCACTTCAACCATATATTAGTAAAAAATATGGCATTAAAATATATATGCCGGACTGTCCGCGTATTAAAGCAAACACTCGGGAATTCGCACCGCGCCTGCAAAACAGGGCACGGGCACATCCCTTTCTTTTACAATAACTAATATACAATGCTTGCTGTATTACAAGATTGTTGTTACTTCTGCGGACCGGGGATGTCCTCGTAAGCGCCCTTCTTGATTTCCACTTTTTCCGCGGTCTTGTAGTATTCGCGGAGGATTTCCATAACTTCGGGACGACCGAATTCCTTCGGAATCTCCTCGCCATCCTGCATCATGCGGCGGAACTTGGTGCCGCTGACGACGCAGCGATCTTCCGGACCGTGCGGGCAGGTGCGCTGGCTGGCCATGCTCTGGCACTTGTAGCAGTAGAAGGTCCAGGCTATCAGCATGGGCTTGAGTTCCAGGGCGCCCGGCCAGAGTTCATCGAAAATCTTCTGAGCGTCGAAGGGACCGTAGTAGTCGCCCACACCGGCGTGGTCACGCCCCACGATGAGGTATTTGCAGCCCCAGTTTTGACGGAACACGGCGTGCAGCAGGGCTTCACGCGGCCCACCGTAACGCATTTCCATGGGGTACACGCCCAGGGCGATGTTCTCTTTCGGGAAGTACTTTTCAACCAGCACTTCATAGCACTTGGTGCGTACTTCGCCCGGAATGTCGCCGGGTTTCAAAGCGCCGACAATGGCGTGGATAAAGCAGCCGTCCACCATGCCGCTTTCCAGGGCGAACTTGCAGAGGTATTCGTGTGAACGGTGCATGGGGTTCCGGGTTTGGAAAGCAACAACATTGGACCAGCCTTTTTCTTCAAAAAGCTTTCTGGCTTCCGCGGGATACAGGTAGTACTTGGGATATTTTTGAGGATAAACGCCTTCATTCAGGACCTTGATGGGGCCGCCCAAGTTGAATTCGCCTTGTTTCATAACGCTGGCCACACCGGGGTGTCCTTCGGCGTCCAGGGTCTTGAATACTTCACGGCACTCGGCTTCCTTGTCGTAGGTGTAAATTTCTTCAACCTTCATGGTGGCGTACAGTTCTTTGGAAGCCCTGTCATACAAAGCTACTTCCATGCCTTCCTTGAGGCCGATGGCGTCTTTTTCCTCGCCGGTGATGGACAGGGTAACAGGCATAGGCCACATGGTACCGTCGGTCAGTTTAAGATCAAATACGCAGCCGGTGTAATCATCCTTTTTCATGAAGCCAGCCAGGGGTGTGAATGCACCAATGCCAAGCATCAAAACATCGGAAGTTTCCCGGGAGCTCATGTACACCTTGGGCAAACTTTCCGCCCGCTTGATTTCAGCTTCCCTTTCTTCGCCGTACAGCAACAAGGGCTTGAGTTTTCCTTCTGGGCCATGCGGTTTGGGTAGCGCCATAAATGTTTCCCCTCCTAGATATTTTTTTATTTTGTTTTACTAACAAGGAACAAAATGTTCCCAAATACAAACCTAATCTCCCAATTGTTGGCGCTTGCTTGTCATATTTTGTCGCTTATTTGACATTATAATGTCAAATAGTTGCTAACAAAGCACTTGTATTTTGTTTAAAATATATATGTGCTTTGTTTAAGAAATTAGACACAAAGTAGAGTTTTCCTTCTTTTGTTTAGGTAAAAATAATTATTTTCTTTTAAAAGGCATCGTTTGCAATTTATTGTGAAGAGAGGCACAAAAATGGTTCATCAATTAAAAATATAGCATGAATCATAAATATTGACAAGCACTTTACGCCTGAAATAAGTGTAAGACATAAATTCAAGAGGACATCAAAACGATGTCCTCTTGTACTTTTCCACGTATTTTTCCAGCATTTCGCTTTGTCCGTTGGCCAAAAATTCCTGCATCACCTTGGGGCGGCGGAACCTGGCCCCCTCACTGACGACACTCATGACCAGGTGATTAACAAAGGGCATAAAAGTATACTGGCTCTCCACTACAGACATGGGCACGAACAGCGATTCCAGCTGTCCGATGTCCGCGGTAAGCATCTGAATCAATTCCAGAGGCGTTTTGTTTTTGCCGTTGACCACCCGGACATTTTGGCAACGGGGCAATTGGAAGTTCACGATTTCTTCGGGCAGTTCGACCCCGTGCTCCTCCCGGTATTTTACCACCAGCTTGTCCATATTGCGGCGCGCCAGGTCATCTTCCCCGTTCCCATTGCCCATCAATCCGTAAGAACGGCAGGTAAACGGCCGCACTTCGTAGATTTGGCATTGCCTGTCATCCCCCAGAAACGGGCAGCGCTGGTTGATATCCACCAGTTCCAAAAAGTAATAACGCACCGCCCCGGCGATAAATTCCGGCCATTTTTCGGGCAGGTGCTTGTTGACATAGCGGAACATATTTAAAAATTCCACTATATACGCCGGCGGCGGCACCGTACAGCAGGTGGCGCAGCGGTTGCATTCGGTTTCCGGTATTTGATCGTATATCTCATGTAATTTTTCAAATAAACCGTTTTCCTCGGACTGGCTTACCGCCGGATGCAGTTTAACCAGTGGCAGCATTAACACCATCTCCTTCCATGCAACATCCCAAAACTTTTACTGCAACTAATCCTATAATAAAGTAAAATATAATTAAACACAAAATATTTTTTCCTCCATAATAATAATCAAGCAACAAAACCTAACAAAAACAAAAAGCACCCCCTGATGGAGGTATTGGTTGTTAAAGGAGGCCGGTGAAATGATATTAATGAGCTTTATCCTTATTCTTTCTGGTCTTTCTCTAATCACTGCCGGCATATTATTATTAACCTTATGCATCGCCGGCACCGGAAAATGGCCCGGGTGCCACCCCGCCAGGTGGCCAACCCGGGTAAAAAAATTGGCGTTGTTAACCGGCGGCGGCGCCTTGCTTACATTATTTGGCATTTTGGTCGCTTACGGCATTTAATGATGGCAACTGTGCCCGTGGTCGTGTTCCCCATGATGATGGCCGCACACTGCTGCGCTGGAAACCAGTTCACCGCGCAAATACCTGCCGACTACCTCTGTAATTTTACCGCTGGCCCCCGTAATGACCTCCAGGCCGCTATCTTTCAAGGGAGCCAGGGCCCGGGCGCCGATGCCCCCGACAATAACCACATCTATGCCTTCTTTTTGCATTAATCCGGCCAATCCCTCATGGTTATGCTGCAGGCTTTCCGCGGAGATTATTTTTTGTGACAGAATTTTATCACCATCCGCTTCAATTACCGCAAATTCCCTGCTCCTGCCAAAATGTTGGTTTACATGGCCATATTCATGTGGCAAAGCGATCTTCATTGTTTGCATACCTCCAACTATTGTCGTTAAACAGCATATTACGTTATGAACATTTGTTAATTAAATTTTAAATATTAAAATAAGAAATGTCAATGCTTTTTTATAACTTGGGCAAAAAAAAACCGCCTTGAGCGGCGGTTTAATTTTTTATTAAACGCAACCGGTGGGCTTGGGCAGTCCTGCCAGTTTGCAGGCGCCTTTAGCCGGGCCGGACGGGAAGAGTTCATAAATTTGCTTCAAGCTGTATCCGGTTTGTTTGCACATTTTCCGTACCATCGGAGCAACCTGGAACTGTTTGTAATAATCACGCAGGTAATGGATTACCTTCCAATGATCTTCGGTGAGTTCCTTGATACCTTCGCCCTCAGCAAATTGAATGGCCACGGCTTCAGTCCACTCGTCCGGGTTAACTACAAAACCGTCCTCATCCAGCTCGATTTGTTTGCCGTCTACTTCTATAAAAGCCATTAATCTCCACCTCCATAAATATTGTTTAAGTAAATTTTTCTTTATTTTTCCCCTAAAAATAATTACTTTACGTTTTTTCATTTTTAGGGCAAAAAGCATATCTTGTACTACATTATATTATCATTCCATTCACTTTAACGCAACAGGTTCATTTAGAAAATATACACCGCCGACTATATCAATCCGGGCTGCACAATGCTAAAAACCCGTCCAACCACCTCCCAACGGATTACAGGTTAATATTTACCAGTGCCGGTATTATTTTATTCATAAACGGCACCGAACGTACCCAGCCAAATACATAACTTACATTTATAATGTACGACAGAACATCTTCAGAATCCTGCCGGTTTAATATAAAGGTTATCTATAATTTTGCTCATTTTTTTTCACCTGGTTTTCTTCATCCATGGCGATTCGCTTGCTGGCCATTTTAACTTCCTGCCGCTCCACGGCGCCCATTTCGCCCAGCACGTATTCCGCGATATTAACCGAATGGTCCCCAACCCGTTCCATATTACTCAGCAGGTCCAAAAAGACCGAACCTTCCGTTCCAGTACAGATTCCTTCGTTCAACCGCATGATGTGACCTTCCCGGAATTCCTTTTCCAGGTTGTCTATGACAACTTCGTTGCGGATCACCTGCCGGGCCATGGACCGGTCGCCGGTTTCCAGGGCTTTCAGGGCCATTTGCAGGGTTTCTTCGGTCAGTTCGGCCATGGAGCGAATGCTGGCCAGCGCCTCATCCGAAAAATTAATTTTGTGCTCCACGCTGTAAACACTGAGTTCCACGATATTGTCCGCGTGATCGCCGATCCTTTCCAGATCGCTGACCGCCTGCAACAAGGTTTGGGCATAATTGGCCTGATCTTCCGTAATATTTCGGTTGGAAGACACTTTGACCAGGTAGTCGGTGATGGTACCATCCAACCGGTTGATCAATTCCTCCTTTTGCTCCAGATACATGGGATTTAATTCCTTGTTCCTGGGGTTGAAGAAAAAACGCACCGATTCACCGAAAAATTCCCGGGCGTGCCGCCCCATGCGCAGTGTTTCCTGGGTGGCCTGCCCCAACGCCACTGCAGGGTTGGCCAACAGGCGCGGTTCCAGGTAACGGGGTTCCATGACAAACTGGGCGTCCTTGCCCGGCACGATTTTACTTACCGCCCACGCCAGGTAAGCAACAAACGGAAGCTGAATCAAGGTATTGGTTATATTGAACATCCCGTGGGTCTGGGCAATCTGCATGCGGATATTCAGCGTTTCCCAGGTACCCTCGAAACCGGGCAGCAGTACAAACACATAATTTGTTGCCAGGCGAACCAGTTCCGGGAAGATGCCCAGCATAGCCAAAGGCAGGAAAATGGCGGTGCCGCTCAGATTAAACAAAGTATGGGTCAGCGCCGCACGGCGCGCCGCGACGGTGGTGCCTATCGAAGCCAACAGCGCCGTCACCGTGGTGCCGATGTTGTCCCCGAACAATATGGGCACCGCTTGCTGGTAAGTCACCGCGCCCTGGTCGGCCAGTTCCTGCAGCACACCGATGGTGGCGCTGCTGCTCTGTACTATTACTGTAAAAACAGTGCCGATGGCCACCCCCAGCAAGGGATTGTCTTCCACGCCGGTCATCAAGTTTAAAAACATGTCCAAATTTTTCAAGGGTTTCAAACCATGCCCCATGACACTCATGCCGTAAAACAGCATACCGAAACCAAAAATAACCTGCCCCACGTTGGCAACCTTCTTATTTTTTATAAAAAACAACATGATTACGCCGGCAGCGATAATGGGCAGGGCATAATGTTCCAGCTTGAACCCGATCAGGTAGGCCGTCAAGGTGGTGCCGATGTTGGCGCCCATGATTATACCGATGGCCTGCCGCAGGGTCAACAGCCCGGCGTTGACCAGACCGACGGTCAAAACCGTAGTCCCGCTGCTGCTCTGGATCAAAGCGGTAACCAGCGCGCCGGTGATCACCCCGCGCAGCGGCGTCTTGGTTCCCTTCTCGAGGAACTCCCGCATGCGCTCGCCGGCGACATTCTGTAACCCCTCCGACATGTACTTGATGCCGAACAAGAAAATCCCCAGGCCGCCCAGCGCATAGAATAATATGTCCTGAACCGATAAAGACATGGCATGTCCCTCCACAGAGTAGTGATAAATTCCACAACCATTCTACCAGATTAAAGATTACTTGCGCATGCCTTTACATTTTCTTTACATACAATTAAACTACTGCGCCGGGCTTAATAAAAACTTAACAATATTTTAATATTACGCCCCCGCCCATACAAGCGCATATTTCGGCTTGTGAACTCCTGCGGAGATGAGGTAAACTTTATGGGTACGGGAGTGATTTTTTGTGATTATATTGCAAGCCTCACATATTTATAAATATTACGGTGATGTTCAGGTACTGAACGATGTCAACCTGACCGTGCGGGCGGGTGAAAGGATCGGTCTGGTGGGACGAAACGGGGCGGGCAAAACCACCCTGCTGAAAATTATGACCGGGCAGCTCTCCGCCGACGCCGGGGAAATAATCAAAGCCAGGCAAACCTCAGTCGGTTACCTGGCGCAGGATGGAGGGCTGCAGTCAAACCGCACTGTACGGGAAGAAATGCTGCAGGTATTTACCTCCCTCATACAACAGGAAAAGCAATTGCGCGAACTTGAAATAAAGATGGGGCTGCCGGAAGTTACGTCCAACCCGGCATTACAGGTCAAAATAACAGCGGAGTACACCGACCTCCGGGAATCCTTCAGCCGGAACGGGGGATACGGGTACGAAGCCGGCATTCGCAGCGTGCTCCACGGATTGCAGTTCGGCGAGGAATACCATGACATACCGGTAAGCCGGCTGAGCGGTGGCGAGAAAACACGCCTGGCCCTGGCCAAGCTGCTGCTGGCCAAACCGGAAGTGTTGATTTTGGACGAACCGACGAACTACCTGGACATGGAAACCATGGGCTGGCTGGAAAAATTTCTGCAAACTTACCCCGGTGCCATACTGGCCGTATCTCATGACCGTTATTTTCTGGATGCCATTGCCGAAACAGTTTATGAACTGGAGTTCACCCGCCTGACCCGTTACAGCGGCAACTACTCGCGCTATCTGGCACTAAAGGCGGAAGAAATGGAACGCCGTGCCAAACAATATAAAAAACAACAGGAAGAAATAGCCCGGCTGCAGGATTTTGTGCAGCGCAACATCGCCAGGGCCTCCACCACCGGGCGGGCTAAAAGCAAGCAAAAACTGCTGGAAAAAATCAAGCCATTGGAAAAACCCGCTATAGATGACAAAAAAATTCACCTGACCCTGGGCGCAGCCAGACAAAGCGGGAAGGAAGTCCTGGAAGTGAAGGAATTAAGCGTGGGGTACGGTAACCGGCCGGTGGCCCGCAATATAACATTTACCGTATACCGGGGCGAGCGGGTGGCCTTGCTGGGCCCCAACGGCACCGGCAAAACCACCCTGCTCAAAACGGCGGCCGGGTTACTGCCGCCGCTGGCCGGCCGGGTGCGTACCGGTTATCACGTGGCCGCGGGTTATTTTGAACAGGAGCAGCGACAGCTGACCGGGAACAAGCAAATCCTTTATGAATTATGGGACGATTACCCGCACATGGAAGAGCAGGCGGTACGTTCCGTGCTGGGCAGGTTTCTTTTCACCGGCGAAGATGTGCTGAAAACCGTGAATGACCTGAGCGGGGGCGAGAAGTCCAGACTGGCCCTGGCCAAACTGATCTGCAGCCAAACCAACTTCCTGCTGCTGGACGAGCCGACCAGCCACCTGGATATTCTCAGCAACGAGGCCATGGAGGAAGCGCTGCTCAATTACCCGGGCACCATCCTTTTTGTATCCCACGACCGTTATTTCATCAATAAAATAGCCACCCGCATTATAGAATTGACCCCGGACGGCGTTAACATCTACCACGGCAATTTTGAGTATTACCAGCGCAAAAAAGCGGAACAGGCGGCCCTGGTAGAAACCGGCGGCGACGCGCCTTTATCCGAAGCCAAAAAGAATTTCCTCCAGCGCAAGGAAATACAACGGGAAGCAAGAAAAAAACAGCGCCGGGCGGAACAACTGGAGCAGCTCATCAGCGAAACCGAACAGGCTGTCGCGGACCTGGAGCAGGAACTCTACCGGCCCGAAGTGTACAACGATCACGCGGTTTACCGGGAAAAAAGTTCCGTCCTGGAAAAACTCCGCGCGGAACTGGAGGACTACCTGGCGGAGTGGGTGGAGCTGGCGGAAGAAAACAGCGGGTAATTAACTTGCGGTACAATATACGCGAGGTTGATAGTCTGAACTAAAAAGGGGACTGGCTCTTTTTTCGCTTTTTGAAAAAAGTGCCTGTCCCCTTTTTAGTTCTTTTTTCGCTTTTTGAAAAAAGTGCCTGTCCCCTTTTTTGCCTGGCTCCGGTAAAAGGGGGACAGACCTTAATGCCGCTATCGCGGCACCAGCAAAAGGATGAAAAAGTCTGCTGGGGGGCCGGTGGCTCCCCGCAAGAGATGTACGAAAGCGCCGGTAACAGCACCCGGCGAAGTACCGGTCAAAACCGGACGAGCGGGCGTGATGCCCGCGAGAGCCCGAACTGAGCTAGGATGGCGAATTGAGGGCGGTCCGGTTTTGACCGGTGCAAGCCGTTGGTGCTGTCGGTGCTGAAGTTCTGAACGCAGCGGGGACCACCGGCCCTAAAAGGAAGATACCAATCTTTAAGACAGTCCTTTCAATACCCTGACCAAATCAGCCCAGGTTTCCACCAAAAAATCCGGCCCGGCGACCTCCAGCTCCGCACGGGACGCCATACCCCAGGTCACCCCCACGGTAATCACCCCGGCATTGCGCCCCGATTCAATATCAAAATAACTGTCACCTACGAATACCGTCTGCTCCGGTGCGGCACCGAACTTTTCCATACCGCGCCGCACCGGCTCGGCGTCGGGTTTGGGCTTTTCCACATCTTCCAGAGTAACCAGATGATCCAGGTAACGCCCCAGGCCGGTGATGGCGATACCCCGCTCCGCCATGGGCCGGCGCTTTGAGGTCACCACTCCCACGCCCTTGACCAGAGGCTTGATTTCCGCCAGAGTTTCCGGCGCCCCGGGAAAAACCTTGATATATTCATCATGAATCTCCAGCTGGTATTTTATGTAGCAATCAAACAACTCCTGCCACCTTTCCCCGGCGAACTGCCGGCAGGCATCGCGCAGGGGCAGTCCCACCGTTTTCATCACCGCCCCGTTTTCCCACGGAATGTCCATGGTTTCAAAAACATGGCGAAAGGTCGTTTCAATAAGAGGCAGCGAATCCAGTAAAGTACCGTCCAGGTCAAAGAGCACGTAATCCCTAAGCATGGTTCATCTCCTATCTGCAAAAAAGTTTTTTACACAAGGCTAATTATAACAAACCCGGTAATAGATGGCTATTGCTTTATCATACAAAAACATTAAATATATAACTTTACTTTGGTTCCTTGTCCCCGCATGGTATAATACACCTGTGCGGTATTCCCGGCGCATATAGGAAATAGCTCTTCACCCCGTGTTCCGGTATGCACGCTTGAAAAATATCAAAGGAGGCGAAATATATGTCCAGTGACGTATTTGAAAAAGCCAGGGCCCTGGGCCGGAGCATTGTAGAATCAGAAGAGTTCAAAGAAGTACAAAAATGTGAAAACGCAATGATCGGCAATCCCGACGCCCAGGCTCTGCTGAAAAAGTTTCATGAACTGCAGCAAGCGCAAAAGGAAAAACAGAAAAAAGGACAATCCCTGACCAAGGAAGAAGCCAGGGATTTCGAACAGGTACAGCTCAAAATCGTGGAGAATAAAACCATCAAGGCCTTTTCAGACGCGCAGGAAAAATTTCAAAACATGATGAACGAGGTCATGAAAATCATCAAGGAATCGGGTATGAAAGCAGTCAAGGAATAAAGGCGGGAGTGTCCCGCCTCTTTAATTAAGCCCGTTAGTTCAGCGCTGTTTCTCAACAATAACCGGGAGGTTGAACAATGTCCATCATTAAAGAAGCCGAGTTACCGGGTCTGGGAAAAAAATTTGAAATTTCCCTGGAAAACGGCGACCGGGTGGCCGTGGTCATTCACGACGAAGGAACCAGGGAAGTATACTATTTCCCGGAAGGCGAAGACGACCCCCTTTCCGGCGTCACCATGACCGACCAGGAAGCCAGGCAGGTCGGCTCCATTATCAGCGGTTCTTTCTACCAGCCGCGGGTGCTGGAAAAACTGGAAACAGCCGTGGCGGAATTAAAGATCGAATGGCTGGAAGTGCGGGACAATTCTCCGGTCGCCGGCAAGAATATCGGAGAACTGGGCCTCAGGAAAAATCACAGCATCACCGTCATTGCCGTCATTGAGGACAAACGAAAAGGCAAAACCCTCATTAATCCCGGTCCGTCATATGTTTTTACACCGGGACATACCGTTGTGGCGGCAGGCACAAAGGATAAAATGAAACAATTTGAAGAACTGTTGCAAAAAAGCCCGGCAGAGGAAGATGACCGTTGAGCCCCAATATGATTTTAAATTTGGGCCTGGCATTTACTTTCATCAGTCTGGCCATATATATTTCCAATAAAATCAAATTCTCTTCCATCCCCTTTTTAATTTTGGTCGGTATGCTAGTGGGCCCGCACGCTCCGGAGGTGTCCGGCATCTCACTGGCGCTGGTGCAGCGCACCGAATCCATAGACTTGCTCTCCCGGCTGGGTGTTTTACTGATGCTCTTTTACCTGGGGCTGGAATTTTCCGCCGGCAAGCTGGCCGCCACCGGTCCGGCTCTGTTTAAGGGCGGCACCGTTTACGTGGGCTTGAACTTCGTGCGCGGGCTGGTTTTCGGCCGGCTGTTCTTTCAAAACTGGCCGGAGGCATTTGTGGTGGCCGGTATCACGGGCATTTCCAGCAGCGCCATAATCACAAAATTATTAGTTGATTTAAAAAGAACCGCCAACCCGGAAACGGAATTTATATTGGGCATCATGGTGTTTGAGGATGTTTTTCTGGCTATTTACCTTTCGGTGCTTTCCGGGCTTCTGTTCAGCGGCGGGCATTTGGCGGCATGGGATATAATCCCCGGCATTGCGTTGATTTTCCTGTTCATCATTTCCATCATAGTACTGGGGCGGCGCATCGGGGCGCTGCTGGAGCCCAGGCTGTCCATCAAGTCGGCGGAAAGTTTCGTGGTCATCGTGTTTACCATGCTGCTGTTAACCGCCGTGCTGGTGGAAACCATCCACATCGCCGAGGCCATCGGAGCGCTGCTGCTGGGACTGGTGCTGGCGGAGACCGTCCACTCCAAGCGGGTGATTCAATTCATTACCCCCATGCGGGACCTTTTTGGCGCCGTTTTTTTCTTCGCTTTCGGGCTGGAAATAGATTACCGGCTTTTCGGCAACGCCGTTTACATCACCCTGGCTGCCGTGCTGATGACGGTGTTGGGCAACATTTTCACCGGATTACTGGCTTCCTGGCTGGCCGGCTATAAAGCCAGGCGCGGTTTTAACGTGGCCTTCACCATCATCGCCCGGGGCGAATTCGCCGTCATCGTGGCCAGCCTCGCCGTAACCGCCGGGGTCAGCCAGGTGTTACCCGCTTTCGCCGCCCTGTACGTTTTAATTTTAGCCTTTATCAGCCCGGTGCTGGCCAAACAATCCCGCAGTTTTTACCAGGCCTATACCAGGGTGGTTGACTTGATTCCCCGGCCGGGAGTATCTTCCGGCAAAGAAAATTAGTAAGTATTAAATTTTAAAGCACAGACAAAAACCGCCCCGTTGACGGAGCGGTTTACTTTTTCATTATACAGGTTACCACAGTTTGTATGCCGGAATTTTACCAGATGCCGAGGATTTTCCACCAGAACCCCGCCAGGCCGAAAATGACCAGGACCAGGGAAACCAGGAACAGCACGGAACCCGCCTTCAGGTAATCCGAAGCCTTTAGATACCCGGGGCCGTACACAATGGCGTTGGCCGGGGTGCCGATAATCAACAGGTAGGCAAAAGCCGCGCCCAGAGAGGTAGATATACCGATGGCAAACGGTGATGTTTTGGCCAGGTCAGCCACCTGCAGCAGGATGGGACCCAGCACAGCCACGGTGGGGCCGTCGGCCATGGTATTGGTGGTAATCGCCGTGATGGCGGTGGTGGCCGCCAGCAACGGCAAGCCCGACTTGATCCCCAAAGCGCTTGCCAGGGCCAGGAAGTTCTGGGCCAACCACATGGCGGCACCGGTACTGGCCAGCATGGCTCCCATGGAAATGGCGCCCGCGTACAGCAACACCACGCCCCACTGGGTTTGTTCCTGCAAGTACTTCCAATCCACCAGGCCGAGAATCATTGCCAACACGGCACCCATAATAGCAATGTTACCCAACCCCAGGTGCTCGCTGGCGGTGATCCAGAGCACCAGCACCGTGAGGAAGAGCACCAGGGCCATCTTGGCCTGGGCGGTCATGGGCCCGGCCGAAGCCATTTCCTTTTTAATTTCTTCCACTGCTTTGGATAAATCGGTTACTTCAGGTTTAAACACTTTGGTGAGCCAGAACGTAACAAACGGAATCATGATAATGGTGAACGGCATACACATAAGCAACCATTGGCCATAACTTATGCTAATATCATATTTGTAAAGAAAACCGATCATCAGCGCGTTCCGGGCTCCACCGGACGGTGACGCCAGACCGCCGATAACACAACCGTAAGCAATGGCAAGCATCAGCAGTTTACCCAACCGGGGCACCTTGTTGATGCCGCCGGACAGCGATACAATACCCATACCCACGGGCAGCATAATGGTGGCGGTAGCGTGTTCCGAAATAAAACCGGCGCTGAAGGCGCAGAAAGTAGTGATCCCCAATACCACGCGGTTTACTTTGGTTCCCGCGACGTTCAATATGGCCAGCGCAATCTTGTTGTGGATATTATGCTTGACAAGCATGGCGCCGATCATGAGCGCACCCATAATGAAGCCGACGGCGTCGTTCATGAATGTCTTCGGCACATCACGGAATGAAGAGAGCCCCATGACCACCTGATATGAACCAATGATCAGAGCCACCGCCGGCAGAGGAATCGCCTCGGTGAAGAAACAAATCACTACAAAGGCCATCAGGCCGACGGCGTATTTACCCTGTACGGACAGTCCCTCCGGCGTGGGCATCAGGCAGATGGCCGCAGCCACCGCGGCAGCCAGCAAAAACCATTTTCTCTCACTAAAGAATTGAGCCAGAAAACTTTGGGACTTACTCTCCAGTCCCGCAACCTGTTGTTCAGCGTGGGCTTTCAAAGCCAACCCCCCCAACTCTAGTTTTAACCTGAACAAGTTTATCACCGGATTAATGACCGGCACCGACATTCAGACAGCCAAGATTACACTTAATTTCACAAGGCATATTATTAGTCCTAAACTACTTTGTTAGATAATTAACAAATTAAAATATGGTGAAATATATCACTTTAGTCCTTAAAATAAAGATATGCCTTCTCCCGTTTATCCCCTCCTTTGTTACTACATTTTTGGTCGCCGGCACCATTCGTTGGCGCAAACCGCTGCTCGAATTTGTGCAATATGTAACTTATTAAGATTATATACGCTGCCGTCGTTTTTGACAACTACTTTTTGTCACCATGGTGAAAAATTTCAAAAAGAAAGAAAAAGGGGATAGGCTTTTATGCCGGGTAAAAAAGGGGACAGGCACCGTAAAAGGGGACAGGCACCATTTTCAAAAAACGAAAATGGAGCCAGTCCCCTTTTACGGTGCCTGTACCCCCTTAACGTCTCTTCAATTACGCATGGAAAGGGCAATGCGGGAGCGTTCCACATCCACGGACAGCACCCGCACCGTGACCACATCGCCCACCGAAACCACATCCAGCGGGTGACTCACATAATCATTGGCGAGTTCGGAAATGTGCACCAGGCCGTCCTGCTTAACCCCGATATCCACAAAAGCCCCGAAGTCTACCACGTTGCGCACCGTACCTTTTAACACCATGCCCGGCTTGAGGTCTTCCATGCCAAGCACGTCGGTACGGAAAACGGGCGGCGGCAGTTCTTCGCGCGGGTCCCGCCCCGGGCGCGCCAGGCTCTCCACAATATCCCGCATGGTCGGCACCCCGGCGTCCAGTTGCTTCGCCACCTCGTCAATATTCAGCCGCGCAAGTTTGGCCCGCAGGGCCGAGCCACCGATGTCCCGCATATCAATCCCGATCGAATCCAGCAACTTTCGAGCCAGGGCATACGATTCCGGGTGAATGGGGGTGGCGTCCAGCGGGTTATCACCATCGCTGATGCGCAAAAAACCGGCGCACTGCTCGAAGGTTTTAGGCCCCAGCCGGGGCACCCTGGCCAACATACCGCGGTTTTTAAAACGGCCGTTTTGTTCCCGGTATTTTATTATATTGTCCGCTACGGTGGCGTTGATCCCCGCCACGTATTTGAGCAGGGGCGCCGAGGCCGTGTTCAAGTCCACCCCCACGTAATTAACCGCCGATTCCACCACTTTGCCCAGGCTTTCATTTAATTTCTTGGGCGCGACATCATGTTGATACTGGCCCACACCAACGGCCCTGGGCTCGATTTTCACCAGCTCCGCCAGCGGATCCTGCAGACGGCGCGCAATGGAAACGGCGCTGCGCTCCGCCACGTCCAGTTCCGGGAATTCCCGGGCCGCCAGTTCCGAGGCCGAATAAACGCTGGCCCCGGCCTCGCTGACAATGGTATAAGCCAGCCCCGGTTTACCGTGTTTTTGAATGAAACCGGCCACAAACTGCTCGGTTTCCCGGGATGCCGTGCCGTTGCCGACAGCGATGGCCTGCACTCCGTACTGTTCCACCACCCGCGCGAATACAGACTCGGCCTCCCGTATCTTTTTCTGGGGCGGCGTGGGGTAAACCACCCCCACTTCCAGTAGTTTGCCCGTTTCGTCCACCACAGCCCACTTGCAGCCGGTACGATAGGCGGGATCCACCCCCAGCACCGCTTTGCCCCGCACCGGCGGCTGCAACAACAGGCTGCGCAGGTTGCGCGCAAATACCAGCACGGCACGCGACTCCGCCCCCTCAGTCAATTCATTGCGGATTTCGCGTTCCACGGCCGGTGCGATGAGCCGCCGGTAAGCATCCAGTACAGCTTTGCGCACCAAATCCGTGGTTGCCGCCCCTTCTTTCACGAAGCGGCGGGAAAGCCAGGTAATAACATTTTCCTCCTCCACTTCCACCGACACCTTGAGATATTCCTCGCGCTCCCCCCGGTTAACGGCCAGCACCCGGTGCGGGGCCACCGCCCGCACCGGCTCCCGGTAGTCATAATACATTTGATAAACCGATTCCGCCCCCGCATCCCGGGCCCGGGTGGCCAGCACGCCCCGACGGCGGGTATAATCGCGTACCCAACCGCGCACATCGGGGTCATCGGCCACCTGCTCGGCCACAATGTCCATGGCCCCCTGCAACGCTTCCTCCACCGACGGCACGGAATCCGTCAAAAAAGCCTCTGCTTTGGCTTCGGGGTTGCCCGACCGCGGAAAGGAGACCAGGTATTCGGCCAGCGGCTCAAGCCCCCTCTCCCGGGCCACACCGGCCCGGGTCTTGCGTTTCTGCCGGTAAGGCCGGTACAGGTCCTCCACCTCGGTGGGCCTGGATGCGGCCATAACCCGCGCCCTGAGTTTCCCGGTCAGCTTGCCCTGCTCCTCGATCAGCCGGATCACCTCGGCCTTGCGCTGCTCCAGGTTGCGATAATACTTGACCAGTTCTTCAATACGGCGAATCTGCACCTCGTCCAGTTCACCGGTGACTTCTTTTCGGTACCGGGCGATAAAAGGCACGGTGTTCCCTTCGTCAAGCAGCCGCACGGTGTTTTCCACCTTCTGCCGGGGTATCTCCGTTTCCCGGGCGACGATCTGTAACAGGTCAACTTGCTGTTGGGTATCCAAAATTACTCCCTCTTTCTTTTCGGTTGTTTGTCGGGATGCAGCGGGGCCGCCCCACAGAATCCCGCCTTCTAAATATTTACCCCCGGGAATATGATTATTATTAACAACCATCCACCGGAGGTGATGTTTTATTGACACAGGGAAATGTGAAGCCGGCCGCTGCCCGACAGGATCATTTAAACAGGTGGTGCGCGCTGCCCACGCTTTACCCGGAAATCAGGGTGCAGAGACCGAACCGCTATTACGCCGAATTGCTGCTGGAAGATTACGCCGGGCAGGTCAGTGAAATGACCGCCATCAACCAGTACTTTTATCACCACGTGGTATTTAAAGAAAAGTATGCCGACCTGGCGGCACTGGAAGAATGTATTTCAATTATTGAAATGTGGCACCTGGAAATGCTGGCCGAAACCATTCTCCTGCTGGGAGTCGACCCCCGGATCAGGACCCTGACCGGCAACCAGACAGTGTATTGGAACGCAAATTATGTATACTACGGCAATTCCGTGTGCGACCGCCTGGCCGCCGACATCGCCGCGGAAAAATCAGCCATTGTCCAGTACCGCAAACACCGGGATTTGATCAATGACCCTTACATAGATGCGATACTGGAACGGATTATCATGGACGAACAGCACCATTTGCGACTGTTTACCGAAGCCATGGATAAGTATTGTCGATAAGGCGTTAAAAAGCGATTTCCCCTTTTTCGTCAATGGCGGTTCCCAGGGGTTCGGATAATGCCTGCAGCCTTTGAATTATAACTGTATGTTTTTTTTCGTCCGCCGGTACAGTGAAGCCGTATTCAATCCAGGCGGGAATGACCCGCGCCCCCGTAATCCCCCCGGGGCCGGCGTCTGCTTGCAAAATTGCGCTCTGCCGCCCCCGGACATCCCTGGAGACGGTAAAAATAAAGTTGCCCAAACTGTAAGCAATTAATCCCTTGTTATATATTTCCAACCCTTGCAGCACGTGCGGGTGATGTCCCAAAACAACGTCCGCCCCCCGGTCCACCAGGTTGTGGGCCAATTTTTTTTGCGCTTCCGTAGGCCGATCGGCCAGTTCCTTTCCCCAGTGCACGGATACTACGGTAATATCGGTTCTGGCACTGAGGTCCTGAACCAACCGGTAAACCAGGTCGTAGTCGTACCCGCCGGCCAATCCGGGGTGTCCGGCACCCGCCACCCACCACCCTTGGGGGAAAACATAAGAGAAAGCCAACACACCGATGCGCAAACCATTTTTTTCAATCAGCACCGGAGAGACGGCCCGGAGCAAATCTTTGCCGGCACCGGTGGACACAATGCCGTTATCCTCCAGTATTTGCAATGTATCCGCCATGGCGGCGACGCCGAAATCGAGTATATGATTGTTGGCCAACGTAAGCACGTCAATTCCGGCGTCCCGTACGCCGGCCAGGGCTTCGGGCTGCGCCAGGAAAGTATATTGCTTACCGAGCACCGGTTCATACTTTTTGCCGCTGACTGCGCATTCCAGGTTGCCCAGGGTGACATCGGCTCCGGCCAGAATATCCCGCACCCCCTGCCAGGGATAGCCCGGTCCTTTTTTCTCAATCACTTCCCCCACCCCGGAAGCGAGCATAATGTCACCCACCATGCTTATAACCGCAGTCCTGTCATTCCCGCCATTTGCATCAGCCACACCGCCGCCTGCGTTTATCTCCCGGACACCGCCCCCCTCCGAACGGGACCGAAAAAAAGCGTCTGAAAATCCATACCACCTGAAATCATCACCTGTTTTCGTACCCACCGCCAAGCAAGCAAACCATGCCAGAACGATACCGCCGGCAATCAAAACCGGCAGAATAAAATGTTTCTTATTCAATAAACTCTTATCTTTCATTTTACAAACCTCTATTGACTGTTTCATTGCTAATTATACTATAGACATTAGTACAATTGCGCTAATAAATAAAAAAGCACCGGCCCTGCCCGTCACCATTTCATTGAAATAAAAAATGCCCGCCAGTCCAGTGGAAAGATGGCAAGCATTTTCCTGCTATGGCCGGTTGCCCCCCACGCCGGGCAGCGCCATGCTTAAACCAAGCCCGATTAAAACACACCCGGGCAGCCATTGTATTTTACGACCGATATTTTGTTTGCCGCTCAGCATGCTGCCGATTTTACCCGACAGCAAAGCGATTACTGTCAGTACCAGCAAGCTAAGCAAAAAATAAGATAACCCCAGAACAATCATCTGCAGCGCCGGCATCGCAGCCCGGTGATCAATAAACTGCGGCAAGAAGCTGAGAAAAAACAAAGCCATTTTGGGATTCAGCACATCAGTTACAAAACCTTGCCAGAATAAACTGCCGGACGATTGCTTCATTCCGGTTTTATTCAGACTGAGGTTTTGTTTGCCGGCTAAATTTTTCACACCCAGGTAAATTAAATAAACCGCACCCATATACTTTACCGTATAATAGGCAACCATGGAAGTTTGCAATAACAGCGCCAAGCCCAAGGCCGCCGCCAGCGTGTGCACAATCACCCCGCAACACACGCCCAGGGCGGAAAGAACGCCGGCCGCGCGGCCCTGGACAATGCCCCGTGAAACGATATATACCATGTCCGGACCGGGCGTGATGATTAAAGCCAGCGCCGCTCCCAAAAACAGCGCATAATGCGCAGAGAATAGTACCATAGGTTTTGCCCCTCCCCATCGTTTCAGCACCCACAAAATATTACAGTATCATATTCAAAAAGGCCCGGGTCCGCTCGTTTTGCGGGTTGGTAAAAATCTCTTGCGGGGTGTTTTCCTCCACAATCACGCCGTGGTCCATGAAGATCACCCGGTCCGCCACCTCCCGGGCAAACCCCATTTCGTGCGTCACCACCACCATGGTCATCCCCTCCCGCGCCAGTTCCTTCATTACGGTCAATACTTCGCCCACCAGTTCCGGGTCCAGGGCCGAGGTGGGCTCGTCAAACAGCATTATCCTGGGGTTCATGGCCAGCGCCCGGGCAATGGCCACGCGCTGCATTTGCCCCCCGGAAAGGTTCTGGGGGTAAACGTGGGCTTTGTCGCTCAAGCCTACTTTTTCCAGCAGCTTTAATGCCGTCTGGTTAACCTGATCCCTGGGCAACCCCAATCCCTTCACCGGCGCCAGAGTGACATTTTGCAGGGCGGTCATGTGGGGAAAGAGGTTAAATTGTTGAAAAACCATACCCACCTCGGTGCGCACTTTGTTGATGTCCGTTTTGGGGTCGGTCAGGTCATGGCCGTTGACAATCACTTTGCCGGAGGTAATACCTTCCAGGAGGTTCAGGCAGCGCAGGAAAGTGCTTTTCCCCGAGCCGGACGGGCCGATCACGCAAACCACTTCCCGCTCGGCGATCTCACAGTCGATGCCCTTCAAAACTTCCAGTTCGCCAAAGCTTTTATGCAGATTCTCCACTTTTATGATCAACTTACATCCAACCTCTTTTCCACAAATCTCAGTACGGTTGAAATAGACAACGTCATGGCGAGATATAAAACCGCTACCATGGTATATATTTCAAAGGCGGCAAAGGTGGCCGATATGACAATTTGCCCCTGCCTCAGCAACTCACCCACGGCAATAAAGGCAAAGAGGGAGGTATCCTTGAGGCTGATAATGAACTGGTTGCCCAGGGGCGGAATCATGCGCTTGAAAGCCTGCGGCCACACTACGTAGTAAAATGTTTTAAAGCTGCTGAGCCCCAGGGAACGCCCGGCCTCTACCTGGCCTTTGTCAATTGATTGCACGGCTCCCCGGACGATTTCGGCAATATAAGCGCCGGAATTGATGGCTATGGCGATAATCCCCGCCGGAACGCTTTCTATTTTCCAGTTGATGGTCTGCATAAGCAACTGGTTAACACCAAAATAAAGATATAATGCCTGCACCAGGATGGGCGTTCCGCGTATCGCCTCGACGTAAACGGTGGCTATACCGTAAAGCGGCTTGTTTTTGGACGTCCTGGCCAGTCCCGCCGCGGCTCCCAGCAAAAAACCGAAAAATAAGCCGGCAATGGTTATGATAATAGTTAATTTTATGCCGCCCAGCAATAGCGGCAGAGCATAGATGGCAATGCCCCAATCAAGATTAAAACCACTGACCACTAAAAACACCTCGTTCACTTGTTATTCGACAAATCCCAGGAAAAGGCGCGCTTGATTCTGTTCCCCCGGCGCGCGCCTTGTGGTACTTTAATCACCGGCCCCGGCCTTAAGTATGGCCGGTATACTTTCCTAAAGTACCAAAAAGAAGCGTAACAACCGCGTGTTACGCTTCTTAAAAGCATTTGGCCGATTATTTTGCGCTTGGAATATGCTGCGGTTTTTGCCCGAACCATTTTACGTATATTTCTTCGTATTTTCCGTTTTCAAAGAATTTCTGCAGTACCTGGTTCACATCGTCCACCAGTTCGCTTCCCTTGGGGAAAGCAATGCCGTACTGCTGCCCTTCCAAAATGTCGCCCACCGGCTTAACCTGGCCCTTGCCCTTGTTGGCGGCAAAGTACAGCACATTGGGCGAATCAAAGATAACCGCGTCGGCACCGCCGTTGATCAGCTCCATGTAAGCTCCGTCAATATTTGGGAATGGCTTGACTTCCTTCACGCCTTCCACGGCCACCGAATAGTCATAACTGGTAGTGCCGGTCTTGGTGGCCACAACCTTGCCTTTCAGGTCGTCAACGCTTTTGATGTCTTCGTTATCGGCCCGCACCAGCACCAGCAAACCGGCGTCATAGTACGGCAGGGCAAAGTCCACCTTTTCCTTGCGCTCTTCTTTAATGGTCATACCGGCCAGCGCCACGTCGATGGTACCGGACTGCAGAGCAGGGATCAAACCGTTGAAGTCCATGGGCTTCAACTCATACTCCAGGCCCAGTTCTTCCGCAATGGCGGCCCACAGGTCGATGTCAAAACCGACATATTTTTGGGTTTCCTGGTCCATAAACTCAAAGGGCACAAAACTGGTATCCGTACCCACGATCAACTTTTCCCCGACGCCGTTCTCGGCCGCGCTCTTGTCCTGGCTGTCCGAACCTTCATTGGAAGACGAACCGCAGGCCGTCAGGCCGATAGCCAAAACTAATACCATAAGTAATAAACCTATTTTTTTCAAGACCTTCATAAATGCCCCCTTCATTTAAATAGTTTTTTTAGTTGTATTACATTTTTTATTTATTCCAGACATATTCAAAAAATCCTGCAAATTTTGTCGTTTATTTTTAAATCTTCCTTATGTGCAGGTTTATATGTATTTATCCACCCGGAATGCTTTATTTTAACGTGCTTTAGTTTTTTACGCAGTTTTGTAGGAAAATCTACATTTTTGTAGAATTTGAAGAAAATAATCGCGCCAGTAATGAGCATATTGCCTTAAATGACGCAATTTACTTCTAAGGAGGAGTTTATATGGAACAGTGGCAATACCAGATGCAAAACTTTGTAAACACCATTGACAAGCTGGAAAAATTCATCAACATAACGCAGGAAGAAAGGGAAGCCATTGCATCCACCAACACCAAATGGGGCACCACCCCGTATTTTGCCGGTCTGATGGATCGCGACGACCCAAACTGCCCCATCCGCAAACAAGTTATTCCGTCACCCAGGGAAAAGGTCAACCGGTACGGAATTGAAAATTACCTGATTTACAAGGAAAATCGTTCCAATGAAGAAAAAAGGCCGGACACCATCGCCCGGCAGTACCACGACCGGATTGCCTTTACAGTAATGAATATCTGCGCCAACTACTGCCGGCACTGTTTCCGCAAGGAACTGGTGGTTGACGAATCACTGCACTTCAACTTCAACGTTGATGAAGGACTGGCGTGGATCAGGGAGCACAACGAAATCAGGGACGTGCTCATAACCGGGGGAGACCCGCTGCTCCTTGCCAATGATAAACTGGAATATATTATCAGCAAACTGCGGGATATTCCGCATATTGAAATGATCCGTTTCGGGAGCCGGGTACCCATTGTACTGCCGCACCGGATCACCGACGGGCTGTTAAAGGTGCTGGGCGGTTTCCACAAAGTGCCCATCTGGCTGAACACCCAGTGCAACCATGCCAAGGAAATCACCGAGCAAACCGCCGAAGCGGTTTACAAGCTGATGACGGCCGGAGTAAACGTCGGCAACCAGGCCGTGCTGCTAAAGGGCATCAACGACGACAAGAAATCCTTTAAAGAACTGCACCAGAAGCTGCTGACGGTCAGGATCAGGCCCTATTACGTGTTCTACTGCGAGCCGGCGCCGGGCATCGACCATTTCCGGACCCCGGTGGAAAAAGGCGCCGAACTGATCAGGGACTGCCTGCGGGGACACACCACCGGCCTGGCCCAGCCCATGTACGTCATGGCCACCAACATCGGCAAAATACCCCTAATGCCCGATTATTATATAATGGATAAGAATGAAGAGGAGTACACGTTGAAAAACTATAAAGGACAAATCACCAAAATCCCCAATATTCCTGAGTAACGCAATATCACAAGCCCCCAACAAGGTAAACCAAGTTGGGGGCTTAAACATAGAAAGGTTGACTCAACTTGGGCAAATACATGCCGGCCTCGGAAAAATTTTATAATATTTAAGCAGGAATATCACCCGGCAGGTCAAACTTTATAATAGTAAGTAAATGAATATTCATTCATTAAAGGTGGGTGTATTTATTGGACTATAAAGCCATATCTTACGAGGTGCTGGACAACCGGGTCGCCGTGGTGACATTGAACAGGCCCGCAAGCCTGAATGCCATCAACCTGGACCTGGCCACCGAAGTCGCCGGCGTGCTCCGGCAGGCGGAACAGGACGACAGCGTACGGGTGCTGGTGGTCACCGGGGCCGGCAAGGCTTTTTGCGCCGGCGGTGACCTGGCGTGGCTGATGGCGGCGGACGACAACCTCAAAAAGAGAGAGATCCTGGAAAACGCCGCCACGGTTATTACCTTGCTGGACAGGTTCAGCAAACCCGTCATCGCCGCGGTAAACGGGGCGGTGGCCGGGGCCGGAACAGCGGTGGCCCTGGCCTGCGATATCATCATTGCCTCGGACAGGGCGAAATTTGCCCCGAACTTCGTCAACATCGCCTCGGTGCCGGACAGCGGCGCTTCTTGGTTCCTGCCCCGCAAAATCGGTTACCACAAAGCGGCGGAGTTGATGCTAACCGGACGCCTGCTTGACGCGCAAGAATGCCTGCAACTGGGCTTGTTTAACCGGGTGGTGGCGCATGATGAACTGGAACAGGCGGCATTCAGGCTGGCGCAAAAGCTGGCCGCCGGTCCCCAAAGAGCCATCCGCCATATCAAGCAAATGCTGAAAATGAGCGCCCAGAACACCCTGACCGCGCAGCTGGAAATCGAAGCCTCCATGCAGTTGATGGCCTGGTCGGATGACGATTTCAACGAAGGGGTCAGCGCCTTCCTGCAAAAAAGAAAGCCCGCTTTTAAATAACCCCGGCTGTGACAGCTTGCGGGCAACCGCTGAAAAATAATATTTAAAGGGGGCCGTCATGGCCCCCGAAATATAACTAATCAACCCGGTAATGAGCACCGACGCTGACCTGCCGGTTAAGGGCCGCATCAATGATTTGCCCCGCCGTGGTCAGCATTAACATGGTTTGGTGGTAACAGAGCAGTTCCTGATAACTGTTGATGCTGCAGTCCTCCAACTGCGCAGTTAGTTCACCCAGCCTGTCCCGGGCCTCTTTTAACCCTTTAGCAGTACGCACCAGGCCTGCGTAACGCCCCATAATCCCTCGCAAATTCCCGGCGATGTCCGAAAAAGAAGGCCGGCCATTGGCATCTTTCCCGGCAACTGCGCCCCCGGAAAAACCGGATAATACTTTGCTTTTCATTAAAACTTCCTTAATATAATTATCCGGCAGGTCATCCCGGTCCGTCCCGGCCTGAACCTCAGCAGCCGCTTCCCGACCGGCCAGCAGGCCGAAGACCGCCGCCTCCGTGAGGGCGTTGCCGGCAAGGCGGTTGGCCCCGTGCACCCCGCCGGCCAGTATTCCCACCAGCCGGGCGTCGTTCAGATGCGCGCCGCCGGCCAGGGTATCCGCCACATGGCGATCAACTGAATCCCCGCCCTCCCCTTCGGATAACACCGCCGCCAGCCCCGCCAGTCCCCCGCCGATTACAAGAACACCGGTTTTAATCCTGGCTATCTGCACTTTTCTACCTCCATAGACTTATTTGCCAAATTTATGTAGCAACCCCGCCAAACCCTTGATCTTCCAACCGATCCCGACAAAAAAACACTTGCCGTTTACACAAAAAAACTGCTGCACCTATTGTACAGCAATTTATAGCACCGGGCATCTTTATTCTTCACCATCATACTTTTTGCCCATGGTGAACTCGGGCGGCAAGTTCCGAAACGCCCGGGAGGCGTTGATCATTTGGGACAACTTCTCGGGGGCAGCAGCTGCAGTGCGGTTATCTCCGGGCTTATTGTTATGTTCAGCCTGTTTATCTTTTCTTGCCATGTAAAGGCCTCCTTGCATTTGTTGTGGTAATTTCTATGAACGGCAGCATTTACTAATATTCCTTTCACCGCCCGGTGGTTTTTATGTGCTTTGCAAACATAATAATTATAAGGACTTGTAATTGTAGTATAACAGCTAGCAAATCAACCCGTACAAAAAATATAGATTAAGCCCGCCCCCCCCTTAAAAACAAGGAGAAGCGGGCTTTTATGCATTAACTGACATAGTGCTAATACAGTCTATAATATCTGATTTTAACTATTTTTTTAATCCCCCTCCACCGCGTGGCAGGCCACCCAGTGGCCGGGCCGCGCTTCCCGGAATTCCGGCGGCCGGCGGCGGCAAACCTCCATGCACCTGAAACAGCGGGTGTGGAACCGGCAGCCATCCGGCGGGTTGACCGGGCTGGGCACGTCGCCGGTGAGGATAATGCGCTCTTTTTTCACCTTGGGGTCGGGCACCGGCACCGCCGACAGCAGGGCCCGGGTGTACGGGTGCAGCGGCGCGCCGTAAAGTTCATCGTCACCGGCCAGTTCCACCAACTGCCCCAGGTACATTACCCCCACCCGGTCGGAAACATGCTTCACCACGTTCAGCCCGTGGGCGATGAACAGGTAGGTAAAACCAAATTCCTTTTGCAGGTCCTTGAGCAGGTTCAAAACCTGGGATTGAATGGAAACGTCCAGGGCCGACACCGGTTCGTCGCAAATTATCAGCTTGGGATTTGTGGCCAGAGCCCGGGCAATGCCCACCCGCTGGCGCTGGCCGCCGCTGAACTCGTGGGGATAACGGCGGGCGTGATAGCCGGCCAGGCCCACGCAGGACAGCAGCTCCCGTACCCGTTTTTCCAATTCCGCGCCCGCGGCCAGGTTAAACACCCGCAGGGGCTCGGCCACAATTTGCCCCACCGTCATGCGCGGGTTCAACGAAGCGTAAGGGTCCTGGAAGATAATTTGCATTTCCCGCCGCAGGTTGCGCATTTCCGCCGCCGAGGCATCGAATATATTCCGCCCGTTGAAAAACACCTCGCCCGCCGTCGGCTCCAGCAAGCGCAGTATCAGCCGCCCGGTGGTGGACTTGCCGCAGCCGCTTTCCCCCACCAGCCCCAGGGTTTCCCCGGGGTGGATGTCGAAGCTGACTCCGTCCACCGCCTTGACCACGGCCCGGGGCTTGCCGAACATGGAAGCCTGCACAGTAAAATATTTTTTCAGGTTGCGCACTTTGACCAGCGGTTCCATCTAAGCGGCACCCCCTTCCACCAGCAGGCAGCTCACCAGGCGGCCAGGAGCCACCCGGGTAAGGCGCGGCGCGGTTTCCCGGCAGTGCTCGCGGGCCTCGGGGCAGCGGGGGGCAAAGGCGCATCCGGGGGGCAGGCGCAGCATATTGGGCACCACGCCGTCAATCATGAACAGGCGGTCCACATTTTCGTCCAGCCGTGGTATGGAGTTCAGCAGTCCCCTGGTATACGGATGCAGGGGATTTTCAAACAGCTCGGCCACCGGTGCCTCTTCCACCACCTTGCCGCAGTACATCACCACGGCCCGGTCGGCCACCTCGGCCACCACTGCCAGGTCATGGGTGATCAGGATAATGGACGTGTTCATCTGCCGCTGCAGTTCCTGCATCAACTCCAAAATTTGGGCCTGGATGGTCACGTCAAGCGCCGTGGTGGGCTCGTCGGCAATCAAAAGCTCCGGCTGGCAGCACAGGGCCATGGCAATCATCACCCGCTGGCGCATGCCCCCGCTCATCTGGTGCGGAAAATCACGCACCCGCTTTTCCGGCGACGGTATGCCCGTCAGCCGCAGCATTTCCACGGCCTGCTCCAGGGCCTCTTTTTTCTTCATCCTTTTATGCAGCACCAGGGATTCGGCAATCTGGTCCCCCACCCGGTAAACCGGGTTCAGGGAAGTCATGGGTTCCTGAAAGATCATGGAGATGCGGTTGCCCCGCACGTCGCGCATTTCCTTTTCCGACTTGGCCAGCAGGTCTTCCCCGGCGAAGGTGATCCTGCCGCCCACAATCCGGCCCGGCGGCGCGGGGACCAGGCGCATAATGGACAGGGAAGTAATGCTCTTGCCGCTGCCCGACTCACCCACCACCGCCAGGGTCTCCCCCTTGCGCAGGTGAAAGCTGACCCCGTCCACCGCGGGCACCACGCCGTCATCCAAAAAGAAGTGCGTTTTTAAATCTTCTACGTTAAGCAATAAATTATCCATTATAACAATACACCTCCTACTGGCGCAGCCGTGGATCCAGGGCATCCCGCAGGCCGTCGCCCAGCAGGTTGAAGGCCATCACCGTCAGGGTAATGGCGATCCCCGGGAAATACACCAGGTGCGGCGCGTTGAACAGGTAACCGCGCCCGGAGCCCAGCATCGTGCCCCATTCCGCGTCAGGCGGCTGCACCCCCAGGCCCAGAAAGCCCAGGGCGGCCGTTTCCAAAATAGCGGTGGAGATGCCCAGGGTGCCGCGCACGATAATCGGTGCCATCACGTTGGGCAGAATGTGCTTGAAAATTATAGCTGCATCCCGGTTACCGATGGCCCGGGCGGCCTGCACGTATTCATTTTCCTTGACCGACAGCACCGATCCCCGCACTATGCGGGCGTATTCGGGCATGGTCACGATACTGATGGCGATAACCGCGTTCTCCACCCCCCGGCCCAGCACGGCCATAAAAGCTATGGCCAGCAGCAACGAGGGGAAGGACAGCATGATGTCCATAAAGCGCATGATGATGAGGTCGATTTTCCCCCCGTAGTAACCGGCGATGGAACCCAGCACGGTGCCGACGGACAGGGCGATGGCCACCGCCAAAAGCCCCACCCGCAGGGAGATGCGGGCCCCGAAGATAATCCGGCTCAAAATATCCCGGCCCAGTTCATCAGTGCCCAGAAGGTGCTTGGCGTTGGGGGCTTGCAAACTTTCTTCCATTATACCGTTTATGGGGTCATAGGGGGCGATGTAAGGGGCAAAGAGCGCCACCAGAGTCAGGCCCAGCAAAAAGACCAGGCTGACCATGGCCAGCTTGTTTTTACTCAGGCGGCGCCAAAATTCCCGCAGCGGGGAATGAAGTTCATCAATTTCCGCCGTTTCAACCGTCGCTTTAGCTAATTCAGCCATGCCAAAAACTCCCTTTAAGAATACTTGATCCGCGGATCCAGCCAGGCGTACAGCAGGTCAACCACCAGGTTGACCACCACGAACACCGTGGCGATAAAGATGATGCTGCCCTGCACCATGGGGTAATCCGAGGCCAGAATGGCGTCCACCAGGCGGCTGCCGATGCCCGGCCAGGAAAAAACCGTTTCCGTCAGCACCGCGCCGCCCATCAACACCCCCATCTGCAGGCCGATGACGGTGATCACAGGAATGAGGGCATTGCGCAGGGCGTGCCTGTAGGTTACCACCGTTTCCTTCAGTCCCTTGGCCCGGGCGGTGCGGATGTAGTCCTGCCGGATCACCTCCAGCATGGTGGAGCGGGTCATCCGGGCGATAATGGCCATGGAATACGATGCCAGCGCAGTGGCGGGCATAATGATGTGCAGAAGGGCGCTTTTTAATGACTCCCAATCCCGGGTCAAAATGCTGTCCATGATATACAGGCCGGTGATATGCACGGGTTCCATGCCGATGTCAATGCGGCCGGAAACAGGCAGCCAGTGCAGTTTTAATGAGAATAAAACAATCATCATCAGGCCCAGCCAGAAAATGGGCATGGAAACGCCCAGCAGCGCGCCGATCATGCTGAAATAATCGAAAACCGAGTACTGCTTGACCGCCGAAACGACCCCCACGGTGATGCCCACGATGGCGGCGATGAAAATGGCGGCCAGGGCCAGCTCCACCGTGGCCGGAAAACGGGAAAAGATTTCATCCAGCACCGGGGCGCGGGTCATTAAAGAACGTCCGAAGTCACCCTGCACAAGGTCGGAAAGAAACCGGAAAAACTGCACCCACACGGGGTCGTTCAAACCCAGTTCCTCCCGCAATGCCGCCACCTGCTCGTTGGTGGCGTGCTGGCCCAGCATCAGCGCAGCCGGGTCGGTGGTGAACAGGTGCAGGACCATGAATACGAAGAAACTGATGCCCAGCAGCACCGGTATTAACAGCAATATTCTTTTGATTACGTAACGGAGCATCTGTTTTTAACCCCCTCACCAGTGCTTGCATAACACTGGTACTGGTGATGTATGGTTTCGGTGGTCCCCGCTGCGTTCAAAATCTCCGCGCCGACGGGACTAAGGCTCGCTTCGGGCCGGCCCTGGCGGTCCTGCATAATGCGCGCAACGGTTAGTTATTCTTTGTTTATTGTTAACTATCGCATTTGCTGGGCTTGCCAAGATGATGATATCGGCGCGATTCGTCCCGCCGGGCCGGCAACCTCAGCTTCGCCAAGTCCCGTTACCGGCGCTCCGATATATCACTTGCGGGGACCACCGAAACCGCTTAGCTACTGTTAATCTAATGTATTAAACACGGATATGGCCCAAATTGATTGGGCCATATCCGCTTGCGCGTTAAATTTTCGGGGAAAGAAAGTTATTTCTTATCCACATTGTGGAAGAAGATAACCCCCGTCGGGTGCAGGCTGAAGTTTTCAACGTTCTTGGACTGGGCCGTCATGGCCGTGGCGTGGGAAATAAACACCCACGGGGCGTCCTTGACCACGATTTGCTGCAGTTCACTATATATTTGCGCCCGCTTGGCCATGTCAAATTCCCGGCGTCCCTGCTCCAGCAGCTGATCTACCTGCGGGTTGGCATACTTGGCGCTGTTCAGGCTGCCGGCGATTTCCTTGCTGTCCAGCAGGGTCAGGAAGTTATCCGGGTCACCGTTGTCACCAATCCAGCCATAAATCATCATATCGCCTTCTTCCACCGTCACGGGCGATACAACTTCCTTATACTCTTTCCACGGGTAAGCCTTGATTTCCACCTCAATCCCGACCTTCTGCAGGTCGTTTTGAATGGCCTCGGCCAGTTTCTGACCCACGGTGTTATAAGGGCGCGGGTTGGTGTAGGACAACAGGGTCACCTTGAGGCCGTTTTCATAGCCCGCTTCCTTTAAGAGCGCCTTGGCTTTTTCGGGGTCGTATGCATAAGGCTGCAGGTCCTTGTCATAGCCGGGCATAAAGGACGGCAGCGGTCCGTTGGCCAGCTCGGCCATTCCCTGATACAGGTGCTCCACAATGGCCTCTCGGTTGATGGCGTGACTCACCGCCTGGCGCAGCTTGGGATTGTTGAACGGTTCCTTGTTGGTAAAGAAGGCCAGGTAGTTGATATTCATACCGGGGCTCTTGGCCACGACAACGCCGCTTTCTTCCAATTTCTTGACGTCGTTGGGATCAACCCCGTCCATGGCATCAATGGAACCGCTGATCAATTCGCTGGCCCGCACGGAGTTTTCCTTGACAAATTTGAAAATCAGCTTGTCCAGCTTGGGCGCGCCGTCCCAGTAATCCTCGTTGGCCACCAGCTCAACGGCCTGGCCGCGGTCCCACTTGACAAACTTGAACGGGCCGGTGCCCACCGGGTGGGAGATATAATCCTCGCCGTACTTCTCCACGGCCGCGGGGCTGACGATGGGCGCCGCCATGCACATGGCCATGTTGGCCAGGAAGGGCGAATAAGGCGCATTTAGAATAATTTTTACAGTGTACTCGTCGACAACTTCCACTTTCTTCACCGGGCCGAAGGTGAAGGAAGCATAAGGCATGTCGTCGGTGCGGTTGGGCGGCAGCTGGCGCTCAATGCTGAACTTCACCGCCTCCGCGTTGAAGGGAGTGCCATCGTGAAATTTTACGCCCTCACGCAAATGGAAAGTCCATTCGGTCTTATCTTCATTGGTCTCCCAGCTGGTGGCCAGGGCCGGTTCGATTTCCGTGCTGTCCGGCTTATAGCGCACCAGGTTGTCGTAAATATTGACCATGATCTTGGCGGATTCCCCGTCGTCAACATAGGCGGGGTCCAGACCCCGGGGGTCGGAACCCTGGGCAAACACAAACACCTTTTCCTTGCCGGAATCGGCGGCCTGTTGTTTTTCCCCGCCGCTGCAGCCGGCCAGCAGTAAAGCCACCAAGGCTACCGCCAGTATAACAGTTAACATTCTTTTACCCATGTGCAATAAGTCCTCCTAAAATCTATTTACCGGATAACCGATCTACCGACCAATACTCCCCCCTCCCCTTGATTTAACGCGCATTTCAAAAAATCAGGGCCATCCCTGAAAAATTTTACCTTTCCGTTAAGTACCGGTTAACCAAAAATTAAATTCGCTGTCAAAAGTCATTATCCTTTTTAATAATAAAGAAACTAACAAAGAAACCGGCTGTAAATCTATAGCAATATATAAACAAACTGCTTGTTTAAGAAAAACCACAAAATAAAGGTGAAACCATATGCATAATATGCAGAATATATTTTTTAACTCACTAAATCAATAATGCATTGAAAGATAGATACAAAACCAACCACAGTGCCAATGTTTATTTAAAAATTAAGCTTAATAATTATCAACCGTTACAAGAAATTGGATGCATATTTATATAAAAAAAGAAAGGCGTGCTTAATTCAGCGCGCCTTTCTTTACTCTTTTCCTTAGCCCGGTCATATATTTGCCCGTTATCACAATCCAGCATGTTCCGGGGCGAATTGCAAATACATTTAAATTGTTTTGGCAATAACAATTAATTACAGTACAGATCAAGCTGTTTTTGAACATAATAGAATGTAAAGCCCGGAGGAGGAGCAACAATGGCAGTAAAAACAACAAGGTCATATGCCTGGTCAATACTGGTGCTATTTTTAATAATAGGCTGGATATATCCCGTGGTGGGTATTATGGCCATTATATGCATGACAGCGCCGGTAGCCGTAGCCCTGGTCTCCGGTAAAAGAAAATGGTGCGCCATGTTTTGCCCCCGGGGTATTTTCAATGACGTCATCCTGGCTAAAATCAGCCGCAGGCGAAAGGTGCCGGCTATCCTGACTTCAAACTACTTTAAAACAGGGTTCTTAATTTTCCTGATGGCCAACCTGGTTGTGGGCATTGTCAACGCCCGGGGCGATCTAACCGCCATAGGTTTTGTTTTTGTCAGGCTGGTATCCCTCACCACCGCCATCGCCATCGTGCTGGGCTATATATACAGCCAGCGAACCTGGTGCGGTTTCTGCCCCATGGGCTTTCTGGCCACCCTGGGCATCAAGGCCGGAAACCTGATCAGAAAACCCCGCCGGGTGCCCGAGTTATCGCAAGCCCAAAAGCAAGGAGTTATCCTGTACACCGGCGAAAACTGCCCGGCCTGTGACAGGGTAAAGGAAATGCTGCAAAGATTAAAGATTGTCTTCCAGGAAATAAATATCGACCGGAACAAATCAGCCCGGGATGCCCTGGTGGCCGGACACCGAAGCGCAGCCGTCCCCGCCCTGGTTGTAGATGGCAAATTAATCAAGGATATGAGCGACGATAACCTGCAAAAACAGCTGGCGGAAAATGTACGGCTGGCGGGCTAAAAGCGTATTATTTTCAAAAGGGCCGATCGTTAATGCGATTTTCGGCCCGATTTTATTTTGTTCCGGATGAACATTCACATAAATGACCGGCATACCGGGGAAAATAAGTCAAAGTATGGTATTATCATGATTTAAACTTTGCTACGTGGAGCAGGCGGTTCCCGTTGCGTCTAAGTTTTCGCGCCGATATATTACTTGCGGGAACCGCCTGCCCCGTTTATAAAAGGAGTCAGTGAAAATGCAAGTAGGATTAATCGGTCTAGGTAAAATGGGCTTTAACCTGGCCCTGAACATGAAAGACCACGGGCACCGGGTAATTGGCTACAACCGGTCCCCCGGCGCGGTTAAAAAAGCGGAGGCGGAAGGTATCGCGGGGGTCTACAGCCTGGATAAGCTGGTGGAAAAGCTCGCGCCCCGGCGGGTGCTGTGGCTGATGGTACCGGCGGGAAAGCCCGTTGATGACACAATAGAAAAATTAATCCCTCTGCTTGATGAACACGACATCATCATCGACGGGGGCAACTCCAATTATAAAGACACCCTGGCCAGATACCGGAAGCTCAGGGAAAAAGGCATTGACTTTGTTGACGTGGGCACCAGCGGAGGCACGGAGGGCGCCAGATACGGCGCTTGCACCATGATCGGGGCCGAAGACTCGGTATTTTCGTACCTGGAACCCCTCTTCAGGGACATTTGCGTGGAGGGCGGCTACCTGCACACCGGTCCCAGCGGTTCGGGACACTTTGTAAAAATGGTGCACAACGGCGTGGAATACGGCATGATGCAGGCCATCGGCGAGGGATTCGAAATCCTGGAAAAAAGCCTGTTTGACTTGAATTACCGGGAGATTGCCCGGGTTTGGAACCACGGTTCGGTAATCCGCAGCTGGCTCATGGAACTGACAGAGAAGGCTTTTGCCGGCGACCCGAAGTTGGAAAAGATCAAGGGGGTTATACACTCGTCGGGCGAGGGGCTCTGGACGGTGCAGGAGGCCCTGGAATTGCAGGTGCCGGTTCCGGTGATCGCCCAGGCCCTGTTCATGCGTTATCGCTCGGAACAGGAGGATACTTTCAGCGGCAAAGTGGTGGCGGCGCTGCGAAACCGGTTTGGAGGCCATGCAGTTGAAGAAAAGCAGCCTGATTAGCAATGTGGAAAATGTATTCAACTACAATATTGATGCCGCTGACCCCTGCGTTATGGTTATCTTTGGCGGCACCGGCGACCTGACGCATCGCAAGCTGATGCCGGCCTTATATAACCTGCAACATGAGAAAAGACTGCCAAAGCACTTTGCCGTGGTGGCCGTCGGCAGGCGTAACAAAGATCATGAAACATACCGGTACGAGGTATATGATTCCATCAAAAATTATGCCAGGTTCAAATTGCATGAACATACCTGGAGCGAACTGCGGCGGCGGATTTATTATCAAAAATTCGACTTTAACAACGATATAGGTTATATCCGGCTGAATACCTTTTTACAGAAACTGGATGAACAATACCGGACCAGGGGCAACCGGATTTATTACCTGGCGGTGGCGCCGGAGTATTTTGCCGTGATAGTGGAAAAACTGTATCTGCATGGCATGGCGCGAAACAGCGGCTCCTGGCAGCGGCTGGTCATTGAAAAACCCTTTGGCAGGGACCTGGATTCCGCCCGGCAGTTAAACGAAAAGATAACCGCCGTATTTGACGAAAGTAATATTTACCGTATCGACCACTACCTGGGCAAGGAAATGCTGCAAAATATCATGGTCATCCGGTTCGCCAATATGCTTTTTGAACCGGTCTGGAACAACCGGTTCATCGATAACATTCAAATATTATCCTGCGAAAAGGTGGGCGTGGGCAGCCGGGGCGGCTATTACGAGCAAGCCGGGGCCCTGCGGGACATGCTGCAAAATCACATGCTGCAATTGCTCACCCTCACCGCCATTGAGCCCCCGGCCGGCCTGGACACCAAATCCATCCGGGACGAGAAAGTAAAGGTGCTCCGTTCCCTGGAACAATTCACCCCGGAACTGGTTGAGCAAAACGTGGTGCGGGGTCAGTACGGCCCCGGCATTGTAGATAACGAAGAAGTGCCCGGCTACCGGCAGGAAGAACGGGTATCCCCCACCTCCAACACCGAGACCTTTATCGCCTTGAAAGCCCATATTGATAACTTACGCTGGGCGGGCGTCCCCTTTTATATCCGTACGGGCAAAAGAATGCCGGTCAAAACCACGGAAATCATCATCCAGTTCAAACCGCTGCCGAAGATTCTGTACGCCAGGGAATACGGCCATTTGCAGCCCAATATATTAATTATTAAAATTCAGCCCCGGGAGGGTGTTTTTTTCCAATTTAACGCCAAAAAGCCCGGCACGGAATGCAATATCGTCCCGGTGCAGATGGATTACTGCCAGAACTGCCGGGAAGGCGTCAATTCCCCCGCAGCTTATGAAAGACTGTTGTTTGATGTCATGCGCGGAGAGTCCACCTTGTTCGCCCGGTGGGATGAAGTGGAATACGCCTGGAAGTTTGTGGACAATATAGCCGCAGCCTGGCAAACCCGGCAACCCGGTTTTCCCAATTACCCGGCGGGAAGCTGGGGCCCCCGGGAAGCCGCGGCGCTGCTGGCCGGGGACAACCGGAACCGGCTGTACAAAGGTGATATCCGGACATGAAAATCTACGACATTTCCATGACCATCCACCCGGAAATGCCGGTTTATAAAAACAAAGCTGAGAAAAGACCTGTTTTGACTTTTATATCCGACTTCACCACCACAAACAGCTGCGAATCCCGGATACAAATGGATATGCACACCGGCACTCATGTGGATGCGCCCCTGCATATGCTGCCCGGCGGCGGTACAATAGAAAACATCGATTTGCGTAAAGTGGTCACCTGCTGCAAAGTGCTTGACTTAACCGGGGCGGCAGAAAAAATTACCCGGTCGGACCTGGCTGTCAAAGACATTGAGCCGGGGGACTTTGTGTTGATGAAAACCCGCAACTCCTTTGTTGACCGCTTTGACTTTGAGTTTGTTTACCTTGATAAAGACGGCGCGGCCTATTTGCGGGACCGGGGGGTAGCCGGCGTGGGCATCGACGCCCTGGGCATCGAAAGAAACCAGCCCGGCCACGACAGCCACAAAATACTGTTCGCCGCGGGGATAATTGTTCTGGAAGGCCTGCGTCTGGGGGAAGTTGAGGAAGGGCGGTACTTTCTCTGCGCACTGCCGCTGAAAATACAGGGTGCCGAGAGCGCCCCCGCCAGGGCCGTGCTGGTTGAATAAGACCGGCGGGGCAATAGTTACTTTCTCAAGCCATGTTCTCCTTTATAGTGTTTTAAAGCGGCATCGATAATGGTTTCTATGCAATCGTCATTTAAAGAATAAAAAACCATCTTGCCCTGCTTCCTGCTCCTGGCCAAACCCAGGTTTTTCAGCAGCCGCAGGTGGTGTGAGGCCGCCGCCACAGTGGCGTCGATTATTTGGGCCACATCGCACACGCACAGTTCCTCCCGGGAGAGGGCATAAATAATCTTTATCCTGGTTTCGTCGGCCAGGGCCTTGAACAATCGCCCCAAACCTTCTGTAACCACCACTTCCTGCTTGATACGGTTTACCTTTTCCTCATCAAAGTAAAACGTTTCACAAACATGGTTTTTCATATCCGATGTCATTTTCACCCCGATTTTGTTCAAATACCAGCTTGATTGTTATAATAACTGTTTGCAAAGAATATGTAAAGGCATAAAAAGGGGACAGGCTACTTTTCCTGGAAAATTTAACCAGGAAAAGTAGCCTGTCCCCTTTTTATGTCCCTGTCCCCTTTTTATGTCCATGTTCCGACCTTCCTTCGCCTGGTTCTGTATCGATAACCGTTAGATGCTTAACCCTCAAACACTATGGTTTTAATGATCACCGGCACTACCGTGTCTTCCATTATTGGCTCGCCTATATCAATGTAGTCGCCGTCGGCAACATTCAGCTGGTCCAGACATATAATGCCGGCTTCATCGCCCAGGATGGCAGCCAACATTTGCCCCATTACTTTGGCGCAATCCTCTTCCAAAATCAGTACCAGGGGCTGGCCTGACTTTACGTAGTTCCTGGTTGCCGCGGCAACGGCCGCGGCTATGCCCTGGAGCTTTTTAAACCCCGCGCCGTCCATACCCCTCAATGCTATGGCAACGGGTTCCTTATAGCCTCCCAACCAGTAAGGGCGCATTTGCTTCGCCAGGCCACCGGCCAGGTCCCCGGGTAGTGGCGGTATGGCGCCGGGGAACGGTTTAACCACAGGCACGTTACGCAGCGGAAGAATGCCCCGGGACACTTTGATCGTGCTGCCGCTGAGATTGAGTGTGTGGGCGCCGGCTCCGATTACAGTTGCGCGAATAGTTTCCCTGGGCTTTACCAGCTGCCGGCTTTCCCCGCTAAAGGCTTCCCTTAAAGCCTCGCCCAGGAACGGGCCGATATCTCCGTACCTGCTGCCCTCGCGCACATTGCAGATTTCCTCGCCGGAATATACGAAGTCGGATACCCCGCCTGAAAAGGTAACAATGTGTATTGGATAGTCAAGCCTTAGCGGCGGCCCCATCATCAAACACCGGCTTACCTGCGGCAACGGGCGGCTGCTCAATAGAGACTTGATTGCCCCGGCCATGACGCTCGTTACGGCACGGACCTGATCCACAGAAATTATGTCGCCCGTATCAAGTTCCATCCCTGACTCTTCCAGAACAACCCTGCCGGCCGGGGTAATGTAGGCCAACCTTTCACCCCCGGGTTCGATTTCAATAAGCCGTCCACCGATATTTATACAGGTGGCGTCAACCGGTCGCCCTTCCTCGAAAACAGCCAGGTTGGATGTTCCCCCGCCCACGTCGATGTTTAAAACATTCCGGTGCAGTTCTGAGGACAGTGCCGCAGCCCCGGCTCCCCGGCCGGCAATTATGGATTCCAGCAGCGGCCCCGCGGTAGCCACCACGAAATTGCCGGCAAATCCCGACAGATCGTTAAGCAGCCCCCTGGCGTTTTCCTTTCTGGCGGTTTCACCCGTGATTATAACCGCGCCGGTATCCACCCGGTCCGGTGTTATGCCCGCCTGGTGATATTCCCGGGATATAATCTCGGTAACAGCCTGGGTATCAATCAATTCGCGGCTTGCCAGCGGCGTGAAGTGAATACCGCTGCGGTAGATCACCTCTTTGCCCGTTATGGCCATCCGGGGGACCGCCGAACCCGGCGCTGTATTGCATACCGTCAGCCTGCTGACCACCATTTGGGTTGTTGTGGTACCCACGTCAATACCTATGCTTGTAATCTCTTTGCTGTTTTTATTCTTCACCGGAGTTTCCCCCCTGACTTACTGCCGGGTAAGCTTCACCCCGCTAGCTTTAGCATCATAAATTTTCTTGACCACCGTGGCCAGGTGCGCGCCTGCCTCCGCCGGGGGCATTCCTCCTTTGTGGATATTTGAAACAACCATATGATCGGCAACAACGGTATCCGGCCCCGGCTTGTATACCATGTAAGCGCTCATGCTTTCCGATGTTCCCAAACCGGGCCTTTCACCGACAAGGAGCACAACCACTTCAGCTTCCAAAGCCCGGCCGATAACGTCCATGATGTCAACCCGGCCGAATTTAACCAATATATCGCGGCCGGTTTTCAGGTTGTAGGAGGCCAGTCCCTGTTTCAAGGCCGGTAAAATATCCGCCAGGTTGGCTTCCACAGCCGTGGTGCTCAAGCCGTCGGCGATGATGATTTGCACATCGGGTTTGGCGGGGCATTCCCGGCGTATTTTCTCCAGCTCCTCCTCCGGAAGTGTTTTTCCAAGGTCCGGTCGCGTCAGGTATTCATCCTGGTCCTTGACCGCGCTCTGCACCCGCACCAGGTCAAACCCGGCCGGAGCATCCTCGCTGATTTCTTTAAAGACCGCATCCTGCGCAGCGGCGTGGTCGGCTCTGAACCGGAGCAGGGTTCTGGTGAGGGGTCGCGTGCCGCAGCGCCATACCCCTATCCGCGCCGGCGTGGATTGTTTGAAGTATTCCAGGGCGGCACGATCGCACGGCTCGGGCACGAGGATTTCCTTTTGCAGGTCCACTGCCGAAAGGTCTTCCAAATCTTCATCGCCTGCTTCATTATTAGGAGCACATACATTTTCAGGTGAAACGGCTTGCTGTTTGGCTTGCTGTTTAATACCGGGTTCCGGTTTGCTTTCAGGTTTTTCCTGTTCCGCTTCCTTATCCCCAACTGTCATTTGACTTATAACAGCCTGCACAATTTTCCTTATCTGGTCTTCATGCATTGACCGCACCTCCTTTCCCGGTAAAGAAAGAAGCGTCTCCGGCGCGGGAAGTCAGGCGGCCGTTTTCCATCAGGCCCATTTTTTCCAACCATTTTTCAAAAGCGGGTAGCGGCCTCATCCCCGTCACTTGCCTCAAGCTGGCTATATCATGAAAGCTGGTACACTGGTAATTCAGCATTACGTCATCCCCCATGGGGATGCCCATGAAGTAATTCACTCCTGCGGTAGTTAACAGCACTGCCAGGTTTTCTATGTCGTTTTGGTCGGCCTTCATGTGGTTTGTATAGCAGGCATCCACCCCCATGGGAACACCGGTCAACTTGCCCATGAAATGGTCTTCCAGCCCGGCGCGTATCACCTGCTTGGCGTCGTACAGGTACTCGGGCCCGATAAAACCTACCACCGTATTAACCAGGAAAGGTTCAAACTGCCTGGCCAAGCCGTAACAACGGGCTTCCAGCGTCACCTGGTCCACCCCGTGGTGGGCGTCGGAGGAAAGTTCCGAACCCTGGCCTGTCTCAAAATACATAACATTGGGACCTGTTCCCCTGCCGAATTTAAGCGCTGCCTCCCTGGCCTCGCGGAGCATGGGCACGTCGATGCCGAAGGCTTCGTTACCCTTTTGGGTGCCCGCCAGGCTCTGGAAAATACAGTCCGCGGGGGCGCCTTTCTCCACCGCCTTCATCTGGGTGGTAACATGCGCCAGCACACACACCTGGGTGGGGATTTGCCATTCCTGCACAAAGTTATAGATGGTCTCCAGCGACCTGGTCGTTGCGACCACGTTATCCTCAACCGGGTTCAAACCTATCACCGCATCGCCCACACCGTAAGACAAACCTTCCCGTATGGAACTCAGGATGCCTTCCGGGCTGTCGGTGGTGTGGTTCGGCTGCAGCCTCGCCGCCAGGCAACCGGGCAGTCCGATAGTGGTATTACAGTGCGCGGTAACCGGGATTTTCCTGGCGCCGCAAATAAGATCCATATTGCTCATTATTTTGGCTACCGCGGCCACCATCTCGCTGGTCAGGCCCCTGCTTATTCTCCTGATGTCCGCCTCGCCGGTTTCATCACTCAGGATGTACTCGCGCAACTGGGCCACGGTCCACCCCTTTATCTCGTTATAGGCCGGCCGGTTCAGGCTGTCGTAAATAATTCTGGTAACTTCGTCTTTTTCATACGGCACAGCCGGGTTATTATAGATGTCTTCCAGGGTCAATTCGCTCAATACTATTTTGGCGGCCACCCGTTCGGCGGCGGATTGGGCGGCAATGCCCGCCAATATGTCGCCTGATTTTTCCTCGTTGGCCTTGGCCATTACCTCCCGCACATCCCGAAACGAGAACACTTGGCCAAAGAGCTTTGTCTTGAGCCTCATACGCTGATCCCTCTCCCTCCTTTATATTGGCAATTATTTAATCAATTGATTTCCTTCCGGCAAAAACAACCGCCGGAAGGAAATCCAAAGCTAGGCCAGTTCTTCTTCCGCCTTGGCGACAATGGCAAATTCCTCTTCCGGGGCTTTCGCCACCAGGTGGTGCCGGCTGTAAAATGCAAAATAGGCAACAAACACAAGATAAACCAATGCCGTCCAAAGTATTACGTTGGGCGCGTAGAAGAAACCGGCAAACAGCGCGATAACCGCCAGTATGAGCGCCACGTAAGGAGTTACGGGATAACCGGGTACTTTGTACGGCCTTTTCATATTGGGTTCCCTGTTCCTTAAAACGATGGCGGAAAGCATCATCATGATGTAAGAAATCACGGCTCCGAATACCGCAATTTGAATCAGGATATCGCCGTTACCGATAATGGCTGACACTACACCGATAATACCGCCGATGATAATTGCGACGTGCGGCGTATGGAAGCGTGACGTGAGTGAGAGCCATTTGGGCAGGTAACCGGCCCTCGACAGGGCAAATACGGCCCTGCCCGCGCCAAAGATAATTCCGTTGAAACTGGCCACCAGGCCTGCCAGGCCGATAATGCCCAGCCCCATAATGGCCCAGTGTCCCTGTCCCAGAACAGCGGCTACAGCCTCGGGCAACGGGCTGTCGGAAGTGCTCATGGCGACGGCGCCGCCCGTGCCCGCAGCCAGGAACAGCACTGCGAACGCAGTTATTACCAGAGTGGAAATGGAGGTAATAAGACCTTTGGGCATATCCTTTGCGGGGTCTTTGCATTCCTCCGATACCAAAGGAAGACCTTCAATCGCCAGGAAAAACCATATGGCATAGGGAATGGCGGCCCAGATGCCGAATAATCCAAAGGGTAGGAACTCACTGTTCCCGTTGACCGGCGCTATTTCCAAAACCTTGCTGATGTCAAAATGAGGAATGGTATATATTGCAAAAATAATCAGACCGATCACAGCAATAACTGTAACCGTTAATTCAAAGGTTAGGGTTGACTTTGCCCCCAGAGTGTTCATAATCACGAACAGCAAGAATATTCCCACAACCACCAACCACTTGGGAGTTCCCGGAATCAAAAACGCAATATAGCCCGCTATGCCGTTGGCAATAACGGCCGGCGCCAAAATGTATTCCAACACCACTCCGATACCGGCAAGGTATCCGCCCCATGGTCCCATGGCTTTCCTTGCGAAAGCGTAAGCCCCGCCTGAAAAGGGTATGGCGGTTGATAATTCCGCGATTGTAAGACACATGGTAGTGTACATGATAGCCATTAAGATGGTGGCAATGAACAGACCCCAGAAACCGCCCGCGCCTATTCCGAAGTTCCACCCGAAGTAGTCGCCGGAAATAACATAACCCACACCCAATCCCCATAAAAGAAGTGGTCCCGCAAATCTTTTCAACTGCCGCTTCTCTAAATAATTTTCACCGTTGCCGTTGGTCATATTACTCATTTAAACACCTCCACAAATATTTATTAGTTTTTACCGGGTAAACTTTTATATTGCTTTTGGAAACCACCCCCCGAAAAACGTAATAAAAAAAGCCTTACGCGCGGCAATCAATCAAACTGCCGCATCATAAGGCTTCACCGCCGTAAGATATTCTATTTTTTAAAACCGGCGCCATTGGTGTTTTTGAGTTTTGCCTGCCTGATATCCCGGTTCAGGGTTTCTTTGAGCTCCGCCTTTTTGCTTTTTAATGAAATAATATCTTGAAAGCGTGCCCAGGCAACGCGTATAGCCGGTTCCAGTTCCCTTTCGGTCACCGGCTTGGTAAGGTAAGCCATTACACCGGCATCCAGCGCCCTTTTTACCAGTTCGTCCTCGTTATATGCCGTCAACAATAAAACTCCGCAGATTTTTTGCCCGGTTACCAGTTTGGCCACTTTTATGCCATCCATTTTATCCATCTTTATATCAAGGATGGCCAAATCCGGCCGCAGCTTTTGAACGAGTTCCAGCGCCGTTGCCCCGTTATTGGCTTCCCCGACCACTTTATGACCCTGCTCGGCAAGCATTTCCTTAAGGTCCATGCGGGTAAGGATTTCATCATCCGCCACTATAACACGCAGAGACTTCATCTTATACGGCCCCCTATTTTGGGAATTCAATTTCCACCACGGCACCGTCATCGTTATACATCAATATGTTTCCCTCAAGCGTTTCGGTAACCAGTGCCCGGGTGATTTGCAACCCCAAATTAGCGCTTGTCTCCTGGTCGAAATCCGGCGGGAACCCCCTACCGTTATCCCTGATTACTATCTTTACGTTGGACATATGGTTTTCTATAAACACTGATATCTTACCGGCAGAGTTTTCCGGAAAAGCATACTTAATTGAATTTTGCATAATTTCATTAACTATTATGGCTGTGGGTGTCGCCTGGTCCGAGTGGATGAAGATTTCTTCACCGCTGACTTCCACCGCTATTTCCTGCCCGGGCAGCAGCATGTTCTCCATTAGTATTTGCCCGATACGGCGGATGCACTCCCGTAAGCCTACAACCTCCGGAGACTCTCTGGAAAACATTTCGTGCACCAGGGCAATGCAACGAATACGATTAATACTTTCTTGAAAGGCCACTCTGGTTTCCTCTGACCGCACCCGTCTCATCTGCAGCCGCATCAAACTGGCAATTGTCTGGAGGTTGTTTTTAACCCTGTGATGTATTTCCTTGATTACCGCGGATTTGGCCATGAGTTGGCGGTCTTTTTTGCGCAGCTCCGTTATATCTCTTAAAAGGTATACTTTGCCGCGCAACTCGCCTTCAGCCAAAATCGGCAATGTTCTAACCAGCAAGACGCGGTTTTTGACCCGCACTTCATCGGCATCGGAGTCATTGTCAAACAACTGGCTCAGGCCCGGTACCCGTTCGGTAAGCTGTCTGACGGTTATACCGACAAAATTCACATCCTTGGAGTACTCCCGCAACAGATCGTGGGCAACGCGGTTGGCATAGGAGATTCTGCCGCCCGCATCTGCTATAAAAAGTGCATCGTGAATAAGAGTAGGCAGCACTTCCTCCACATTGGCCAGGTTCAACAGGGTATCGGTAAGTTTCTGGGTGGTTTGAGAGAGAAACTCCACGGTTTTTTGCTGGTATACCTGGTACGAATTATCCCTTTCCATGATCAACACGGCAATTAGCCGGTTCTTGGCATTTTTAATCGGAGTTACCGTCTGAATTATGGGAACGCCCTCCTGGCTCAAACCCTGTACACCAGGTGTGGGCTCGCCTGTTTTGAAGGTTTGGAACACCGCCGGCTCATTACAGCTAAAAGCATATTCACCCACCACGCTGCCTTGATACAGGGACGGCGCAGTGCCGGGCTTGGCCTCGGCCACCACTATGGCGGCCCTGGAGTCCTTCGTCAATACATCAATAAAAATATCGGCCCCGGCCAGGTCTGCAAAATACTGCAGGTTATAGCGGAGATTTTCGAGAATTGCAATATCTTCATCGCTTATGCTGCTTCTCTCCCGGCAAAGATCCCTCAGAACTTGCGCGGAATCCATTACATCGACTGACAAAGCACTTCACCCACCCAAGATTTTCGGTCAAATGCGTATACACTGCTTTAGTTCCGTCAAACCGCTGCCGCCTTGGTGGCCACATCCTTTCCACAGAAAATCCCCTTTAAAAACAAATAAAAGCCCGCTTAGGCACGAAATGTTCTTTCGCACCCATTCAGGCTTCTTTGCCGTACTCAGGCTTCTTTGCTGTACCGGCTGTGCCGGCTTATTCTTTTTTTATATAATCACGATTCTACATAATTCTACAAAATTTTTGTTAATCCTTCTCGCCGGTCAAAAAAATTTTATAGTTTTTGACTTTATCAGTTTGTTAATAAAAAATCCTTGGCCACTTCGCTTATTTTGCGCTGCTGGTTCATACTTGTCCTGCGCAACATCCTGTAGGCCTCCTCCTCGCTGCAACCAGTCTTTTTTTGTAACATGGATTTGGTTTGGGCGATTAACGACCTGTCAGCCACCGCAGCGGATAAGCCTTTGATATCCGTGCGAAGTTTCCGCATTTCCAAAAACCTCTGGCGGGCAACTTCAAATGCCGGTTTTAATTTTTTCTTTTCCACCGGTTTTACCAAATAACCTAGGGCTCCACTGGCCATTGCCTTCTCGATGGTCCGGGGATCGCTGTAGGACGTAAGCAGCACCACCGGAGCCAACATTTCCCCGGAAATCATCCTTGTTGCAGCCAAACCGTTGGTGCCCGGCATTTTAATGTCCATCAACACAATATCAGGATGATATTTTTTAACTAATTCTATGGCTGTCGCCCCGTCACGGCATTCCCCCAAAACCCGGCACCCGATTTCCTCCAGCATTCGTTTAATGTCCATACGAATGATCGGCTCGTCTTCCGCCAGTACAACTCGCATATTTCCACCCCCGAAAAAACACGGACAGACCAGGATACCCGATACCCCGTCCACCCAATAAATAATATTTTCTATAAAATTATTTTTCTATTAACTATATATATATTCCTGCTGCCAATTCCACCCAGCCCGCAAAAAAGAGTCTACCCTGTTTAATGCCACAGTGCGTTTAATGTTGCTCGAAACACCCCTGGCTGTGATTTTCCCGGTTCAAGGGAGCAGGTATACTTTGACGTTCTTACGGCCCCAATTCAGCGCCCCGCCCCTGGTTTCCATAAATACATCAATCCGGTTACCCTTGATTTTACTCCCGATGTCCATGGCCCGGCAAAAACCGTAACCCTCCACATACAGCCTGCTGCCCAACGGTATTACCGACGGGTCCACCGCCACTATCCCCCGGTGGGGGGCTATGCCGGTATAAGTATTGTTTCCCGTATAAGTATAAGCGGTGGATTCCATGACAAATTCCCTGAGGTACCTGATTACCTGACCGCTTCGAGAAACGGTTTGCATAACACCCCGGTTCCGGGCGTTACCGGCGACCGGTGCAAATCTCATTTCGGTTTCCACCCGGTCCACCAGGTTCTCGTTACCCGCCCGGTAAAAATGCAACCGGCCCTGTTGTACCCACCTTACTTTATAGTCAAGAGCTTCAGCCAGAGGCCTGGCCGGCACATAGGTGCGGTTATCTTTTACAACGGGTGCCACATCCATGGTTTTCTGCATCAAGTTTATCGTGTATGCCCGCCGGCCCACAAACATGGATATTACCCTGTCCTCCCGCGTAATTTGTATTTCGCCGGGATGTATCCAGCGCATCGAACCACCCAACGCCTCAGCTACGGGCCTCGCCGGCACCATCAACCGGCCATCCTCATTGAACGGCGCCGCACCGGTGGTAACGGGCCGTCCGTCAACAAAAACCCTTATACCACCCGTCGTTGAAGCAGTTTGGGCTGCGGCGGCCAAAGCGGCACTAAAAAAAGCCGCCAGGGCCAACATTACGATAAACAGCTTTTTCACAGTCACATCAACCCCTCCACAAGTCATTCACATATAATACAGTTAAAATGTTTAATCTGTTTCTATATATATGAACACCGCCAAAGAATGGCCACCGTTTTACAACTTGATATGCTGATTAAGATTGGCGGTTAGCCCTAATATATTTGACAACATTTAGCTGGTTTCCTGTCTATTACCTGAAAAAAACCACAGCAATTCTCAGGTAAATGTTGCCACACTGAAGGCCTGTCAAGTTAATACCCGGCATGTTATACTTGTGTCGAGAACATATTAACACCAATGTATTGTTAATAATTGGGAGGGAATGCGAAGTGAGATACACGCAGGGAAAAACGGGCCGGGTTTTTGTGGCCCGGGTGGAACATGGCGACGACCTGCTGGCTGAATTAAATCAACTGGTGGAAAAAGAACAAATCTCCGCAGGGGTTTTTTTCGTCATCGGCGCCCTGAAAGAAGCCGCCCTGGTGGCGGGACCGGAAGAATGCACCCGCCCTCCGGTGCCGGTTTGGCGTGAGTTCAGTGATTGTCGGGAGCTTATCGGCACAGGCACCCTGTTCCCCGGCGACGGCGGAGAACCGGTATTCCACCTGCATGGAGTCACGGGCAAGGGCGACCTGACCCTCATGGGCTGCCTCCGGGGTGAATCCGAAGTGTACCTGGTGGCGGAGGTAATTATCCTGGAAATAACCGACAGCGGCGCCGTTAAAGAATTTGACCCGGCCAGTGGGCTTAAAATGTTGAACTTTCTGCCGGTGTGATATTTCGCACACCGTAAGCCGGGCAAGTTAACTGCCAAAGCCTCCTGGTTTCGTTATACTGCAGCCGTCTGTTTTAACCGGCGTTGATATAAAACAAGCAGGAGGTAGATAAACATGGATTTGTTCACCATAAAGAAATGCTTTGATTGCCCCAACCGGGTAACAGACCTGGACAACCTGGCCGGCAAACTACAGCGGGTACTGGCAGACTGCCGGTTCAACGAGCGCCGGGGCGCCCGGGTAAATACCAAACGGCCGCTGCACCACCAGATGTTTCACATCGCCCTGGCCGGCTGCCCCAATTCCTGCAGCCAACCCCAGATCAAGGATTTCGGCGTGCAGGGACAGGCCGTTCCGGAAGCGGGCGAAGGATGCAATAATTGCGGGGCCTGCGCCGGAGTCTGCCGGGAAGCGGCCATCGTTCTGACCGGGGAAAAAGCGGTTATTGACCGGGACGCCTGCCTGAACTGCGGCCAGTGCGTGCGGGCCTGTCCCACCGGCGCCATGCATGTTGAACGGTCGGGTTTTACTGTACTGGTGGGCGGTAAGCTGGGGCGCCACCCCCGCCTGGCCACGGAACTGCTTCCCCTGGCGAATGAAGACGAGGTGGCCGCTTGCCTGGCCCGCTGCGTTGATATTTTTTTGACTGAGGGCCGCCCGGGCGAAAGGTTTGGTAGTATAATAGAAAGAATAAATTTGTAATGCATAAATAATCAAAGAAGGGTAAATAAATGCAGCAATCCAAGGAAGAGCGCGTACACGAGGTATTTGAAACCATCTACCATAAATATGATTTCATGAATTCGGTGATCAGTTTCCAGCGGCATAAGGTCTGGCGCAAAGACACCATGCGACGCATGCGGGTGCAAAAGGGTCAGACGGCCCTGGACGTGTGCTGCGGCACCGCGGACTGGACCATCGCCCTGGCCGAGACAGTCGGGCCGGGCGGCAAGGTTTACGGGCTGGATTTCAGCCAAAACATGCTGAAAATCGGGCAAAACAAAGTGAACGCGAAAGGGTTGAAACAGGTGCAATTGGTTTATGGCAACGCCATGGACCTGCCATTTGAGGATAATTCCTTTGATTACGTGACCATAGGTTTCGGTTTGCGCAACGTGCCGGACTACCTGCAGGTGCTGCGGGAAATGCGACGGGTGGCCAGGCCGGGCGGCAAGGTGGTCTGTCTGGAAACCTCCCAGCCCACCACCCCGGGATTCCGGCAGCTTTACTTCGCGTATTTTCGCTTCGTTATGCCGGTACTGGGCAAACTGCTGGCCAAAAGCTACAACCAATACTCCTGGCTGCAGGAGTCGGCCAGGGATTTCCCCGGCCGCCGGGAACTGGCGGAAATGTTCCGGCAGGCCGGGCTGGTAAACGTTGAAGTAAAATCTTACGATGGCGGGGTGGCCGCCATGCACATGGGCACTAAACCGCAATAGAAAAAGGGGACAGGCCACTAGCGTTGCATAAAAAATATAGGCCAAATCAACTGGTATAATCTGGCTAAAGTGGCCCTATATTTTTATGCAAATATGCTAATTTCTTACATGTCGTTCTCCCTTTATTGGCTTAAAGTGCGGGAACACCCGGTTCTTCCAGCAAGGGGAGTAGTTTTTTCTCCGGTGCAGCTTGTGCAATGGCTAACCAGGCGGCTTCTTCCGGTTCCCGTGGTATGAACCTGCCGCCAAGAGCCAGGCGGGCCACATGGGTAAAGCGGGAGAGTATACGGCGGAAAATTTTCCGGGACAGGGCAGCCGTCCGCCTAATATCTGCCTGGGGTTGTTAAGTTGGGTTTCCTCTAGACCGGAGATTCCCTTCTTTATCCAACCACAGGCGGATGCCTTTTTCGTCCCTGTCAAAACGGTAAATTCGACCACCTACCGCTATGGAAGCGTTCTCAAAGACATAACCCACGGTAACCACGGCTGCCGGGCCGGCCACCACCCTGGTAGGTGTCCCAACTTTAGAGCCTACTTTCCCCAGATGCACATCTCCACCGGCCTGGATCTCACCCCCACGAAATAAACCGGATATAGTTACCTCCTTACCAGCCTGGATTCGTGAATTGTAACAACCACTGCCCACCACCCGCACATCGCCGGTTGCTATAATAGTAGAATTGAGAATGCTTGACGCCACTACGTCACTTTCTGAAGATGGCAGACACGTAAAGGCCTGTTTCCATTCCACAGCCCGTTTGGCCAGTGTTTCCACCTCCCGAAGGTCATGTGCGGCTAAAGGGGTATGAACCACTACCCGTTCAACTTCCCGAATAAACTCGTCCAGGCTTTCACCGGCCAATTCCGGGGGCATAATTTTAACTTGACTCTTAAAGGTATTAACCACAGCGGGAAGATGACGAAATTTTCCCTCCAACAGCAACTTTACCAGCGGACCGATTCCGCGTTTAAGATCGCCCTGCTTGAACGCAGGGTGACTCAGCAGCTGCCGAATAGCCATGACCATCTTTTGCAAGCCGTTTGCCAGGGCATGAATCTCCGGCAAAATACCTTGTAGAAAGGCAGAAGTCCCTCCTGCGGCTATTACTGATGAAAAAATATTTCCCCTGATCAGGATGGAACCCGTGGCTTGAACCCTCGCCCCGGAAACCAGCCCCGCCACATTTACATTTCCATCCGCTTCTACCTTCATCCCTTCTTCCACATTACCGGTAATTTGGATATCTCCTTTAAAGACAATATTACCGGAAGCAAGGTCTACATTACCATTATGAACCAATTGAGGTAATACACTTACCTTCACCAAATTACGCCGGCGAGAGGCCACGGGACGCCCGGCCCGGGCCGCCACGACCCGTTCACCATCTCCTGTTAGCACCGCTCCTTCACCTGCAGAAAGGCTAAAGTCCCGAGGCGATACCGGTACAATTACGTCACCCTTGACGCTGGTACCAGGACGCCCCGGCGTAGGCGGGTGTTTGACAGCCAGGATTTCCCCCGCCTCCACCGAAGTAAAAACATACTGTTCCCGAAAATCCAGCGTTTCGGTTTCCTCTTTCGGCACAGGTACCTTGGGTTTAGAAGAAAAAAGCAATTCCAACCGGCCGTCTTTCCCTGGTATCGCCGGAACACCTTGAGCGATAACCACCTCCTCTTCAGCGCAGGATGTAACACTGCGCAAGCATGCTTCCCAGTTTACGCCATGATTAATCCCCAGCCGGGATAATTCTTGTAATAGTTCGTCCCATGCAAGTACCGGAAGTCGTTCTTCCCGCTCCACTACCGCCAGTTGTAGTTTTTGGGCAGGGGGGAGGTCCGCCAATTCCCGGTAAACTACCATAGCAGGGCGGATACGCAATATTGCCTGTAGGCCATCGGGGGAAACAGTCACAGACCATTCGCCTTCTCTTCGCTCATTCACCGTTTCCACCCGAACCACATCCTTCATGCATACGGGGGTGAGTTGAGTGCGTTCCTCGCCGTTGACAATCAACCTGATCCCCGGGCAAGGTATCACTAACGGATAGGGTCCCTCCGGTCGGTGCCGGACAACAAGGCGCCCCTGTTTCACAAAAGCATATGGACCCACCGCTTCTCCGTCCGAAAAAGCATTGTCCGCTCCACTCGCTGTTGCTGCGGGGGAACCCCGGGTAATCTCCTCTTTCATTAGGAACTCACCTCCTGCTAAGCATTGGGATTAGACTCCAATATTTCCAGTACTTTAAAAAAACCTATCATTTCCAGGTCTTCTCGAATAAAATCGGGGATGTTAACAATTCTCAGGGTGCGCCCCTGCCTGTACAGGTATCTGGCCTGGCTCAGGAGCATTCCCGCCCCGGAAGAGTCTATGAACAGAAGTCCCTGCAGATCTATCTCCACCACTTCCTCCGGATGTCGCTGAATTTCCTGTTGCAACTGCTCCACGTTGCTGAAATCCAGTTCTCCTTCCAGCTCCAGTGTTACCATTCCTTTCTGTTGCCGGATTCTAATCTCCACTCCTTTCACCTGCCTTTCCTGTCACCTTCATCACAACCAGTGTCACGTCATCCTTTTGAGAAAAACCGCGGGTAAATGTCTCCAGGTCAGATAAAATATTTTGTTTCATCCTGTCTGCATCAGCGCCATTCTGAAGGCGAACTATCTCCTTCAATCGTTCCTGCCCGTACCTCTGCCCGCCTAGGCCAGATGCTTCCACAAGTCCATCGGTATATAGCACCACCGCATCTCCGGCGGCAAGAAAAAATTCCTCCGCCCCCGACCCAAGGTAATCCTCCAACAGGCCCAAGGCAACTCCCCGGCACTGGGCCACTCTCACCCTACCGTTAGATAGAAGGAGGGGAGGGTGGTGCCCCGCATTGACACAGGTGAGGCGTCCAGCTATCCCGTCGTAACACAGCAGGCATAGGGTGGCAAAAGCCCCGCATTTCCGCAGTTCATACCCTCCCACCTTGTTTAACCGGCGCACCACCTCCAGAGGATGGGGATTAATCCTGGCACACTCCCGGAGCATATGGCAGATTGTTTCCATCAGCCGGGCCGCATGGAATCCTTTACCCATTACATCTCCGATGGCGGCAAACACGGTTCTCTTGTCGCAGGAGATAAACTCAAAAAAATCTCCACCTACCTGTCCGGCAGGCAGGCTACACCCACTACCTTCCAACCCGCAAGCCTTTATTATTTTCCCATTCCCTGTGATCACTTCTCTCATCCTGCTCCTACCTCTCTTCTCCGGCCGGAGCGGTGTTTTGCGCCAGGAGCCTGTCCAACCCTACCAACTGCATCACCTCCGCCACATCAGGTTGCGGCCTTAAAATCAGCATCCGGCCTCCTTTTTGCCGCCAGTCGTTATTAATGTCCAGCAAACTTTTCAAACCGGTGGAATCAACGAAAGAAACGCCTGACAGGTCAACTTCCAGCGTGTGTTCCCCCACTTTCCCAACAACCTCTTGCAATTGCGCTATCGTTTCCATGTCTAATTCGCCGTTTAGCACAACCCGGCACACTCCACGGGCAACGTAAACATCTACTTTCAGCAATAACATTACCTTCCTTCATTGGTATTGTTTTAACCTATCTGCAGGCCCAATGCCAAAGTCCAGGGCCAGGGCGGTACCTGACGGTGCTGTATTAAGGTAGAGGTAGTCCGCATAGTAGAGCATCAGGGTAAATCCACACCCCATGGAATTCTTGGTTGAATAATGTTGCATCAGCGTTGCCCGGGCTAATTCGCTGGTTTTAATTCCCGGACCCCGGTCCCGCACAATAATCCTGACTGCATCCCCTGACTGTCTGGCTTGCCAGCAACCGCCCCCCGCATGCTTAAGAGTATTTGTCAGCGCCTCTGACAAGCACAAGGCAATAGCATGCCGCTTGCGGCTGTCGAGAGCAGGTAAAGCTTCCCGTATTGCTCGGCGGGCTTCCGGAAGGTCATGGGTCTGCCGGACTTCACCCTTGGCCAGCTCTGCCCCTTCTGAGACCACTTTCTCCATCTCTTTACCATTCGCCAGGTATAACCGGCCCCCCGTTACCGCCGCTATGGCATCCCGGTAAGCCTGCATCTCCTGCCGGTGCATCCTTCTCTCCTTTTCAATCACCTCGGTGATGTCAAAGGCCAACAGTCCACCGCTCCTGTAATCGAAAGGAACCCCGTGAAGGTCAAACACCTTTTGCCCGTCAGCGCTAATGATCACCTCGCGCCGGTGTTCGGCCTGGCGGGTAGCCTGGCGCATCAGTTTTTCCGCTTCTTCCATGGGCAGATCCAGGTCAGCCTGACCTGAAAGGTAGCGGAAGCGCCCCCCTTCATATTTCATCACCTTCCCCACCCTGAGAGCGTTAATTAGTTCGGATTTCTCCACTTCAGCCAGCAGTTTTTCCCTGACTAGGTCCTGAAGGTGCTCCGGTAAGTGCCTGGTAATCTCCTGTACCAGCTCGCCGGCGCTTCCGGCCAGCAACTGGTACTCATCGCTGTTAAGCCGGCTGGCAGTCCCCTGCCTCCGGTGGACACATATGATGTCAAACAGGCGGACGTTATTTTTACCCCTGAAAGGTACTCCGGCTACCTCGACCCACAAACTTTCCTGCAGCCTGATTACATACCGGCCCGGAACTGGAGCTTCCGTTTCCAGCCCAAATCCCGTGGTATTAAACACCAGAATGTGTGCCGGATACTGCTTGCCATGCTCATCTTCCAGTAATACCCGGACAGGCGGTGAAAGCACCCGGCGGAGGGGGCCCTGCTGAATAAAGTACTTGCAATCTACACAAGGACGGCCTGGTTCTTTCTTCGCGCATTCAAGACACCGTCGCATTTTTTCACCCCCTTTCTGCCTGTCGGCCCCTCCCGGCTGCATTTCCTTTAAATTGCCACAATATTACCAGCAAACGGTCCAGCCATTGGCTCTGGGCGTATACCAGCGGATGTGACAACGTGATATATGAATCCGCCAATTGAGCAAGCCATTGTTTTTCATTGTCTATCTGCCTTTCCAGCCTGGCCGGGTCGCGATAGGTGGCGGTCTGCCAAAAGGGCTCTTCCGCCAGAGCCGCCACCAGCTTCGGGTCGAACTGGGAACCAGCACCCTGATAGACTTCTTCCAGCGCTTCATATATTTTTAAAGGCAAGCGGTAAGGACGTAAGGAAATCATGGCATCCATGGCATCGGCCAGGACAATGACCCGTGCGCGCCAGGGGATCCGTTCTCCCCTCAGCCCCTCATATCCCTTTCCATCCCACCTTTCGTGATGATAGCGGACCATTTCCACCAGGGACGTGTCCACTCCCATTCCTTCTATTATGGAGGCACCCCGCAAGGGGTGTTCCTTTAATTCAGTCCATTCCCCCTTTGTAAGGGGTCCTGGCTTATCGATAATTTCGCGTTTAACAAACATCTTTCCCACATCGTGGAGGAGTGCCCCGGCTATCACGGTTTCCCGATCTTGTTCGTCCAGGCGAAGTAAAGTGCATATTCTCAAAGAGAGATTTGCAACGTTGGCACTGTGAAGAAATAATCCCGGCCAGGATTTTTTCATCGTTCTTAACAGGTTGTTAACTCCCGTTGTATCCACAGGAACCGCCCCTTTTTTAACTTTTTCCCTTCATTTACACCTGAATATAGGTAGATATACTTGTAAGAAAAAACGGCAGCCTACTAGCTGCCGCAATAAAGAATACTTTAAAACAATAACAAAACCTTTATCGCGGCAACCTGGCAGTCATACCCTCAAGGGCTACAGACCCATGGCTTTGCGCCCCACCCTTTCGAGTGGTTTGCCTTTGGCACAATAAAGTTTTAAATTATAAAAGTTTGAGGTCATATTACGGCTAGAACCCAGAAGATTTCCTGGAAGGGTAAAACGTTCAGCCGTTAAAGTGTATTGTTCATGGGAAAAATAAAGAGGAGAAAAATAAGCTAACAAGTCCGTGAGTAAAAACTATTATGATGCGCCTCGTTAGCAACTGAAAGGAGCGAATAGACAATCTGGGTAGGCAATTTAAAAGGGTGGGTGAATAATGGAATTTCCTAGAAAGCTCAGAAGCTCTAACAACCAAAATGGAAAGAATACAGCAATGGAAAATTTTGGTAATTATTACATAAATTACCCCCCCCCCCCCCCGAACATATGTTTATTATGGATCCTTTGTTTCATAATATCAACCTTCACTCCTGTATATTTAGTAATATAATTACATCTAGTTTTTAAATTTCCTCTAAAAAAATCGACTAAATTATACATTATGCAGCCGCTCATCTTCTTTATTGCCTAAAATGGCATCCATACTGCATAATGATTGTCAGAAGCCGTTAGAATTTGTAGCGACAATAAAACCGCGTTCGACAGCAACTTTTCTTCGTCTTTTATCTTGGCCTGATCCAGCTTGGGATGGCCTTTTCTTGTCGGTTTTCAGGTATCTCCCGTGGGCACTAAACAAACTTCCACGGGCATAATCTGCGTTCCAGGTAATCCAGGGCCATGTAAATGATAAAGCCCAGCAGGCCCATGGCGATGATGCCGGCGAACATCTCCCGGTAGGCGTACCGCGACCAGGCGTCCAGCAGGTAATACCCCAGCCCTTCCTGGCTGACGATGGTTTCCGAGAAAAATAAAACGGCAATGGCCGTCCCCGAGGCTACGCGCAGCGCGGTGAGCATCTCGGGCAGCACCGCCGGCCACACCACGTGCTTGTAAATATCCCACCGACCGGCCCCCAGGGATTTAACGGAGTTTATAACACCGGCATTAATTCCCCGGGCGGCGTCCCTTATCGGCACCAGAATTTGAAAGAAAATCACCAGCGTGATCAATGCTATCTTGGATATATCTCCAATACCCAGCAGCACCATTAATACAGGCAGAAACACAATCTTGGGCACCGGGTAAACCAGGTAAACCAGGGGCGCCGCCAAGCGATCGAACCTTTCCTCCCTACCCAGCACCATACCGCAGGGCAGGGCCAGCGCCAGGGAGAGCAGTATGCTCAACACCACCCGGTAGCTGCTGATCAAGAAATGCCGCCACAAACCGGCCGGGATTTCCCTGACAAAAGTAATAAAGGCCGGCAGCGGACGGGGCAGGGCGGGACTGGCCAGCATCACGGCCAGCAGTTCCCAGCCCAGCAGCAGGAAAGCGATGGAAGCGGCTGTGGCCGCTGTTTTTTTTATATAGCCTCGTTCGTGCATGTGTCGAAACCATCCTAATTCAACTTTGGTGCCGCTTTAACTCCGCAACTCCGGTGCCGGGTGTTGAATTGTTGCCATTCCAGACACACCGGTTTATAAACCGCGCCTGTCACGGTATCAGTTTTTCCCGCAGGACGGTGGTCAGCGCGTGGAACTCCGGGGTTTTGCGGTAGCCGGGCTCGCCCACCCGCGGGTTTTCCACGATGTCCACCACCCGCCCGGGGTGTTCGGACAACACGATAATTATTTGCCCCAGAAATATGGCCTCTTCAATGCTGTGTGTCACCAGCACAACGGTCATGCGCTTTTTTTGCCATATATCCAGCAGCTGTTTCTGCAGCTTTTCCCGGGTCAGGGCATCCAGGGAAGAAAAGGGCTCGTCCATCAACAGCAGGTCGGGCTCCAGGGCCAGGGCGCGGGCAATGGCGACGCGCTGCCGCTGGCCGCCGCTAAGCTGTGAGGGGTAGCGATCCCGCATTTCCCACAGGCCCACCTCAAGAAGCACCCGCTGCACCCGAGCCGTTCTTTCCCGCCCGTTTATCCCCCTGATATCCAGACCCAGCCCCACATTGTCAAACACCTTTTTCCAGGGAAGCAGGCCGTAATCCTGTAAAATCAGCGCCGTTTGCCGGCGCAGCGGTTGCACCGGCTCATCATCAACCAGCACCCGGCCCGAAAATGACCCCAGCAAACCGGACAGCACGTAGAGCAGCGTGGATTTGCCACACCCCGAGGGGCCAATGAGGGCGCAGGTGCCACCCCGGGGAATCGCAAAGGAAACACCCCGCAAGGCCGGCACCTCTTTTCGTTGCTGCCGGTAGCTGACCGAAAGATTTTCTACATTGACCATCAGTTTATTACCCGCTAAATTGATCACTCACCGATTACCCGCCCGTCCACGAGATCATTATATTCAAAATCCTTCTGCAACAAGCCGTGGTCTTTCATCCAAGCAATTGTTTTTTCCACGCCCTGTTTGTCCGGCAGCCGGGGAGCGGAGAAGTGCAGCCTTAAAGGGTGTGCTTGGCTGGCTAATACTTCCTCCGGCACCCGTGCCTTTTCGGCAATAAGTTCATCATACTGCCGGGGATCGGCCTGCAAATCTTCCACCGCCCTGGCGTAGGCGCGCATCATTTTTTGTACCCCGGCCAGGTTGGCGTCCAGCGTTTCCCGGCGCACAATCACCACCGTCTGGGCCACGGTGTTTTCCGTGTTGTCCACCACCAGGTGGGCTCCTTTTATTTCCGCCAGGGTGGCAAACGGGTCGGGCAGGGTGGCCGCCTGCACATTGCCGTTCAGCAAGGCCTCAAAGCGGATGGGCAGCTTGACCATGTTATTTTTCTTGATTTCCTCCGGCTTCAGACCTCCGGCAACCAGCAGGTTATCGGTGATATATTCATTGATGGTGTTCAGGGACAAGGCAATGGGCACGTTCTTTAATTGTTCCGGGGACGTAATGCTCGAATCCGGCGCTGACAAAATAGCAAACCGGTTCTCCCCCGGCACCGCCCCCTGGCCCACGGAAACGGCTTTAACGACAGTGCCGCCGTTGTTCATGGCGGCGACGGCCAGCATGTCACCGATGCCGGCGTCTATCTTCCCCGCCGCAAAGGCGCTGTCCCGCTCCAGGGCGCTGGGAAAGGGCACGAGTTCCACTTCAATGCCCTCATCCCGGAAGTAGCCCTTTTGCTCAGCCAGCCAGAAAGGCAAATTATCCGTAATGGGCATCATGCCCACTTTGATGGGGGCCGGTTTATCATTTTCCGCAGCGGGCTGTTTTCCACCGCCGCATCCGCTCAGCACCAGCAGCAAGCCGGTCACAACCAGCAAAACAAATATTTTTCGACGCAAACCCAACATATTTCGCCTCCTGTTAATTATTTGTGCATCATGCTGATTTTTTTCAAAATTTCTACTTCCCGCAGGCCAAATCCTGCCCCGAGATTGCTGCGCCCCGGCTTTTAAGCACGGTGTGCCCGGTTATCATAATCAGCCTGCAAAAAAGCCAAAATAACTGCATACTGAACAACAGGAGGTTGTATTATGCCGCGAGATAAAAAGGCCAAAAAAGAAAGCCGAACCATTAACCAGGGTCTGACCAGAAAAGAAGAACTAAATCGCGTCCGGGGCTACACCAAAATAGTCGACCCCGAACGCGGCTAACCAGCGGGGTCAGACTTAAACTTCTTTAAACTAACTGCATTATCTTAATATCAGGTTAATGTGGTTAGTTTAATTCAGTTTAAGTCTGACCCTCTTTTTTGCTTATTTTCATTAACTGTGCTACAATTTTTTTGATCACTACAAGCGACAGGCGGGTGTTGTTAAATGAATTTTTTTCAGGAAATAAGAGAGCAGATTTTGTGGGATTTCCGGCTGGAAAATGAAAACAAAGACCGGCGGCTGGGTTATGCCTTTGTTATCGACGTATTTGAACAAACCCCTCGGTTGGCCCTGTATATCGTTAAAAAGCATTTGAGCAAAACCCAAACCATGCAGGAAGAACACCAGCCCCCCAGGGAAATGCTGCTCAAGGCGCTGGAAGAGCAAAACGTTAACTTAAAATATGACAATATATACGATATTAACGAAGAAATACGCCACTGGCTGGAACAACATATCTTTAATTAACATGTGGGCATATATCGCAACATATAGATTTTATGATTGCTTTATGATATAATCAATTAACCTGTTAATTTTTATTTGATAATTTCCGAATTATCAATAATTTTACAATGGGGCGATGATATGAAGTTAACGGAAGAAGAAAAAAGAATAGCCGCCGAAACCACCCGGCAAATTTTATTCCAGTGTAATGATAGCCGGGGTAATTTGATCCCCGTACTGCAGCGGGTGCAGGACAAACTGGGCTACGTGCCGCCGGTGGCCATGGAGGAAGTGGCCGCCCACTTCCAGGTGCCGCCCGTGGACGTTTACGGGGTGATAACATTTTACAACCAGTTTCGTTTGACCCCGCCGGGCAAAAGGCAAGTTAAAATCTGCATGGGCACAGCCTGCCATATGCGGGGCGCACACATCATCCAGGACTCCTGGGAACGCCGCCTGAACATAAAGGTGGGTGAAACCACCGAAGACCGGGAATACAGCCTGGAGCGGGTGGCCTGCGTGGGCTGCTGCACCATGGCTCCGGTGGTGGTTATCAATGAAGAGGTGCACGGTAAAATAACCCCCACCAGGGTGGACGGGCTGATATTCTCACACCAATTGGATAAGAAGAAGGAGCAGCAGAATACGAAAGAAGGTGACGCAACCAGTGAGTAAAGAAAGTGCAGCCGCCGCGGCATTTGCCGCGTTACAGGAAACCGCGCAGCAAAACTGGGCCGGGTTGCGGGAAAAGCCTCTGATTTTAATCGGCGCCGCCACCTGCGGGCGGGCGGCGGGGGCGCTCAACCTGCTGGAGGAAGTAAAAAATGAACTGGCCCGCCTGCAACTGGACGCCAATGTGCTGGAAGTGGGGTGCATGGGCCACTGTTACGCCGAGCCCATTATGGTTATTTATAACGAGGGTTTCCCGCCCATTTGTTACGGATATGTAAACGAGGGCGTGGGCGCGCGCATTGTACGCGACTTTTTAACCGAGGGTGACCCGGGTATTGAATTCGCCCTGGCGGCCCTGGAGCCCAACGACATGTTTCCCACCTTCGCCGATTTTCCCCGGGGCATCCACGAAAATAAAATCGTAATGGAGCAGTGCGGCTTTATAGATCCCACAGACATTAACCATTATATCGCCACCGGGGGCTACGGCGCCCTGGTCAAATCGCTGGCCATGACACCTGAGGAAATTATCGATACCGTCAAGTCTTCCGGTTTGCGCGGGCGCGGCGGGGCCGGGTTCCCCACCGGCGTCAAGTGGGAAACCTGCCATAACGCTCCCGGTGATACCAAATACGTTATCTGCAACGCTGACGAAGGCGACCCCGGCGCGTTCATGGACCGGACCATCCTGGAATCCAACCCGCACTTGATGGTGGAAGGGCTGATCATTGCCGCCCGGGCGGTGGGCGCCCAAAAGGGTTATGTCTACATCCGGGCCGAGTACCCCCTGGCGGTACAGCGGGTGACCCTGGCTGTGCAGCAAGCCCGGGAGAAAGGTTTACTGGGCGACGGAATTTTGGGCAGCGAATTCAATTTTGAAATAGAGATTTTCCAGGGCTCGGGCGCTTTCGTATGCGGCGAGGAAACGGCGCTGATCGCCTCCATGGAGGGCCAACCCGGCCTCCCCCGGTATCGCCCGCCCTTCCCGGCGGTGGCCGGTCTGTGGGGCAAACCCACTATAATCAACAACGTCAAGACCCTGTCCTATGTTCCGCATATTGTTAAAAACGGTGCTGATTGGTTCAAGAAGACCGGTACGGAGAAAAACCCGGGCACGGCCATTTTTGCCCTGGCCGGCAAGGTGGTGAACACCGGCCTGGCAGAGGTGCCCATGAGCACCACGCTGAACGAGCTGATTTTTGATGTGGGCAGCGGTATCGCCAAGGGCAAACAGTTCAAAGCGGTGCAAATCGGCGGGCCTTCCGGGGGCTGCCTGCCGGAATCGGCCATGGACACTCCCATTGATTTCGACTCCCTTACCCGGGCCGGGGCCATGATGGGTTCCGGGGGCATGGTGGTGCTGGACGAAGACGACTGCATGGTGGAAATCGCCCGGTTCTTCCTGGACTTCACCCAGAAGGAGTCCTGCGGCAAATGCACCTTCTGCCGCCTGGGCACCAAGCACATGCTGGATATTCTGGAGCGCATCACCAAGGGGCAAGGCCGCCCCGAAGACATCGACGTTCTTCTGGAACTGGCCGATAAAGTCAAAGCCGGTTCCCTCTGCAGCCTGGGCAAAACTGCGCCCAACCCGGTGCTCAGTACCATCAAATATTTCCGGGAAGAATACGAGGCCCACATCAATGAGGGACGCTGCCCGGCTAAAATGTGCAAGGATCTGACAGCCTATTACATTCTGCCGGAAAAATGCGAACGCTCCTGTGACGCCTGTGTAGGCAGTTGCCCGACCGAGGCCATTTACGACAACGAAGACCGCATCAAGGTAATCAATCAGGAGAAATGCGTCAAGTGTGACAGCTGTATGGTGGCCTGCCCGCCCCAGTACAAGGCCGTGGTCAAACTGTCGCCGCCTCACCTGGTGGAGGAAAAGGAAAAGGAATACAGGGAGGGGAAAAAGAAATGGCAGAAAAAGTAACCATCATCATAGACGGCCAAAAGATCAGCGCCACGGCCGGAGAAATGCTGCTCCGGGCAGCCCTGGACAACGGCATTTACATTCCCCACCTGTGCGCCGGCGGGGAAGAAACGGGGCATCCCCCGGCATCGTGCCGCCTGTGCTTCGTGGAGGTGGAGGGCCGCCCCGCCCCGGTGCCCGCCTGCACCCTGCCGGTTACCGAGGGTCTGGTAATCCAAACCCGCAGCGAACGGGTGGACGGCCTGGTTGCCGCGGGCTTTGAGCTGCTCATGTCCAATCACCGCCTGGACTGCAAAAACTGCCCGGCCAACGGCAGCTGCGAACTGCAGCGCATCGCCAAGGCCCGCAAACTGCGCCTGAAACCCAAAAACCTGCCGGTGCTGGATAAGAACCTCCCGGTGGACGACAGTGTACCGGGCATAATATACGACCCCAACAAGTGCGTGCTGTGCGGCCGGTGCGTACGGGCCTGCCGGCGCAGCGGCAGCGGCGTGTTGGGCTTCACCCGGCGCGGTTACCAGCGCGTGGTCACCACCTTCGGCGACTCAACCCTGGCGGAAAGCGGCTGCACCGGCTGCAAAGAATGCGCCCGGGCATGTCCCGTCGGGGCTTTGTCCCAAACCGATTAGGAAATCGGCCGGTTATATATTATAGTTAAAAAGTAAAAGACAGGCTATTTTTCTTGGCAATTTTAACCAGGAAAAGTAGCCTGTCCCCTTTTTAATCCTGTCCCCTTTTTCATCACGTTTTTTGCATCCGGAAACATTTCAGCGTATCAATTTTCCAGCACGTCATACCCACACTGCCATCCGTCTCCACGGCGGAGGCAGCGCCCGCCGGGGCCAGTTCCAGCACCAGCGGAATATACTCGGTAAGGGGTTCATCGGGCGCCGCATGCCCGGCGGTGGTTACCGGCACCCGCGCGTGATGACTGTCTATGTTCTGTAGTTCACCAATTTGCGGGTTATCCAGCAATGCCTCCAGGTTGGTTCTTAAATCCCCGACTATCCCACCCAGCGCGTCCCGCAAAAAGTTCTCATCTTCCGCCAGCAGAGCAACGCCCGTCAGGTCCGCGTTACCCAGGGCATAAAACCACATGCCCATAAAATAACCCTGTCCCCTGTTATCCAGCAAACGCCAGAAAGTCAGCGTATCGCCGTCTTTAATCGCTTTCAGAAAAGCGCCCACCATGTCCGCCCCGCTCCGGGCGTACACGGCATCGTTTAAGTTTTGCAAAAATATCCACCCCGCAGCATCTACTATTTAATCATGTTTACCATCTTACGCTATCTTATCCATCAAAGCAAGCAATTTCACAAAAACAAGCTAATTAATTTTACCATCCGGCCAGTACATGCCCAGGGTATTGATGAAGGCGCCCTGACTACTACCATTTTCCATAACATTAATGTACCGCCGCTGCGGTGCCGGAGTCATCTTTTCGGCCAAATGCTGCAGCAATTCCTGCGGGGGGGTGTATTGCCGGCCGTTATTTATTTTATTATCTTGGTTTACTTTTTTTTTGCGTAACTTTTTCTTAACCGGCCGGCGAACCGTTTTCGGCGCTGCCGGCAGCGGATTAACCTCCACCAGGGCCGGGGCGACCGCCGGCGCTGCTTCCAAACGGGCTTCCAGGGTCCGCGAGGCTGTTAAATTTTCCTTGTCCGGAGCGGAATCGGCCCGGGGTTCCAGTTTGAGCTGCCAGAGCCGGTCCCTTAGCTTGACGGCCTCGTCCATCATTCTTTCCAGTTGCAGCACGTCTTCCGGCGTACCTTTTTCGCCGGCGGCGCGCTCAATTAAATCGGAATTATAAATCATCCAGTCAAATAATCTTTCAAAACTTTGATCAATATCTTCCAGCACAGACCGGGCCTTTTTTACCACCGTAGCGCTCAGCCACGCTTGTTCTTCCAGCAAACTTTGCAATTCCTGCCGCTCGCTGTTGTTTAATTTTCCGACCCGGGCGCCCAGTTCCTCCAAGCGCAACACTACGTCTTCATACCTTTTAAACATCAACAATAAACACCTCCATTATAAAAAATTGCATATATTCCATAATTTTCCTTCAGGGGAGTAAAAAAATTTATTGGTTTTTATCTTCCATTTCCTCTTTGATCTTTTTATTATTAAACATAGAACGGAATAAAATCACACCCAGCCATACCCCGGCAATACCGGTCACCACCGGGTCGGCGAAAAAAATGTACGGGTAGGTTTTGCCGCCGTACTGCAGCCAAAAAGGCCCCGGCACCAGGCTCAGTACGGCGGCCGGTATACCTTGCATAACCAGCAAATCCGCGTCAATCTTTACTTCAATGACCCAGCCCCAAAAGCGGCCCAGCTCGATCAACATCCCCGCCAGCACTGCGGTGGTTGACAGCATCAGGGCGGTGCCCCAATCCCCCACCGTCCCGGACACCGGTTGAAATTTGCTGTGAAAAAAGTAAGTATAGATCAGCAAAAAAACAGCAACGCCGAGAAACGCCTGGCCTAACACATAACGGTCTTTTTTTTTCAATTTGCACCACGCTCCGAATTATCCGGTGTGTTTCCCGCAGTTGCTTTCTTATACTGCTGCCAGTTGCGGCAAACCATGGGCGGCCATAAATTTTCGGGGTCCAGCGTCTGAAAGGCCGTTAAAAACCTGGTGCGCAGTTCCGGGTACCGGTCGCTGAGCATGGTCACCAGTTCCTTCATTTCTTCCCTTTTGGTTTTGCCGTTAACCGGGCACAGGCTTTTGACCACGGGAATTTCCTGGCGCTGCACGAACGTTTCCACGGTCTTGCCCGTAATGTAAATCATGGGGCGAATTAATGTTATGTCGCTGCGGTCCATGTACGTCACCGGCGAAAAAGTCCTGAACTGCCCGGTATACACCAAGCTCATGAGGAATGTTTCTATGGCGTCGTCCAGGTGATGACCCAGCGCCAGTTTGTTCAATCCCAGGGCCCGGGCGGTATTGTTGATCGCCCCCCGGCGCAAGTTGGCGCACAGCGCGCAGGGGCTTTTTTCCTCCCGGTGCTCAAAAACCACCTCGCCAATATCCGTTATCTTGTTGGTAAAGGGAATATCCCTCTGCCGGCAGAAATCTTCCATGGTGTCCACATCCATGGGCCAGCCGGGGTTGACGAAAATGGCATGCAGGTGGAAATGCACCGGCACTTCCCGGCGAATTAAATACAAAACATGCAGCAAAGCCATACTGTCCTTGCCGCCGGACAGGCCCACGGCCAGCCTGTCCCCGTTTTCGATCATACCATAATTGGTAATCGCTTTTTTAACCTTGCCCTTGAACCATTTCAAATAAGCATTTTTCAACTGTATCACCTTTAATAATGTAATTTACGAAAATTTATTGCAGGAATGCGTACCCGGGCCAAGAACCTTAGAATTATTTTATAATAATCAGGTGAATTTAAACATGAAGAAATTATTAATTTCAATGTTTATTGCCATAATACCTTTTTTGCTGATTTCAGGCGGCACTTACCCGGCAGGGCAAAATGTATTATTTACCTTTGATGACGGCCCCAATCCGCTTTATACCCCGCAGGTTCTGCAAACATTGCATGAAAACAATATTCAAGCCGTTTTTTTCGTGGTCGGGCAGGAAGTCCTCAAACACCCCGATTTACTGGCTGAAATCGACCGGCACGGGCACCTCATCGGCGTACATACCTTTTCGCACCGAAATATCACTGAAATGACGCACGCTGAACTCCGGCGGGAAATTCAAGCAACTGCCGAGTTAATCAACCGGATAACGGGGCAAAATCCCGTTTATTTCCGCCCGCCCCGGGGAAAACACAACCGGGCGCAACTGGATTTAATCTACAACATGAGCTACGTCCCTGTCAAATGGCACGGCTGCCTGGAAAAAAGAGGAGTTGATAAGCCGGAGCAACTGGTCAACGACTTAATTAAACGAATACGTCATATACCGAACCCCGTTATTTTATTGCACGACGGCGACCCCGCCCATTACCACGACCGCACTGCCACCATGCAATCATTGCCGCTGTTGATTGAGCGGTTGCGGGAAAGCGGTTACGGTTTTGCCGACCCCCGGGACAGTTCCAAATTAAGGCAGGTAGAACTTTAAAAAGGGGACAGGCACCATTTTCAAAGAACGAAAATGGTGCCTGTCCCCTTTTTCTGTTAAATCCTGGCAATCCAGTTATAACCGCTGTTGTTGTCCCAATTATTAGCGCTGTCCTTGAAACAAAACGCCATCGTATGGTCTTTCATCGGCACGTTTTTCTCCCACCCCCGGGGCGTGCGCTCCATGGACATGGTGGTAGTATCCCGCCAGTTCTGGGGATCGCTATATCCGCAATGCAGAAAAACCTGGTCGGCACCGGATTTACTCAGCAACCCGGTGTAACAAATATTAATCTGGTTGCCAAATGCCGGCCGCACCTCAACACCTTTTTCAAAGTCTTTCCAACTTTGCAAAATAACACCTCCATCATTTTTTACCTTTGACGATTGATGAGACGAAACCATTAATTATAGTGCTGCTTTTTGATTCATTTATGCGTGGAAAAATGTTATATTATTATTAACTGGATTCTATATAACTTTTAGGAGCACGCGATGAACTGGTTGCTTACTTTTTTGCTGAACGCGCTGGCCGTTGTACTCACCGACCGTTTACTGGAAGGTGTACGCATTGCAGGTATATTGCCGGCACTCATGGCGGGTGCCGCACTGGGTATTGTCAATACTTTTTTGCGCCCGGTATTGCTGTTATTTACGCTGCCGCTGACCATGTTAACTATGGGACTGTTCATATTTATCGTGAACGCCATCACCTTTACAGTCGCTTCCTGGCTGGTGCCGGGTTTTGATGTGCTTAATTTCGGCGGCGCTTTTTGGGGGGCAATAATCACCGGGATTATCAGCTGGCTGTTAAATATGATTTTTCAAGAACACCGTTGATGTTTAACCATACTTTTACACGTTTGACATTTAGTTAAATACTTTATAGAATAACCATAAAACAATCAGTATATGTTCTTACAACAAGCCGCAATGTATCGGGCCAGCAAACTCCAACAATCCATTATTCGGGAGGTTTGGTCCCATGATCGTTAAAGTAAAGGGAATTGCCTATGATATTTCGGGCAGCCCGATAATTCTGCTTACCGACCCTACGGAAAAAAAAGTGTTGCCCATCTGGGTAGGGCTGCTTGAGGCCCATTCCATCGCCCTGGCCATGGAAGGCACCCCGCCGCCTCGCCCCATGACCCATGACATAACCATTACCATTTGCGACACCCTGGGCGCCAGGATAACCGGCGTGGAAATCACCCAGTTGAAGGATAGCACCTATTTTGCCGAATTATACCTGCTGTCGGGCGATGATAAGTATATGTTTGACATCCGACCCAGCGACGCCATAGCCCTGGCTATCCGAACCCAAACACCCATCTCCATATCCAAAGCCCTGCAAGGACAAATGCTGGATATTGAGGAGATTCTGGATGAAGAAGCCCGGGAAGCCCTGGAGGAATTATCCAATAACTTGTTACAGGAATATAAAAAGTCACTCCACTAAAAAAGCAAAAAGGGGACAGGCACCTTTTTCAAAAAGCGAAAAAGGAACCAGTCCCCTTTTTGTGATTAAATTATTTCTTCTGTAACAGGTATATCTATACACACCGCCGTACCCTTGCCGATGTTGCTGCGCAGTTTGATCCTGCCGCTGTGGGACTCCACAATTTTTTTGCATACCGTCAGCCCCAGACCGACTCCGCTTGGCTTGGCGGTGACAAAGGGTTCAAAAATTTTTTCCCGGATTTCCCTGTCTACCCCCAGGCCGTTGTCTTCCACTATAATGTAGACACGACCCTGGTTTTCCGTGGTGATGATGCGCAGCCGACCTCCGCCGGGCATGGCGTCCAGGGCGTTTTCCAGGATGTTCCCGAATACGGCATGCATTTTTTCCCGATCCAGGTTTAATTTCGGTAGGGCGGCGTAATCTTTGACCACCACCACGTCCGGGTCCATTATCGGACCCAGCGTTTCCACTACTTCGTCAAGCAATTCGTTTATATCCAGCCATTCTTTCTTCAGGTTCAAGTCCTTGGACAAATTGTACAAAAAACTAATGGTTTTATCCATGTTTTTAATCGAGCGGTCCATCTGCTCAAGGTCCTGCTGGGCCATCACCCCGGAAGTATAATTCCGCGCCAGTGAATAAAATGACATTTTCAAGTTGGAAAGCGGATTGCGCAGTTCCCTGGCCATCACCGAGGAAACCGAGCCCAAAAGCTCCATGCGCTGGGTTTCTTTACCGTTATCGCCCGGAGATTGGTGATCTCCATTTTTTCTGTTGCCGGGTACAATCACTCCATCCAGTTGCCAGCTGGTTTGCCTGATCCTAATGTTTTTAATGGCGGGAGCAAGCAAATTGGCCACCATTTCCAGCACCTGCATATCCTTTTTGGTGAAGTCACCTTCTTTTTCCGTTCGCCCCAAGTGAATACTGCCCAGCACATAATGGCCGTCTTTAATGGGGGCCCCTGCTGTATACAATATACCCAGCGGCGCAAGGACCTGCAAATAAAATGGATGTTTTTTAACCCGTTCCTGGTCCAAGATTTGTGTGGAGCGCCACGGTCTGCCGGTAGCCTTGATTTTTTTCAGCAAAAAGTTATTACCCGCCCGCTTGCCCAGTGACGTGTGAAATTGATCATCACCGCCCACACCCACTTTAAGATTCAAGCGGCCTTTTTCTTTGACATAAAGACCGCCTATCTGGTAATGCATGATTTGTTCCAAGTAGGCATGGACTACTTCAAACATATTTTTTAACGGCAACCTGGAAGTAATCACCCGGCTAATTTCCAGCAGCACGGCAAATTCCCGGGGTGAAAGCCCGTCGCCGTTGACTTTCTCCTGGAGAGCAGGCAATTTAATCACCCTTACCGATGTTGATATGTGTACAATGAGGTATACTGAATATATCATTGCACTATACCGGTAAAAGGTCAACAAAACGCCTGTGAACGGTCACATACATTATCCCTGCGGTGATTAACGGGGATAAAGCGCGCTTTTTTCTCTTGCGTGTCCAGTGGTCGCGCTGGTTAGTTCCGCCCTAAATTAAGGTGGATATTTTTCAGGGTAGACCCCCAGGCCGCTAACGCGGCACCACGGTAAAAAGGGGACAGGCACTTTTTTCAAAAAACGAAAAAAGAGCCAGTCCCCTTTTTACCCCTTTTTACCATGTCGCATGGCGCGGCAAAAGGTTTTTCAATCCTCACCGGAGTGCCGCCAGCAGTTGTTCCTGTCTGTGTACCGAGCCCCGCAATATCAGGCGGTAGATGTTTTCTACCATCTCCGGATCCAGGTTGTTTTGCCGCGCCGATTCCCTGGCCCGGCAAATGATTTCCCGCTCCCGGTCGTGGTCGATCACCAACCGGCGGCCTTTTTTGACGGCGGCCACCCGGTCCACCACGGACTGGCGCATGGCCAGCAACTGTAAAATCTCACTGTCCACCAGGTCTATTTCACGCCGTAAAAAGGCCAGATCATCCAGACCACAGGTTGTTGCGGCATCCGGCGCCTTGTTGTCCGCGGCGGCCTCGTAACAACCCAAAATCTTTAACCATAAAGTATTTTCCTTCACCGACCGCAAGGCGTCGGCAACTTTGGGTTCATCCTCCCCCCCCGCCAGGTCGATAAAGAAAATGTAATCGCCCAGTTTGCGACCGGCGGGCCTGGATTCAATGCGGGTCAAGTTTACCTGTCGCAGGGCAAATTCCCTTAAAATCCGGTACAGCGCGCCCGGGCGGTCCTTTACGGACAGCACCAGCGAAGTTTTGGCCGGGCTGCCTGTGAACGCCCTTTCTTTTCCCAACATCAGGAACCTGGTCACATTGTCGGGGTTGTCGTGACTATTCTCGACTAATATTTCCAGCCCGTAAGCGTGCGCCGCGCTTTCGGAGCCCACCGCCGCCCAGGGCTCTTCGCTGCCCGCCACCGTCAGGGCCGCCGCCGCGGTACTCACTGTTTCCACCACGGTTGCACCCGGCATATTGTTTTTTATAAATTTACGGCACTGGGCCAGAGCCTGGGGATGGGAATACACTTTTTCAATTGCCGAAAGCGCCACCCCCGGGCGCGCCAGCAAATGCTGCCGTACCGGCAACATTAGTTCACCGGTAATGTATATACTTTGCACAGTCGACAGCAAATCTAAAGTTTCCCCCACCGGGCCGCCCAGGGAATTTTCCACCGGCACCAGGCCTGCGGCCAGCCTGCCGTCTGCAACTTGTTCAAATATAGCGTCCAGGCTCGCGCAGCATACCGGCGTATACCAGTGATCACGGGCCCAGCACAGGGCCGCGGTATGCGAAAATGTACCCTGGGGACCCAAATAACCAAGTTTGTGCATGATCATCCCACCTACCGTATTCATCTTTATCCCACCGTCCGGCGGTTATATTTCACGCCCTACCGCTTCGGCCAGGTAACGCAGGCTGCCCATTAAAACATCGAATTCCCCGGGGTCCAGCGACTGCGGCCCGTCACAAAGCGCCGTGGCCGGGTCGGGGTGCACTTCGACAATCAAACCGTCGGCCCCCGCCGCCACCGCCGCTCTGGACATGGCACCCACCAGTTCACGTTTACCGGTGGCATGGCTGGGATCGACAATTACCGGCAGGTGGGTCAAGGTTTTGGCCAGCGCCACCGCGCTAAGGTCCAACGTGTTTCTGGTACTGTTTTCAAAGGTGCGAATGCCGCGCTCGCACAGGATGACGTCCTCGTTGCCGGCGGACACAATGTATTCCGCCGCCATCAGCCATTCCTCCACCGTTGCCGACAGGCCTCTCTTAAGCAACACGGGTTTCCCCGCCTGTCCGACCAGGCGCAGCAAACGGAAGTTTTGCATATTCCGCGCGCCGATTTGCAGTATATCCACGTACCGGCAGGCCTTTTCCAAACTTTCCTCGTCCACCACTTCGGTTACGGTGGCCAACCCGGTTTGGACGGCGGCTTCCTGCAACAACCGCAACCCCTCTTCCTCAAGCCCCTGGAAGCTGTAAGGGGACGTTCTGGGCTTGTAGGCCCCGCCCCGCAGCACATTGGCGCCGGACCGGCGCACGGCGCGGGCCACGGTCAGCAGCTGCTCCTCGCTCTCCACCGCGCAAGGCCCGGCGATAACGGTCAATCCCGGCCCGCCTACCTCCACATTGCCAACCCGCACCACGGTGTTTTCCTCCTTGACTTCCCGGCTGACCAGTTTGTAAGGCTTCATGATGCGCATCACTTTTTCCACGCCGGGCATGTTTTCCAGGCCGGATGCATTGACAGCCTGCCAGTCCCCGACAGCACCGATAACTATACGCTTGACCCCCCTGATCATGTGCGTTTGAAAACCGCAGAGCCGCAACCGGCTGTTTACATTTTCAATTTGCTCCATGCTGGAATGCAATTTCATGACTACCACCATGGCAATCCCTCCATAAAATATATATAAGCCCGCCGCACGCCCCACAGGGACGAAAGCGACGGGCTACTTCCGCGGTACCACCCTGGTTGACCCGCTGTGGCAGCGGGTCCACTCTTGCAAGGTACGGGAAAGAATTCCCCGGCGGCAATCGCGTGCAATTTAAAAAGCCTCTCATCCCCAAGGGACGAGAGGCTGTGCCACCGCGTTACCACCCTAGTTGACCCGTTCTTATTCAAAACAGGCCCACTTGATAAGAGTACGGGAAAAACTTCCGATACCCCCTTCCCTATAACGTGGGAAGCATACGTCCTGGCCTACTTACCTGCAATGTGGTTTCAGCCGGCTCCTCCGGAGAGAACTTCAGATGGTCATGACCCGGGAACGCTTCCAGTCAACGACGTCCCCTCCCTGGGGGCCTGTTTCCAGCCTACTTTTCTCCTTCACTGGATTTGATGCGCTTTATTGATTATGTTGTCATATAATATAACACCTCTATGGCCACTTGGCAAGTTTTTTTTATCCGGAATAAAGGGCATTGGGCTGTAAATTAATGCCATACATCTTCAGCCATAGGTTATTGCCCCGGCTCCTGAACAATTGCACGTGAAAATTCTGGAGATTGTGTTACAATAAACTTAGTTACCAAGGGGTGATTGCATCATGTCGGGTGATAATGAAAAAATATTGACCCGGGATTTCATGTTGTGCTTTTGGGCCAACTTTTTGTTTTTTGGCACCAATTTTTACCTGATTCCCATTTTACCGGTATATCTCAAGGAACTGGGCAACAACAATACCTCCATCGGCGTAATTATCGGCGCTTTTTCCTTTTCAGCCATCTTCCTGCGCCCCCTGATGGGCTGCCTGGCGGACAGTATTCCCAAAAGGAGATTAATGCTGGCCGGCACGGCAATTTTTATTGTTTCGCCTTTACTTTATTTAACCACCACATCAGCGGCCTGGCTGACCCTGATCCGGATTGCGCACGGGATGGGCCTGGCCGCCTATGCCGTAGGCTCCATCACCTTCGTCGCCCAAATTGCGCCCCGTAAAAGGCTCAGCCAGGCCACGGGCATTTTTGTCACCTCGGTTAGCCTGGTCACCGGCATAGCCCCCATAGTGGCCACGCACTTAAAAAATTTCCTGGACCTGCCGGAACTATTTATGGTGCCCAGCATAGCTTCCGCCGTGGCCGCGGCGCTGGTGCTGCTTGTCCGAGAACCGGCGGCCCGACCTCACCTGCGCCGCGAAAAGCACGATTTCATCGGAACCCTGACGGACCGCCATGTGCTGGTGCCGTCACTGGTTTTTGCCGGCACCATTTTAACGCTTGGTGCCATTACCGCCTTTTTGCCGCTGCTCGTGATTAACTGGGAATATAACAACCCCGCCCTGTTCTTCGTCGTCTATTCCGCCGTCATGGTCATCATGCGCCTGGTGGCCGGCAGCGTTCCCGACCGCCTGGGACATGAGCGGGTGGTGGTGCCCTGCCTGTGCCTGGTTGCGGTGGCCATGTTATTGCTGGCCCGCAGCCACAACGCCTTAACCCTTGCCATAGCGGCCATTGTGTTCGCCACGGGTTATTCGCTGGCCTACCCCAGCCTTAACGCCCTGGTGGTGGAACACGTACCGGCACACCGGCGGGGGGCTTCCCTGGGTATTTTTTCCGCTTCGGTGGATCTGGGCAACTTCCTGGGCCCCGTTTTTATCGGTTTGTTGGCCGATGTGGCGGGGCTGCGTCTCAGCCTGGCCGCCTCCGGCCTGACGCCGCTGCTGGGCGCCTGGTTGTTCGCCCATTATTATTTGAGCAGGCAAAACAAGGTGCAGGTGAAACACATGTAGCCCCCGGCATTTCCATGCCTGGACGCTACGGTGACTACAACCCCAGTGGTCTGTATTATTTTACATCTATGGAGGGATTGCATTTGACCCAAAAACACGATTTGGAACCTTTCGTCAACCCACAGTCGGTGGCCCTGATCGGCGTTTCCTCCCGCACCGGCCCCGGCACCTTCAATGTTCTGGAACAAATGCTCAGCCGCGGCTACCGGGGCCGGGTATACCCCGTCAATCCCCGGGGCGGCACCATACTGGGCGTGCCGGCCTACCGGTCGGTGGCGGACATTGACGCTCCCGTAGACCTGGCCGTCATATCCACCCCGCGCACTGCCGTTCCCGGGCTGGTCAGGCAGTGTGCGGAAAAGGGTATAAAATCGGTGGTTATTATCACCCAGGGATTTTCCGATGCCGATGACGAGGCCGGGGCGCGGATGCACCGGGAAATAGTCGAGACCGTCCGGAGTACCGGCATCAGGGTTGTAGGACCCAATACGCTGGGTGTCATCAATACGTTTAACAACTTCAGCACATCATTTCTGAAGTTTGATGTCACCAACAGCCCGGTGGGGGTAATTTGCCAGTCGGGCATCTTTCTGGCCGCAGCCCAGGATTTCACCGGCGGTATCGGCATCGGCATTGACATCGGCAACACTTCCGACATTGGTTTCACCGAGTGCATGGAATACCTGGCCGGCGATGACCGTATCAAGGTAATCAACCTGCACATGGAAGGCTTGCAGGACGGCCGCCGGTTTTTACAAGCGGCACGCCGGGTCACCCCCCAAAAGCCTGTGCTGGTGCTGAAAACGGGCAGCAGCGAGGAAGGCGCCCGGGCCGCCGGTTCGCACAGCGGTTCCCTGGCTGGCGAGGACGCAGTATTCTCCGCCGCCTTTGCCCAGTGCGGCATAATCCGGGTGGAAGACTCCGCCCGCCTGGCCGAACTGAACCGCACCTTTGCAACATACCGACATATGGCCGGCAAACGTATCGGGGTGATGACCATCAGCGGCGGCGCCGGCATCATGGCTGTGGACGCCTGCAGCAAATACGGACTGAAAACAGCCGGCCTGGCCCCCAAAACCCGGGAGGTGTTGGAGAGTGTTTTCCCCGACTGGATGCATGCCGGCAACCCCGCAGATATCTGGCCCGCCGGCATGGCCAAGGGATATGGCAAAATTGCCGCCCTGGCCCTGGAAACAATACTGGCCGACGACGGGGTGGACGCGGTGCTGGGCATAACCCCGGCCTACGTACACCCGGACGAAGACCCACTCAATATCGTCGGCCCGGTCAACGAAATCGCCGCGCGCTACCCGCACAAACCCACCGCCCTCTGGGTGTTCGGCCCCCACAAGGAGCGGTATGCGGAAAGGTTCCGGGAAACGGGCGCGGTGGTGGTTTACAGCTCGCCGGACGATGCCATGTACTGCCTGGCCCGGCTGTACCGGTACCATAACGAAATCAAAGGCAAAACATACCCGGCCTTCCGGCCACCGCAAGATATTGACCGGGGTAAAGCAGGCATCGTTTTGGCCGCCGGGCGGCGGGCCGGCCTGCCGGCATTAAACGAGCAAGCCCTGGACATCATGGAAGCATACGGCATCCCGGTGGTGCGGCGGGGCCTGGCCGAAAACCGGGAGGAAGCCCTGCGCCTGGCGGAAAAACTGGGCTATCCCGTGGTGATGAAAATCGCCTCCCCCGACATCACCCACAAATCAGACGCCAGCGGTGTTCAACTGAACATAAATTCCCCGGAAGCCCTCGCCCTGGCTTACGGGGAAATGATGGACAACGTCCGGCGCCGTAAGCCCGAGGCCCGCATTGAGGGCGTGCTGCTGCAAAACCAGGCTTCCGGCGGCACCGAGGTCATCCTGGGCGGGCGGCGCGATCCCCAATTCGGGCCGGTGCTGGTTTACGGCCTGGGCGGCATATTTACCGAACTGATGCGTGACGTGGCCTTCCGGGTGGCGCCGGTAACTCCCGTAGAAGCCCTGGATATGATTAAACAAACCAAATCCTACAAAATCCTTTCCGGCGCCCGCGGTCGGGCGCCCGGGGATATTGACGGGCTGGTTGATTGCCTGGTCAGGCTGGGAACCCTGCTGCAAGACCACCCGGAAATCGGGGAAGTGGATATCAACCCGCTCCTGGTCGGGCCGGATGGCTGCCTTGCCCTGGATGCCCGCATAATCCCTGTTTAAAAGATGAGCCGAATTGAAAGAGCCCTGTTCGGGCTCTTTTTATTTATTAATTATTTTAAAAATTAGAAGGATTCTTTTACCTGTATATCTAATATATAAAATTGTCTTATTTTATCAAAATTTTCTTGAGCATTTTAAAGTTACACTTGGGGGGAGAAGCATTGAACGGAAGACTGAAAATTAGTCTCAGGCAAAAACTTGTTATTATGTTTTTGCTGGTGGTGGCGCTGGCCACCGCCACTGTGGTCATCTTTGCCTACCGTGCGGCCTACAGGCAATTTGAAGCCAACTTCAGCCGGAACATAATGGATACCGCCGTCACCGCGGCCATCAATATCGACGGTGACAAACACAGTAAAATAAAATCCAAAGCAGACATGCAAACCAGGGAATACCAGGAAATCAGAGCATATTGCGAAGAAATCAAAAAACAGCTTGGCGTTCCCTACGCTTACACACTGGTAACCAGGAATGATAAAGTATATTTTATCATCGCCACGGAATCTCCGCCGGGCAAGGAGTACAGCTGGCAGTCAGGGATGAAAGAGGCCTTTGCCGGCCAGCCATCCAGTACAGAGGGTTTTTATACCGACCAGTACGGGACATTTAAAACCGCTTACGCGCCTATAAGAAACAATGCCGGGCAGGTTGTGGGCGTTATGGCCATTGACTTTAATGCCGGTGAAATACTGGCTATGAGAGCAAAAATTTTACGGAGCGTGGCCATACCCGCGGTAATTGTCGCCCTGGTCTGTGCGGGTCTGGCTGTTTGGTTCGCCAGAAGAATCGCCGACCCCATGAAAGAACTGGAGCAAAGCTGCCGGGAGATGGCCGGCGGGGACTTCACCCGCACCATCAATATCAGGAGTAATGATGAAATTGGCCAGCTGGCCCAAAGCCTGAACGACATGAAGATTAATTTAAAAGCACTGATCACCAATGTCAAGCAGCAGGCCGAATCCGTGGCCACCCACAGCCAGGAACTGGCCTCCGCCAGCGAAGAAGTGAGCGCCACGGTAGAAGAGGTAGCCAGCACCACCAACGAAGTGGCGGTCGCCTCGGCCCAGGAAGCGGAAAACGCTGAAGAAGCCGCCAGGGAATCCGAACAGATGCGGCAGGTGGCCATTGACGGCAGCCGGGCCGTCCGGGACACCATTGCCAAGATTAATGCCATTGCCTCGTCTTCCCAAAATGTTTCCGTAGCCGTTCAAAGACTGGGCGAACAATCCAGTCAGATCGGGGAAATTATCAATACCATTACCAATATCGCGGATCAGACCAACCTGCTGGCCCTGAACGCCGCCATTGAAGCCGCCCGGGCCGGGGAGCACGGCCGGGGGTTTGCAGTGGTGGCGGAAGAAGTGCGCAAACTGGCCGAGCAGTCGGCCGGGGCGGCCAGTGAAATTACTGACTTGATCAAGGAAATACAAATCGGCGTGGGCGAGGCCATTGCGGCCATGAAACATGGGACCGCAGAGGTCAATGAAGGGGTGCAGGTGGCCGGCAACGCCGGCGACGCAATAGAAAGAATCAGCCAAGCCGTGGAAAATAATACATCCGTCATCCAGAATGTGGCCGCGGGGGCCAGACAGGCCAACGAGGGCACCCAGCAACTCACCGAGGCCGGCGAGCAAATCGCGTCCACTATTGAGCAGGTGTCCGGCGCCGCCCAGCAACTGGCCAATATCGCTACTGCGTTGCAAAAAACGGTGGAAAAATTTAAGGTTGACAGCGATTCCGCAGTCTAAAGCATAAGTATTGAGAAACGCCGCAGCAATTTAGCTGCGGCGTTTTCCCTGTAACTCTTTTTCAACAGCATTTGCCTGGAGAGTTCCCGGCGGCACCGGCCAGGTCAGGCAAGCCCCGCTTTACACTTTCCCGTTCCAACCAGGCTGAGCGGCTGATTATATAAGTTATCAGGATGGCGGCAATAAAGCGTCCCAACAATATAACCAGGCCGTCGGCGCCAACGGCCATGAACAAAGCGGTATCTTCCACCACGGCATGACAAACCGACAGAAAAACATTGATTAAAAACAGGTCCCGCCAGCTCAGGCGCCCGCTGCGGGCCTCTTCGATCAGCACCCCGGCCCCGTAAGCGATACCGAAGATTATTCCCACCAGCAGCGGAAAGGCCGCCTCCCGGGACAGGCGGAATATGCCCACCGCCGGGGCCAGCCAGCCGGCAACCCGGTCCAGCACCTGCAGGTCCCTGGCCAACTCCAGCACCACCATCACCGGAATTACAATAACGGCCATTATGTAGAGGTTTTTGCCCACCCCCAGCAACGCTTCGCGGACAAATCCGTTCCAGTCCAAAAAAACACCTTCTTCATACCCTGCGGGTCCGGTTGCTCCCCGCAAGTGCGTTATTTATACCCTAAATGCGCTTAGCCGACCGCGCTAAAACAGCTTTACCAAAACAAGTTGACCGTCAACCCCGCCAATACCCCCATGATTAACCGCAGCGCCGTCATCAACAGGCCACTTACACCCGTTCTGCCGGATACCGCCGATTCCACCGGCAGGCTGTGGGACAAAAGCAATATGGCGGCTATAATGGTTATTTCCCTGCCGGTCAGGTCCAGGGAAGAAATGGCCCCCAGGGCGGCATAAATGTTGAGCAGCTTACCCAGTACCAACACCAGCGAAGCCTCGCCCGGCAGACCGAAAAAACGCATCACCGGGGCGAACAGGCCGGCGATCCAGCCCATTACCGGGGTGTACTTTAAAAGAGTAACCACCAGGTAAACGGGTACGATTACCCGGGCCAAATGCCAGGTGGTCAATATCCCTTTTTGCAGTCCCCTTTTCCATGTAGCCGCAGTAATCATGCCGCATCTCCCGGTTAACAGTTAATCTTTATGATAGATAACAGGTAAGGTTTCGCTAACAAACCTTTGAAACCTTCCGACAGCGCTTAAAAAAGTTGCGGCATTCACCCTGCCCTGCAGGTATTATATTAATAAGCAGGAAATTTTGACTCGGCAGTATAATATAAACCATAACTTCGTGTCTCCAGCAAGGATGTGACTGGTATGGAGAAAAATGTGGTCAAACACGTGCTGGCTGACGTGTTCCTGATAACCCACAATGCCAAAGGGGAAAGGGATACCATGGCCCTGTATGAATTGCTGCGGCGCTCGTACCGGTCCAGGCAGATGGACTGGCATGAAGAATGTCTGCAAATGGCCTGGGAGCAATACCGTTACTGGCTGCTATCCAGCAGCGCCGGGCCCGCGGGCTACGGGCAACAGCGCAAGGGCCGAACGCGCAAAAAAACGCGGGAGCTGTCTTACCCCATCAGGCTGGAAAAAAGAGGACGCAATGAGTGGGAATTCGCCTGGCCCAGCGAAGTACTCAGCTTGATGAGCAAGTTCGACCTGGGGTGCGAGCACCTGGAAGCAGGCAATATAAATAAAGCCCGTTTCATTTTTAACAGTATCTTAAAGGAATGCCCCTACTTTATAGATGCCCTGAACCACCTGGCGGTAATTGAGTGGGATGTGGGAAATTTAGCCGGCGCCCATGGTTTTTACCTGCAGGCCTACGAAATAGGCCGGTCGGTGCTGCCTCCGCATTTCCGGGGAAAACTGCCCTGGGGCTGGGTGGATAACCGGCCTTTCCTGCGCACCCTGCACGGGCTGGCCCTGGTAAAGTTGCGCCAGGGCGATTCCCGGGCCGCCAAGGAACTGTTGGAGTGGGTTATTAAACTGGACCCGGACGATCATATGGGAGTACGCACTATACTGGAAGATATAAGGAAAGGAACGGTGCCCCAAGATGAATAACCACAACCATAGGAGGTGTAACAATGTCCAACCAAACAGCCTGGCAGAGGGTAAAATTCAAAAATTCCGCCGGTCTGAACCTGGCCGGTCTTTTATACGCCACGGAAAACAAGCCGGGGCCGGTGGTAATTATCTGCCACGGGTTTACCGGCAGCAAGGAAGGCGGAGGTATGGCGCAAGCCATGGGCGAGGAACTGGGCGCCCGGGGCTACAATGTGCTCCTGTTCGATTTTCGGGGCAACGGGGAAAGTGAAGGTTTGTTTGAGAACCTGACTCTTTCCGGCCAAATTGACGACCTGAAAAGCGCGGTGGACTGGTGCAGCGCGGCGGGAATGGGCCCGGTATTCACCCTGGGCCGCAGTTTCGGGGGCACCACGGTGATCTGTCATGCGGCGGAGGACCCGCGGGTAGCCGGGGTATGCACCTGGGCGGCGCCGGCCCGGCTGGTGGAGCTGTTCACTGAATTTGCCGAAGGCCCGGTGGATGACGACGGCGACCTGTACGCCCTGGCGGGCGAAGAGGGCATCATTTACCTGCGCAAGTCGTTTTTCGATGACCTGGCAGGGTTTGACGTGCCCGTACTGGCCGGGAAAATTGCGCCCCGCCCGCTCCTGGTCATCCATGGTGAAAGCGATGAGGTGGTACCGCCCGAAGACGCGGATCTAATTATCGCGGGCGCCGGCGCACCGAAAAAACTGGTAAAAGTGCCCGGCGCAGACCACCAGTTTTCCCGGCATCACCGGGTAGTGTGGGACATTTATTTTAACTGGCTGGGAAATAACACGTAACACGTTATCAGCCCGGCGGCAATAAATATTTCAAACCGTTGTGCAAAGCCCTGGGCTTGAAGCCGAAATTCCTTTCGACGGCATCCGGTTCAGTTATATTGTCTATGGCCATCTGTTTCAGTTCTACGGAGGAAACCGGCGGATCCCGCAACACACTGTCCATGAGCGGTACCACCAGGCGCATCAGCGGAATGGGAATGTACAACTTGTATCTTTTTTCCCCCAGTTGTTCCAACAGGCGGTCCAGCATTTGAGCATAACTCAGGTGTTCCGGCCCGCCGATTTCTATAACCCGCCCCACCATGCTCGGATTCTCGCACATGCGCAGCAGACAGCGCACCACGTCCTCCACCGCGATGGGCTGAAACAGGGTGGTTCCCTTGCCCGGCACGGGGACAAAGGGGCGGGGAAACATCTTCAGCGACTGCACCATCCGGTCAAAAAAGTTGAATCCCCGGCCATAGATCACGGACGGCCGCAAAATCGTCCAGGCCAGTCCGCTCTGCCTGACCGCCTCTTCCCCGCGCCACTTGGAATAAACATACTTATACCTGGGATTATCGCAGGCCCCCAGCGCACTCATATGAATAAAGTGCTTGACACCGGCCTGGCCGGCGGCGATCACCATGTTCAAAGTGCCTTCAACATTAATATGTTCAAATGTATTTTCTCCATGTTCCCTGATAACAGCCACCAGATGGATGACCTTATCCACGCCGGCGCATGCCTTTTGGGCCGCTTTCGGATCGTTGATATCACCCCGGACCAGTTCAACACCCCCGGGCAGTATTTCTTCCGCCTTTTGGGGCGCCCGAACCAGGCAGCGCACGGCATAGCCTTTTTCCTTCAAAGCCGGCACCAGGTGTTTCCCCACCAGCCCCGTACCTCCGGTTACCAGAATCATAAAACCCCTCCCGTCCAGGGCGAGTCGATTTAATCAGCTAACTCATATATTTGTTTTTTAACCGTTAAATTCCTTTAATTAATTTTAGATACTTAATCTAAAGCAAGAACCGATGAATCAAAAGGGGCGTGATGAAGCTCTCCACCGCCGCCGCCAGCACCAGCAGGGGCAGCACCAGCATAAAATATGTCCCCAGCAGTCTTCCCCAGATAAATTCCCCCTGGCGGCGCAGCCCCCCGAAATAAAAACTGGCGCCGCAGGCCAGAAAAAGCGCCCCCAATTCTATAACCCCGTGCGGCAAAAGCCCGAACAGCCAGATTTGAAAAGTATAATGGTGAAAAAGCACGGCCTGCATTTTCGCTGCAAAACCGCTCATGGCGCCGTTTAACAATAAAATAGTCACGGGCCAGATGTTATAAGTAAAAATACCCAGCACCAGGGCGGTAAAACTGACCAGGGCGTTGCGCCCCAGAATAAACAAAAAAATATTTTCCGGCAGCCCCTGGCCGAAGGGGTTGCTCAAAATAATTTCCCGTACCGTGCTGTAATAATCCTCCGCCCGGTCCTGCAACAAAACGGCCAGTATATAGCCGACATAAACAGCGACGGCGAATATAGCGAAACAAATAGCAATTTGTCGATCATAATGCCGTACGCTGTACAGTTCTTTTTTAAACAATGTCAATAACAACATTACCTCTCCTAATATTTAAAATTATCTGCCTTCCCGACTTATTTTTTCCTTGCCGGCTCATAATAATCGTACAGCATAAACAAGTCGGGCTGGTAGCTGTAGTTGCCATAAAGCTCGCGATACGGCACTCCGGGAGTGCTTTTCACCCCGTCAAGCACTTTATGGTAATCCAAACCCAGATGCCGGCAAACATAATGCAACAGGCAAAAGCCCGGTCTCAGGTCGTGCCCCTGAAAAAACCTGAATTGCATAGCCTTTTTTTTACCCTGCGCGTCATAGTAGGTAGTTATGCATTTCATCTCGGGAATGGAAGCAAAATCAAGGGCCGTTTGTATATTCTCCACGTAAACCATCCAGGTCCCTTCGCCAAGATACCAGATATCATTCATAATTGTCACCTCACGATAGAATACTAATACTATCAAAGAAACCGTTATTCCTGCCGGTTAAAACCACTTAATTTCTTTAAATTTACATAAATTTAAAATTTTGCCAAAGGAATTTGACATGAGAGTGTTGTATAAAACAATTGCAAAAAGTGCTTGGTTAACTTATACTAATTAATTGTATCGAAAACCTGCCGAAAAATGTGAGGTAATATAATTGAAAACTACCATTATCGGCGCAGGTAAAGTGGGCAAAGAGATTGCCTCGCGCCTGCTGCAGGAAGGTCATGACCTGGTTGTTATAGAAAAAAATGAAGCCAAGCTGGAAAAGATTGAGGAAGACTTTGACTGCCTGTGCATTAAAGGCAGCGGTGCCGCCGCCAAAACCCTCAATTCCCCGGCCGTAACCCAGAGCGATTTGCTGATCGCCGTAACCAACAGCGATGAAGTAAACATGATCGCCTGCATGACAGCTAAGCGCATCGGCATTCCACGCACCGTTGCCCGGATCAGGGACCCGGATTACTCTCAAAATTTAATTATCAGCAAGGAAGACCTGGGGATTGACCTGATCATCAACCCCGATTACTCTGCAGCTTTGGAGATCAGCCGTTTCCTGACCCTGTCCCTCCCGGTGCACATGGAACCCTTCGCCCGGGGCAGAGTCAAACTGGCCGACATCGCCGTGGACGAAGACATGCAAATGTTTGCCAATAAAAAGTTGATGGACATGGATATCCCCCGGTCTTTATTGATCGTAGCCATTTCCCGCAACGGTGAAATGCTGGTCCCCGGCGGGCAGGATATGGTGCTGCCAGGAGATATCATATATCTCCTGGGCCATTCCGATGTCGTCAATAAAATTTGCGGCAAAGTTAAAAAGCAGCGGCAAAAGGTACAAAGCGTAATTATCCTGGGCGGAGGCAGAATCGGCTTTTACCTGGCGGAAAGACTGTGCGCCCAGGGAATGAAGGTTAAAATAATTGAACAAAACAAGGAAAAGTGCCGGGAACTGGCTGAAAAATTACCCAATGCGCTGATTCTGTGCGCCGACGGCTCGGATTTGGAGTTGCTGCGCCGGGAAGGGATCAAGGAAATCGATGCCTTTGTCACCGTCACCGGCCTCGACGAGGAAAACTTGCTGCTGGCTCTGCTGGCCAAGCAAATGGGCGCCAAAAGGGTACTGGCCAAAATCAGCCGGCCCGGATACGCTCCCCTGGTGGAAAAACTGGGGGTGGACGCCGCCATCAGCCCGCGCCTGATAACCGCCAGTGAGATACTGCGGTTCATCAAGGGCGGCCGCATTTTATCCCTTATATTACTGCTCAACGAGCAGGCCGAAGTAATTGAGCTCATAGTGCAGCCCGACAGCAAAATCGCCGGACGCCCCCTGCACAGGTCCGGCCTGCCCCGGGGAACCATTGTCGGAGCCATCCAGCGGGGGAATAAGATAATCATTCCCCAGGGCAACGACGTAATACTACAAAACGACCGGCTGGTGGTTTTTGCCCTCGGACACAACGTGCACATCGTAGAATCGCTTTGTGGAGAGGAACAAACATAATATTAATCTTTGCTCAGCGGTTTTTGGAGGTTTCGGCATGAATAGGGCCCTGATACTGCGCACCCTGGGTTTGGTTCTATTGGTTGAAGCGGGAGCAATGCTGCCCTCCTTGGGGATTGCCCTCTATTTAAATGAGTCGGATTATATGGCTTTTGCCATTACCATTGCCATAGTTGCTGTAACAGGTTTTTCCCTGGCCCGCACCCGGCTTGACACCAAAGACGTGGGGTACCGGGAAGGGTTTATCATCGCCACCGCCGGCTGGTTTTTTCTGGCCCTGTTCGGGGCGCTGCCCTTCACCATCTCCGGGACCATACCGGGTTTTATCAACGCGTTTTTCGAGACCATGTCCGGTTTCACCACCACCGGAGCTTCCGTGCTCACGGACATTGAAAGCCTTTCCAAAAGCATTCTTTTCTGGCGCAGCTTGACTCACTGGCTGGGCGGGATGGGGATTATTGTATTAACCCTGGCCCTCATCCCGTCGCTGAAAATCGCCGGGATGAAATTGTTTCGGGCCGAGGTGCCCGGCCCGGCCAAAAGCAAGGTGTTGCCCCGGGTGGCTCAAACCTCCCGGGAATTATACAAGCTGTATCTGATTATCACGGTGGCGGAAATTGCCGCTTTAAAACTGGCCGGCCTAAACTGGTTCGATTCGTTCATCCAGACCTTCGGCACCGTGGCCACCGGCGGTTTTTCCAATTATAACGCCAGCATCGCCGCCTTTGACAGCCCGGTTGTCCATTACATCATCATATTTTTCATGTTTATCTGCGGCATAAATTTTGCGCTGCATTTTTACGCTCTGCGGGGGAATTTTCGCCCGCTGTGGCGTGACCCGGAAACCCGCCTGTATTTTTTTGTCACTATGACCGCTTGCCTTATAATCACCGTCAATCTGATAACCACCATGAATTACGGGGTGGAAAAGGCTTTCCGCCAATCCGCCTTCCAAGTAACGTCCATACTGACCACCACGGGATTCGCCACCGCCGACTATACCGGCTGGCCCGTTTTGAGCCAGGCCGTCATTTTACTGCTCATGTTTATAGGCGGCTGCGCCGGTTCCACCGGCGGCGGCATTAAAAACGTGCGCTATCTTATTTTATTTAAAAGCGCCGCCCGGCAATTCGCCAAACTTTTTCACCCCAAGGCGATCATTCCCGTCCGCCTTGGCCGGGATGTCATTCCCGAAGAACTGGTGGAAAGCGTGCAAAACTTTTTCTTTTTGTACTTTATGCTCTTGCTCACCTCCACGCTGGTTATTGCCGCCATGGGGATTGACCTGCTCAGTTCCCTCACCGCCGTGGCTGCCTCCCTGGGCAACATCGGGCCCGGTTTCGGGATTGTGAGCCCGGCCAGTAATTACGCCGCCATCCCGGCGACGGGCAAGCTGTTGCTGGCCTTTTGCATGCTGGTGGGGCGCCTGGAAATTTATACCGTTCTGGTGGTATTTTCCGCCCGGCTGTGGCGTTCTTAACAGTGGATAGTCTGGCCGGTCCCCGCCGCGTCCACAAGCACTGCATTAACCTGTCCCCATACCCGGCTAACCGGCCATATATTGCAGGCAGTGGTTTTGGGTCTTACACCGGACCGTTGCCTACCATTCATTTGATCAATACAGCACCTCAAAATAATAATGGGGCAATTAGACTGAATTTTATTAATTTTCAGCATTTTATAGATTATTATATAAGTACAAATTATTATTGGGAGGTGCGCTATATGTCTCAACCAAGTGTCTCCAGGGCCTGGACGGTGACTTTCGCCGGAACGGGGATCAATTTGGCCCTGGGTGTGCTTTATTCCTGGAGCGTCTTTGCCAAGGCGCTGATTGACCAGTATGGCTGGACAAAAACGGAATCATCCATACCTTACACCCTGGCCTGCGTGGTTTTTGCGCTGTGCATGATACCGGCGGGACGATGGCTCGACAAATCAGGCCCGCGGGTGGTAGCGACTGTGGGAGCATTTTTATGCGGTATCGGAATGTTTGTGGCAGGATCATCACATTCAGTAGGCATGGTGGCGGTGGGGTTCGGTCTACTCGTCGGCGCCGCCATGGGGTTTGGTTACGCCGCCCCCACCCCGGCGGCCGTTAAATGGTTCCAACCCCACAAGAAAGGGCAAATCGCCGGCCTTGTGGTTGCGGGCTTCGGCCTGGCCTCGGTGTATATCGCTCCCATGACCAACTACTTCATGCGCACATACGGCGTGCAGCAAACATTCTACATTGAAGGCATCATGTTCTTTGTCATTATCCTGGCGCTGGCCCAATTTCTTTCTTTTCCGCCGGCGCAAAATTTCGTACCGTTTGGCGGACCGCCGCCGGCGAGCACTGCCAAGGCAGCCGCCACTTATTCCAAGCGCGACTACACGCCTGGGGAAATGATCAAAACTCCGCAGTTTTATCAGCTCTGGCTCATGTACTGTTTCGCCGCATCGGCCGGCCTGTTGATTATCGGACACCTGGCTAAAATATCGCAAATTCAGGGGGGTATCAACTGGGGATTTGCCCTGGTGGCCGTGCTGGCCGTGGCCAACGCCAGCGGCCGGATCCTGGCGGGATTTTTTTCCGACCGCCTGGGCCGCACCAACACCATGCTGCTGGTGTTCACCCTGCAAGCGATAAATATGTTTGCCTTCTCTCACTACAGCACAGCGCCCCTGCTTCTGCTGGGGTCGGTGTTGACCGGTCTGGCTTACGGTTCGCTGCTCTCGCTGTTCCCGTCCGCTACCTTTGACTTCTTCGGCCTGAAAAACTCCGGCATAAACTATGGCCTGGTATTTACCGCCTGGGGTGCCGCCGCGCTGATCGGCCCGATCATCGCCGGGCGGGTGGCCGACGCCACCGGCGGTTACGGCGCCAGTTATATGATTTCCGGTATACTGCTCGTCATTGCCGCGATAATCACCTTCTTCACCAAAGCGCCCCAGTCCGTACCCGCCCCAAAAGCGCTGGAAACGTAAGCAAATTTACAGCCCCGTCCTCCCGGCGGGGCTTTTTTTGTTAAACCGTATATCCCAAAGGAGACCGGGCAAAAAGGGGACTGGCTCTTTTTTCGCTTTTTGAAAAAAGTGCCTGTCCCCTTTTTTGCCCTGCCTCCGGTAAAAGGGGGACAGGTACCGATTCACAAAACGAATCGGAGCCAGTCCCCTTTTACTGCAGTCCCCTTTTTTGCCCTTTTGGTTTTTACTAAAAAATGTTCTTCAAATTAACCCGCTCCTTGTCCGGTATATGCTCCAGCATCTGCCGGAGCACCGCCAGTTCACCGGCGGCCATGGCCCGGTCATGCATGCTGACGTACCTGCTCACGCGCACCAGGGCCATGTCAATGTTATCTATTTCCTGGTGGTCCACCACCATGGCCCACCACCCCTTGTAACCGGACCACATGTTTTGCATCTTCCCGATACCCTCTCCGGCCTCGTCCCAGTTGCCCGAGTCGATAGCGTTTTCCAGCCCGTCAAAGCCGGCCACCATTTTTTCCGCGGATTCTTTAAGGCCGTCCAGCGTAAACAGGCCCAGCGCCAGCACCAGCGCCAATACGACAGCCACGCCTATGTAAATTCTCATGCCCGACCACCGCCCGGTTCCGCCTTAAGCTGGTAAAACAGTTTTCCCGCCGTATCCAGACTGGCAAAGAATACTTTTTTCAGGTCTTGAACGCCAAACTTGCTCAGTTCCGTCCGCAGCCATTCTTCGCTAAGGTTAACCTTGCGTAAGTTTTCTTTGTTCACTCTACCGTCGATAACCAGCGTCATGGGCATCCCCTCATATTTGGTATTAATCTGCAAATCTTCCGGCTGCAACGCCCGCTTTTGCGATTTAGGTATCACACTGAGTTGACCGTTGGTTTCCAGGATGGCGAATTCCACATCCGCCAGGTTGGGGTAGTTTTTAGCCCGGAGTTGCTCCAGCAAGTCATTGATATTGTAGCGCAGACACTCCAGTTCGGATTCCACCAGCTTGCCGTTGGCCACCAGCACACTGGGTTTGCCGCATATAATCCCCCGGGCTTTTTCGCTTTTCATGGAAATGTAAGAAATAGTAACCTGGGCCGCCATTAATATGATGATGGGAATTATCCCGCTCAGCAGCGGTATGCCCGTATCTTCCATGGGAATGGCCGCCAGGTCGGCTACCATCAGCGCCACCACCAGTTCAAAGGGCTGCAGCTGACCGATCTCCCGCTTGCCCATGATGCGCATAACCACAACCACGGCAAGGTAAAGGATAAGGGTTCTGATAATTACCAGCAGCAATGTCATCACCTGTATGGTCATTATATTTTATTTTAAAAATACCACGTTCTTGTAATATTTATACCGGGGATTCATTTTGAATTTGACAAATATCCCCTTGACAATGCGCAAAAGTACTGTAAAATGAAAGTCACAAAGTAAAAAATCATACATTCCAGGTGCCCGCAAGGGAGAATAGGGAACCGGGTGAGAATCCCGGGCGGTCCCGCCACTGTAACCGGTAGCCCACCTATAAAACCACCGTTTGTCGTCCGTTTGGCAAGGCAGGCGGGAAGGAAGGTACGGGCGCTATCCCGGAAGCCAGGAGACCTGCCTGGAAATGTCTCGCACAGCCTCGTGGATAAGGGCGGTGTCCGGGTTACATGGATGATGGAAAAGTCCATGCCGTTTACGGCATGGACTTTTTTCATGATCATCCAGCGACCAGCGAAAAAGGGGACTGGCTCCTTTTTCGCTTTTTGAAAAAGGTGCCTGTCCCCTTTTTCGCTCTTTCATGATCATCCAGCAACCGGCTTTTATACCGGCCCGATAGGCGGCCAAAGCGGATTGCGTCGGTTTTGACCCAAAGATTACTACCAAAAGGAGGGTTTTTAATGAGTCAATTAAACAGCGCCCTGAAGGGGGAAATCACCCCGGAAATGGAACAGGTGGCGCTAGCGGAGCAAGTTACACCGGAATTTATCCGGCAGGGGATAGCTGAGGGTACCGTTGTCATTCCCTGCAATATCAAACGCATTAACAGCGTCCCGGTGGGAATAGGCGCAGGCCTGCGAACCAAGGTGAGCGCCAGCGTGGGCCTGTACGGAAACGACCCGGACATCGGCCTTGAATTGAAAAAAGTCAAGGCCGCCCTGGCCGCAGGTACGGATGCCATCATGGATCTCAGCGTTTGCGGAGATATCGATGCCATGCGCCGTGAAACCCTCGCCGCCACCCCCAAGCCGGTGGGAACACTGCCCCTGTACCAAGCCCTGGCGGAAGCGGCAGAAAAATATAACGCGCCGGTAAAGATGACGGTTGAAGATTTATTCGCCGTAATTGAACGCCAGGCGGCCGACGGGGTTGATTTTCTGGCCCTGCACTGCGGCACTACCATGAGTGTGGTGGAACGGGCCAGGCAAGAAGGCAGAATAGATCCCCTGGTAAGTTACGGCGGTTCCCATCTGATCGGGTGGATGATTTACAACCAGTCGGAAAACCCGTTGTATGAACATTATGACCGGGTACTGGAAATTGCCCGCAAGTACGATGCGACAATCAGCCTGGCCGACGGCATGCGGCCGGGGTGTCTGGCCGATTCCCTGGACGGCGCCCAGGTGGAAGAGCTGGTGATTTTGGGCGAACTGGTCAGACGGGCCAGGGAAGCAGGGGTGCAAATAATGGTCAAGGGGCCGGGCCACGTACCTTTAAACCGGATTGAGGCAACCGTTGCGCTGCAAAAAAGCCTTTGCAAAGGCGCGCCCTACTTTGTCTTCGGCCCAGTGGTAACCGACATAGCCGCCGGTTATGACCATATCAGCGCCGCCATCGGAGGCGCCATAGCGGCCTGGGCGGGGGCCGAGTTCATCTGCTACGTGACGGCTGCCGAACACATCGGGCTTCCCGATGCGGATCAGGTGCATGAAGGGGTGATTGCGGCACGGATCGCCGCCCACGCCGCTGACTTGGCCAAAGGTCTGAAGGGAGCCGAAGATTGGGACCTGCAATTGTCCCGGGCCAGGAAGGAACTGGACTGGGAGAGACAAATCACCCTGGCCGTAGACCCGGAGCGGGCCGGGCAATTGAGAAAAGACCGCACCGGGGAATCCTCGGCGGCCTGCGCCATGTGCGGCAAGTACTGCGCCATGAAAGTGGTGTCCGAATACCTGGGCACCGCCAGGCAAAGTTGTTAAAAGTCGAAAAAGAAAGGGTGACTGGAATGACTCAGGTATTGGCGGCCCGCGCGGGCAAAATCACTCCGGAGATGGAAATGGTGGCTTCCCGGGAGCAATTGGACGTCGAGTTCATCCGGGAGGGAGTGGCATCGGGTAAAATTGTGATTCCCAAGAACATTAACCGCAAAGAGTTTAATTGCTGCGGCATCGGACAGGGCCTCAGGATAAAAGTGAACGCCCTGATCGGCACATCCAGCGACCGGGACCAGATAGAGATGGAAGAGCGCAAGCTGGCCATCGCCCAGGAAGCCGGGTGTGACGCCGTTATGGATTTGAGCACCGGCGGGGACATCGACGGGATGCGCCGGCAGACACTGGCCCTGGCCAATGTGCCGGTGGGCGGCGTGCCCATTTACCAGTGCGCCATTGAAGCCATTGAAAAACGGGGCAGCGTGGTGGCCATGACCGAAGATGACATGTTTGCCGCCGTGGAAAAACAAGCGGCGGAAGGCTTGGATTTCATGGCCATCCACTGCGCCCTGAATTTTGATGTCATCAAGCGCCTCAAAAATACCGGGCGGGTTACGGACGTGGTCAGTAGGGGCGGCGCTTTTCTGACGGGGTGGATGCTGCACAACAACAGGGAAAACCCTCTTTACGAACAGTTTGATCGCCTGTTAGAGATTTTGAAAAAATATGACGTGACGTTGAGCCTGGGAGACGCCATCCGGCCCGGCTCCACCGCCGATTCGCTGGACGGGGCGCAGCTGCAGGGGATGATCATAGCCGGCGAACTGGTGGCCAGGGCCCACGCGGCCGGGGTGCAGGTGATGGTGGAAGGTCCCGGACACGTTCCCATGCACCATGTGAAATCGACGATGCTGCTGCAGAAACGTTTATGCCACGGCGCCCCCTATTTTATCCTGGGCACCCTGGCCACCGACGTGGCGCCGGGTTACGATCACATAACCTCGGCCATCGGCGGGGCCATAGCCGGGGCGGCCGGCGCCGATTTTATCTGCTATGTAACCCCGGCGGAGCATCTCGGGCTGCCCACGGAACAGGACGTCAAGGAAGGGGTTGTCGCCGCCCGGATTGCCGCCCACGCGGCGGACCTGGCCAGGGGCAATAAACAGGCCCTGGCCCGGGATTTGCAAATGGCCCGCGCCAGGGTCGCGCTGGACCTGGACAGGCAAATCAGCCTTTCCATTGATCCCGGGAAAATAAAGGCGGCGCGTGAGGGTGGAGATGACAGCCGGCACTGTGCTGTTTGCGGACCCGACTGTGCCGCGCAGGTTGCGGCTAAATATTTTGGCATTGACTGAACCGGGGCTGAGCGATCTTGGAATTTCTGATAGCATTGCAATTTCTCACCAGAATACCCGTGTCTGTCAAAAGCAATGTGGGCAGTAAAAACATCGCCCGCTCCATGGCTTATTTTCCGCCGGTCGGCCTCTTAATCGGGGGCCTGGCGGCGGGCATCCACCACTTACTGTCCTTTGTCCTGGCCGGTTCCGTATGCGACCTGATCGCCCTGGCTTTTTTGATTATTGTTACCGGAAACATGCACGGCGACGGTCTGATGGATACCGTGGACGGTTTTTTCAGCGGCAAGCCGCGCGAAAAGGTCCTGGAAATCATGCATGACAGCCGCGTGGGAGCACACGGGGTGATGGCCGGGAGCTTATTGTTGCTGGCAAAATTTGTACTGCTGGGGCAAGTACCGGCTCCTCTGAAAAGCGCGGCCCTGGTCCTGGTTCCCGTTTTGGGCCGGTGGGCCCAAGTGTACGCCGCAGCCCTGTATCCCTATGTCAGCAGGAGCACCGGGACGGGTTCTTTTGCCAGTTACGTGGGTACACGGGAATTGATCGCGGCTTCGGTATTTACCCTGGGCGCGACGATGCTTTTACTGGGCCCCCTGCCGGGAATTGTCCTGGCCGGCGCGATCCTCGCGGGAACGGCCGCCCTGGCCCGCTTTTCCCGCAGGCGGATCGGCGGCATCACAGGGGATGTTTTAGGCGCCATGAATGAATGCGCCGAGGTGTTGGGGCTGTTTGCCCTGGCTTTGGTGCCGGGTGTTGAATTGTTGAAATTCTAAAAACCGGAGGTATAAATATGGGAAAGACATTACAGGCGACAATCGACGGTGTCGAACCGGTGCGCCGGAAATGGCGCGAAAGGGCCAGGGAGCACCTGGACAACCTGGCCATTCCCCCGGGCAGCCTGGGCGATCTGCTTGATCTGGCTGAACAGCTGGCGGCCGTAAAGCAGAGCCTTAAACCATCCGTCCGCAAAAAAACGGTGGTAACCATGGCCGGTGACCACGGGGTGACCGGCGAGGGGGTCAGTGCCTTTCCCCGGGAGGTTACTCTGCAAATGGTGGCCAACTTCGTCGCCGGCGGGGCGGCCATTAATGTTCTCGCCGGGGTGGCGGGAGCCCGGGTGCTGGTGGTGGATATGGGTGTCGCCGCCGATCTCGACAATTCGATAAAGGAAAAAATTCTCTCCTGCAAAGTGGACTACGGAACACGCAACATGGCCGCGGGTCCGGCCATGACCCGCGAGCAGGCCGTGCAGTCCCTGGAGACCGGCATCGAAATCGCCGGTCGGCTGGCCGGCGAAGGAGTAGAGCTGCTGGCCACCGGGGATATGGGCATCGGCAATACAACTCCCAGCAGCGCCATTCTGGCCGCCATTACGGGGCGCTCCGCCCGGGAAGTGACCGGTCGGGGAACCGGAGTCACCGGCGACGACCTGGAAAACAAAATTCGCGTAATCCAAAAAGCGCTGGAGGTAAACAACCCCGACCCGAAGGACCCCGTGGATGTCCTGGCCAAGGTGGGCGGATTCGAGATCGGGGGCATTGCCGGGCTTATTCTGGGCGCGGCTTACCACCGGGTGCCCGTGGTGGTGGACGGTTTTATCTCTTCCGCCGGGGCCTTGCTGGCCAAAAGCCTGGCTCCCGCTTCCGTGGATTACATGATCGCCGGGCACCGTTCCATGGAGTCCGGGCACCGGTACATGCTGGAGGAATTGGGACTGAAGCCTTTGTTGAACTTGAACCTGCGGCTGGGAGAAGGCACCGGGGCGGCCCTGGCCATGAACCTGGTGGAATCCGCCGCGCAGGTGATCAATAAAATGCTTACCTTTGAGGATGCCGGGGTATCCAGGAATACACCCGGAGCGCCGGCATGAAGCCGCTGCCTTTTTTAAACCATGACCCGCAGGAAACCGGACCGCAATACCTGGAAAATTTGGCCACGGGGTACTGGTTTTCGGAAGTTCTCTTCACGGCGGTGGAGCTTGATGTTTTTTCTCACCTTGACCAAGCGGGCAAAAGCGTTGAAGAAATTGCAAAGACACTGGATACGGATACCCGGGCGACAGAGCGTTTTTTGCAAGCACTCTGCTCCCTGGGGCTGCTGACCCGCAGCGGGCGGTATTATTACAATACCAAAATCGCCTCCGATTACCTGGTCAAGAGCAAAGAAAATTACCAGGGCCGTTCCGTCCTCTGGCGCCGGTACCTTTCCGCCCCCTGGCGGGACCTCAAGAGCTGTCTGAAGGCCGGGGGCAGGGTTTTTCAGCCGGCCCCGGAGGAATCCGAACAATTGACTGACCGCATCCGCAGCTATATCCACGCCATGGACGATATAGCCGGGGTGAAAACCCGGGAGATGCTGCCGGTTTTCAGCAACCTTTCAATTAAAGGAAACATTCTGGATGTGGGAGCGGGTTCCGGAGCTGTTTCCGCCGGTTTTCTCGAGCGTTTCAACGAAACGAAAGCAACGCTGGTCGACCTGCCCGGCGTGCTGGAACACGCTGCCGAATTGCTGCGGCACAGGGGACTCGAAGACAGGGTCACTCTTCTCCCCGCCAATATTTTGGAACCCTGGCCGGTGCACAAAGGAACATTTGACCTGATAATTATTTCCAATGTGCTCCATGCCTACTCGGAAAACGAGGCCGCCCACATCCTGGCCGAAGCCGGAAAATGCCTTAAACCCGGTGGTTTTTTATTGATCCACGATTTTTTCATGGAGCATTGTCCCGAAAAGGCTTCTCTTTTTGATTTGAACATGTTAATCAACACCTATAACGGAAAGGTCTTTACCGGGAAATGGGTCCGCAGCCGGCTTGCCGGCGAGGGTCTTTTTGCCACCGGCCTCGTGCCCCTGGGCTCGGACACCGCTATTATCGTGGCCTCCCCCGAACAAGAACAGCTGGCCGGGCTTTGCCTGAACCCCGTCTCCCTTTTGGCGGCTAAAATTAAAGACCTGGGATTCGGCAAGGTCTGCTCCATTTCCGTGGATACCGTGCATGTCCCGGAATGGGCGGACCTGCGCTGCCGGTTCGGGTGCGGCGAATACGGAAAGCCCCACTGCCCGCCCAACAGTCCTTCCCCCGCCAGAACCAGGGAAGTGCTGAAGGACTACGCCCGGGCCCTGCTTCTGGAAGGGGAGCCGCCTACCGGGGAATTCCAGCGCAACGTCCTGCGGGCTGAAAGAGAGGCTTTCAAGGCCGGATTTCACAAGGCGCTGGCCTTCTGGGCCGGCCCCTGTTCCCTCTGCGAACCGTGTCGCGCCACGGGCGGGATTTGTCACAACCAGCGTGACGCCAGGCCTTCCATGGAAGGGTCGGGCATCGATGTGTTTGAGACGGTGCGGCGGGCGGGGTTTTCATTACGCACACTGAGCCGCCGGGATGATTATGTCAAATATTTTGCTTTGCTGCTATTGGAGTGATTATTATGCACGTTTTACTGGTACAGGCTTTATCCATGGATACTCCGGCTCCCGAAAGGGTTTACCCCATCGGGATTGTTTCCCTGGCCGGGCACCTGGCGGCTCAAGGCCACACCGTCAGCCTTTTGGACATGAACATGGGCGGTAACCCCTTCGGTGCCTTGAAGGAGAGGCTGTTGGACTTTCAACCGGAGGTAGTTGGTTTATCCCTGCGCAATATCGACCCCCTGGCCAATAAAACCAGTTCGCTCATACCGCCTTTCACGGTGACGGTCCGGCTGGTTTCCGCACTCCTGCCGAAGGCCCGGATTGTTGTGGGCGGCACCGGCTTTTCCCTGTTCCCCGGGCGGTTGATGCGTGAGCTGCCGGAGATTGATTACGGCATCGTGGGCGAGGCCGAAATCTCTTTCCCGGCTTTACTCGCCTCGCTGGACAACCCGCCGCCGGTAAAGGGGTTGTGCTACCGTGACAAGCAGGACATAAAGGTTATGCCGCCCTCCAAGGAATTCAATCTGGCCCGGTATGTCCCACCCGCGAGGCACCTGCTGGACCCTGCCCCCTACCTGGATATAAACAGCTATGTTCCTTCCATCGGGATTGAGACCAAACGGGGGTGCCCGTACAACTGCGCTTACTGCGTCTACCCCAAGCTCCAGGGGCATCATCTCCGCTGCCGCCCGCCGGTGGACGTGGTGGATGAAATGGAGGCGCTGCACAAGGATTACGGTGTGACCGGTTTTCATTTCACCGACCCGGTGCTGAACATTCCCCACGGTCACCTGGAAGAAATTTGCCGGGAAATGCTCCGGAGAAAACTCAAGGTCCGCTGGAGCGGCTTTATGCGGGAAGATCATTTAAATGCACAAAATATCGCCCTTTTTGAAAAGGCGGGGTGCGAATGTTTTTTCTTCTCCGCTGACGGTTTTTGCCAGGAATCCCTGAACGTGCTGAACAAAGGACTTGATGAGGCGGATATTTTAAAAGCAGCCGGCCTGGCCGCCCAAAGCGATGTAATCAGCGTTTATCACTTCATGGTCAACGTGCCCGGTGAAACCGAAGACACCTGTACCAAAGGAATGCGCCTTCTGGAGCGGATTTATAATTTGCACGGCGGAAAAAAGAACCTGGGAACCGTGGTGCTGAATAATATCCGGATACTGCCGGGAACGGCCATTGAGAGGATAGCCAGGGAAGAAGGGGTGATCGGGCCCGATACCGATCTCCTTTACCCGGTATATTATAATCCAAAGCCCTTTGATACTTTAAGGTACCGGATGGAAACCCTGCAATTGCAGCAAAATGTTTTTATGTGGCATGAAGTGAGGTGAAAAAATGAAAATTCTTCTGCTGGAGCACCCCCGGGTATTTATCCCGGAACGCTGCAACGATATAGCCAACACCCCTCTCTCTTCCAGCCTGCTTACCGGGTACGCGGCGGGAATGCTCCAAAGTCAAGGCCACCAGGTGGAAATTACGGAAGGGTATCTGGATAATCTTTCATACGCTGTGATCAAACAGCAGGTCAGCGACCTGAAACCGGATTTACTGGGCGTGCACATGGTTTACCACTGGCGGACTGATGTTGACCTTTTCAGTTTTTTAGAAGAAATCAAGCGGGAAAAACTTTGCCCATATATCGCGGCTTACGGGTTTTATCCCACCTTCAACTTTGCGGAAATTTTACGGGAGTGCTCCGCCATTGACGCGGTGATCACCGGCGAGCCGGAAGCAACTTTTTCCGAACTGGCGGACGCGTTGTCCGGCCGGGCCGGGCGATCGAACATCCCCGGCCTGGCCCGGTCGGACGGGACGGGCAATATCAGCCATACCCCGCGGGAACTCGTGGAGGACCTGGACAGCCTTCCTTTTCCGGTGCGCACCGAGGCCATGTATCGCTTGCCTGAAGTAAACCTGCAAGGGAGCCGGGGGTGTTACGGGCAGTGCACTTTTTGCTATATCAACCCGTTTTACGGTCACGGTTCCCGGTGGCGTGGCAGAAGCCCGGAGAATATTGCGGCCGAGATCGATATGATAATGGCGGAACGGGGGGTAAAGGATTTTTATTTTACCGACCCCAACTTTTTCGGTCCGGGGCGGCAGGGGCAAAGCAGGGCGCTGCACCTGGCTTCCCTTTTGAGAGAACGGAACATTCGCTTTGGCATTGAGGCCAGGGTCGACGACATTCATGATGAAACCATCGCGGCCCTGGTTGAGGCAGGTCTGCGCCATATTTTGATCGGGCTTGAAAGCGGAAAAGACGATTCCCTGAAGCGGCTGAACAAAATGACCACTGTGGCCCGGAATGAACAGGCTGTCAAAATTCTCCGCAAACACGGCATCGAACCCAATATCGGGTTTATTATGTTTGAGCCCTGTTCCTCCCTGGAAGATATCCGGGCCAACTTTGAGTTCCTCCGGCGCAACGACCTGTTGAACAATCTTCCGGTGACCGCCAATGTTCTGTACCACCACCAGATTATCCTGAAAGGAACCCCGGCATTTAAAATGCTGCAAGGGGAGGGCCGGCTGGAATTGCCACCCGGCGCTACTTATGAAGGAAGCACGACTTTTGTCAACCCCCGGGTGGCTGTCCTGGCCGACATAATGAGGCAAATTACCAACTTTCTTTTCCGCCGCATGTCGGGGATTTGGAGTGGAAAAGAGCAAGAACCCCGGGACGCGGAATTGAAATATGAACAAATAAATGAAATGCTGGTGGATTTGTTTGAGGCCAATTTGCGCGCTCTCGAAAACGGCAAATTATTTACGGATGAAGAGAAGCATTTAGTGGTCCAGGAGGCCAAAAAAAATATTGATCACATGTTAGAAGTTTGAAAAAGTAAAAAAGAGTAAGGAACATCTTAAATTATCTTCCTTACTCTTCATTATTACTTAAAACAATTGGGAAGTGTGCAATGGCTTGAGGACTTCCTGGTGATTTTTTCAAGGTTGCCCGGATTAGGCCTCCCCCTCGGTCACTTTTTTGATGGCTGCGCAGGTAATGTCGAGAACATCTTTTAGTTCGGACAGGCTCATGGAGAGAATAGGCATTAGTACGATTACATTGCCCAAGGGCCTGATAATTAAGCCGTTTTTTCTGGCCTCCAGGATTACCCGGTGAGGTATATTTGCCCTTACGGGGAAGGGTTCTTTGGTTTCCTTGTTTTCTACCAGCTCAATTCCCACCATCATGCCCTTTTGCCGTACATCTCCGACGTGTTTGAGTTCCTTGAATCTTTCCAAACCATGTGTCAGGAAAGAAATCTTTTCTTCCAGAGTTTCAATCAGCTTATCCTTTTCAAAGAGCTCCAGGTTGGCCAGTGCGGCGGCGCAGCCCAGGGGGTTGCCGGTATAGGTATGGCCGTGGTAGAAGGTTTTGCATTCCTCAATTCCTCCCAGAAAGGCATTATATATTTCACCGGTGGCCATGGTGGCCGCCAACGGCAGGTAGCCGCCGGTAATGCCTTTGGCGAGGCACATCAAGTCCGGCTTGACATTTTCATGCTCACAGGCGAACAGCTTGCCGGTACGGCCAAAGCCTACGGCCACTTCGTCGGCAATCAGCAAAATATTATACTTGGTGCACAGTTCCCGGACCTTTCCCAGGTAACCTTCCGGCGCCACTATCATGCCTGCGGCGCCCTGTACCAGGGGTTCCACAATTACCCCCGCTATTTCCCGGTGGTGGCGGGCCAGAAGGATTTCCATTTCGCCCACGCACTGCATGGAGCAGGTGTCCTTGCTTAAATCCAAAGGACAACGGTAACAATAGGGGGCGGGGACACTTAAGGTTTCAAATAGCAGGTGCGAGAATATTTTATGGAACAGGTCGATGCCGCCCACGCTTACCGAACCGATGGTATCACCATGATACGCATTTACCAGGGACACGAATTTACGCTTGGACTTGTATTTTTCATCACCTTGTTGTTGCCAGTACTGGTATGCTATCTTAAGGGCGATTTCCACCGCGGTGGAGCCGCTTTCCGAATAAAACACATAATCCAGTCCGGGAGGGGTTATTTCTACTAATTTTTTGGCCAGCAGGATTGACGGTATGTTGGCCTCACCCAGTAATGTACTGTGGGCCACTTTATCCAGTTGTTCTATAATGGCCCGGTTGATCGCCTCTTTCCCGTGACCGTGCACTGTTACCCACAGGGAAGAAATGCCGTCCAAATATTTATTGCCCTCCACATCAAAAAGATAGCTGCCTTCTCCCCGCTCAACAATTAAAGGCTTTTCCTTCCTGTATTCGCGCATTTGCGTAAACGGGTGCCATACGTATTCCTTGTCCCAATGCTCGAGCTGTTCCGGTTGAAGAATATCCACGGTTTTTCCCTCCTTTTAGTCATTCGGTGAATCTTTTGACCAGCAAGCTGGCATTATGTCCGCCAAAGCCCAGGGAATCGGACATCACCAGGTTTAATCTGCTTTTTCTGGCCAGGTTTGGCACATAATCCAAATCGCAATCAGGGTCAGGAGTTTCATAATTAACGGTGGGGGGGATCAGGTTATTTTCCATTGCCAGTAAACAAGCTATAAATTCCACCGCCCCGGCGGCGCCCATCAGGTGCCCGGTCATTGACTTGGTCGAGCTTACCGGAAGGGAATAGGCATAAGGGCCAAAAACCTGCTTGATGCCCAGGGTTTCGCACCGGTCGTTTAAAATGGTGGAAGTGCCATGGGCATTTAAGTAATCCACTTCTCCCGGTGAAACTTTGCCTTCAGACAAAGCAAGGCTCATGGCCATGGCAATTCCACTGCCCTTTGGGTGGGGGGCGGTAATATGGTAGGCGTCACAGGTCAACCCGTACCCGATAATTTCACCGTATATTCTTGCATTCCGTTGCAAAGCATGGTTTAGCGTTTCCAGTACCACCATGCCCGCCCCTTCTCCCATCACAAAACCGTCCCGGTTTTTATCAAAAGGACGGCAGGCCTGCCGGGGCCTGTCGTTGGAGGTGGACATGACCCTGCTGGCACAGGTACCTGCAAACATTAACGGGGTGAGGGGAGCTTCGGTTCCACCGGTTATAATAATATCGGCATCTCCTCTCTGCAGGGCGCGAAACGCGTTGCCGATGGCTGCGGTGCCGGAAGCGCAGGCAGCCATAACGGTACCGGTCGGCCCCCGGGCACCCGCCATGTTTGCCACAAGGGAGGTTGCAGCATGGGGAAAACACTGCCCGAAAAGGGACGGATTGATATGCTTGGAACCTTTGTTTTGCAGTACTTCATGAAATTTTTCCAGGTTTGTTATACCACCCCTGCTGGTTCCCAGGAAAATACCCACTTTCTGCCGGTTCTCCCGATCCATTTTCAATTCGGCATCGGAAATGGCCTCCGCTGCTGCAACCAGTGCAAATTGAGCGAATCTGGCCGTTTGTTCCGCCAGTTCCCGGCCAATAAATGCACTGGCTTCAAACCCTTTAACTTCCGCCGCTATTCTGGTGGGGTAATCCGAGGCATCAAACAGGGAAATCTCATCAATTCCGACAATACCGGCCCTTAATGCTGCCCAGAAATCTTTTTTTCCAATGCCGACGGGGGATACAACTCCCATTCCGGTAACTACCACCCGGTTCTGCATAATTAATCCCTACACCACCCGGCAATCAACATTAAAGACCTGCCCGGAAATATAGTCTGCTGCATCGGAAGCGAGATAATTTACCATACCGGCCACATCTTCGGGGCTACCGGGGCGGCCCAGGGGTATTTGTTCCAGGATTTTTTCCCTGGCCTTGATGGGTAATTGCAAAGTCATATCCGTCTCGGTGAAACCGGGAATTACCACGTTAACTTTGATATTCCAGCGTGCCAGTTCCAGAGCCAGAGATTTGCTGAAGGCAATAACGCCGGCTTTGGCTGCGGCATAATTAGCCTGCCCTATTTGTCCCCTTAGCCCTACTACGGAAGATAGGTTAATTATGCGACCCCGGCGTTGTTTTTGCATGGTTTTAAGAACGGCCTTGCTGCAATTAAAAACGCCTTTCAGGTTAGTGTTTATCACCCGGTCCCAATCCTCTTCGGTCATCCTGATAAGCAGGGCGTCACGGGTTATACCAGCATTGTTGACAAGGATATCGATACGTCCGAATTTTTCTTGGACCTGGCAAATCATGTCCGCAACTTGATGATAAATGGAAACATCGGCTTGAACGGGTAAAGCTTCCACCATAAAATGTGAACTGACGGCCCGGGCCAGCTTGCCGGCAGCGTGGCGGTTATTTTTATAATTTATAACGACGTTAAACTGGTTGGCAGCCAATTTTTGAACAATGGCGGCCCCTATGCCCCGGGACCCGCCGGTAATTAGCGCCACTTTTGGGGGACATTCCATGGTTTGTCACCTCGATCACTTTTCAAACTAAGGCAAATAAAATATCGGCTTTTGCCACAACTGTGTCTCCTACCAGTGCCCGGCAATTTCTCCGGCCTACTTTTCCTTTAAGCCGCGTGATTTCAGCTTCTAAACGAAGTTCATCCCCGGGTAATACATCCCTGAAGAAACGGGCCCCGTTTATTCCGGCCAGCAGGGTAATTTTATTGCGGTATTGGGGGCAACTCAAAACGGCCACTGCCCCTACCTGGGCCATGGCTTCCAAAACAAGTACCGGGGGCAGTACATGCTTTCCGCCGGGCCCGGCCTGCAGGAAAATATAGTCCATAGTAACTTTCTTTTGACCAACAGCCCATTTACCCGGGACCAGTTCGGTTATACTATCTATCAAGAGAAAAGGGTGGCGATGAGGAATGATGGCCTCAATCTCACTGATATTCACCGGCCATACCCCCTGTACCCGGTAGGGAAATCATCTCCCAGTCAACTGCGGCTCCAACCAATTCAACAACCCGGCCCGGCTTACAAGTGTCCACGTCCACGCCGGCATCGTGAGGTATAATTCCCATAACGGGAACTCCCGACAATTCAGCAATCAGGCCGGGGTTTGTTTTTTCCGCCGTGCCGGCCTCACTTTCCTTTAACCCGTTGATAATGATACCGGCAACGTGAATGCCTTTGGATTTTGCGTACTCAACGGTGAGCAGGGTGTGATTTACCGTGCCCAGTCCGGGCCTTGCCACGATGAGGGCCGGCAGGTTCAACATTTTAATCAGGTCGGCCATTAAAAACCGGCCCGCTATGGGCACCATGATGCCGCCGGCCCCTTCCACCAGCATAAAATCATGTCTATTGAGTAATTCTTGGTAGGCCCGGTTTATCTTGAACAGGTCAATGGTGATGCCGGTGAGCTCGGCGGCTACCCGCGGGGCCAGGGGCGGTTCCAGGCGATACGGGCTGACCAGTTCCATTTCGTCTTTAATTCCCGCCACTGTCATGGCAAACAGGGCGTCCACCGAAACCAGGCTGCCGTTTAAATTTTTACTCCCGGTTTGCACCGGTTTCATTATCCCCGCGTTTATTCCTTTTTGTCTCAGGTTTGCCGCCAGCCCGGCTGTGACAACCGTTTTCCCGATGCCGGTATCGGTGCCGGTGACAAAGTATCCTTGCAACAAATTAAGGGGTTTATACATTTTTCTCTCCTTTAAATAATTAAATAATTCCCAGTTCTTCACCGGATTGTTTGAAGGCAGAAAGCGCCCTGTCCAGGTGTTCACGGGTGTGCGTGGCCATTACCGTGACCCTGATTCTGCTGGTGCCCGGCGGTACTGTGGGTGGTCTGATACCCGGAGCGAACACACCCCGGGCAAATAACCTTTCGGCCATTTGCATGGTTTTGCCGGAATCGCCGATAAATATTGGAATTATAGGTGACTCTTCGGCCAGGATGGTAAATCCCGTTTGCTTAAGCCCGGACTTTAAATAATGGGCGTTGGCCCAAAGATTTTCCCTGATTTGCGGTTCTTGTTCAATAACCCGAAAAGCCGCAATGGCCGCTGCAATTACCGCCGGGGGGAGGGCAGTGGAGAAAATAAAACTCCGGGCCCTGTTTCTCAGATAATCAATTAATTTGCGGGAGCCTGCAATATAGCCGCCGGCACTACCCACCGCCTTGCTCAAGGTCCCCATTTGAACATGGATTTTACCTTCCAGGTTGAAATGGTCTGCCGTACCCGCACCCCGGCGGCCCAGCACTCCGGTGGCGTGAGCATCGTCTACCATTAACAGAGCCCGGTACTTTTCGGCCAGTTCCACCAGCCGGGGCAACGGGGCAAGGTCGCCGTCCATGCTGAAAACTCCGTCGGTCACAATGAGGCGACGGCGATACCCTTGAGTTTGTTGTAATAACTTTTCCAGGGCCAGGGTATCTTTATGGGGGAAAATTTTTGTTTCCGCCCGGCTGAGCCGGCACCCGTCAATTATACTGGCGTGGTTGAGCTCATCGCTCAAAATTACATCGTTTTTTCCGGCCAGGGCGGTTATGCCCCCCAGGTTAGCCATGTAACCGGTATTAAAAACAATGGCCGCTTCGGCTTTTTTAAAGCGGGCAATAGTTTTTTCCAGCTCTTCGTGCAGTTGTAAATTGCCGGTGGTTAAACGCGAGCCTCCCGCGCCGGTACCCCACCGGGTTACAGCTTCGCAGGCCGCTGCTTTCAGCTCGGGGTGTTCGGTAAGGCCCAGGTAGTTATTGGAAGAAAGCAAAAGGCATTCTTTCCCGTTGACTACCGTCCGGGCGGCCTGGGAATCGTCCATCCTATTGAGCCGGCGGTAAAGGTGATTCTCTTGCAGATAAGTTAATTCCCGTTCTAATAACTTCATTTACCCGGTATCCCCTCAATTAATTTTTTAAATTCGTCAAAGGTCAATTCACCGTAAACGGGACCTAACTTTGTAATCACGTAAGGTTCTTGCTCCAATTTTTTGATGACTTCTTCCCGTGTTCCCAGGGCAGGGTCGAAGAAAAAAACCCTGCCGCCGCGCCGGCTGCCCTTTTCTTTTAAATGGTTGAAGCGAATGTAACCGAGGTTTGCCGCAGCAACATAACCCGCTGTGTAACCGGGGTCGTCGGACCAGCATAACTCCGCTGCTATACCGGGCATGTGGGCCACCTTGGTGGCCAGGCAAAGGGCCTCACGAACGTGGTTATTGTTTAACCCGAACTCCTCCAATTTTTGAGATAAAGTTTTTTTCGTCTCAGGGTCATAATCCATGCGTGAAGCTCTTATTCCGCGGTTAGGGTCAGGTTCCAGCCGGTGCCCGGTATTAACATCCATCAGGATGGCCCCGCGCATGCCGGTTTCGTTCTCGGAAGGATCCCCCAAAAGTAAATTAAACCCTTGTTCAATTACATGGTGTTGGATTCCGAATAGCTGCAAAACCTTTTTGGCCAGTTCCCGGCCTTCCCGGTGATCCCCGGACCGTATAGTATAAACCGGGAGGGAAGTCACCGTTTGTATGTCTTTAGCGGGAAGAAGTTCAATATTGATGTTGATAAAATCAGGGCGGCCCAGCTCATGTTTTTGGGCCCGGAAGAAGAGTTTATTCATGATGTTCGGAATTTCTGCCTCTGAAACAATCCTTTCCGCACCGGAAATGTGTCTCCCGCCGCGTTCATGCGGCCCGCCCCGGGCTGCGCGCATCCTGATACTGTATAAATTTTGATACATATAAAAAATCCCCCTCGATAACGTTAACCCGGCTCGATATGGTGGTTAACAATAGGAGTAAAAAAATTGCCAACCCTTGCATAAATTTTAGCAAACCAATAATGAATTGTAAACCCCGGGGCCATATTTGGTTAACAATTGGAGCTTGCCAGGTGGTGAAAAAGCGCCGGTAGAATTACACGGCGCTTGCGTATCAAAATATAGTTAGTATAGGTCTGACCTCTATGCCAGCAGCATCCGGTCGTTGCCTAGAGCCTTGCCGCTGGCCTTTTCAAACATGGCCAGCAGGTCGGGTACCCGGGTTTTTTCCCTTTGGGGGCCGTCGATATCAAGGAGAATTCTGCCCTCGTGCAGCATCAAGGTTCTGGTGCCGAAAGAAAGCGCCTGTTCCATATTATGGGTGACCATCATGGTTGTCAGCTTATTCTCTTCCACTATTGTCCTGGTAAGCTGCAAGACTTTTGTAGCGGTTTTGGGATCCAGGGCTGCCGTATGCTCATCGAGTAGTAACAAGCGCGGCATGGCAATGGTGGCCATAAGCAGGGTCAGGGCCTGACGCTGCCCTCCGGATAACAAGCCCACCTTGGTGGACAGGCGGTTTTCCAGTCCAAGACCCAATAACTCCAGCCGCTCCCGGAAAAGTTCGCGCTCCTTGCGGGTAACCCCCCGGCGCAGCTTTTTGGACCGGCCCCGCCTCAATGCCAGGACCAAGTTTTCCTCGATGGTCATGGATGCCGCGGTTCCCAGCATGGGATCCTGAAAGACCCGGCCGATGCTTCCCGCCCGGGTATGCTCCTGCTGGCAGTGAATTTCTTTACCGTCCAGCACGATCCGGCCCCGGTCCACCGGGTAAACTCCGGCGATGCAATTAAGCAGGGTGGATTTCCCGGCCCCGTTGCCCCCAATTATGGTTACCACTTCGCCGGGTTTCAAATGCAGGGTTATTTCCTGCAGAGCCACACGTTCATTTACCCCTCCCGGGTTGAAGGTTTTACTGATAGTCTCAACAGCCAGCATTCTTTTCACCTTTCTCCCGTGCGCCGCGGCCGGCCACAAATTCCTTAATTACAGGCGATGACAGGGCCAGGGTCACAATGATTGCCGTAAAAAGTTTCAGGTCGGTTGGGGCAACCAACTCCAGCTGCAGTACTATGGCGATAACCAGCCGGTAAATAATTGATCCCATGACCACGGCCACCAGGGCCCTAAGCAGGGTGAGGTTGCCAATTAGAACCTCACCAATAATCACCGAAGCCAGGCCTACTATAATCATGCCTATGCCCATGCCGACATCGGCAAACCCCTGCTTCTGGGCAATCAGGGCGCCGGAAAAGGCAATCAGGGTGTTGCTCAGACTAAGGCCGATCATTTTCATAGTGTTGGTGTTTACGCCCAGACTGCGAATCATCTGCTCGTTGTCTCCGGTGGCCCGCAAAGCCAGGCCCACCTCCGTTTCCAAGAACAGGTAAAGGAGCAAAATAACAACAGCCGTTGCGGTCAGGCCCAGGATCAGCACGCTAAAATATTCACTTATCCCCCAACTGATAATATCCGTATAAATGGTATCCATCCTTAGCAGGGAGATCATTGACTTGCCCATAATCCTGAGGTTAATGGAGTACAGGGCAATCATGGAAAGAATCCCCGCCAGCAGCGGCGTAATACGCAGTTGGGTATGCAGAAAACCGGTAACCAGGCCGGCCAGCGCCCCGCCCACCAATGCCAGGGCGGTACCCAGCCAGGGGTCGTAGCCAATGATAATCGTATGGGCGGCTATTGCCGCCCCCAAGGTAAAACTGCCGTCAACGGTCAAATCCGGGAAATCCAAAATGCGAAAGGTGAGGTACACCCCCAAAACCATGATACCCCAGAGTAAACCCAGTTCCAAAACCCCTACAAAAATACTTGCCGACATTCCTTCCTCCGTATAAACTTCTTTTCTTTATTCAATAACGCGAACTGCTTTAGTCTTAACCTCGTCTGAAACGGTGACGCCCATTCTTTCGGCGGCTTGCAGGTTAATTACGATATTACTATCCTTTTGCGATTCCACCGCGATATCCTGCGGTTTTTCACCGTTTAATACTCTCAAGGCTATTTCAGCAGTTTGGCTCCCGAGCTTATAATAATCCAGACCGATGGTTGCCAGCGCTCCCTGTTCGACTGAATTGCTTTCGCCGGCAATCACGGGAATCTTATTTTCCTCCGCCACCTGGAGTACCGCTGCCAGGGAGGATATAACCATGTTATCGGTGGGCAGGTAAATGGCGTCAACTTTTCCCACCAGGGACTGAGCCGCCTGCATTACCTCGCTGCTGGCGGTAACGGTGGCCTCCTGCAGCTCGATGCCCAGTTTGGGAGCGGCCTCCCGGGCGATTTTTACCTGCACATCGGAGTTAATTTCGCTGGAATTATAAATAATGCCCACGTTTTTGACATCCGGCACAAAGTCCTTGATCAGTTCCAGCTGTTTCTCCACCGGGTTCATATCAGTGGTACCGGTGACGTTTGTGCCCGGTTTTTCCAGGCTGTTTACCAGCTTGGCTGCCACCGGGTCCGTGACCGCGGTAATCAGTATGGGTATTTCCTTGGTTTCATTGGCCATGGCCATGGCCGAAGGGGTGGCTATAGCCAGCACCAGGTCTTTTTTGTCCTGGGCGAACTTGTTGGCGATGGACTGCAGGGTGGGCTGGTCCCCCTGGGCATTTTGATAATCAACTACTAAATTTTTACCGTCCTCGTAGCCGTTCTTGGCCAGGGTATCCAAAAAACCCTGCCTGGCGGCGTCAAGCGCCGGGTGTTCGGCGATCTGGATAATGCCCAGCTGCACCTGCTTGTCCCCCTGCTGTTCTGAGCTTTCTGATTTTCCTCCGCCTCCGCACCCCGTGAGGGTTACAAACAGGCCGAGAATCATCAGTCCCAAAAGTATTCTTTTCAAAACCGCACCTCCTATAAATTGCATTAATTTATAGACGGCACAGCACGTTTTGCCGGTTTATGCAGTGCAGAAACTAATTAAATATATATTACAGGTTACAATCCGTGCCATGCTGCCGTCCTGCTTCTCTTATGCTAACCCAGCATCATCATTCTGTCAATTATCATAGTTTACGTGCGACAAGGGAACGGCGTGCGACAGGGGTACGGTTCTTAAAGGGCGCAATCGGGACATAAGATATTATTCGAATGCTATAATGGGAATCACAACTAAAAGAAAGGGAAAGTGATTCTAACACCTGGCGTCCGCCCGTGGTCATTCAATACAGCATTACACAAACGACCATTACGCCCGGTGCAATCAAAGTTTAATTACAATCGGGTATTGATTTTATGCTATATTCTTGTATAATTAATATAAAAGTGGGTTTTAAGCAGCTTCTCTTAACGTGCTTTTCATACTTCATGCTTAGACCTTGCCGTACATGTGATAAGTGTATAATTAATCAAGTATAAAAAAACCAAATACCTTGGTAATAATGGCGTTTCCATATCTAAGATTAGTAAGGTGATGATGCCTCATACCGGCCTGCAACGGTCGGCTTGAGGCTTTTTGTTTTTTATACCGGACGAAAGGAGGACGCTTTATCTAAACTCCGCTTTCATTTTAAATTTACAAATGTAATTTAAATCCACCGGCATCGCCGACGCCAGTTTCTGGGGGCCTGAAGCCGAGTTCTTTGGTTAATTCAAAGCCTCCCGTTTCAATTAATCGGGGGGCTTAAACTTTTGGTTTTTGGGGTTTTACCGTCCACCACGCCCAGGCAGCCCTCTTTGGAAGCCTTGGCAACATTTTTTGCAGGCATTTAAATGCTCCTTTCGATTGAGTTAAATGAATTATAACAGATTACCTGGCATTAATGCGAAATACCCGGTGTTCTTGGTCCAGAGCACCGGGTATCAAACAACTTACAGGTTCGCTGCCTATAGAGCGGCGTCTCCCTTTTCACCGGTACGAATGCGGATAGCGTCCTCAATCTTGGTAATAAAGATTTTTCCGTCTCCAATCTCACCGGTTCTGGCCGCCTTGGTAATCACGTCAATAACTCCTTCAATATCTTTGTCTGTGAGTACGATTTCTACTTTTACCTTGGGCAGCAGGTTGATGCTGTATTCCGTGCCGCGGTATACTTCCTTTCTTCCTTTCTGCAACCCGCAACCCATGACCTGCGATACCGTCATGCCGTGGATTCCAAACTTGGACAGGCCGTCCTTGATGTCCTCCAGAACACCAGGCCTGACGATAGCTTCTATTTTAACCATGTTCAGCATCCTTTCCTTATGAGTTGTAAATATATTACCACAATTTTATTAAACCGAGTAAGCTTTTTCGCTGTGTTCGATAACGTCAAGACCCATTGCCTCGGCTTCGCCGTTAACGCGCAGCGCGGTAATTGCACCAACAACCTTAAGGATTACAAACGTCGCCACGGAAGCCAGCACGATTGTGGCACCTACACCGACAGCCTGAATGCCAAACTGAGCAGGGTTGCCGTAGAATAGGCCTTCAGAGCCCGCTTCAACCGATAACAACCCGGTAGCCAGGGCGCCCCAGATGCCGCCAATACCGTGAATACCGAACACGTCGAGAGAATCATCGTAACCCAGTTTAACCTTAAGCGTACTTACCGCGAAGTAGCAGAGCGCACCGGCAACGAGACCAATAACCAGCGACCCCATGGGAGTAACAAAAGCACAGGCCGGAGTGATGGCCACCAGGCCGGCGATAGCACCGGAGGCCGCGCCCAGCATGGTGGGCTTGCCGTGCCGCAGCCATTCAGCCAGCACCCAGGAGATTACCGCGGCGCCGGTGGCAATCTGAGTGTTCACGAATACAGCGGCTGCTACTCCATCTGCTGCGAGTTCGCTGCCCGCGTTGAAACCGAACCAGCCAAACCACAGCATAGCGGCGCCTAACACGACATAGGGAACGTTATGGGGAACCATGGGCTCGGTGCCGTAACCTTTCCTTTTACCCAGCACCAAGGCTGCCACCAGAGCCGAAATACCGGATGAGATGTGCACCACGGTGCCGCCGGCGAAGTCCAGGGCGCCCAGTTCGCCCAGCCAGCCGCCGCCCCAGACCCAGTGACAAATGGGGTCATAAACCAGGGTAGCCCAAAGGACCAGAAACAACATGTAGGCCGGAAAACGCATCCGTTCCACCATGGCGCCGGTAATCAGCGCCGGGGTCAGGATGGCGAACATCATTTGGAATACCATGAACAGTAAGTGCGGAATAGTGCCATTGGGTTCCATGCCGACACCGCTAAGACCAAAGTAACTAAGGTCGCCGATAATTTTGTTGATATCGGGGCCGAATGAAAGACTGTAGCCCCAAAGTACCCACTGGATAGTAATGACGCCCAGGCAAATAAAGGACATCATCATGGTGTTGAGCACGTTTTTCTGGCGCACCATGCCGCCGTAAAACAGGGCCAGGCCGGGCACCATCAGGAACACCAGTGCCGTTGAAACGATAATCCACGCAGTATCACCGGTATCTATTCCTTCCTCTGCTGCAAAAGCAAACACGGGAAATATAAATATCATGATTAGTGCAAGTGATGCAATTACACCCAACCTTTTTTTCATAATTTAAACCTCCCACGCAAATTCAAGTTACCATTTTGTAAATCGCTTCTTTTGAAACCAACCGTTTATCCGACCCCTACCCGGCATGTATCATTCACTCACCTGCCGGGTAATCCTTATGTTTACCTTTCAATAAGGCTCCACCTCCCCTTAAGAATAAATAAAGGCACTTCACCAGGGCATCAATGCCCTGAATAAAGCGCCTTCGCTTTTTTACATAAAAAAGGGGCTTCCGGTATAATATCAACCGAAAAGGCCCCTCTGCCTGCCGTCCAACGTTGGACAATTATTAAATTAAAAACAAAAACACCTTTTGAGGCATATTTGTTAAACCTCAAAAGGCATCGTTGCCATATCTATACTGCACTGTATAAAATCTTAAAGGAATTATACATTGGGTGATTACAAATTGTCAATAGCTAATTTATTAATTTTAATTTGTTTTTGTATTAAAAAAATAAACCGCCTAAACAAAATGACATACTACCGTACATTGGGTTGGCAAGTTTTCTCCCCACCGGCTCGACTCGCCCGTGAAATTATCATATAATTTTATTAACGTAGGGTTCGCTTAGTTATATTGGTTAAGCGTTCTGTCTTATTGCCATTATCAAATAACGGGGTGAAGAAATGTATATAGCGCTGGCCCAGATTAACCCGGTAGTGGGAGATTTGCATTACAATACGGAAAAGATCCTCACCTATACGGAAAAGGCCAAGTCGGCCGGAGCCGAGCTGGTGGTGTTTCCCGAACTCACTCTGACCGGTTATCCGCCCAGGGATTTGCTGTTCTGCAACAAGTTTCTGGACGCGGTGGAAGCCGGGGTGGAAAAACTGCTGCCCGCCAGCCGGGATATCGGGATCCTGATCGGCGCCCCCTGCCGGGACGCCGGTAAACTGTATAACGCGGCACTGCTGCTTCACGGCGGCAAGGTTACCGGCAAGCAGTACAAGAGCCTGATCCCTTTCTACGACGTTTTTGATGAACAAAGGTATTTCACCCCGGCCAGGGAAAGGAACTGTATCGACTTCAAGGGTATTAAACTGGGAGTTACGGTTTGCGAAGACATATGGAACGACAAGGATTACTGGAACCAGCGCCGTTATGATCTAGACCCGGTTGAAGAACAGGTGCAGAAGGGGGCGCAGCTGATCGTCAACCTGTCCGCATCCCCCTACAGCTACGGCAAGCACCGCCTGCGCTGCGACATGCTGGGCAAAGCCGCCGCCAAGCACGGGGTTGGGATTATCTATGTCAACCAGGTGGGTGGAAACGATCACCTGTTGTTTGACGGGTCAAGTTGCGCGGTAACCCGTAACGGCACAGTATGCCTGCAGTTGGAGAACTTTGCCGAGGACTTCGCCTTCATTGATACCCGAACCCTGCAGGAAAAAACCTCAGACAGTTGCAGCGTGGAAGATATAAGCTGGATATATAAGGCCCTGGTAATAGGTACCCGTGATTACCTGCACAAAAACGGTTTCCACAGAGCTGCTGTGGGCCTCAGTGGAGGAATCGATTCATCGATAACCGCAGCCGTGGCGGCGGATGCCTTGGGACCGGACAACGTAATCGGCGTATCCATGCCGTCCCGCTATTCATCTCAGGGCAGCAAGAACGACGCCCGGGACCTGGCCCGCAACCTGGGCATCGAGTACCGGGTGGTACCCATTGAGAACATGTTCAACGCTTACGTACAGGTACTGAATCCCGACGGAACACCTCTTGTGGACCTGGCGGAGGAAAACGTGCAGGCACGTATCAGGGGTAACATATTAATGTACATTTCCAACCGGGAAGGCCCTATGGTACTGGCCACCGGCAACAAGTCGGAAATGGCCATGGGTTACAGCACCCTTTACGGTGACATGTCCGGCGGACTGGCCGTGCTGGCGGACGTGCCCAAGGTAATTGTTTATGAATTGGCTGAGTACATTAACCGGGAGCGGGAGATCATCCCCCGCAGCGTGATTACCAAGCCGCCTTCCGCCGAACTGCGGCCCGGACAAAAAGACGAGGACAGCCTGCCTCCCTATGAAATACTCGACGCCATTCTGAAAGCTTACATTGAGGAAATAAAGTCCATTGATGAAATAGTATCCCTGGGCTATGACAGGGACCTGGTGGTGGACATCGCCCGCCGGGTGGACAGGGCCGAGTACAAGCGGCAGCAGGCGCCCCCCGGGCTGCGGGTAACTTCCCGCGCCTTTGGCCCCGGCCGCCGCATGCCCATAGCCCACCGCTGGCACCTGGAATAGTGAAGGTCAGACAAGCCCCCACCTAACCATAATAAAGAAAGACCCTGCTCCCAAAAGCAGGGTCTTTCTTTAACAACTATTAAGCTTTAATTGATTTAGACAGCTCAATCAGGGTAATAATTTTCACTTAATCTTTGTGTGGTTACACCTGTTCCGGCTCACTCACAGGCTCCCGCACCGACGGCACCAACGGCTTGCTTCGGGGCTCAACCGGACCGCCATAAACTCATTCCTGCCTGTGCCCGGCACGGGTATATCGGTTATGGCTCTCGCGAACGTCCTGCTTGTGCCAAGAATGGGTATTCGCTCGTCCGGTTTCGCACCTCGCTGCGCCGGTGCCGTTACCGGCGCTCCCGCAAATTGCTGCCCGGGACAGGTATAACCACGAGGCTTCTCTTCCTCTACCGTTGCCGCATTAGCGGTAAGGGCGTCTATCCTATTTGAGATATGTCCCCTTTCATTTTTGGGGACATTCATGTCCCCAAAGGAATACCCCAGCTTCAGCAGGTGTGTCCCCATTCCTTTATATCGCCGCCTCGCCCCGCTCGCCGGTCCTCACCCGGACGGCGTCCAGAATTGTAATACGAATTTAAACTTAAAAATACCGGCATCTTCACCGGCGTCTTACCAATCTCAACTTTAATATAACATTTATCAATATTTATTAATCACTATAATTTATACTTTAGAAGTAAAAATTATTACAATTTTTAACCTCCATTGGCGGCAGAAACGCCGGATACCTCAAGCGACTTCTTGGAGTATTTCTGCAGTTTACGCACTACCGTTGGCTGGCTCACGCCCAGAATATTAGCCGCCTTATAGGTACTGCCGTATATATCAACTGCATTTTTTATCAACTCAAATTCAAGCTCGGCCACGGCCTCTTTAAGCGGTTTAAAGCTATCGGTTCCCTTGTTGCCTATACTCTTTAAGATATACGACGGCAAGTGCTTGGGCAGGATTAATTTGTTTTCTACGGTGACGACCAACCTTTCCACCAGGTTGACCAGTTCCCGGACATTTTCCGGCCACTCGTAATCCACCAGCAGTTCCACCGCCCTGACGGAAAACCTCTTATTTGTGCTATATTTTTCATTAAACAGCTGTGTATACCGCTGCAGCAACAGTGGGATGTCATCACTGCGCTTGTGTAGCGGCGGGATTGCTATGGTCGTTTTTTCCAACTCTTTACTCAAGTCACGAAGAAATTTACCGTTATTAACTAATTTTTTAAGGTTTTTTTCCGAGGCTGCAATAACCCGCACATCTACCTTGACCGGTATTACACCCCCAACCCTGGTGAACTGTCCTTCCTGCACCACCGCCAACACTTTTTTCTGTAGATCTGTGGGTATGTCTGCCACTTCCGTGATGAATAGCGTGCCTCTGTCGGCCATTTCAAACAGCCCGGTCTGAGAGACTACCCCCGATTGTTCCCGACCGAACAGTATAGACTCCAGCATGCCGGGCGGGATGGCCCGACAATTGGCGTTTATAAAAGAGCCTTCCCGGCCGCCCGATATATGGGTAATTCTAGCCACCATCTCTTTTCCCACACCGGCCCTGCCAAACAACAGAACACTGGATTTAAGCCGGGCTACCCTATGCACGGCGTCCAGCACATCCCGCATGACCTTACTGTTGGCCACCAGATGGTCCGCGCCCAGTTGATAGGTATGGAGTTCATTAATCTCGCTGTTAAGCCTCTCCGTGGTTAAACGGGCTTGTTCCAGCTTGCTTTTCAGTTCGTTCAGTTCGTTTGGTTCACGCAACCTCATAACCACGCCGGTAATGTTTTCTTCATCGTCAAATATCGGGTAACCCGTGACTATAGCCTTTACACCGCCTGCAAAGCTTTGCTCGGCGATAACCGGTTCTTTCTTTTTTAACACCTCAAAGGCAACGCAGCTGTCTGTTATGCCATCTTGCACCAGACTATATATGTTTTTGCCCAGCAAGGAGTCCGGGTTGAGACCGGTTATTCTTTCCACCGCCCTATTGACGCGTACGGTCATGCACGCACCGTCCGTGATCCAGATTCCATCACAAAAGGAATCCAGGACTGCATCCAGCTCGCGGTTTACTTGTTGCACGCTCGCCAGTCTCTGTGCCAGGCAAACAAATAAATTAATCATATCCTGCAAGGTTATACCCTCCCGATTACCTCATTAAACAAAAAGAGCCGCCGGATACTACACCGGTTGCGGCTCCAATGCCCATATAGTCCAGCGTCGGACCAATATGTTGTCAAATGCTGCAGATAACCTTAGTCTAAAACATAAAACGCCTCACAGGTAATACATAACCTCAAGGCGCCTTCGCCGTAAACACAACTTTGTATTTATTATGTTTAATTTATATATCATTTTAAATTAATTGTCAATGATTAATCCAATGCATATTTTATATATATTTTTGCATTATCGCCATATGTTGCGTTTTGTCTTATTATCTCTTAAACTTAAACCATCGAAATCTGTTCCGGCGCGAAACCGGCCCGGCCCCCGGTACAGGAGGCCAGGCCGGAATGACGGTTTCAGACGTTCTGCTTGACGTATTTTAACAGGCCACCGGCCATCAGGATATCGATTTGCCGCCCGGAAAGGGTGTGCTTTACAGGGTATACTTTACCGCTCCGGGTGTTGCGCACCCGCACAGTGTTGGCGGCCAGGTTTTCCCGCAGGCCCTCGATTACCAGCCGGTCGCCCTGCCGAATATCGTCGTAGTCGGCTTCGTTGGCGAACACCAGCGGCAGCAGGCCGAAATTGACCAGGTTCTGCATGTGGATACGGGCGAATGACTTGGCCAGCACCGCCTTAATCCCAAGGAACAGCGGAGCCAGGGCGGCGTGCTCCCGGCTGGAGCCCTGCCCGTAGTTCAGGCCGCCCACCACGATACCGCCGGCAACCAGAGCCCGTTCGGCGAAGGTGGGGTCCACCCGGCTGAAGACGTGCATGGAGATGGCCGGGATGTTGGAGCGCAGGGCCAGTATTTTAGCCCCCGCCGGCATGATATGGTCGGTGGTGATGTTGTCACCCACTTTGAGCAGCACTTCGCCTTCGATTTGTTCAGCTAGCGGGGCGGCCACGGGCAGGGGCTTGATATTGGGGCCCATCACCAGCGGCAGGTCCGCGCCGGGCTCCGGCGGCGGGATGATCATCCGGTCGTCCACCGGAAACCGCTCCGGCATGGAAACCTGAACAGGTTCGCCCAGGTCACGCGGGTCGGTAATTACACCGGCCAGGGCCGAGGCCGCCGCCGTCTCGCAGCTGACCAGGTAAATCTCAGCGTCGGCGGTGCCGCTGCGCCCCTCGAAGTTGCGGTTGGAGGTGCGCAGGGATATCCCGCCGGATGGGGGCGACTGTCCCACGCCCACGCAGGGGCCGCAGGCGCATTCCAGGATCCTGGCCCCGGCGCCCACCAGGTCGGCCAGCGCACCGTTGGATGCCAGGGCGGTCAGCACCTGCCGGGAACCGGGGGCGATCACCAGGCTAACCCCGGGATGCACAATTTTACCTTTAAGGATGGCGGCCACTTTCATTAAGTCGGTGTACGAGGAATTGGTGCAGCTACCGATGAACACCTGGTTCACCCGGCGGCCCGCCACCTCGGATACTTTTACCACGTTATCAGGCATATGCGGCAGGGCGATCAGGGGTTCCAGCGCGCTTAAGTCAATGTCCACCACTTCGTCATATTCCGCGCCGGGATCGGGCAGCAGTTTCACGAAATCCTGCTCCCGGCCCTGGGCGGCCAGAAACCGCCTGGTGACCTCATCGCTGGGGAAAACTGACGTTGTGGCCCCCAGTTCGGCCCCCATGTTGGTGATAGTGGCCCGCTCCGGTACGCTGAGGTATGCGATCCCCTCGCCGGTGTACTCCATCACCTTGCCCAAGCCGCCCTTAACGGAAAGGCGCCGCAGCACTTCTAAAATGATGTCCTTGGCGGCCACCCAGGGGGCCGGCCTGCCGTGCAGCCGGATGTTCACCACTCCCGGCATTTTAACATAAAAGGGGTACCCAGCCATGGCGGTGGCCACGTCCAGCCCGCCGGCGCCGATGGCCAGCATGCCCAGCCCGCCGCAGGTGGGGGTGTGGCTGTCCGAGCCCAGCAAGGTTTTGCCCGGCTTGCCGAAGCGTTCCAGGTGTACCTGGTGGCAGATCCCGTTTCCCATACGGGAAAAGTAAACTCCGAATCTGGCGGCGGCGCTTTGCAGGAAGCGGTGGTCGTCGGCGTTCTCAAAGCCCACCTGCAGGGTATTATGGTCCACGTAGCTGACCGAAAGCTCGGTCCTGACGCGCGGCAGCCCGATGGCCTCGAACTCCAGGTAGGCCATGGTGCCCGTGGCGTCCTGGGTAAGGGTCTGGTCTATCCTGACGGCAATCTCCTCTCCCGGTATCATGTTGCCCTCCACCAGGTGGGAGGATAAGATTTTCTGGGTAATATTCATAATTTATGCAGTTACTCCTTTCCTGGCATATTGCTGTCCGGTTCGGCGACTCCGATGCCGGTAATGGCTTGCAGGCATTCCCGGCAGGCGCTTTTCAGGTGCCTGACGGTCAGCTCTTTGGCCCGGGATACGTCCATCTGGTCGATGGACCGCAGTATTTCCTCGTGGTCTTTTAAAGCATCAACTTTACGCGAAGGCTTGGACAGGGTGGCTTTTCTGAACCTGGCGATGTATTCCTGGTAATTGTTAATCAGGCTCACCAGCCTTGGCATCCGGGAAGCCCGCAGCAGCAAATCGTTGAAAAGCCGGGACGTCTGCAGCAGTTCCTCATCGTCACCCACTTCGATAAGCACCTTCATCCTTTCGATCAGCTTGTATAGCTTTTGCTTTTCGCCTTCGGTGATGTTCTCCACCACGAACGAAATGGCCATGGTCTCCAGGGCCTCGCGGATGGCATAGATCTCGATGATGTCCTCGGCGGTGATGCCGCGCACCAGCACCCCCTTGCGCGGGTAATGTTTGATCAGGCCTTCCATCTCCAACCTCCGGAAAGCCTCGCGGACAGGCGTCCGGCTAACCCGCAGCTTTTCGGCCAGCTCTTTTTCCACTATGCGCTCGCCGTGCCTGAACACGCCCTCGAAAATAGCCTGCCTGAGGGTTTCGTAAACCATATCCCGCACCGTCCGCGCTTCGGCGGCGTTAAATTTCTCTATAAACTTTTCCATGCTATCACCCCCCGTGCCCCGGGATGTATCGCGGTATACTTTACTGACAATTTAGTTTCGCCAAGAAGCCGGGCAAAACCTTTCACCCGCAAGTTTTTTTTCAAAAACATAACGGACCGGCTCCCCACCCCCGATACAGTCTGATGGACTGCAGCGTGTTAACGGAACAAGCATGGATCCTTTCCTGCATATTAACCCAATTGAGACACAGCGAATTAGCCGCTCCCGTTAAGGGGACACCTCCGTTTAAGGAAAGGGGACCGGGACAGGGGACGGTTCTTTGTCTTAGTTATATATACTTTGAGAACCGTATCTTGTTTAAAAACCGTAAAAAAGCCCACGGTTGATTAGGAAATTCTCCCGGCAACCGCAGGCTGTATTTTATTTCAGTTCCTCTTTGATTAACTTTTTAATTGCAACTAAAAACATCATTGGGAGATTAATGTTTTTCAACAACATCACCCGGGATTTAAATGCATGTTCATAATTATAAACGATTGATCTTCTTAACTGCACTGCTTAAAGAGAAGTCTTTTAATAAAATTTCTGAAGCCGGAGCCGGATTTGGCCGGCTCTGTTTTATTCTTGCCCAGGATGGCGGCCAGATCCTCATCTGGAGTGGTGATGGGCTTGATGTCGAAGTTTTTAACCAGCACATCCAGCACATTGGGCGTCACGAAGGCCGGCAGGCTCGGGCCCAGACGGATATTCTTGATGCCCAGGTGCAAAAGCGTGAGCAGGATGGCCACCGCCTTTTGCTCGTACCAGGAAAGCACCAGGGAGAGCGGCAGGTCGTTTACGCTGCAATTGAAAGCCTTGGATAGCGCCACGGCAATCTGGATGGCCGAGTAGGCGTCGTTGCACTGGCCAATGTCCAACAGCCGAGGGATGCCGCCGATGTCGCCCAGCTTTTTATCAAAGAAGCGGAACTTGCCGCAGGCCAGGGTCAGAACAACTGTATCCTTGGGCGTCTTCTCCACAAACTCGGTGTAGTAATTTCGGCCTGTTTTAGCGCCGTCGCAGCCGGCCACGAGGAAGAAGTGCTTGATGGCGCCGCTCTTCACCGCGTCAATGACCTTGTCAGCCACGCTCATGAGGGCATTCCGGGCGAAGCCCACCATCACGCTGCCCATGTCTTCATCAGAAGGGAAGCCGGGCATTTCCAGGGCCTTTTCAATAACCGGGCCGAAGTCGCCGTTCTTGACGTGCCTGACACCGGGCCAGCCCACCAGGCCGGTGGTAAAGATGTTGCCGGCGTAAGACTGCTGGGGTTCCTGAATGCAGTTGGTGGTCATAAGGATGGCGCCAGGGAACTCGGCAAACTCCTTCCTCTGGTTCTGCCAGGCGGTGCCGAAGTGACCGTAGAAGTGTTTGTACTTCTTTAGCTCCGGGTAGCCGTGTGTCGGGAGCATCTCGCCGTGAGTGTAAACGTAGATTCCTTTGCCCTCGGTCTGCTTGAGGAGTTCTTCCAGATCTTTGAGGTCGTGGCCGGAAATCAGGATGCACTTGCCCTTCTTGTGACCAAGGGGAACCTCGGTGGGTACCGGGTGGCCATAGGCGCCGGTGTTAGCGGCATCCAGGAGTTCCATGGTCCGGAGGTTGACCTCGCCACACTTGAGCGCCAGGCCCACCCAGTCGTTCAAAGACAAGTTCTTGTTGGTCAGTGCGGCCATTCCCTCATGGATGAAGGCATAGACTCTATCGTCCTCCTGGCCCAGGATCCTGGCGTGGTCGGCGTAGGCCGCAATGCCCTTGATGCCGTATACGGTAATCTGCTGGAGGGACTGGATGTCAGTGTCGGCGTCGTGGTCGTTCACCATACCTACAGCCTCACCTTGTTTCATCAGGCCCTTCAGATCAGCAGCGGGTTGGAAGACTGCACTCGGGTCGGAGAAATCGATATTTCCGCCTGCCTTTGCTACTTTTTCTTTCAGTGCTTCCCTGAGTTCGACGCAGCGATTGATTAGCAACTGGAAGCGGGCCGGGTCGAAATCCACGTTGGTGAGGGTGGAGAACACGGCTTCAACAGTAAATATATTAACTTCAGCATCGACCACGCCGGCCTTACGTCCTTCGCAGGCATAGAGGGACAATCCCTTTACGGCATGGAGCAGGAGATCCTGCAGGGCCGATACTTCGGGCTTCTTGCCACAGACACCCATGACAGTGCAGCCCACTCCTTTGGCGGTTTGTTCACACTGATTGCAAAACATTACAGGAATGCTCGTATAAAATTAACTTTGCTCCAATTTGAGAGCCCCAAGCCCAATAATTCCAGGAGTTGAGAATCTCAAATAAAAAAGTATTTACAAGTTATGGGTTTTCCAGCATAATCCTCTGGTGGGATAGGATAAGTACAAACTTTCCTTGTTGCGCCTTTTAGGGTGGGGCAGGGAACGGTTCTTTGTCTTAGCTATACTTTCAGAACCGTATTCTTATTTATTCCCAGTAATCCGGCAATTTGTCGGATTGAAAGATTTGATTTTTCCTTCAATTCCTTAATAATCTCATTTCTTATTTCATAGTTCGCCCTGACATTTAGCATTCCCCAATGTAGTCCTTTTCCCTTTAAATATGTGTCAACAAACTCCCTGGCATCCTTTTCACAGAGAATGGTTTTGTTTTTTTCTTCCTCTTCACATTCAATAAACGTGTCATTGTTCAATTGGTTCATGTATTCTACGAAAAGTTCTACAGCCTTGCCTTTTTCGGAAGAAAACATCTCCAGCACCATATTCTTTTCTATTATATCGTCTTCAAGGCTGCCCCTGCCTGTATAAGAGCCGTAACTGCTCCATTTATAATGCCGTGGTGCCTTTACCATGCCTGCTTTGACAGGGTTGTTATGTATATAGCGTATCGCAGCAAGAAGGTAGCTTTCATTTTCTATTGCCTCACTCTTAAACCTATCCTGGAATACATGTCCCACACGCTGGTATTTTTTGTTATAGTAATAGGCATAGCTGGTATTTATCCTTTTCATTATATTCGCCAGTCGGTCGTTTTCTACTTTTAAAAGCAAATGTGCATGGTTATCCATAATACACAACGCATATACCGTAAATTCTCCATTCCTCATCTTCTCCTTCAAGATATCACAAAATCTTTGCTTGTCTTCTTCATCCAGGAAAATATCCTTCCGCTCATTCCCTCTGATCATAATATGATATATCCCACTTTCGCTAAGCTTTCTAACCTGCCTTGGCATATTTTTTCACCACTTTTTTTACATAATTATACCATAACAAGAAAAATGGGACAAGGAACCGTCCCCTGTCTCATTTTTAAACCTGAAAACTGGGGAAGTGGTCTCAGTTACTGATGAAGAGTTCAGGGCCGTAGAGAACGATGAACCGTTTGGGAATTTTCCTGCATGGCAACAGGAAAGTTTAAAAACAGCCCGAAAAATACTGAAAGAAGATTATTTTATTCAGTTACCCTCGAAATTTAACATTCATGAATGTTACATAATGGAAAAATTTTTGCTTGTCAATTGAAGATGATCGTCTCAGTAATATTATGTATAGTTCAATAAAAGGAAGCGGCGCTTTTAGAAGGTTTAAAGATAATATACACAGATATCAAATTGCAAAGAATTGGTACAAGTATCGGGATGAAGCAATAAAACGAATCGCCATTGAATGGTGCGAGGGAAATGGAATTAGATACAAGTGAACATTCTGTATATATTTATGAAAGCCATTCTTAACCTCAAAGCTAATATTTTTGCGTAAGATGCGCTGGAGGTAATTTTATGAGAACGGGTCCGGCTTTAGATGAAGCTTTGTCCAGGCACTTTCATTTTGAACGCTTCCGCCCGGGGCAAAAAGAGGTGATTGAAGCGGCCCTGGCCGGGGATGATGTACTGGCGGTTATGCCCACCGGCAGCGGGAAATCCCTTTGCTACCAGCTTCCGGCCCTGTTGCTTCCCGGCCTTACCCTGGTGATTTCTCCCCTGGTGGCTTTGATGAAGGACCAGGTGGACAACCTGCATAAAAAGGATTTCTCTCAGGCCACCACGCTCAACAGCCAGCTTAATCCGGAAGAGTACCGGCTGAGGATGCGCGGTATCCGCAGCGGCGAGTATAAACTTGTTTACGTTGCGCCGGAGCGGTTACGTAACAGGTATTTTAACGAATTGATCAATGAACTGGGTGTGGATCTGCTGGTGGTAGACGAAGCCCACTGTATCTCCCAGTGGGGTCACGATTTCCGGCCGGACTACCTCTGGATCAGGGATTTTTATGAACAACTTCCGCGGCGTCCGCGGATCATGGCCCTCACTGCCACGGCCACGCCGGCTGTCCAGCGGGACATCTTGAAGCAGCTGGGTATTCCCGGCGCCAGAAAGGTGGCGGCAAGCAGCGACCGGCCCAACCTGTATATTTCCGCCCAAAGGGTTGACGGCGAGAGGGAGAAACAGGCGGCACTGCGAGAGTTCCTCGACGGGCAACGGGGCAGCGGCATTATATACGCCGTCACCAGGAAAGAGAGCGAGGCAGTGGCCGTCTGGGTAAGAGAATCTTTGGGGATTCCCACGGGTTGCTACCATGCCGGTCTGGCTCCCAACGAGCGCGCCGGGGTGCAGGAGGCTTTCATCAGGGAAGAAATCAGGGTGGTTGTGGCCACCAACGCCTTCGGAATGGGTATCGACAAGGCCAATATTCGCTTTGTGGTCCATTACAGCCTGCCGGCCTCCCTGGAGGCCTATTACCAGGAGATCGGCAGGGCCGGGCGGGACGGCTTGCCGGCCCGGTGCCAGCTGCTGTTTTCTTTAAAAGACAAGAGGCTGCAGGAATGGATCATTGACAACGATGCCGTCACCCGCGATGATCTGGCTCTTTTCTGGCGGGCCTGCGCCAGGCATGCGGACGGCGGGAGGTCTGCCGTACCGCTGGTTGAACTGGAGCGGGCCGGCCTGGGCGAAACCAAGCTGCGACTGGTTGTAAGCATGCTTGAGCGGCTGCAGGCTGTCAGATTGTCCGACCGGGACGAAGAATACCTTTATGTGGAACCGGGGAAGCGCCCGGCGCCCGGGGCGGTGCAGGCCGCCCTGCAGGAGGTGGAAAACCGGCTGGCCCACCGCAAGAATAAGCTCTCTGCCGTGGTGAACTGGGCCAATACCACCCGCTGCAGAAGAGCAATGCTGCTGGAGTATTTTGGAGAAGAACCGGAAGGCAGGGCGGAGCCTTGCTGTGACAACTGCCTGGCTGCTGCGACAGGCGATCTGGAGTTTTCAAAAGAGCCGCTGGTGGTGCTGGCCTGTGTGGCGGAGCTGCAGCGGGGGGTGGGCCGCAAGAAACTGGCGGACATTCTCCGGGGCGCCGTGTCCGCTAACATGTCTGCCTTTGGGTATGACAGCCTGATCTACTACCGCAGCCTGGTGGGCAAAAGCGGAAAAGCGATCCTGGCAGTGATCGACCGGCTCCTGGCGGACGGCTACCTTGCCTTAAAGGGCGCGGAGTATCCAGTGGTGGTTTTGACTGCGCAAGGCAGGAAAACATTGAAGAAGGGTGAGCCCCTGCCGGTAATGATTAACAAAAACAAGGTGGAAGTAAAAAAATCAGCCGACCGGCTTGTAAAGGCTGATGCAAAAATAAGTGCATCGGCACCGGATGAGAGGGAGCTGCTGTCTGCGCTGAAAGAATTTCGCAGCAGCCTGGCCAGGCAAGAGCAAAAGCCGGCTTATATTTTCTTCCACGACAGCGTGCTCATGGAAATAGCCAGGGTCCGGCCTCGTACCCTGGCAGAACTACGGGATATAAAGGGGCTGGGAGAGAAAAAGGTTTCTGCCTATGGAAAAGAAATCCTGTCCATTATTGAGAGTTTTCCTAATAACTTGTTATAAAACAGGTGTTTTTTGACACCAGGAAAGTTTGTTCAAAAAAAAAATGTCCACTTGATGCTCAATTAGATTTTACGCAAAGATAAGCTTTGTTGCAGTATCCCGGCTGGTATACATTTTCTATTATGAAACCGGCTCTGGTAAGCATGCCCTCCATTACCCAGTCCAGAGTCTATTCCAGCAAGCCCCTCCTTTACTTTTTACTTCAAACCCGTCAAGCTCTCCTGTTTCAGCATCCCAAAGTTCGGTAACATCAGCATCAGTAACCGAACCATGTCTTGTTGTATATTCAGGGTATTTAGTTCTGACTACCCAGATTATACGCTCAGTAGCTTATTTTGTTTTCCTAATCCTGCCGGTTGAAGGCCAGGGCGCCCGTTCCAACGAACAGCAAAGCCATGGCTGCCACCACCAGCAGGTCCAGGCCCAGGGAAAATTGGACCAGAAAATCACGCAAGGGTGTGTCGCCGTACATGATGTTTCGCAACGCATCCACCCCGTAGGTCAGCGGATCAAGGCGCATCAGCGTTTCCATCCAGGGAGCCACCCCCCGCAGCGGAAACATGGCGCCGCTCAAGAAAAACAGGGGCATGATTAAAAAGTTCATGATCATCTGGAATCCTTCCATAGTTTCCATACGGGAAGCAATGGTAATACCCAGGGAAGTGATGGCAAAGGCCATGACCAGCAGCACCCCCATTAATTTTAGAACCATAAGCGGAGAGAGGGCTACCCCAATCAGCGGGGCCAGCAGTATAAATATGGTCCCCTGCATGACGGCCACGGTGCTGCCCCCCAGCGCTTTGCCCACGGCCACGGTCCAGCGGGGCACCGGCGCCACCAGCACTTCTTTCAGGAAACCGAATTCCCGGTCCCACACGATGGAGATGGCCGAGTAAATGGAAGTAAAGAGCACCGCCATACCGAGGATCCCAGGGTACATGAACTGCACGTAGCTAAATCCCGGTGGCGCATCGGGAACCTTAAAAGTGGCCGCCAGCCCGTTACCCACTATCAGCAGGTACAACAGCGGCTGGCCCAGCATACCCACTATCCGGGTTTTTTCCCGGAAAAACCGGATCACTTCCCGCAGCCAGATGATGTATATACCACGTAAATATCTCAACGCCTGCGCCCCCTTCTAAACACCCGTATACGGTCCACCGCGGAAACGCTTTCTTCCCGGATCTCCCGGCCGGTCAATTTGAGAAAGACATCGTCCAGAGAAGGTTTATGCAGGGTGACGGACTTGATGTCTTCCCCCATTTCTCTGACCAGCAGGGGTATAAACGCCTCGCCCTGTTCCACTTCCACCCGCAAAATATTCCCCTGCCCGGCTGCCCGCAATCCGAACCGCTCCGCAAGGCGATCCGCCATTTCCCCGGCACGGGTAGTTAAGATGGTGATTATGTCGCCCCCCACCAGCTTTTTTAAATTGGCGGGGGTATCCATGGCCACTATTTCGCCATGATCTATAATGGCGATGCGATGGCAGTTTTCCGCTTCCTCCATATAATGGGTGGTCATAAAAATGGTAATGTTCTCCCGTTGTCGCAGGGCATGGATATATTCCCATATTTTGCTTCTGGTCTGGGGGTCCAGCCCCACGGTGGGCTCATCCAGAAAGAGCACCTGCGGGTAATGCAAAAAGCCCCGGGCAATTTCCAGACGCCGTTTCATCCCGCCCGAAAAATACTTGACCGGATCGTTTAACCGGTCGGTCAACTCCACCATTTCCACCATTTCCTGCATCCGGCGTTTGAATACGCGGCTTTCCACGTTATAAAGCATAGCGTGAAAGAACAGATTTTCCCGGGCGGTGAGCCGCTCATCCAGGGAAGGGTCCTGAAAAACAAGCCCGATAGAACGGCGCACCCGGTCCTGCTGGCGCACCACATCGTAACCGTTTATCAGTGCCCGGCCCGCGGTGGGCTTGAGCAAGGTGGCCAGCATTTTAATGGTGGTAGATTTGCCGGCGCCGTTGGGCCCCAGAAATCCAAAGACTTCACCCCGGGCCACCTGGAAACTGACGCCCCGCACCGCAGTCAAGTCTTTAAACTTGCGCACCAGGTTTTCCACCTGGATTACTGCATCACTCATCAAATCACCTCAAAACAATTCTCCCTCTACTAAAATACACAATCCAGGCTATTATTTCCATACCATACGCCCAAAAATAATGGGTGTCCGGCAGGACACCCATGCTGACAAAGAATTTACAGTTTAAAAATTTTCCGCCCAGCGCACCAGAGGCAGTTCGAATTTATCCGCCAGAAAACGGTAACTGGGCCTGACCCTGACGGTGTAGCCGTACGTCCCCTGACATAACGGCAACCTGCCTGCATAGCGGTATAGCCCATCCCCCACCCGTTCTTTAAGCTCCATGACTATCGTATTCAGATCACTGAGGTATGGCCCCCGGTCATTGCCGAAAGCGATTTCCACCACCACTTCCTCCGGGGAGATGGGCCCCAACTTCACCACCGATTCCACCGTCAATTCCTCGCCGGCCTGCATGTCCCACCGACCGTTGGTCTCGGTGCGCTCCACCTTGACATGGTGCCAATTTTCCTGCATAAACCGTTTGAACCGGCAGGCGCGCTCGGCCTCGGAAAAATTTGATTCCATGAAAGCAATTCCCCGGTTAATGGCCGGTATATACAATTTTTCCGTGTATTCTTTCAGCATACGGGCGGAACTAAAGCGAGGGATGATCGTGCGTAACGCATTGCGGATTATGTTGATCCACCGGAAGGGAAGCCCGTCCCGGCGTTCATAATACAGCGGTATGACCTTTTCCTCCAGAACCTTGTATAGGTAATAGCTGTCGTCCAAGTCCTGATCTTCTTCATTCAAGTGCAGATTACCCGGGTGACCGATGGCAAACCCGTTTTGTCCGTTGTAGGCCTCGGGCCACCATCCGTCCAGCACGCTACAGTGCAACACCCCGTTCATGGCCGCTTTCATGCCGCTGGTGCCGCTGGCTTCCATGGGCCAGCGGGGGTTGTTCAGCCAAATGTCCACACCGTGCACCAGGTGGCGTGCGGCATTGATATCAAAGTTTTCCAGGAAAACTATCTTGCCCCTGAAAGGTTCCTCCCGGGAATAATCCAGAATTTTTTTGATTAATTCCTGGCCGGCCCGGTCATTGGGATGCGCCTTGCCGGCAAAAATAATTTGCACCGGCCTGTCCAAGTTGTTCAGCATGGCCGCCAGCCTGTCCGGGTCGCTGAAAAGCAAGGTCGCCCTCTTGTAGGTGGCAAACCGCCGGGCAAAACCAATGGTAAGGGCGTGGGGCAGCATAATGTCATCGGCTTCCATGATCAGCCCTTCCGGTTCATGGTTGCGCCGCCGCCTTTCCTTTACCTTTTCCCTGACGTATTTGATAGCCCTATCCTTCAGGATCCTGTGCGTATCCCAAATTTCCCGGTCCGGGATTTCGTCGACCCGCTGCCACATGGCTTCATCGGTGACCTGTTCCACCCAGCCGGCGCCCAGGTACCTGCTAAAAACATTTTTCCACTCCTCGGCAATCCAGGACCTGGTATGGACCCCGTTGGTCACCGAAGTTACGGGCACCTCCTCTACAGGAATCCCCGGGTAAAAGCGGTGAAACATCTGGCGGGTCACTTCCCCGTGCAGCTTGCTCACACCGTTGCAAAAAGCAGCCATGCGCATGGCCAAAAGGGTCATGTTGAACTCGTTATTCTCCGCATCCCAGCCCAGGTCCATGAAGGCATCGCAGTCCAGACCCGTATCCCGGCACAGCCCCTTTAAATATTTTTCCGCCAGGTGCCGGTCAAAAACATCATGGCCGGCCGGCACAGGGGTATGGGTGGTGAATATGGTATTGGCCCGGATGGCCTCCCTGGCCGTGGCGGCGGAAATACCCTCGCTGACCATTTCCCGCAGCCTTTCCAGGTTTAAAAAGGCGGCGTGCCCCTCATTGATATGCCAGACAAAGGGCGTGATCCCCAGCGCCCGCAGCGCCCTGACACCACCCACCCCCAGCAGCATTTCCTGGGTGATACGCATTTCCCGCCCGCCGCCGTACAGCCGTCCGGTGATTTTCCTGTCCTCTTCCATATTCAGGGGCAAGTCTGTATCCAGTAAAATCAACCGCGATAACCCCACTTTGATCTCCCAGAGCCGGGCAAAAACATTGCGCCCCGGCAGTTCCAGCGATACGGTGGTATCCAGGCCGCTGGCCCCCACCACCGGCGTCATGGGCAACTCATTAAAATTAATATCCGGGTAATAGGCTTCCTGCCAGCCCGAACGGTTGATGCGCTGGTAAAAATAACCATGCTTGTACAGGAGCCCCACTCCCACGAAGGGCATACCCAGGTCGCTGGCCGACTTGGTATGATCGCCGGCCAGCACGCCCAGCCCGCCGGAATAAATAGGACATGATTCATGCAACCCGAATTCGGCGGAAAAATAAGCAATCACCTTATCCCTGTGCTGGGGGTACTTTTGCTGAAACCATTTTTCTTGGCTCATGTAGCAATCATATTCAGCCATAACGGCATCATATTTTTGCAAAAACTCCCCGTCTGCCGCCGCCCGCTCCAAATCCGCCTGGCGCACCTGCAGCAGAAATTTAACCGGATTGTGTTCCACCCGCTCCCAAAGCTGGTGATTTATTTCTTTGAACAATTCCCGAGCCGGGTTATGCCAGCTGAACCACAGGTTGTAAGACAGCTCCCGCAGGCGGCTGATCCGTTCAGGCAGTGGCGGGTTAACTGAAACAGTGCGAAAATAAAACATATAGTACCCTCCGTTATCTCTTTTAGGCTATTTTATTTTATCCTCTTGACGAGACAACAATGCACCCAAGAATAAAAAGGGGACTGGCTCCTTTTTCGTTTTTTGAAAAAGGTGCCTGTCCCCTTTTTATTCTTGCTTTTTCGTTTTTTGAAAAAGGTGCCTGTTGAAAAAGGTGCCTGTCCCCTTTTTGCGCACACTTTCCATAACAATAAAAAACCCGGCAACGGGTAAAAGACCGCCAACCGGGTAACCGGCGATTTTTATTTAAGCCCAGGCGCTGTTTGACCGTCTGGCCTGATAACAATCTTTGCAATAAACCGGTCTGGTGCCGTTTGGTTTGAAGGGTACGCTGGTCATGGCACCGCATTCATCGCAGACCACTTCATACATTTGTCTTTCCCTGGAACCGCCGGCGCGCATATTGTTTTGCTGGCGACGCGCCTTGCGGCATTGGGGGCAACGGGCGGGTGCGTTCTCAAAGCCTTTTTCAAAAAAGAACTCTTGCTCACCGGCCGTAAAGGTAAATTCCTCACCGCAGTCCTTGCATACCAAGTTCTTGTCCGTAAAAACCATTAGCTTATCCAATGTCCTCCTTATGAATTATTCTACCCTATGGAACCTTTGACTGATGATTCACCCCTTCATAAGAAAGACAGGGAAGCACCCGCAAACAATTCCACGAGTAATTACACTATTATAATATGAAATATTTTTTGAAAATACAATAACCCGTTAAAATTTTTTACACCCGCCTGGCGCGCAAAATGGTAGCCCATTTCTTTTGCCTGTTTCCGTTACCGTCGCACTCATCCTGCACCCGGTCCGCCGCCGCTGCAACCTCCACCCCCGGCGGCAGCATTTCCACGACGCAGGCGCTATCGAACCGCTGTTGCTCCCTTTCCAGGCGGTTTCGCAATTCATGGACGGTTTTTTCCAGTCGTTCCACGCGCTCCCAGGTGCTTTTTTTCTTTTCCGCTTCCACCAGGCAGGCCAGATCCCGCATCCGACTGCGCAGTTTAAAATTGTCGGCGCTCAGGCGCTCAATTTCACCGGCCATTTCCAGATACTTTTCGTTGCTGAACAGGGCATTTTCCAACTGTTCGATGCGTTCCCGGTAAATGCTGTTGGTTCTGCTCAAAGCCTCGTTTTCCACCATGTTGGCCCGCAGCTTTTCCTCCATTTCCTGGTCCTTGATCCCATTCACCAGCCGGTAGGTCAGCAGTGAGCCCACCGATGCGCCTGCACCTAACCAGGTTAAAATCACCACACCCTCGATCAGCACAGCCTTACCCTCCATTTTTGTTTTTATATTTTACTTATTCCAGCTTAAAATGGATTTTCCTTCCATGAAATTAAAAAATTTCATTCATCCAATATAGATAATCCAGCATATTGAATAGTGTATACAAATTTACCTAAACAAGCAGGAAAGGGTAAACCAATGCAGAATTTGATTATTAATTAATATAACATCGAGGTGAAATGCAGTGAACTTTTCCCGACAACCTGTAACAACCGGAAAAATCATTAACAACCCCGGCCATCAGGAATTGAAAAAACTGGCGCAGGGGAATAAAACTACCGTTTATAACAGCGCCAGCTTCATTTCCGACGTGCGCAACCGCAGCGCCAAAAAAACCTACATCGTCGAGGACGGGGTTCCCCTGGGTGTGGACCAGCAGGGCATTCCCGTTCAGGACGCCATTAAAATAGCCAACGAGGTGCATGAGTACCTGAAGCAGCAAGAGGTCATCCGCCTGGACCGGCGCATGGGCCTGCACCCTGATTTCAGCCTGCACTGCCGCCTTTACATAACCTCCCGGTACGCCCGGATTCCCCTGAAGTGGAACTTGATGTTGTTCCCACCCGTCAACCCCGAAGCCGAGCCCGACTTGGTCAGCATCTACGTGCCGGAATGGCCGGAGCGCATCATTTTCTGCCATCCTTTGGCCGGCGTTACCTATATCCTGGGTACGGATTATTTCGGGGAGGCCAAAAAATCCTTCCTGCGCATGGCCATGTTTCGCGCCAAGCAGGCGGGCGGCCTGGGCTTTCACGCCGGCAGCAAGGTTTTACGGGTACAGAACGGGGCCGGGGAACTAAAGGACGTGGGATTCCTCCTTTTCGGTCTGAGCGGTACCGGCAAAACCACCCTGACCATGCACGACCACAACCTGGCAAAGCCGGAGAAGGCCATTATCCGGCAGGACGACGTGGTGATGATGACTCCACAGGGCTACTGTTACGGTACGGAAAACGGCTTTTATATCAAAACCGAGGGCCTGGACGAATCGCAAAGGGTGCTTTATCACGCAGCCCGGAGCCCGGAGGCTGTTTTTGAGAACGTTATGGTCCGCGACGACGGCACCATTGATTTTGATAACAGCGAACTTACCTCCAACGGACGCGGGGTCATCCGCCGGGAAGACGTGGAGGGCGTGGACAACAACATTGACCTGGAAAAAGCCCACCGCCTGATTTTCATCACCCGGAACGACAAAATCATCCCCCCCGTGGCCAAACTGAACCCGGCCCAGGCAGCGGCGTTTTTCATGCTGGGCGAGTCCATTGAAACTTCGGCCGGCGACCCCGCCAAAGCCGGGCAGGCCAAGCGTGAAGTGGGCACCAACCCGTTCATCGTGGGGCCGGAAGAAGAGGAAGGCAACCGCCTGCTGGAAATATTACAGGCCAACCCGGACATCGAGTGTTACTTGCTCAACACGGGCAGCGTAGGTGTGGGCGGCAGCCGACCGGGGGTGAAAATAAGCATCGGCGCCTCCACCACTGTTTTAAAACATATCGCCAAAGGTGATATTGAGTGGAAAACCGATCCCGACTGGGGTTACCAGGTACCGGCGGCCATCCCGGAAATGGACATTTCCGTTTACGAGCCGGCATCCTATTACAGCGAGGATGAGTACCGGGACATGGTAGAAAACCTGCGGGCGGAAAGAAAACAGTGGCTGGCCAAATACCCCGGCCTGAAGCCCGAAATCGCCCGGACTATAGATAAGGCGCAGGTTTCAGATTAATTAACGGGATCCGGACTTTATACTACAAAGCCCTTGATATCGCATTCTTGTGCGATCAAGGGCTTTGTTGCTAAATAACCCCATGGCCCATCCGGTCTGGGATCATTCCCATATTATCAAGCATTTGTTATATAATATTCTAAATGGCAATAATATTCATTTGTTAAAATATAAAATTTATCGACGAATTGATAAAGGTATAACCCGGGTGCACAGCGAAATTTGTTGAGTTAAATACAGTTACCGACGGAGGTTTGGAAATGCCCGCGGAAAAGATCGCCCTGATAACCGACAGCACCTGTGACCTGCCCGATGAAGTTTTGCAAAAGCTGAACGCCTGGATGCTGCCTTTAAAGGTTGTTTACAACGATAGATCCTATAACGACAGGGTGGAAATACAGCCCCAGGAAGTATACGATAAAATGCCCGGGGAAGTGCCCACCACTTCCATGCCTACTCCGGAAGATACCCGGTCTTTACTGGAAAAACTCTGTGCGGAAGGTTTTACCCACGCCGTGGCCATACACATTTCCAGCGGGCTCAGCGGAACTTACGAGAACGTAAAAATGGTCGCCCGGCAGTTTGGCAAAATGAAGGTGGAAGTAATTGATTCCAAGGCCCTTTCCCTGGCCCTGGGCTTTCTGGTTCAGGAAGCCGGCAAATGCATCCAAAACGGCCTAAATTTTGAAAAAGTGGTTTCCCGGATGAGAGAACTGCAGAAAAAAATCAAGGTTTATTTCGTAGTCAAAACCCTGGAATACCTGAAAAAAGGCGGGCGTATCGGTTACGTGGAAGGAACCGTGGGCCAGATACTTGATATCAAGCCCATCATTTCCATAAATGAGGAAGGTAAATACTACAGCGTCTGCAAAGTTAGAGGACGAAAAAAATCAATCTACAAATTGCTGGATATTTTGAAAGAACAGGCTGCCGGCAAGAATATTAAATTGGCCGTCGCCCACGGTGACGCCGGGGAAGAAGCGGAATCGTTGCTGCAAAATATATTAAATATGAAGGGGGTTAATATAAAGGAAAGCATGCTAACTCAACTGGGCCCCGTGATGGTGGTGCACACCGGGCCGGGCCTGATCGGCGTAGCTTTTTATGAGGTGTAACCGCTACCAATGCACCGAAAATTATACGGGGGTGCTTATGAAAATAATTGTTGACGCCGACGCGTGTCCGAAAAATGTGCTGCAAATATGCTCCCAAACAGCCCGGGAGTTTACCGTCCCCCTGCATACCGTAGCCAGTTTCAACCATAATATAGTTTCCGACCATCATACCACGGTGGGGAACGGGCCCCAGGAAACGGATCTGGCCGTCGTCAACATGACGGCCGGCGGCGATATAGTGGTCACCCAGGACTGGGGGCTGGCCGCCCTGGCGCTGGGCAAGGGTGCGGCGGCCATTTCCCCGGGCGGAAGAATTTTTAAGCAAGACACCATTGATTTTCTGCTGGAAGAGCGGGAAGTCAAGGCCCGGCTGCGCCGGGGCGGCGGTCGAACCAGGGGGCCGCGCAAACGCACGGCGCAGGACGACGGTCGTTTCGCCGCCGGCCTGCGCCGGTTGATCAAGGAGCGCCTGCACTCAACCCGCCCCGTATTGTAATGCCCGCATGATTTGTTTCTTTAATGCCAAAAACCGTTCTGTTGTAACCATTTCCACCTGCCGCGGCCTGGGCAAATCAATGTTGAGGTGCAGGCACACCCTGGCGGGGCGCGGCGTAAGCACGTACACCCGGTCAGCCAGGAATATGGCTTCGTCTATGTCATGCGTCACGAAAAGCACGGCCTGCCGGAAATTATCCCACACCTGGAGCAACCACTGCTGCATGCGGTTCCTGGTGATGGCGTCCAGCGCTCCGAAGGGCTCGTCCAACAGCAGCACCCGCCGGCGGGCCAGCACGGTGCGCATCAGGGCGGCCCGCTGCCGCATCCCGCCGGAAAGTTCCGCCGGGTAACTGTTTTCAAAACCTGACAGCCCAAACAGGGGCATCAGTTCCATCGCTTCCTTTTTCACCGCGCGGCTGTCTTCCCGGGTGGCCCGCCTGGCCAGGACAACATTATCCAGCACGGTGCGCCACGGCAGCAGCAGGTCCTTCTGGGGCATGTAGGATACCGCTTCCCCGGCCCGCACTCCGGCCCGCCCGCCCAGCAGCACCCGGCCCCGGTCGGGCTCGGTCAGCCCGCAAATAATGTTAAACAGGGTGCTTTTACCGCAGCCGCTGGGCCCGATGAGACTGACAAACTCCTTTTCCTCCACCTGCAGCGAAACGCCGTCCAGCACGGGCAGCGACACACCGTTCATCCTATATGATTTGGCTACGTCCTCCAACAAAATTTCCAACGTCATATTCTCTCCCGTTAGCCTCCCGGCGTAAATCCCCGATAAAAATCCCGGTATTTAATTTGGAAGAAATTGATTGGTGAAAGCCTTATCTGCCTCAATCATTCCGGGCAACAGCTTGTGGTCGTACATCCAGCGGGCGTAGCGTTCCCAAACCTCCGCCTTTTGCTCGCCCCAGCGGTCCGCGTCATCCCGGTAGCGGGGGCTCAGGTACCGCTGGCTGGCCAGCACCAGTTCCTCGTTTAACTCCGGCGCGTGTTTGAGCAGTATCCGGGCCGCTTCATCGGGATGCGCAATGGCAAACTCATATCCCCTGGTTGTGGCCCGCATGAATTTTTGCACCAGCTCCGGGTTTTCCTTTATCAGCTTTTCACCGGTGATCAAAACCGGCGTGTAATAATCCAGCGCCCGGTCCAATTCGCGCAGTTCGATATAGTTTAAATCCAGTCCCCTTTGCTCGGCCTCTATGCCGGTCCAGCCGTAATAAATCCAGGCAAAGTCCACGTCCCGCTCAATGGCGGTGAAAAAGTCGGACGTGCCGATATTCAATATTTCCACTTTGTTAAAATCTCCACCGTCGTTTTCCACCACCGCCTTCAGCACGGCTTCCTCGGTGGGCGAACCCCAGCCGCCGTAGCGCTTGCCTTCCATATCGCGGGGGCGGGTTATCCCCGCTTCCTTTTTGGAGGCAAATCCCGAAGTGTTGTGTTGAATCACCGCGGCTATGGATACCACCGGCACATCGCCGGCCCGGGCCTGGGTCACGTCTTCCTGGTACCCCACGCCGAATTGGGCCTGCCCGGTGGCCACCAGCTGCGTAGTGCCTCCCTGGGTGGGTTCCACAATTTCCACCTGCAGCCCCTCATCCTTATACCAGCCTTTCTCCAGCGCAACATAAAGACCGGTATGGTTGGTGTTGGGCACCCAGTCCAGCATCACGGTGACGGGCTGCAAATCCCGCTTTACCTCCTCGGGCGACCCGCCGCCGGACGCACAGCCCGCCAGCGCCACCAGGACCAGCATAAGAACCGCTGCCAAAATTTTTTTGCGCATTCAATCATTTCCCCTTTCGTTAAAATACCACGGCATGGCCAGCCGGGCAAAAAATTCAATCAAAGCGTAAATCAATAAACTGACCAGCGAAATAATAACAATAGCGGCAAAAACCCGGTCCAGCTGGTAAGCATGGGTGGCCCTGGTCATAAACACCCCCAGGCCGCTTCTGGCCCCCAGCCACTCGCCGATTACCGCGCCCATTACGGCATAGGTGCCCGCTATTTTGAGGCCGGCGAAAAAGGAGGGCATGGCGGCGGGAAACCGGACCAGCCTGATGATTTGCCAGCGGGAAAAACCCATCACCCGCAGCAGGTTGACCATGTCGGGGTCCGCGGCCTCCATGCCCTCCACCATGCTCACGGCTACGGGGAAAAAGCAGACCAGCGCCACCACGACCACCTTGGGCAAAATGCCCAGCCCGAACCAGATCATAAACAAAGGCGCGACGGAAATAATCGGCACGGTTTGCGATATGACCAGCAGCGGGTATATGCCCTGCCTGACCCAGGGGGAAAAATCCATCAGCGCCGCCAAGGCCAGCGCCACCAGCACAGCCGCCAAAAGGCCCGCTGCCGCCGCCAGCAAGGTGTTTTGGGAGTGCCGGGCCAACAGCGGCAGCATGTCCCACAGGGTTACGGCCACCCGTCCGGGCGCCGGAAGCAGCCACGGCTGGATGCCCGTCAGGCGCACGCCGGCCTCCCACGTTAACAGAAACGCCAGTATAAACCCCAACGGCGCCATTAATTTATTTCGCAGCATGCCTGTATTTGCCCACCTTCTCTTCCATGGTCACCCCTTGTGGAGCATAGTCTATTTTGACCAGCGTCATCACCCGCTTCGCTCCGGCATCAATACAGGCCTGCTGGGCCCGTTTGACTATTTCCAGCAGTTCATCCAGTTCGCCCTCCATGGTGGTTTCCATGGGGCCCACTTCGTACTTGACGCCCGATTGCTGTACAACCGCAATAGCCCGGTCCACTACGGGATAGGTGTCCCCGCCGGGCACCTGGGGCAGTACTTGAAAACTCACGTTTATAGTAGGCATTTATAATTCACCTCTATCTGAAGGTCTGATCAATAACAGCAGACCCGTCTTAATCGAAATCTCAGCCCTGCCGGCGGCCAGCCGGTTGCTGACACCGTACGGGTTGCCGATACAGAAAGTGGCGTCCTGCAAAGGCCAGCGGGCGCCGGTGACGTTAACCCCGGTGACTTGCTCGGTCAGGGGCAGCAGGGAAAACGCATCCCCGGGGTCCCCCGCCAGCACTACCCGTTGTCCGGGTGCCACCAGGGTGATCTCATTGTATTCATTCATAATCCGGGCCTTTACACCCCGGTCATGGGCCACCCGCAGCAAATGTACATTGGCCAGGGAGTGGTCAAACCGGGTGCCGATGGCCCCCAGGATGATAATTTCCTCCGGGCCGCCGGCCAGAGCTTCGGCCAGGGCCAGGGCGGTATCGGTATCATCCTTTTCAACGGAATACTCCTTGATAAGCGCCCCCTGCCCGGCAAACCGCTCCAGGTCCGCCCGGTCAATGGAATCCATGTCGCCGATGATCACATCGGGAACCAAACCCAGCGCGGCGGCGTATCCTGCTCCCCCGTCCACGCAAATAATGCGGTCGTCTTTTTTTATAACCCCGGCCAACCACTGAAAATTATCCACGGCGCCTCCGGTCAATATAGCGGTACGCATTCAATCACCTTCATTTCAAATTACTTCATTACTTTAATAAGCCGGCACATAATTATTTTACGCCGGGAAAAAATATTTACAAAGGAGGTGTCGCGTGTGCTGGGCATATTTAAAGCAATGAACGCCAACAAACCTCAATTGCGGGAATTTGACCCCGCCACCATTCAAAGAATCAAAGAAGGAGCTTACCTGGTAAAAATAATTTCCGAAACCCAGGTGGCCGCCCGCAAATGCGATTTTTATGCCGGCAACGCCGTTGACCAGGAAGTTAGAAATGCCTTTGCAGACGAGGCCAAGTTATTGAAACAAGGCCTTCGCCCCTTACAACAGTATTATGAAGCTATGACTATGGAGTGATAAACAGATGAAATTCACGGACATGGATATGCTGCAGGATTACGAAAAAGATGCCAGAATGGCGGCCATGGCCTACGCTATAATTGAAACGGAAATAATAGATCCCGATTTGCGCAAAATTATTGCTAAGGCAGCCGGCGCCGCAGCCAAATCGCAGCAAAAATTTGCGGATTTAATAATCAAAAAGGGAGACCGCCCGTAAATTGCGACATCAACGTAAAAAGCGCACCCCGGCAGGTAGGTGCGCATACATTTTGAATACCTTCCCTACGCGGGCATTACCCCGATCAGGTCCGTGGGTCAGGTGCTCGGCAGCCCTTTCTCAGCCCATGACATGAGCTCCCCATTTGGCAGGTTTATTTTACAATAAATAGATTATATAACCTACATAACATCAAGTCAATGCACCTTACGAAACTGACTTTTATTAACAAACGGCAGTGCTGTTTTTAAAATTTTCAAACTTTTGTCACTATTTGTCAAACCTTGACATCTTGCCTAAACCCAATTATATTTATTATTATATTTAGTTAAACTATAGCTTTTGATACATAATCCGTAATTTACTTATTATCAGATAATTAACCGGTAAAACAATAGCGAAATTCAAGCGTAATCACAGCGAAATTTTTTATACTAAATCAATCAACAAAGGGGTCCTGCACAATGCCGGCAATCAATTTAACTGCCAGTCTAAATGACAATTTTGATTTTATCATGCATGTCAGCAAGGAAAGCGGGCAGCCGGTGGAGCAATGTTACCAGTGCGGCAAGTGCACCGCCGGGTGTCCGATTGCCTTTGCCATGGATTTCTCTCCCCACCGCGTGCTCCGCATGGTTCAACTGGGCTTAAAGGAACGCGTGCTGCAAAGCCAAGCCATCTGGCTCTGCGCCTGTTGCTCCACATGCACCTCAAGGTGTCCCCGCAATGTCGACCTGGCGCAGGTCATGGATTGTTTGCGCGGCCTGGCCAGGCGGGAGGGCATCCCGCTGGAGGACCGGGCCAGGGACATCGCCATGTTTTACGATTGCTTTTTAAATACCGTAAAGGACAACGGCAAACTGTACGAGCTGGGCATGATGCTCAACTACAATTTAAAAACCCGGCAATTCTTCAAGAATGCCGATACCGGCCTGGCCATGTTTACCAGAAGCAAGATCAAATTCTTGCCCGCCAAAAACAAGAATCACCGGGACGTAAGGCAGATTTTCCAGCGGGTTAAGGAATTGGAGGAGAAAACCAAATGAAATACGCTTATTTTCCGGGGTGCTGTGATCATACCAGCGCCAGGGAGTACGACATATCAACCAGGGCGGTTTGCCGGGAACTGGGTATTGAACTGGTGGAAATACCCGACTGGAACTGCTGTGGTTCAACACCCGGCCACAGCACCAGCCATTTGCTGGGTGTGGCCCTGGCGGCCCGCAACCTGGCCCTGGTGGCGGAAATGGGGCTGGAAGAATGCACCGCTTCCTGCGCGGCCTGCTACCAGCGCCTGGCCATGGCCAATGTGGAAATGCAAAGCAATAAAAAGCTCTGCGATAAGGTCAATTGGGTGACAGGCAAGCCGTATCACGGCGGCGTCCGGGTTAAATCAATACTCGAAATAATTTCCGGTTTACAACCGGAGCAGATATCAAGCCGGCTGGTCAAACCGCTTGATAATTTAAAAACGGCGGTATATTACGGCTGCCTGATGGTCAGACCCAAAGCGGTGCAGGTAGATGACCCTGAAAACCCCCTGGTAATGGACCACCTGCTGCAGGCCGCCGGAGCCGAAACCATTGATTGGTGCAGCAAAACCGAATGCTGCGGCGCGTCCCTGGCCATATCCAACGAGGACGTAGTTTTAAAACTGACCGGCAAAATACTTGCCGAAGCCACCCGGGCCGGAGCCGACTGCATTGTCACGGCCTGTCCCTTGTGTCACTTCAATCTGGACATGCGCCAGAAAAAGATTAACCAGGTTTTCGGCACCGGTTACCGGCTGCCCGTGTTTTATTTCACTCAGTTGATCGGATTGGCCATCGGGATTTCACCAGATGATTTGAGCTTTAACACCCATTTTGTAGATACGCGCAAAGTACTTGAATTGGTTGGTTAATAGACAGTAATAGGAGCGATGCATATGCGGATCGGAGTTTTCGTTTGCTGGTGCGGGTCAAACATCGGCGGGGTCGTGGACGTACCCCGGGTGGCCGTGGAAGCCGCCCGTTTCCCCCATGTCGCACACAGCGTAGATTACAAATATACCTGTTCCGAGCCGGGGCAAAAAATGATCGTCGACGCCATCAAAGAACATAAACTGGACCGGGTGGTGGTGGCATCCTGCTCACCCCGCCTGCATGAGCCCACCTTTCGCCAGACCATCGCCCGGGCGGGGTTAAACCCTTATTTGCTGGAAATGGTCAACATTCGCGAACAATGCTCCTGGGTGCATGCCAAGGAGCCCGATAAAGCCACCGCCAAAGCCATTGACCTGGTAAGAATGGCCGTTGCCAAAGCGGCCCTTTTGGAACCCCTTTTTGAGGGCGCCATTCCCGTAACTAAAAAGGCGCTGGTGGTCGGCGGCGGCATTGCCGGCATCCAGGCGGCGCTGGACATCGCGGATGCCGGGCACAAGGTAATCCTGGTGGAAAGGGAACCGACCATCGGCGGCAAAATGGTCATGCTGGATAAAACTTTTCCCACCCTGGACTGCTCGGCATGTATCAGCACGCCCAAGATGGTGGCGGTGGCGCAGCACCCCAACATCGAGCTTGTGACTTATGCCGAAGTTACCGCGGTAAGCGGGTATATCGGCAACTTTTCGGTGACGATCAAACAAAAAGCCCGTTATGTCGATCATGCCAGCTGCACCGGGTGCGGCACCTGCTGGGAAAAATGCCCGAAAAAAGTGCCCGGCGAGTTCAATCAATATTTAGACAACCGCAAGGCCATATACATTCCCTTCCCACAGGCGGTCCCCAACAAACCTTGCATAGACGCGGCCAATTGCCGCCTTTTGAACGGGCAAAAGTGCGGTGTTTGCGCCAAAGTATGCCCCGCGGGGGCAATCGATTATGAACAAAAAGATGAATACCGGCAGGTGGAAGTAGGCGCCATCGTCATGGCTACGGGTTATGACCTTTTTAACTGGGCACAGGCCTACGGCGAATACGGTTACGGAAAATTTCCCGACGTGATCACGGGCTTGCAATTTGAGCGCCTGGTCAACGCCTCCGGCCCCACCGGCGGGAAAATTGTCCGGCCCTCCGATGGCAAGGAACCCCAAAACGTAGTCTTTATCAAGTGCGTGGGCTCCCGGGACGAAGCCAAGGGCAAAGCTTACTGTTCAAGGGCCTGCTGCCTGTATACCGCCAAGCATGCCCACCAAGTCCTGGAGAAAATTCCGGGCTCCCGGGCTTTTGTGTTTTACATGGATGTCCGGACGCCGGGCAAAGCATACGAAGAATTTTACCAGCGCACCGTCAATGAGGGGGCCCGGTACATCCGGGGACGGGTATCCAAGATCTCCCGGCTGGGCGACAAATTGTTGGTAAGGGGTGCGGACACCCTGCTGGGCAGCCAGGTGGAAATTGAAGCGGACCTGGTTGTCCTGGCCACAGCGATGGTACCGGCTGAAAATTCCCGGGAACTTGCCAGAACAATAGGTTTTACCACGGATCAAGACGGCTTTTTCCAGGAGGCCCACCCCAAACTTCGCCCGGTGGAGGCCAACACGGCGGGAATCTTTTTGGCCGGCACCTGCCAGGGCCCCAAGGATATTCCAGATACTGTGGCCCAGGCCAGCGCGGCGGCGGTTAAAGTCTGCGCATTGTTTGCCAAACAGGAAATCGCCACCAACCCCATGATTGCGGAGGTTAACGAGACGCACTGCCAGGGCTGCCTGTTGTGCCGGGATGTATGTCCGTTTAAAGCCATTGAAGCAAAAACAATTTCCGACAAAGCACACGGTACGGTCAAAACGCGCCCGGTGGCCCGGGTAAACGCCGGTCTGTGCCAGGGTTGCGGCAGCTGTACGGCATCCTGCCGCTCGGGAGCGATTGATTTAAAAGGCTTCTCCAATGAGCAAATAGCCTCCGCGGTCAAGGCATTTCTTTGCTGTTAAACTTTTTAAGGTCACCCGGTTGCGAGGACAAACCCCGGCCGGGTGGCCTTCATTCATCTGAAAACTTATAATACCAACACGCCCGGTTTTATTGACTTGATGTATTATTATCATGTGCCGGTATTAGTTCTTTCTCAAGCCCGTAAAGCAAAAACCGTATTTTTTTAATCTCCACCGCCTGTTCAACAGAAAAAATTTTTCCGTATTCCTCCAGCACCCTGGCCGCTTCCTGGGCCCTTTTAAAGTTGGCCGTCAGTATTTCGCCATGCGTCCGGCGGGTCATTTCCGAATCGGTATTTAACCCGGCACCCACGTCCCCGGCACTATCCCTGGACTTCAACAAAGCCATGTACCCGCCGGGCAGTTCGTTGACCAAGTTCTCCAGGGTATGCCTGGCATCTTTCAAAACCAGTGTCGATTCCCTGTCATCGTTAATAAACCGTATGGTATCTTCAATCACCCGCAGGCCCTCCCGCAACCGGTTCAGGTTGGCGTCAATGATCCGCAGCACCCCGTCCAAGTAAAATTCCTCCTCACAACATTGCCGGTATGGAATTTTTAACCCCGCAGCACCCGGTTCATATTCCGCACCGCGCACATCTTGCCGCACATGGTGCAGGAATCTTCGTGTTCGGGCTGTGATTCGGCCCGGTACCTTTTGGCTTTATCCGGGTCGACAGCCAGCCGGAACATTTCGGGCCAATCCAGATTGCGCCTGGCCTCGCTCATGTCATCGTCCCACTGTCTGGCTCCGGTTACCCCCTTGGCTATATCCGCCGCGTGGGCGGCGATCCGGGACGCTATAATCCCCTCTTTCATGTCTTCCAGCGTGGGCAGGCGGAGGTGTTCGGCCGGTGTTACGTAACAGAGGAAATCCGCCCCCGCGGCGGCGGCGACGGCCCCGCCGATGGCACTGGTGATGTGGTCATAACCCGGCGCAACATCCGTGACCAGCGGGCCGAGCACGTAAAACGGGGCGCCGTGGCACAACTTCTTTTCCATCACCATGTTGGCCGTAATTTCATTCAGGGGCATATGGCCGGGCCCTTCGATCATCACCTGTACATCGCGTTCCCAGGCCCGGCGGGTCAACTCGCCCAGGATAATCAGCTCATGCACCTGGGACGCGTCGGTGGCATCCTTGAGACTCCCCGGGCGACAGGCATCACCCAGGCTGACGGTCACGTCGTAGCGGCGGCATATCTCCAGCAAATCGTCGTAATACTCGTAGAAAGGATTTTCCCGGTCATTCAATTCCATCCAAGTATATAACAGGGAACCACCCCGGGAAACAATGTTGGTCAGGCGTGGATTTTTTTTGAAGGTAACCGCCGTTTCACGGTTAATACCGGCGTGGATGGTCATGAAGTCCACCCCGTCCCGGGCGTGGGTCTCCACCACGTCCAGAAATTCCTGCGCTGTAATTTCCTCCAACTCCTTATCGTAATAGCCCACGGCATCATAAACCGGCACAGTACCGATGGGCACCGGCGATATTTCCACCAGGCGTCGCCTGAATTCAGCGGTTTTGCCGTAACAGCTCAAATCCATGATGGCGTCGGCCTGCAGTTCCACGGCATAACGGGCTTTGGCCATCTCGGACTCCACATTGCAACAATCCTGGGAAACACCCAGATTGACATTTATTTTGGTCCTAAGTCCCCGGCCGATGCCGCAGGGTTCCAGGGAGACGTGGTTCTTGTTGGCCGGGATGACCACCTTGCCTTCGGCCACCAATTGCTGCAATGCAGCCACATCCATGTTTTCCTTGCGGGCCACCGTTTCCAGTTCCCGGGTTATAACGCCCTTGCGGGCGGCATCCATTTGAGTGGTAAAATTCAATTTTTGTCCTCCTTCCGGCCCATGGCGGTCCTTAAAGCATGTATTTTGGCCGCAATATCAGCGGCCCCGACAATTTCCGTCACCAGAGCTATACAGCGAGCACCCCGCCGGGCCACCTCGTTTATGTTATGTTCCTTGATGCCCCCGATAGCCACAAACGGCAATTGGATGTTGTTCACTACAAAATCAAGATACTCGAATCCCACCGGGGCGCAGACGTCCTTCTTTGTTTTGGTGGCAAAAACGGGCCCCACGCCGATATAGTCCACGCCGCTTTTTTCAGCGGCCCGGGCCTGGGCGGGGGAATGGGTGGACAGGCCGATTATCATTTCGTCCCCCACCAGCCGGCGAATTTGTTCCGGCGGCAGATCGTCCTGGCCGATGTGCACGCCGTCCGCGCCCACCAATACGGCTAAATCCACATGGTCGTTGACAATAAAGGTAACCCCGGCTTCCCGGGTCATTTCCCGGATTTGCAGGCATTCGCGGTATTTTTCCCGCAAGGTTTTTTCTTTTTCCCGGTACTGGATTACCTTGATCCCGGCAGCGATCATTTGCCGGACCACTTCGATGTTGTTTCTGCCCCGGGAGTATTCCTCGGCGGTAATACCGTAAATGTCCGCCTGCAGCAGCCCGGCCAATCCGGGTTTACATGTCATGGCCGCCACCACCTGTCTTATAAAATAGCATCCTCAGCTTCGCCAAGTCCCGTTACCGGCGCTCCGATGCATCACTTGCGGGGACCACCGGACCCATATCTATTTTCAGTCTTCTGCCAGCCGAATTAGCACAATATGAACCACTATCCCCAAAACGCAGTGGTTAAATAGTTTGCCAGTCCTTGTAAACGGGCTGGTAGCCGTGGCTGTAAATCACCCGGGCCATGGTCGCCACGTCCCGCTCGTCCGATATTTCAAACTGCCCGGTTGACTTATCGGCGCCGCTTCGCCCGCCCACCGCCGTGCAGGAACCCGCAGACATCCTGGTGGTCCCCAGTTTAATCAAATACTCCCGCAGTTCCGGCCTTTCCCGGGTAGAAATGCTAATCCCTCCCCGGGGCACGAACAGCCGAAAGGCCAGCATATATTGTACCAAGTTTTTGTCGTTTACCATCACCCTCGGGGCTGCGCCCCCGGGGTACGGGCGCATGCGCGGCGGGGAAATGCTGACTTCCACGTCGGGATAGCTGTTTTGCAAATAGTTGGCATGCAGGCCGGTGAAAAAAGCCTCGGTGCGCCAGTCATACAATCCGAGCAGTGCGCCGACGTTTACCGACCTGATGCCCGCCCGGCAGGCCCGCTCCGGGGCATCCAGCCGGAAACGGTAATCCCGCTTCGGCCCGGCCGGGTGCACCTCGCTGTAAACCTGCTCATCATACACTTCCTGGTAGATAGTCAGGCCGTCCACCCCCGCGAAAACCAGTTCGGCGTACTCCGCCTCTTCCAGGGGGTAAATTTCAATGCCGATGGAAGTAAAATATTTTTTCAGTATCTCCACGCATTCCTTAATGTAACTTACCGGTGAGTGCTTCCGGGATTCTCCCGTGAGGATTAAAATGTGCTTCAAGCCCGTGCCTGCGATAACCCTTGCCTCGGATTCCAATTCATCAAGGGATAGTTTTTTCCTGGCAAATTTGTTTTGCACCCGAAAACCGCAATACACACAGCTGTTTATGCAGTAGTCGGCCAGATACAGTGGGGTGTAGAGCAAGATCACCCGCCCGAAATGTTGTATCGTAAGGCGGTGAGCTTTCTGCGCCATCTCTTCCAGGCACTTCTCGGCCCGGGGCGACAGCAGGGCCAGGTAGTCCAGTTCAGACAGGCGGTTTTTGTTTATAATTCTCCGGATGTCTTGGTCAGTCAGCCGGTTGAAAAAAGAGGCATAATCAAAATCCTTAAAACGCTGGTATTGTTTGTAAAAACTCATCGGGGTCAGGCCTTTCTTAATTGAAATTAAAAATAGTTAATCTTCGTCCCGCAAAAAGCCGGTCAGCGGTGAGGATGCCCTGGCGTACCGCTGCACCTCGCCGGGGCCGGCCAGGAATGCGGCCCGCCCCGCTTCCACGGCCCGGCCGAAGGCCCGGGCCATGGCCACCGGGTCGCCGGCCGTGGCAATGGCGGTATTCACCAGCACCGCAGCGGCGCCCATCTCCATGGCTTCCGCCGCCTGGGAGGGACGCCCGATTCCGGCATCCACGATGACAGGGAGGGAAATTTCTTCGATCAATATCCTGATCAGTTCCCTGGTTTGCAAACCTCTGTTGCTCCCAATGGGCGCACCCAGGGGCATCACCGCCGCCGCGCCCACCTCTGCCAGCTTCCTGGCCACCATCAGGTCCGGGCTCACATACGGCAGCACTACAAAACCATCAGCAGCCAGTTCTTCGGTGGCCTTAATGGTTTCATAATTGTCGGGCAGCAAATACCGGTTATCCGCAATAACTTCTATTTTTACCCAGTTGCCGCAGCCCGCAGCCCGGGCCATCCTAGCTATCCGCACCGCTTCCCGGGCGTTGCGGGCCCCGGAAGTGTTGGGCATCAGGATACAGCCCTTAGGAACAAAATTAACAATGTTTTCTTCCGGAAATTCAGGGTCCACACGCCGCAGGGCAATTGTGACCACCTGGGCCCCCGAGGCCGTTACCGCCTCGGGAATCATTTTATTGTTAGGGAATTTCCCGGTTCCCAAGAAAAGACGGCTGAATAGTTTCTGGCCGCCGATTATCAATGGGTCAGACATTGCATTAACCTCCTCCAACTAATTGAAAGATTTCTATCTTGTCCTCATTTTTAAGCTGAATTTCAGGCCAACTATCCTTTTGAACAATTTGATTATTATACTCTACAATAACGTAATTCGAGTTTAACTTTTTCAACACTACCAGATCAGCAATACTGGAACCTTCAACAAAATCAGCTATTTTGCCGTTTAAAAAAATTTTCATTATCTCACCTCCCTTCTATAAATATAAAATTAAAGCGCGCACCCCATAGGCTAGGTGCGCGCTAATCTTTACCTTACCTACGCAGGCATTACCCTGATCAGGTTTAAGGGTCAGGTGCTTGTTAGCCCTTTCTCAGCCCATAACATGAGCTCCCCCAGAAACAATAATGAACACACTTTTTGTCGTTGTTAACTTTATACAATTATAGCAGAAAAAAAGCTTTTTTTCTACTAAATGTTTCTAGAATTTTCAATCAGTTATTGTGTTAATTCCTTGCTTTGTGCTAAAAATCGCTTTGCTTATTAACATTAGTAAAAACCATAGCCCAATACCAACCATTAGAGTTGCATATAAGGTAACCAGCCCGTGATAATAATACCAGAAAAGTAGATAAACCATGGCCAATACAATGGACATAATCATCAAAGGAAAGGCTATTTTCATAAAACCAATAAAAGAAATAGGGCTACCTCTCTTCTCTGCCATACCAATAACTACCACGTTAGCCGAAGCGCCAATAATTGTACCGTTACCTCCAAGGCACGCACCCAGCGATAATGACCACCACAGCAGATCCAGGTTCGCCATCCCGCCCAGGCGGCCCATATCTTGAATGAGGGGAATCATGGTAGCCACAAAGGGGATATTATCCACAAAAGCCGAAGCCAGTGCAGCAATCCATAAAATAAGCATAGCAGCTGGTATTGGCTCCCCCTGGGTAACATCTAAAGAAAAACGGGCAACTGCCTCAATGACACCTACTTTTTCCAGCGCGCCTACCACCACAAAAAGACCGGCAAAGAAAAAGATTACTGGCCATTCCACCGCATGCAGGGCATGTTCGGGATCCTCCCGGGTGATTAGTAAAAGGAGGCTGGCGCATGATAGGGCAACGACAGATGATTCCAAATGCAAGTATTGGTGCAGTACAAATCCCGTAATGGTAATGAACAGCACTATCAGGCACTTTTTTAACAAAATCGGGTTTTTAATTTCATCCTTTTCATTCATCTGCATGATTTTAGCCTTTAATTCTATACGGGCTTTCATTTGCCGGCGGTAAATAATGCGCAGGCAGAAAATAGTTAAAATATAAATTACCACAATTGCCGGAGTAAGGTTGATAACAAAATCCATAAATCCCAGGTGAGTCTGGCTGCCGATCATAATGTTGGGAGGATCGCCGATCAATGTGGCCGTGCCACCTATATTCGATGCGATTATTTCACTAATTAAAAAGGGGATAGGACTGATTTGCAACCTGCTGGCAATGGCAAAGGTAACTGGAACAATTAATAGTACAGTTGTTACATTATCCAATAAAGCAGAGAGTAATGCGGTTACCAGAGAAAGAGCTGCCAATATCTGCACGGGCTCACCTTTAGCTTGACGAGCCGCCTTGATAGCCAGATATTCAAAGACTCCAGTCTGGCGGGTGATCCCAACAATGATCATCATCCCTACTAAAAGCCCAATGGTATTAAAGTCAATCGCGTGAACTGCTTCTTCGGGTTTAATGATGCCGCTTAATGCCAACAAAGCTGCTCCTACTAAAGCGGCCACCGTTCTATGAATCTTTTCCGAAACAATAATAGCGTAGGTAAGTAAGAAAATTGATGTAGCAAAAATCACCTGGGTCTGTTCGGACATGATCAATCCCTCCAATAAACACCCCAAATAAAATAATAATTTTTAGTCGTAATTCTGTTATAGAAATAACAGTATAGATATGAACACTATTGTCCCTTAAATTCAGGTTTGCGTTTTGATAAAAAGGCGGATATACCCTCTTCTTTATCTTTGGTTGCAAAAACAATCGCAAATAAATCAGCCTCATGAGCCAAGGCTTTTTCTAAATCCATCTCTAACCCATCATTTATTGCTTCTTTAGTCAGCTGCACGGCTATAGGTCCTCTAGAGGCAATTACGGAAGCCATCTTTTTGCAATAATTCATTAATTCTCCCGGCTCAACCACATGATTAACCAAACCAAACTTACATGCAGCCTCAGCATCATAAACATTTGCAGTTAGCAAAATTTCCTTGGCTAGACCCGGGTTTACAAGCCTTGTTAAACGTTGAGTACCTCCAAAACCCGCAATTAACCCTAAATTTACTTCTGGTTGCCCAAATTTAGCATTGCTACTCGCTATTCTAATATCACAGGCCATGGCCAACTCGCACCCGCCTCCCAGTGCATAGCCATTTATTGCAGCAATAACAGGCTTAGGAAAATTTTCAATCTTACTTAATACAGATTGGCCATACCGGGCGAATTTTTTCGCTTCCAGTGGGGTAAGGTTCTGCATATAAGCTATATCCGCACCGGCAACAAAAGATTTTTCGCCTGCACCTGTTAATATAATCACCTTGATACCATTTTCGTTTTCTAATTGCGAAATAGCATTCCCTAACTCCATAACAGTTTCATAATTTAAAGCGTTTAAAACCTTTGGCCGGTTAATTGTGATAATTGCAATGTTATCTTCCTTTTCGATAATGATGTTTTTCCAATCCATAACGATGCCTCCTTAATTTAACAATTTATTCCACTTTAATTAGAACAGCGTCCCCCTGAGCCGCACCGCTGCATATAGCCGCGACGCCCAATCCACCCCCGCGACGGCGCAATTCATAGGCCAGCGCCATAAGAATCCTAGCCCCGCTGGCACCGATGGGGTGTCCATAAGCAACTGCTCCCCCGTTAACGTTTACTTTATTGCTGTCCCAGTTGCAAATCTTACCACTAACCAGGGTAACTGCCGCAAAAGCCTCATTAACTTCAAATAAATCTATCTGATTAATGTTTAGATGCTCTTTTTGTAATAATTTATTGATTGATAATCCTGGAACTGTAGCAATATAAGAGGCTTCCTGTGATACAGATGCATGGCCTAGAATTGTAGCTAATGGCTTGAGGCCTAATTCCTTTGCTGTTTCTTCAGACATTATAACCAGTGCTCCTGCACCATCATTTATGCCTGGAGCATTACCCGCAGTAACAGTATTTTCGGGATCAAACACAGGTGGTAGCTTGCGTAACTTTTCCATGCTAGTGTCTCTTCTAGGTCCCTCATCAGTATCCACTACCAGTGGATCACCTTTCTTTTGGGGAATGGGTACTGATATTATCTCTTCCTTTAATTTACCGGAATCAATAGCTTTTATTGCAAATTCATGGCTTCGAAGGGCCCACTCGTCTTGCTCCTCACGGCTGACCCCATACTCTTTAGCAACTACCCCACCATGAATGCCCATATGTCTGTTGTAAAAAGCGCACCATAGTCCGTCATGTACCATCAGATCCACAAGCTTGCCATCCCCCATACGTAACCCCCAACGGCAATTTCCAAAATAAGGTGCATTACTCATGCTTTCCATACCGCCGGCGACAATAATATCTGCATCTCCACACCTAATCATCTGGTCGCCCATAGTTACGGAGCGTAAACCCGATGCACAAACTTTGTTTAGGGTTTCCGAGGGCACTTCCCAAGGCATACCGGCTTCGCGTGTAGCTTGGCGAGAAGGGATTTGCCCACATCCCCCTTGAAGGACTTGCCCCATAATTACGTTGTCAACTATTGCACCGTTTCCAAGCCCGGCCCTGTTTAATGCTTCCTTAATAACAATACCACCTAATTTTGTTGCCTTAATGCTGGATAGCTTACCACCTAGCTTTCCAAAAGGCGTCCTGACAGCACTTACTATTACCGTTTTCATTAAATACCTCCTCTAAAATAAATAAAATTTAAGTTTTATAAAATTTAAAATTTTTTGTAATTTGAGGCCTCACCTTTATTTAAAGACGAGGCCTCAAATTTACATAATTGCCGATATAAATGCTCCTGCCGCTACCGCCGTACCGATGACTCCCGCAACGTTAGGACCCATAGCATGCATCAAAAGGTAATTTTGCGGGTTTGCTTCCGTACCCATAACGTGTACAACCCTGGCGGCCATTGGAACAGCAGAAACACCAGCTGCACCAATTAACGGATTAACTTTTTCTTTGGCAAAAAGGTTCATTACTTTTGCAAATACTACTCCACCGGCAGTAGCAAAAGCAAAAGCAACTACCCCGAGTATAAATACATAAATCGTTTGAGCCCGCAGAAAGTTTTCCGCTGACATAGTAGCCCCCACACCGATGCCAAGGAAAATGGTAACTATATTCATTAACGCATTACGCGATACATCAGTTAACCTGTCCACAACACCGCATTCCATAAAAAGGTTACCCAGCATAAACATGGCAATTAACGGTGCGGATTGGGGAACTAATAATATGATTACTATGCTCGCTGAAATAGGATAGATAATTTTTTCTGTCTTACTCACGGGACGCATTTGTTTCATGATAATTTGCCGCTCTTTCTTGGTGGTCAATGCTTTAGCAATGGGTGGTATGATAATAGGTACCAAAGCCATGTAAGAGTATGCAGCTACAGAAACCGCACCTAACAAATGCGGTGCCAAATTTGAGGATAAGAAGATGGAGGTAGGCCCGTCTGCCCCCCCTATAATGCCGATGGAAGCGGCTTCAGGTACGCTAAACCCCAAAAGAAGGGCAGAAAAAAACGCCATATATACACCTATTTGAGCCGCCGCACCCAGGAAAAAAGTTTTCGGGTTGGCTATTACAGGGCCAAAATCCGTCATAGCACCCAGCCCTAAAAAAATAAGCGGTGGAATTAACTCCGTTTCAATGCCATAGTGAAAAAATATATAGAATAATCCACCCTCTTCCATTAAGCCCGCTAATGGAAAATTTGCTGCAAAAACACCAAAACCAATAGGTATAAGCAATAAAGGTTCTACGCCCTTCTTAATAGCCAGGTAAAATAAAATAAATGAAATCATCCACATAATTACCTGGCCAATTTCAATGTGGAACAAGCCAATATTCATAAAATTTTCTAAAAACTGTTCCCACATAAGTAATTTCCCCTTTCCCGGGTTAAAACTATACTAAAGTAACAATCGGCGTATCTGGATCAACAACAGCACCAGGCGATGACAAAATTTCTTTTATCTCACCATCTGAAGGAGCAAATATTTTTATAATCATTTTCATAGCTTCCAAAGTAGCCAAGGTATCATTTTCATTAACTTTATCACCAACATTTACATCGATAGAAACCAATTTTCCCACCATTGGCGCTTTAACTTGCATAATATTTTATTACCTCCTCTTTATTTTTCTAATTGCACCTTATCTTTTTGTTTATTCGTAGTTTTATTTAATAAGGTACCAGTTAAATTTACCACTAAACTTAGAACACCTAATACTATAAAAACAGACACAATACCCGTAATCGCTACCGACAAAGCAGCATCCCAATCAACCACCTATACCCCCCCATTCATTAGTTAATAATGACATACATTTAAAAGATAGTCTTGCTAATTATTAATCTAAGTAAACATCACTCCTTTATTACCGTATATTTAAGAAAGAAGAACCTCTTCTTTTAGAATTGGGAGAAATTCACCCGCCGGTAAAAGGCTTTATGGAACTTAACGGCACTGGTTTTACAGCCTGGTTGTAGAGCACAGCCCTTCGATAATAAGCAATATTAATTGCCATAACCCATTGTTTTTCTTCGTCAGTAACCGGCCGTATAATTTTAGCAGGTACCCCCATAGCCACAACGTTAGGGGGAATTTCAAACCTCTCAGGAACAAGGGACCCTGCTCTGATTATAGCTCCTTCCCCGATATGAGCACCGTTTAATATAACAGCTCCCATGCCTATAAAAGCGTTAGTTTCAATCTTGCATCCATGTAATACAGCATTATGACCGACGCTGACGAAATCTCCAACCTCTACATCCATTTGTGCTGGTTTTTCTGCGCCATGCAATACGCTTCCATCTTGAATATTTGTATTATAACCTACCTTAATATTTGCAACATCGCCACGTAAAACGCAATTATACCAAATACTAGCTCCTTCTGATATGTTAACTCTGCCTATGATAAGTGCGCTAGGTGCAATAAAAGTATTTAAGGCAATTTCAGGTTTATGTGGACCAAAGGAATAACATGTCAATTAGATTCACCCCGAAAACATTAGCTCAATAAAATTTTGATAAGTACGGATAAAGTAATAAAACTAAATATAGTTGTTACCAAAATAATGTTTGAAACAACGTCAGGCTCTCCTTTAAACTCTATGGCCAAAAGTATGTTATTTACCGCTGTAGGCATTGCTGACTCTACCAGCAAAACCTTGCAGGTAATGGCATCTTGTGTTTTAAAAAGAAAATATAAAATTAGAAATGCTAAAAAAGGCGAAATTATTAATCTAAAAAAAGTTACCCCAAAGACTAAATTTATAAAATTAAGTTCTTTTTTACCTGCCAGCTGAGCACCTAGCAGCACCAGCATAACAGGGATTGCTCCCTGACCTAAAAGATCCGCTGTGGAAATTAATGATTTAGGTAAATGCCAACCTGTCACCCTTAATATGATGGCTAGCGCCACTGCAAATATAGTAGGCAAATAAACAATCTTTTTAAAAGCTTTTAACCAACTCGCAGCAGCCTGTGCCCCCCAAAAAACCCCTAATGTATTAAATAAAACTAATTGCATTACAACAAAAATAATCGCCCGCTCCACACCTGCTTCGCCAAAAGCAAAAAGTACTACCGGCAAACCATAATTTGCGCTGTTCATAAAAACCGCACTTAATATTGCGGATGTCTTAATTTCACGCGCATAGCAAGTAAGGTAAAGTACTACGGCCATTATTGCAATACCCAAAACAAAATGTAATACCGTAAAGGAAATAATCTGCCATGTTTCTGAAGAAGTTAATTGGACTTTGATTAATAAACTAAATGTTAAACATGGCCCGAGTATATAAAGGACAAGTTGTGAAAGTGTTTTTACTTCCAGCCGCAGCACTCTTCCTGAAATAACACCCACGGATATACAAAGCAATATAGGCAACAAAATATTTGCCATATTCATACATCTAATAAATATAAATTAATTTTGTTTATTTTTTAACTTTTCAACATATATAGCGCAATCCGGGCAAACAATTTCACATATTGTACAGGCAGTGCATTCTTTTTCACCATGCCCGGGCTCAACACTCGGCGTGCCATAAACCCCTAATACTTGAGACCAACCAAGATTATTGACAGGGCACTTTTCAATGCATAAACCACAACCTTTGCATAGCCCAGGGAAAATATGAAATGCGGCTTTGCCATTTTCTATCCTAATATAATTCGTGTTCACCTACTAAAGTCACCCCTTCCCGCCAAAACTTATATTACTTTTTCAACAAGTTCCATACCCCGTTGTAATGCCTTATAATTTAATTCACGCAAGTTTGAGTCTTGTTCAAATTTGTGACCCAATTTCTTTTCCAGAGCATTTTTGGCATCTTGTTCACTAATTACCCCAGTTGCTTTAACTACCGCACCCAGGATAACCACGTTAAAGACACGCGGATGCAGCTCTGTTTTGGAAATTTCAACCGCCGGGATGCCCAAAACATATTTAGCGTTTTGCGGAAGATATTCAACGTTGGTTATACTTTTGTCATAGACAAAGATAGTATTTTGATCAACATACTGCTTGGTCCTGATTATAGCTCTTTCACTCAGAGCAATTACAATATCACCTTTTTGAAATTTCGGGGCTCTAATTTGGTCGCTTGAAATTTGCACAAAAGCGATGGAAACGCCGCCGCGTTGTTCCACACCAAAGTTAGGTATATATAAAGCCTCCCGGCCATCTTCGTGAGCCGCCTCTGTGATTATCTCAGCTACAGCTTGCACGCCTTGACCGCCTTCACCTGCCAGAGCAATTTTAATCAGGTTACTCATGATTGTTCCCCCTTCGCTGCAGGTGTTTTAAATTCCCCTACTTTGAAAAATTTCGTCATCTCTTCCTCTAAATATTTCCATGTGCCCTTTGCATCCGTACGCCAGTTGGTTGGGCATGTGGATAAAACCTCTACGAAGGAGAAGCCGTTGCCATCTATTTGATTTTGTAATGCCTTTTTAAAAAATCCCTTTAGCTGGCGCATATTTGCAACCGTTCCACGCGCAGCATATGCCTCATCTCTTGCTATGGCCGCTACCATTTCCGGCCCCTGGGTGGGGTAACCGGTTTCTTCAATACTTCTACCATAAGGACTTGTTTCAGTCTTTTGATTAGGTAAAGTGGTCGGTGCCATTTGCCCGCCAGTCATACCATAGTTTGTATTATTGACGAGTATGGCAGTAATTTTTTCATTTCTTGTTGCTGCGTTTACTAAATGCTGAGAACCAATTGCATAACCCCCACCATCACCCATGTAGGCAATACCTATTAGATCGGGGTTTGCTCGTTTTAAACCCGTAATAACCGGCGTTGTACGCCCGTGGTGTGTTTGCACTATATCAACGTCAAAAAAATCCCATGCCAGCAAAGAACAGCCAATATCACAACCAAAAACAACCTTATCCTGAATACCCAGCTCATCAATGGCCATGCCTAAAGCCTTGAGGGCCAATCCATGACCGCATCCGGGACAAAACTTATGGGGCTTACTTTCCTTGCGCCAGCATTTTGGCATTTTAGGTTCAACTGACATTAAAGTGCCCCCCCTTCAATAAAGTTTTAACTCGTTCAACAATTTCTTCTGAAATTATACCTACCCCGGGTTTTGATAGATTTTCTATAGGAGTAGCGCAACCATAAATAGCATCTTTAACTAATTTAGCTAATTGACCTAATGCGGATTCCACGACTATTAGCATTTTAGCTTGCCTGGCCCTGTTAAATAATTGTTTTGCTGGAAATGGCCGTAGTGTAATGGGGCGGAAATAACCTACCTTGTATCCTTGCTCCCGCAATTCCAACATAGCTCCATAAGCAGCTCTGCTAACAACTCCATGAGATATTATAATTATTTCGGCATCGTTTATGTTTTGCTCATCGTATTCAATAATTTCAGGGGCAAATTTCTCATAGTCTTGCGCAATGGACATAATTACATCATATAACTCTTCTTCAGTATTATAAGTGTTTCTAATATGAGTAGGAGAGCGGTCTATACCCGGCACACCTGGTTTCCCCAAAATTGGTTCAACAGGCACCATGTCAATGCCCCTGTCTTTGGGATCATACATAGTTAAAGACTCTCTCATCTTGGCCTGATATCCATCCGCCAAAACAAACGTGGGAAAACGATATTTCCATGCGGTATTAAATGCTTTAATGGTATAGTCAAACAAGTCCTGGTGGGTTGCAGTGGAATATACTACACGCAAACCTTCGCCATTTCCACCATAGCATGTTAGATTAGTTTCCTGCTGAGAATAAATTACTGTTGCTGTTGACGGACCGCCTCGCTGTTGTATCACAATTACCATTGGTAAGCGCATCATCTCAGCCATAGACACAGGTTCTTGCATCAAAGTGTTTCCCGGCCCGGCAGTACCTGTAAAAGCTCTTTTTCCCGCCAAAACCCCACCTATCGTGGTGAATCCCGCAGAAAGTTCATCCTCAGTTTGTAGAAACTTTTTTCCGGCTTTTGGTGCCATTCTAGTCCAGTAGTGCATTATTTCGTTCTGGGGTGTAATAGGGTAACCATACATAATATCTGCCTTAGCAGCAATTGCAGCCCAGGCGATTACCTCATTTCCGGTCATAAATACTTTTTTTTCTCCTTGGAGTAAGTTTTTAATCACAATCCCCCTCCTTAGTTTTTAATCAACTGCCAATAGTTATTAAAGAGGAATATTACCATGCTTCCGCCAAATAACATTTTCCTTTTTATCTCTTAAAATCCCGAGAGCGCTAATTATTCTAGACCTTGTTTCATTTGGTTCGATAACATCGTCCACATGATGCTTAAAGCAAGCGTCATAAGGATTGGCAAACTTATCTCTGTATTCTTTAATTAACCGCTGCCTTGTTTCTTCAGGGTTGGACGAAGATGCAATATCTTTCTTGAAAATAACGTTAACCGCCCCTTCCGGGCCCATCACGGCTATTTCAGCAGTAGGCCAGCTTAAAATAAGGTCTGCACCCAAGTGCTTACTGCACATACCTATATACGCGCCGCCGTATGCCTTTCTCATAATTATCGTAATTTTCGGTACGGTAGCTTCTGAATAAGCATAAAGGAGCTTGGCGCCATGTCTGATAATGCCTTTATGTTCTTCCTGGGTTCCGGGCAGATAGCCGGGGACATCCACGAAAGTAACCAGCGGTATATTAAATGCATCACAGAACCTGACAAAACGTGCAGCTTTATCTGAACTATTGCAATCCAGTACACCGGCTAAAAACTGGGGTTGGTTTGCCAATATCCCAATACTTTGACCGGCCATATGCGCAAAGCCCATAACAATGTTTGGAGCATAATGTTGTTGTACTTCATAAAATTCTCCGTTATCGACTATAGCTTTAATTACTTTATATACGTTTAAAGGCTCCCGGGAATCATCAGGTACCAGATCCGCTATGTCCTGATCAGGATATAAAACTTCTCTGGAATCTATTGGAGCAGGTTTTTCCCTATTATTTTGCGGAATATAAGTCAACAGCTTTCTAATTTGCTTGAGACATTCTTCCGGGCTATCTACCAAAAAATGGGCATTGCCTGAAATCTTGCTTTGAACTTCCGCCCCTCCCAGCTGTTCCATTGTTACTTCCTGCCCCATAACTTCCTTTACCACTGCGGGCCCGGTTATAAACATACAGGCATCTTTTACCACATAAATAAAGTCTGTTATAGCCGGGGAATATACAGCCCCTCCGGCACAAATACCCATGATCGCTGTAATTTGTGGCACAACCCCTGAATAACGGGTATTCCTTAGAAAAATTCCTCCGTACCCGGCCAACGCATCTGTCCCTTCTTGGATTCTTGCCCCGGCCGAATCACATAACCCCACGATAGGGGCACCGGCTCTGGCAGCCATATCCATTATGTTCCATATTTTCTTAGCCTGGGCCAAACCAAGAGATCCCCCCAAGACAGAATAGTCCTGGGCGTAAACAAAAACCGTACGGCCCATAACATTACCATAGCCGGTAATTACACCATCGCCGAGTGCACCCTTGTTTTCCATGCCAAAGTCCGTGCAACGATGTTTCACCAACATATTTACCTCAACAAAAGTACCTGGATCCATAAGTTTTTGGCACATCTCCCGCGCACTCATTTTTCTGGCGCCTAATTGTTTACCCGGCCGGGATAAGGTAGCCAGCTCTTTCATTTCTTCAAATTTTTTAAGAGCCTCTTCTAACATAAAGATTCTCCTTTTTAACTAAATGAATCATATCATTCGCTCTTGCCCTTCCCAGTAAGGCTTCTTGACAAGCCGTTTTAAAACTTTACCGGTGGCTGTACGTGGAAAATCGTCTTTAAATTCCACAGACCTCGGCCTCTTATACCCAGCCAGGCGTTCCTTACAGTATTCTAAAATCTCTTCTTCAGTTGTTTGGGCCCCTTCTTTTAAAATAATCAAGGCTTTAACTTCTTCCCCCCACTGTTCATGGGGCACGCCAATAACTGCAACTTCCGAAACAGCAGGATGCTTAATAAGTACTTCCTCAATTTCCGCAGGATATATATTTTCCCCACCACTTATGATCATGTCATGCTTCCTGTCCACCAGGTAGTAATATCCTTCTTCATCCAGATAAGCCATATCTCCGGCCGTTGCCCATTCACCATTAATGGCCTCTTTTGTTTTTTCAGGGTCCTTGTAATATCCGATAAAGGCTGAGGGCGCCTTAGCCCAAAGCACGCCAACTTCATTAGGTTTGGTAACCTCTCGTCCCTCTTCGTCAATAAGCTTAATCTCAATACCCGGGTTAGGTTTGCCAATACTGCGTACTTTTCTAAGCTGGTCCTTGTGACGCAGGGTGGTAAGAGCTCCCGTCTCCGTAGAGCCGTAACCTTCACTGAAGCGTGCATTTTTGAAAAATTCCAAAGCTGCTTCTTTGGTTTTAGTTAATAACGGCGCAGAAGATGATCCCACGGAGGTTAATGAATCCATGCTATACTTGTATTTAACTTCATCAGGTAATTCAAGAATTCTAGTAATCATAGTGGGAACCATTGACGTAGTGGTAACTTTTTCCTTGTGGATAATTTGCAAGACTTTTTCAGGATCGAACTTCCCTGAGGGAAAGATAACATTGGTACCTCCCATCCAATAAGTTATCAAAGTAGCCCATATACTATTGGAATGGCAAATAGGCATGATAGCCAGGAAAACCCTCTTGGTCATATCAACACCTTGCCGCCCGGAGTTACGAATAAGGGCATTTTTTATTACTTCCAGGGTTCCTCTGGTTTGAATCATGGCCCCTTTAGGAAATCCTGTTGTACCAGAAGTATATCCCAGATAAAATAAATCTTCTTCACTTTGATCTACAAATGGTTCGTGATCCGGCATACCTTCGATAATATTTTCGTAATAAGCCATCCCTTCAGGTACGTCTTCAGGTGAACCAACTATTATACAATTATTAGCTACATTAGGAACCTTCTTTGGATCAAAATCTTTTAAAAATTCAGAACCCATAAATAATGCCCTGGAATCTGAGTTGTTAACTATATACTCCCGTTCGTTTGGGACTAAACGGAAATTAATAGGTACGGAAACAACACCAATACGCGCCAGTGCGTGATATATTTCCAAAAATTCAATGCAGTTATAGAGAATTATCGAAACCTTATCTCCCCGTTTAAATCCCCTTTTCAATAAACCATGTGCCAAACGGTTGGCCCTAGCGTTTAATTCACTATAAGTAACCCGCTGTTCATTAAAGACAGCCGCAACTTTATCAGGAAAGCGCCAAGAGTTAATACGCAAACCGTCTGCTAAATTCATTTAAAATACCTCCCATCTAGTAGCAAGGAATTAAGTAAATTAAATTTAAAAATTATACAGATAAACTATCCTGATAATTGTGAAAACCACGTCTGGTTTTACAACCTAACCAATTTGACTTAACATACTTGTAAAATAAATGGCATGGGTAAAATTTATTATCGCCTGTACTAGCATACAGTCTTTCTAAGAAAATAAGACAATCGTCCAAGCCAATCAAATCAGCCAGAGCCAATGGGCCGATCGGCAAATTGGCGCCAATTCTCATTAAGTTGTCAATTTCTGGAGCGGTACTTACACCTTGCATAAGAAAATATGCCGCCTCGTTGATCATGGGCATTATCATATGGTGAATTAAATGCGGCGGGTAATCTGAAAATTCTAAAATTTTTTTCTTTAATTTTTGCAAAAATTCTTTGGATCGCAGCACTGTTTCATCAGAAGTGGCGACATTTCTAATAATTTCTACAACATTCCCTTGATTATCAATGTGTAACCCTATGACCTTTGCTGGTCTCTTGGTTTCCGCAGCAATCACAGTTAAATTAAATGAAAAACAGTTGGTTGCAAAAATTGTTTTTGCAGGACAAATTTGATCCAGAAATTTAAATAAAATTTTTTTAGTATTTAAGCTTTCTTCAGTGCATTCCAAAATTATGTCAACATCCTTAAAAATTTGAATATATGAGTTTTTACTAAAGTTTCTTTGTACACCATGACGATAGCCCTTCTTTGCAGGAGCGCTGTATTGATTAAGTATTTTCTGCATGAAATCATCACGCATATCAAACAAATCTACAGTAAGACCAATCCCTTCTGCTTCTTTGGCCAAGTCCATTCCAATGGTGCCATCATAAATTATCACTATGCGATCTATGTTCATGCGAATTCTCCCCTTTACAGCGAACCCTAAAACCGAAGCTCACTATTCAAACAACAATTTCAGGAAGCGTTTTCAACTATCATTGCGGCACCCTGGCCACCGCCAATGCATAAAGTTGCCAGACCGTACTTGCTATTTCTTCGTTTCATTTCATAAAGAAGGGTTACCAGTATCCTTGCTCCACTTGCCCCAATGGGGTGTCCAAGCGCAATAGCCCCACCGTTTACATTAGTTCTATCAACAGGCAACTCAAGCTCTTTCATGACCGAAATGGCCTGACTGGCAAAAGCTTCATTTGCCTCAATTAAATCCATGTCTGAAATAGTTAATCCAGCTTTAGCTAATGCCTTCCGACTGGCGGGGATAGGACCTGTTCCCATGTAGGCAGGATCGACACCTGCAACGGCGGAAGATTTAATTATTGCCATGGGCTTAACATTTAGCTCTTTGGCCTTCTCGGCAGACATTACCACAACTGCGGCAGCTCCATCATTGATACCGGAAGCATTTCCCGCTGTAACCGTACCTCCTTTTTTAAAGGCGGGCGGAAGTTTGGACAATGCTTCCATGGACGTACCGCGACGGGGAAATTCGTCAGTATTAAACATTACCGGGTCGCCTTTTTTTTGCGGAAGAGGCACGGGAACAATTTCGTCCTTAAACTTTCCTTCGTCTATGGCCGCTATTGCTTTTTGTTGACTGTTTAAAGCGAAAGCATCTTGCTCCTCCCTGGTAATACCATACCTTTCAGCTATATTTTCAGCAGTAATTCCCATGTGGTAATTGCCAAAAGCACACCATAAACCGTCTTTAATCATCAAGTCAACCAAATTCCCATCGCCCATACGGTAACCCCAACGGGCCTTTTCCACCAGGTACGGTGCCGCGCTCATATTTTCGATACCACCGGCTACTACTATATCCGCCTCGCCAAGGGCAATTAAACTGGCGGCAGTAGAAACCGATTTAAGTCCCGAGCCACAGACAATATTTAAGGTCCATGCCGGAATTTCTTGTGGTATGCCTGCTTTAACAGAAGCTTGCCGGGCTATGTTTTGCCCAAGCCCACCTTGCAGGACATTACCCATTATGACTTCATTCACTTGACTACCTTCAATGCCCGCCCGCCGGAGACTTTCCTTTATCACCAGCGAGCCCAAATCCACCGGTGAAATGTTCTGCAAGCTACCACTGTACTTGCCGACCGCTGTGCGAACAGCACTAACAATCGCCACATCTTTCATAAACCAGCCCCCTTTTTTTATTGCCATATAAGTTTGATGTTTTTATACTCGTCAACCAGTTGCCAAGGATAACTGCCACTCTTTAATTCACCTAGACCTACCATTCCTTTTTCCAAATCTTCAACCGTGGGTAAATTAAGTATGAGTTCATCCGGCCTAGCCCCCACCAGGAACCCCATTTCTTCCCAAATATCCACATCAATTACATCTCCCAGGGCATAATGCCAATTATGTGATAGAACGATCATTACGCCTTCTGTACTTAAACCCTGCTCAAGCAGCCTCAGGACCGCTTGAAGAATGTAGTTTTTATCAAGTTTTACCTGTGCAGTGTTATTCATAAAGCCACTCTCCTTATTCTACCAACCACACTCTTCACCGATTAATAAATCCAAGGGGTGTACCGCTAAAGGCATTTCAGCTGCTCGCTGACATAAAACATTACGGAGACCGGCATCTTGAAGAATTGCCAGTGAATTCTCTGTTTCATCCTCGGATATGTATGCTAAGTCCCTTTTCCTAAAAGCCGCTTGATATTCAATTAAATTTACTGCTACATCAGGATTTATTGCAGCTAATTTCTTACCAATTTGATAAAGCTCTTCAGCCGTTGATAAATCTTTATGGAAAGGAATCCCCACTACAGTAAATAACTTATCTGCACATTGCTCTATAATGTACCGCACAACTTGCCAGGCATTACCTAGATACCTGGCCGCAACAGTTTTATCTTTTAAACCGGTTAACTTTTTAAAACTTCCCACTGTAACACCCTTTAAATCGGGAGAAATATCCGTTACGCCTGCATCAATTAGTTCATCCACATAATCATTGCTTAATATAGAAGCATTGGTATCAAGCTGTATCCTTGTACCATCAGATGCATACATGGATACTTTCTTAACAAATTCCACTAACCACCTGCGATTTAAAGTTGCCTCTCCCCCCGATATACCAATGCGATTAATCCCGGAGCCGTTTTTCTTTGCCGAGAGCTGTTGTAACAATTGATCGGGTGTTGTAGGTCTACCAATTGAACTAAATGTTATATCCCAATTATGACAGGCCGCGCAGTTCATATTACACCCGTGCATAAAAAACGAGGTTTCGTTAATTCCCTGCAGGTCAGCCATTTGGTGCAAATTTTTATTAAATATGGAAGCAATTCTCTGGGGTGGATATTTAATTATGACCGAATTGTCAGTGATAACTTCCATGCCGTCTTTAACCGGAGTTACACAACTCGGTTTAAGTACCCCATCCACCAGTACGGAACATTCACCACATCCCCCGGTACGGCAAGGGGCATGTATGCCTTCTTCATGTTCGTGATGATGATTTATTTTATAGCCATTTAATTCCAATGTTTTAAGTATCGTAATCTGTCCGGGCACTTCGCATTGCACTCCGTCAATGGTTAAACGCACCGGTCTTCTGTTTTCTTTTGTTTCCTTTAATTCACGGGCATTGTTGGGGCAGCCTATCACGCATGCACCACAACCGGTGCATTTACTATCCCAGCTACAAGTGAAGTATTTACAAAAGCCACAGTCTATACAATTAGAATTGCTTTGAGCCACATGCAATATTGCTGCCATTATTTTTTCACTTCTTCCTTCTTAGCTATGCCCCCCGATATTTAAAGAGGGGGGCATAGTGTATTTATAAATCAAGGTTTCATTTCATCTTCAGTGAGGGGCTCCCAGGGATCGGCAGTGGTCATCTTCGGCAAATCAACCAGACCATCAAACTTACCGGGTTTACCCCAAATAGCCCGACGCGCCCGCTTACCGCGCTGCGGCAGGTCACACCAGGGCAGGTGGGCATACATTAAGCAATATACCGGTGAGGTAACAGCCTTGTTAACGAGATGTATATCCATGAAGCAGTTTAACACAGCCGGTTGCCCTTTTTCCGCAGCCTGGAAGCAACGGTCCAGGGCGGCAGTGAAGTTTTCGTGCCTATCTACCATTTCACCGTAACAACCCAGTTCCTGGGCAATCTTATCCCATCTTACCCTGGGTTTGCGCTCTTGACCCAGCTGCACCGCTCCGTTCCACTCAGTTCCCATGCGGTCTTGTTCACCAAGGTTATCCCAATTTGGGCCGTACCAGGGATATTTCATACCCGGCATCCAACCGTTATTCTCTGTGACCAAATATACAATGGGAAGTTTATAACGGGCAGCCGTCTCAATTTCCAGCCCGGCATTACCCATGCCTGAGTCACCCATCAGTGCCAAAACCGGAGTTTTGTCACCAATTTCCATTTGCGCAAATGCTGTGCCAATGGCCATAGCAACCCCGTGGCCGACGCCGGCCTGTTCCGAAGAACTCAGCACTTGAGCGGGACGTACTGCCTTAATATAGGGCATTACAAAGTCAGACATGGTATAGCCGTCAATCATGATACGGACTTTGCTTTCGTACTTTTCTTCCAGGTAGTCCGCAATGGCCTGGGAAAGGTATCCATGATGCATGCAATTTTCTTTCTGGTATTTCGGGTGCTCAAATCCGTAATACATGGCTTTGTCACGGCGCCGCTTTTCAGCATCCGCCCTGGCCTGCTGGATTTTTTTCAGCCACTCATCCCGGCCCGGCGGCGGCTGCAGGTTGTTGGCCTTAATGTAATCAATCATCTGCTGGGCCACTACCTTGGGACTGCCAACTATGGCCGTACTGGTGGGCACGTAGGTCCAAATCTGGTTTGTGGTTTCACTGATCTGGATGGTCTCCGGCCATCCTCCGCCATAACCGTCAAAGAACCCGACCTTAACCCCTACGGGCAGCATTAGTTCAATTTCATTGCGGAACGGAGGCAACCCGCGATAATAGTAATCGTGTTTCTCGGAAACAACCGCCCGGCCAATTCTCCTGGTGGTAAACGGTATTTTCGCCAGCGTAACCAGCTCGGTAAGCTCTTTGGAGGCGTCGGCCCAGGTGGCGCCGTCGCCGAAAATCATGAACGGCTTCTCAACCTCATATAGCCGTTTTACCGCCCTGGCTATATCCTCGGGATTTCCGCCGCTGGTTAATGGCTTGGTGGTATCTTCCCCACGCCATTCGGGAATCCAGGTGGCATGGTCGCCCCAAAGGCCCCACCAAACCTTATTTTTCACTTCATCTTGTGTAAAGAGGCAGCTAATACCCATTTCCATCACTACAGGCCCCTTGGGAGCAGCCTGGGCATCTTTAAAGGCACGCGTAAAGAATTGCTTGACCGTATTCGGATATGTTATACGCTGGGCCCACTTGGAGATACTCCCCATGAGCTCCGTGGCATAACTCTCCTGTATAGTGTTGTACAGTTTATCATGCTCAATTTCGTGACCGCCGCAGATAAAAATTATCGGGGAGTTACTGAGATTAGCCTGCTGCACGGCGCTGACGGCATTAGCGACGCCCGGACCTACAGTGGCATAACACACTGCCGGCTTGCCGCTGACCTGGGAATATGCTTCACCGCAGTAAACTGCATTCTGCTCATGCAGAAAAGTTACAGTCTTTATGCCTATACGGCTAATAGCGTCAACAATGTGCCATATATGGCCGCCGGGTACGCCAAAAGCTATTGTAACACCGTGATCTTTCAAAACTTCTGCGGCATGCACACCGGCATTCGGGTATAATTCCCGTGTACCCAATTTGTAGTCCAGCTTCTTTTGAGCTTCTTTATCAAATTCAATCCCTATTTTACTCACTTCGGCATTAACCTCCCTTAATAAAATACAAGTAAGCTATTACTAACACCCCATTTCTTTCGCTGCTATTTTCATTTGCAATATCGAGGCAATTAATAATGATAACCCCCTTTCAGATTTATTGCAGCGAAAAATTGAAATTTAGTTAATCAATTATTACCGATCAGGGTGAGCCCAAGGCTGAGCATTAAAAGGTGGGACGCTTTTACCCCAATCAACACGCCCCTTGGGAATGCGCCCTGTTTTAGTGGTATAAGGACGTAATTCTCGACCTACAACATGCTCCAGTATGCGACCCAATTCAAGAACTCTATCAACATCCACTCCGGTATCTATCCCCATCTCGTCAAACATTACTACAAGGTCCTCGGTAGAACCGTTGCCTGTAATATCACTTGGGGTATATAGCCAGCCAGTTCCAATATTGGGAACGCCGTCTACGATATAGGAAGGCTGTCCTCCCAACTGGCCCAAAGAAGCTTCAAATTCAGTAACACCAGCTAACAAAGCGGCGAGATAATTGGGCAGTCCCATCCCCCTGGAATCATGAAAATGCGCGCGGTGCACATCTTCATTGGGAAACTTTTCTTTCAACTTACGATAAAATTCATAAACGCGATCCGGTGACGCTTCGCCGGTTGTATCGCATGGAGTCGCACTGGCACAACCCATTTCCAGTCCTCTTTCAATTAGCTCAAAGGTTTTTTCCATGGGAACAGGCCCGGTAATGGGACATCCAAAGACACAGGCGATAGCCATATCAAGTTTGATATCAACGCTATTACACATCTTGGCCCATTTTGGAATTTGCTCAAAGAACTTCTCCACCGGCCGATTGGCATTACGCATACAGTGCGCATCCGTAGTGGAAATGGTAAACGCCAGAATATCCGGCCCATAACCATTCTCTTTTGCCTGCACCGCACGTTCAAAGGCCTTATCAGTCATACCATAGCACTTGTATTCAACCCCAGGTTTACGTTTGATTCGTTTTAAAACTTCTTCTGCATCTTTAGCCTGAGGTAGATACTTGGGGTGACTGAAATTAGTAACCTCAACAACACCAAAACCGGCTTCCGTACAAGCATCGATAAAAAATACCTTTGTTTCAGTAGGGATAAAATGCCTCTCATGTTGAAAACCGTCTCTTGCTAACAGCTCTGTCATCCTAACTTTCTTTGGGAATTCTAATTTCATGATCATACCTCCTTACAGGCTCTCAGCTTTTTTCCTTTGAGAAACTTGAGGCCATTCCAAAGTTATTAAAGATCCTTCCAGCATTTTTACCTGGTGATTAAATATTAAAAATTTTCTTAATTTTAAATATATGTCTCGCAAAATCTATGCCTGTAAAATTAGCTAACTTCAATACTTTTTTTTCTGTCACAAAGGTTAATTAAAATAATTGTTGCGTTAACTCCCAATTCAATATACGAATTAAAATTAAGCATCTACTGCTTAGCCATAATATCTACCATTCAACCCAGCGTACAAACCATTAATTACCTGAAACGTATCACTTTTGCACATTGTTTCATGTTGCAATAACCATGTGTTCCTTAAAGCTGTTGTAACAATCATTAATAGAGGGGGGACAGCCTTTAATTTTTACAGCGTTAATAATGTGTTTATTGGCATTAATAGCACATTTACCTAATAAGAAAACATTTTTGGAACCAGGCGAAACCTTGACGTCCCTGGACATGCGTATTTCCACCTTGTCAAATTTTTGCCCGGGAACTTCACGGAAAAACATGTGCAAAGCCATTGCAATACCGAAGCCACAACTGGAACACAAAGATTGACCCGGTGCGGGTATGGACACTCCTTGTATTCCGTGTAATTTTAAAATTTGTTCGGGCCATGGCTCGTCCCATCGAGTTTCCAGGTGAATGCTCTCAAGGGGTTCGCCTTTTATATCCAAATTATCAATATCCAAAGATCCACCAGTAATATCCGCATATTCTCGTAAATGCCCTACATCATGTGGCGCAAACCCTAAAATTGTTGCTCCCACTACATCAACTGACAGTGGGTCATTACCTGCCAATACTATTCCCACCTGTTGCCAGTCTGAACTAACTGGCCCGTTATTCACGGTGTAAATACCATCAACAATATTTAATTGGGGTTGAATATAAGAACCCAAAAGAGCTATATACCTTTCCAGATTTAAATCATGAAAGCTTTTTTTGCTTTTAAAGCTTAATACACCCTTAAGATTTTTGATACTCAGGCTAACCTTGGTCTGGTTATGCGTTTTTAAAACCGGCACATTTATAATGTAATCAGACTCCAGTACAGGTAAAGATATATCAACTTTTTTTCCTTCAAATGTCACACTTTCAAAAGGATACTGGTAAAAATCCATTAACTTAACTTCATAACGTTTAGCCAGTTCAGTAATGCCGGAATAATTAAAAGCTGTAGCGGTATCTACCCCCAGGTCCGGCAGAAGTACAGAACCTTCACCGATGCAAATATCAGTACAGCCGAAATCTTTTAAAAACAAAATTAACTCTTCAAGGATTACCGTGTTTGTGACCACTCCTTTTAGTAAGTTTTTGTAAACTTTACCGCCAAGCACCACATTTGGTTTAATCATCACCTTGTGATATGGTTTTAAGTCTTTAATACCTTCACATAAAGAAATTGCCTTTTCTACCGCCTTTTTACCAGGAGTATAGCGCACTACTGCAACACGGTTTTTTTCCATAATCCACCCCCTGCGTATCTTTAAGATAACTCCCAATAAACTATGTTTTTACGTCTTTGACAGCTAACGCAACCTTCAGTATAAAGATACTTAAGATGGGCCAGCACATCCGCAAGGGCAAGTCTCTTATGTCCCATATCAAGAGCACTACCCCATAAATCGTTTACCAATTCCCACGCACTTTTTTGACCTGATCTGAGGTATTGTATTAACCTCCTATTCCTTTCTAACCTGTAGCTTTTAATTTCATCACACCTTTCCGCAACATTTTCAAATGCTTCCCCGTGTGCAGGAAGAATCAGTTTGGGATTTAAGTTTCTTATTATGTCCAATGAAGCAAAGTAATCCTGTAAGGGATTACCCTCTGTCCACCAAAAATTACCAATATGTGTTGTCGTATCCTTTAAAATATGGTCTCCTGCCAATAAAACCGACTTTTCATGAATATATAAACAAACATGTCCGGGCGTATGCCCAGGTGTCCATATAATTTGAATTTTTTTACCTGAGAGCGGTAGCATCTCTCCACCGCATAACCAAAAGTCCGGTGATATATTTGTAATGTATTGTGTAAAATCGGTAAAATCTTGTTTTATTAAATCGATTTCTCTTTCAGAGGTGCCATTTTCTTTAAACCATATAGCCCCTTCTTCTTCGGTAATTAAATTCAGCAATTGTACATTTATCAATTTTTGTTCTTCTGCGTGCAAGTATATAGCCGCACCGGTAAACTCGCGCAATTTACTTGCCAGGCCATAATGATCCACATGCGCATGGGTAATCACCACCCCGCAAAGAGTGTTCAACTCCAACCCAAGACATTTCATGGCTTGCTCCAATTGATCCAAACAATCATCATGCAAAATTCCCGCATCAACAAGTAAAACATCATTTCCGTCTACTATTAGATAGCAATTAACTGTTGAAACCGAAAGGGGGATTGTAAATTCAACTAGGAATATGTCTTTCACCACTTCCCTGGGACAACCCATTACTCTTCTCCTTTGACTAAAAAATTTTTAGTGGAAGAATAACTGTTATTGTTGATATTTAAGCAAGATTAGTTCCAAAGATAAACAAAACATGTTCTCCAGCTTAAAAAAGTGGTTGAGGCACGTAACCCCAACCACTTGACCTTATTAAGGTTAACTTATATTTATAAAACATAGTTTCTTGTGTATTATTGATTAGCTTCCAACAATTCCAAAAATGCTTGAATACGATTCTCTATCATAGCAGGAGCAAAAGCCCTGGAGTCACAATGATCGGATTCCAACGTTAACGTGGGAATACCTAGCTCTTTTTTCATTTTATTTGCCAGATGCAAAGTACTTCCATTTAAGACATTGCAGCTGCGGATAACATGATTAACATAACCGTCTATTTGGAATTCTCTCAGAATTTCCCGTAAAAGCTTAACCCTGCTATCCATGTCAATATTAAACATATGGGTCAAATGCCGCTTGGCAAGGCTTTCCAAAGGTTGGGCACAGTCAAGGCGTTGCCCCCAAACGCGACCGTAATTGTAAAGTTCCACTACAAATACAGCTCCTGCACTTTGGAATCGATCAAACAGCTCCATATGATGCCATAAAGGCATGACATCCCATAACAATCGAAAACGCTCTTGAGAAACTATACCTATTTTATTGCTAACCCGATTATTTACCTCTTTTGCCACTTCCCTTAAAAATTCCACAGCAATCGGTGTACCTGATAGTGTCACTAACACAAAGAGGTTACCCAACATATCAGTACAAGAAATAGGAGCAGGGCGGTTTTTACGACTTTCATTAATTTCTATCCAAAGCCTTGCCGCCTCATCACCAAGGAAAATTGCTTCTTGTAAACGCCAAGTGTTAAGTTCACAGTGAGTAATGTTTTCGATAACTTTTATAAGCTCATGCAATTGACTAATGGCATATTCTAAACGGTGAAATTCCGGTGCAAATTTTTTATTTAATGTACCAAACGGCAAATCCCATACAAAAAGGGGACAATTGAAGTAACGGGAAAGTACTTCAAACCATTTTACATGAGTCGTACAAAGGTTGCGGGACGCAACCAATAAATCTGGTTTTGGAAGCCCACCAAGATAAGTACAGTTACTTAGTACGTGACCTATGTCAGAACGAAAATAGGAACAAAGATCACTTATATACCCCGCTTTCTCAGCATAATATTGCAAATCTTGACTAATTTGTTTTACCGCACAGGCCGCTGCATAATTTTCAGGGAAAACCGGTACTAAATCCATAGCATGAAAAAGTTCCACAGGAGCAATCCCACTGGACCAAACTATTTTTTTCCCTTGAGCCTTGGCTTCATGGATATCTTTATAGTATTTCTTAACTAATTGCGAAAGCTTTTGCGAACTTTTTAGCGCCTTAGAAGTTTTTGGGGCAGTCATTACTGAACCCCCTTGATTTTCGTTTTGTTACCATCTCTAAAAAAGCCTGCATACGTGTACGTAATGCCTCAATTGCAGTTTCATTGTCAATCCCTAAGACTAACACCGGATATCCTGCAGCTTTTAGTCTGCGTTCAAGCTCAGGTTGTTCTATCCAGTGACAATCGCAAAATTTCTTCAACATCAAAACTACCCCGTCCACTTGACTGGCTTTAGCGTTTTCCAGAATGTTCTGCCAACGAATCTGGGACGGATATTTACATGGGCAGTTTATCTTACCTAAATATTTCTGTGCTAAAACACTAACCGGGTCTTTACTATCTGATGGAATTAATCCTACATTCCCGCGCAAGCCATAACACAGGTCGTCACTTACCACCAGTGCACCGTAATTTTCCAGCAAAGCTATTTGTTCTAAGTTATCAATCACACTACCACTGACCAGTAAGCGCACCCGCCCCTCCAATTCCGGTCTTTTTTCCGATAAAGATTGTAATAAATTATTAATTGCAGAAATGACTTTTTCAGGGGGGGTAGTGAAGGCTGCCATTAATACTTTGTGGTATTCTAGCCCTGTTAAGGTTGCTGATATGCGGGCATCCGATGCCTTGCGGAGCAAACCTCTAAGAACGTTATAATTTTTTATAGCCATATTTATTTGGTCTGTGCCAATTTCCTTACCTGACATCTCTGCTAATTTCGCTATAAACATTTTTAATTCGTCATAATAGAATTGCCGGGCAGGGATAATATCTGTACGCATTGGTACAATTAAATTATGATAAAAAGTTATATTTGTTGTAACTCGAAATACATCAAAAATTTCTCGCATTCTATCACAGGTTTGAGGGATAATAAGTCCGGAAAGGAAGTCAAATTCACCCTGTAATGCTCTCTCCAACGCTCCGGATACAACGCTGCAACAAGCAGACGGTAAATAGGCATACGCTTTTGTAATCGGCCTGGTGCTCCCCGACAAACGAAAAGGAACATATCCGGCAGACATAATAATTTCTACCGGCACATAACTACACATATACCCTATAAACTTTTCTCGGTTATATTGCCGGCAATTTCCGACGCCAGATGCAGTATCGTTAATTTCCCTGAACATATTAGTTACCAAATTCAGTTCTGACACAATGTTATACACCCCATAAAATAATTTTATTAGATTTTCCCAATATCATATGCCCTTTAAAATAAAAAGTAGGCGCTACCCCCGCACCGGCAGTATAATTCATTTCGGTGACTACTTTATGTCCTATAATTACTTTCTTATTAATTAATTCAATGTTAACATCGTCCGGATTAACATTTGCCAATTTCAATAATTTACATGCCCTGCATCACGGTAATCCCTGGGTATAAAATAATCCTCCTGTATTTTACCATTCAAAGCCTTCTTTTTTTCTTATCTCCCTGTAGTAATCCATCGTTTCAATAAAGGCATCTATTTTTGCGGTAGGAGCGGACTCGCTAAATTTATGATAGGAATATCTAGCTATAAGTTCCAGGGAATTATTAACCCCTTCCCGTTCCGACTTGCAGCCGGTCAACCCGGAGCAGCAGGAGAGGGGGCAGGTTTAATTTATTTTGAAAAATATAATCATAAACCTGACCCATTAATCATGTTGGCCTACTGACATAAATGACATGGAAAAATAAACATTCATTACTATTTCGGCTGCATCCGGATGGCTCCGTCCAGGCGAATGGTGGCACCGTTCAGCATGGGGTTTCCGACAATTTGCTGCACAAGCATGGCAAATTCAGATGGCCTTCCGAGACGGGGCGGAAAAGGAGTCATCTTCCCGAGAGCTTCGCGGGCAGCTTCGGGCAGGCTGTCGAACATGGGGGTTTCAAAGAGCCCCGGGGCTATACCCATAACACGGATTCCGTGCGCAGCGAACTCCCGTGCTATGGGTAAGATCATCCCAACCACCCCTCCCTTGGAGGCGCTGTACGCCGCCTGGCCGATCTGCCCTTCAAAGGCGGCCACAGAGGCTGTGTTAATAATAACTCCCCTTTCACCGTCCCGGTTTGGAATATTTTGCACCATCTTCTCGACGGCCAAGCGAATCACGTTGAATGTCCCGATCAGGTTGACCTGGATCACTTTATTAAAATTCTCCAGTGGCATTGGGCCGTTTTTTCCCAATACTTTTTGGGCAACAGCGATGCCGGCGCAGTTAACGACGATTTGAATACTTCCGAACTTTTCCACGGCCAGATTTATGGCATTTTTCACGCTGTCATCACTTGCGACATCGGTTTTGACAAAGATCACACTGTCGCCCAGTTCACCGGCCAATTTATTACCGTTTTTTTCCGCCATGTCCAGTATGACCGCTTTAGCGCCGTGCTCAACAAAATTCCGAACCGTGGCTTCACCCAGCCCTGAGGCTCCCCCTGTGACCACTGCAACCGAATCTTTTATTTCCATAAATTTATCCTCCTATCCATTGGTTTTACGAAAATTCCTTGTTTATTAATTCATGTACGGTTTTTGCAGCCACCTATTCAAGCAAAAAGGTGACGGCCACCCCTTCGCCGGCGGTATAGTTTGTGGGAGGAATAACCCTGTGCCCCACTTTGACTTTTTTCCCGGTGATATCTTCCACCGTATTTGCGGGGTCGAGACCATCTACATTACCCATCAACCACGGTCCCTCTTCCAGTTCCGCCAGGGCCACGATATAGGGTGCCTTGAACCCCTCCGGGGCCACCCTGATCACGGTGAATGTCCTGATCTCGCCTCTCCCGCTCAACTGCGCCACTTCCACGTCCGTGCCGCCGCATTCCGCGCAGCAGATCTTCGGGGGCACGGTATAAGAACCGCAATTTTTACACTTCAACCCCAAAAGTTTACCGGCTTTTAACCCTTCGTAATATTGCCTGTGCGTCAGCGGATAGGTCATTTTCAATCCCCCTTAAATGCCGTAAATTATATTCACCACGGTGGCAAAGTCCCCGCCCAGGGTATCGGTCATACCGACCCTGGCGCCCTTTACCTGCCGGTCGCCGCACTCACCCCGCAGCTGCTTGACTATCTCGTAAGCCTGGGCGGCGCCTGTGGCGCCGATGGGGTGCCCCTTGGCCTTCAGACCGCCGGAAGGGTTGATCGGGATGCGACCGCCAATGGCGGTTTCACCTTTTTCCACGGCTTCACTTCCCTTACCGAATGCAAAGAAGCCCAACCCTTCACTGGCTACTATTTCCGCAATTGTGAAACAGTCGTGTAATTCACAGACATCTATATCCGCAGGGGTCAGGCCGGCCATCTTATATGCTTGCGCAGCTGCGGCCTCCCTGGCCCTGATCCTGGTGATGTCCTTCTGCCGGTACAGGGGGCCGTTGGAAGCCTGGCCCACCCCCAGAATGTATACCGGCTTGTCCGTCAGCCTCTTCGCCACTTCTTCGGAAGCGAGGACGATGGCGGCCGCCCCGTCGGAAAAGGGACAGCAATCGAAAAGCTGGAGAGGGTCGGCCACTATGAAACTGTTGAGCACCGTTTCCACGGTTATTTCTTTTTGAAACTGGGCCAGAGGGTTTTTTACCCCGTTTTTGTGATTCTTAACGGCTACCATAGCCATACGCTCCTTGAGTTTCTCCAGGGAGATACCGTATTTATTGGCATATAGCCGCGCAACCATGGCAAATGCGCCCGGAAAGGTGATACCGTTAAACCCTTCGTATTTGCTGTCCGAACCCATGGCAAAAGTCCGCGTGGCCAGGGGCGTGCCCATGGCCGTTGCCCTTTCCGTGCCACCCGCCAGGACAATATCATAAAACCCGGAGGCCACCCACATGAACGCATCCCTGATCGCCACGCTGGCCGAGGCGCAGGCTCCCTCTACCCGGGTAGCCGGGGCATCCATGGGCATGCCCAGTTCAGCGGCACACATCGGTGCCATGTTCATCTGACCTTCTTCAAAATCCCCCAGCCCATTACCCAAAAAAAGGGCCTGAATATCCTTTGCCCTTATATTTGACTCATTGATTGCTTCCATTGCTGCATCTGAGAACATCTCAACCTGACTTTTATCCGAAGAACCAAATTTAGTCATCCCCACGCCTACTACAGCAACTCTTCGCATTGTTTATGCCCCCCCAATCACATAGAATTTTAAGGTTTCATTTTTTCTTCTTCAGTAAGCGGCTCCCAGTGATCATGGTGTGTCATCTCCGGCAGATCCACTAATCCATCAAATTTGCCGGGTTTACCCCAAATAGCTCTACGTGCCCGCTTGCCGCGCGGCGGGAGATCTACCCAGGGCAGGTGAGCAAACATCAGGCAATAGACCGGTCCGGTCATAGCAGAGTTAATCAGATCAATATCCATTACGCAGTGCAATACAGCCGGTTGTCCCTTCTCTGCAGCCTGAAAACAGCGGTCCTGAGCAGCAGTAAAGTTTTCGTGCCTATCCACTATCTCACCGTAACAATTCAGGTCCCGAGCGATTTTGTCAAATCTTATTCTGGGTTCGCGTTCTCCGGCCAGCCCGCCATAGCCCTGCTTTATTCCCAGCCACTCAGCTCCCGTACGGTCTTGCTCACCAAGGTTCTCCCAATTCGGGCCATACCAGTGATACTTCATTCCTGCTATCCAGCCGTTATTTTCTGTCACCAGGTAAACAATGGGGAGCTTATGGCGAGCAGCCGTATCAATCTCCATACCTGCATTACACATGCCGGAGTCGCCCATCAGTGCCAAAATAGGAGTTTTATCTCCCTTTTCCAGCTGGGCAAAAGCCGCACCCATGGCCATAGCAACCCCATGACCGACACCGGCCTGTTCAGATGAACTTAGAATTTGGGCGGGACGTACAGCCTTAAGATAGGGCATCACAAAATCTGACATGGTATAGCCGTCAATCATGATGCGGACCTTGCTCTCATATTTTTCTTCCAGGTAATCAGCGATAGCCCGGGAAAGATAACCATAGTGCATACAATTTTCTTTTTGGTATTTCGGATGTTCAAATCCGTAATACATGGCTTTGTCACGGCGCCGCTTTTCAGCAGCCGCCCTGCCCGGTTCCTATACGGCTGGCACGGACAAGTTTGGCAAATTGATCGTAGGACATATTATCATAAAAAGTAATGGCATCTCTGGTAAAAAGATTTGTCACCGGTGTATCAGGTCTTATTCCATCAGCCACCGCGTCATAAAGGCTTAATTGAATTCGCAATTTGCTGGTTACATATCCTGGTTTTATTTACCAAGAAAAATTGGTTTGCGCTTTTCCCTAAAAGCTTTTAACCCTTCCTTGTGATCTGCGGTTTGCATACAGAGCCCTTGTGAGTATGCTTCATATTCAAGGGCACTTCGTAAATCCATCCAGAGGCTGCGGTTCATTAATACTTTTGTAAGACCTATTGCACGGGACGGCCCTTTAGCTATCTCTTTAGCCATGTCCATTACGGTTTTATTTAAATCCTCCGGAGGCACAACCTGATTTATTAAACCAAGGCGTTCAGCTTCCTCAGCACTTAGCTTTTTGCCAGTTAACACAAGTTCCTTCGCCTTAGGAAGGCCGAGTATTCGTGGAAGAAAATAAGTTCCTCCGGCATCAGGGACCAATCCTACAGGTAAAAAGGCCTCTGAAAATATTGCTTCATTGGAAGCCACGATTAAATCTGAAGCTAAGCTTAAATTACAACCCGCCCCTACCGCAAAGCCGTTTACAGCAGAAATAACTATTTTTTCAATCTCTACAATTTTTAGAATTATTCCATTAATCTTTTGCAGGTATGCCTTACCCTGCATTGCATCCATTCCTTCTGACATGGCTTTTATGTCGCCTCCAGCGGAAAAAGCCTTACCACTGCCTGTTAATATAATTACTTTACATTGGTCATCCCTTGAAATATCCTCCAATAACTGATGCAGTTCCTCAATCATTTCAAAGGTTAACGAATTCATAGCATCAGGGCGGTTCAAGGTTATCGTAGTTATTCCGCTCTCGGAAAAAACAAGAATGTTCTCAAAACTCAATACAGCACCTCCCCAAACATTGTAATGGCTTATATCTAACTAATGAATATATATATATAATAATGAATGCTTCATCAAACATAGCATTAAATATTCAAATTATGTTAAATCATTGGTTCCAAATAATAGTCCATGCACGTCTTGAAAGAATACCTTTTCATTTTTAAAAATATCCATAGCTAAAGATGCTGCCTGTTCCAATCTCATTAGGCCGTTTTCACTCATATCTTTAAAAATAAAAGCCAACTCAGTCCATTTTGAAGCAATTTCAGCCATTCTGGTATCGGCATTGATTTCCTTTAATATTGGTAGAATTTCTTTTGCTTCTTCAAGATACTCAGCATAAAGTGCCCTAAAACCTCCACCGCCAGTGCCGCGCCTCTCTATAACCTGATACGCATACTTTGCACACCATGAAAAATCTTTTAAATTTCGCCATAGCGGAATTTCTTTAATAAATTCCTCCATACCGGAAACCCCTTCCTTTGATGATTGGGGCAACAACATTTTTCGACAGTTTAAAGCAAGAGCTAACTTAATTGAACCTGATAAATCTTGTAAAGTAAAGAAGGGAACTTCGCTCCAGTAGTTATAAAGCGGATAAGGGACTTCTTTTGAACTCATGGCTTTAGCCAAGGAAGGAATAGATGTTTCTTGCAGTTCCTTTCTTTCGGTATCTACTAATAATGCAACCCCCCGTTTGGTGTTATACCCTACAAGAACTACGGTATGTCCCCCAAAATGGGTATTGGTATGATAATAATCCAGATAATATAAGTCTGTTAGGATTAAGACCGGAACATTCTTATCAATCCATGTTATCATTTTTTCCCAGGGAAAATCTTCATCTTTGTGCCAGCGGAAATTTACCCCAAGATTTTTAAAAAAGTATGACTCTAAGGAACGACACCGTCCGTGAAAAATAATACTAGGTGAAAATTGTTCATTACGATGATAGAAAAAACCCAAGCCCGAACCTAATCCAAAACACATTGCTTCACTTAAGTTATGGCCATAGTATCTGGCTATATTAAATAAGGAGGTAGAACCACAGTGAACACCTGAAAAATATTTAAAATTATCTATAATTTTACTCATAGATAAACCTCCTCGTCTCATTTCACATTAACGATAACCAAGATTAATTGTTAGAATCAATGGTAAATAACACATACCAAAACCTTCACGATAAGCCGTTTTCCGGATTAACCTTTGTACTGTATATTCATTTCCCCAATCCAGTTCTAGACCATCAGCAAACCAGGATTTTATGGGCAAGGTCATATAAGATTTACTTGCGCGTTTCTATCGCTTCAGGATCACTTGTGTGGATACACTAAAAATTAAGTCGGTTGCACCAATGGTTTTCAATCTTAAGGTGTTCGCAAGCTACTTGGATAAATTGTGAGCTTATCGCTGCCGATAAAAACTTTTATTCAACCTCAGCCAGAGGCCAATAATTTTTCGAAATTTTCAGCAATATTTAAATACATAAACCCTTTAGAAACTAGTTGATAAAATTAATATTCATATTATATTACCAATAAAAGGTAACTTTACAAAAAAACACCCTAACAGAAATAATAGGTTGTATATCTTATGTAAATACCACTTCCTTTTCAGCAGCCATTAGTGCAGCACCAATAGCACCGCTAATAAATGGTTCATCTGGTACTAAAAGGTCTTTTCCTATGATTTTCTGAAGCATCTTAACCAGTCCTAAGTCTTTAGCACCCCCGCCGGTGATAGCACATTTTTCTTCAATTTTTACCTTTTGTATCATGCTGTATATCTTAATAGCCATTGACTGATGAAGACCTGCAATAATATCCTCTTTTTTGATACCTTCAGCTATGCGTGAAATTGCCTCTGTTTCTGCGAAAACCGAACAACTAGTACTGAATCTGACCGGATTAGTTGATGTAATTGAAAAATTTCCTAAATCATTTATGTTTACTCTTAAAACTTTTGAAATTATTAGCAAAATTCTTCCACTTCCAGCCGCACATCTATCGTTAATTACACAATCTGCAACTCTTCCTTTTTCTGTTACTTTTATAACTCTAGTTGATTGGTCACCCACTTCAATTACAATTCTCACGGAAGGGAGAAGGTAATTCATGCCCCGGCTCTGGCAAGCTACTTCTGTATTTTTTATGTGAGGGTAAGTTATGAAAGATGCCCCTAAACCAGTTGTTCCTATAATATTTAATTTATCATAGGTTAAACCAGCTTTCTCCAGTGCTTCTTTAAGAACATTATTTGCAGCATTATAAAAGCTCCCTCTATTTGGCATAATGCTATAAGACAAAACCTTATCATTATCCATTATCACAGCTTTAGCCATTACTGATCCGATATCTAATCCTGCTTTGTAAAACATATAAAGCACCCCTCTATTTTTGCTCCATTAATCAGCCTCATCGAAAAAAGTAACTGCTTCGAGCTTTCTTTCTTTTTTAATATGTGCCAATTTTTCTTCACCGGCTTTTGTAACCATTTCTTGAGCTATTATAGATGCCCCTAATGCACCGGTTATTAATGGTTCCGGAGGTGTTAGCATTGAAAAACCAATCCGTTTTTCTAAATATTTGCATAAACCGATATTCTTGGCTCCTCCTCCGGTAATAACCACATCTTTTTCTATTTTTATTTTACCAACCATTGAATAGATTCTTCCGGCAAGAGCCTTATGAAGACCAGCCAATATATCTTCAATAGATACTCCCTCCGAAAGGCGTAGTAAAATTTCTTGTTCGGCAAAAATAGTACAGGTTTTACTTATTCCTGCCGGGTCATTAGACCGTAAAGAGATTTCTCCTATATCCTCTAACTTTAAGCCTAATGTTTCCGAGATTACCTCCAGGAACCTTCCCGTTCCAGCTGCGCATTTGTCATTCATGATAAAATTGCGTATTTTCCCGTTGACTACTTTGATTCCTTTACAATCCTGTCCGCCAATATCAATGACTGTCCTTACATTAGGAAACAGCCAACTTACCCCCCGCATATGGCAAGTGATCTCGCTTACCTGAGCATCAGCAAAAGGCACATTTATCCTGCCGTAACCGGTAGCTACGATAAAATCAATTTGATCAAAGGTAACATCTGCATTATTAAGTGCCTTTTTGATTACTTCGTGAGCTAATCTGCGGTGTTCGGCTCCGGTAGGCTGAATAATTATTGCGCGTATCTCTTCTTCTTGTTTTATTACGACCTTTGTAATAGTTGAGCCAATATCAATACCTGCAAATATCACTTTCATCCCTTCTTTTTACTTTATATAATTTTGCTTACAAAATAACTGTTTATAAAACTTAGTTAAGTTGTTAAATATTTGACAACTTAACTAAGTGAATATTAATTTATACTCTCTGCAAAAGCCTGGAACCTTGTTCTTAAAGGCTCCAAAGCGGTAGTGGAATAATCCTGCTCAATAACCAATACCGGCAGCCCCATCTCTTCAAAATAATCTCTAACTTCCGAAATTTCATAGCCGTGTATATCACAATTGCGAATTATATTCATATAAACGCCGTTAACATTCCAATCTTTTATCATCTTTTTTAAATAGGAAAATCTATTATCAAGGTCTTCCATGCGGGTATTCTTGGTATCCCTAAAAGTTCGCGGGCAAACGATTTTATCAAGGTAACGAATAGCAAGTCCGTCAAAAGGATCTTCGGTTTCATCTACATCAATCCAAAAACTTCTGGTACCAATAGCTGTATCATCTATTACTATGTTTAACCCGCAATCTTCGATAAGTTTTGTAAACGCAATATTATCTATAAGTGAGCCCCAAATGAGTATTCTGCCTTTCTTTTTCTTTGGCCCTTCAGCCCTTCCCTTGACTTCTTCAATAACTTCTTCCAGTAACACGTTTCCTTCTTCAGGAGGGATGCACATTATGGCTATCATAACCTGTAACATTTCGGAACCAGATACGAGGGGGGGATCCTGCTTGTTTAATTCATACAACTGGCGTACCAGAGACCTTTGCTTATTATGAAGTGTAACAGCTTCTTTGATCATGGCTGCTGTTGCTTTTTTGCCAGCCGTTTTTTCTAACTCCTCTTTTAAGTAAAATAGCTGTTTTTTGAAAAACTCTATGGCTGCAGCGTGGTTGGTATGGGGAATATCCAAATAAAAAGAACACGGGCTTTTAAGATAGGACCGCCAAACATAACTTACTCTTTCCGCCCCGTCACATGCATGCGCCCCTATAAAGGCATCAAGGTAATCATACCTTCCCTTCATAGCAACATCCAAAACACTTCGATAAAAAGCACACATTACTGTTGGCAGGTAGGTGTCAGCTTCGGTCAACGGCTCATCCATCTCTCCCATAATTCTAATAGGCATGTAACCCAAAGAAGTCATTATTTCGAGGGGAGGGTAGCAACAAAGATATCCTGCAATTTTTTTACCTTCTGCCTTTAATTCTTTTGCTCTCTTTTCACGATCCTGGTAGATTTGTTCCGCCCGGGCCAGACCTTTAATTACAGTCATGAATACACCTCCCAATTTACCATCCAAAACCTTCTTTTCTTCTTATTTCTCTGTAATAATCCATAGTTTCAATAAATGCATCTATTTTGGCATGCGCCTCTTCTTCATTAAACACCCTTAAATCAACAATATCTCCTTCAACAACTACAGAAGGCACTTTAAATTTTTCCATAAGTAGGTTGCGCAAATGCATCAAAGTATAGGTAGCTGGCCGACAAGACATCAAAGGATGACAGAATAAACCGTCAACTTTATACTCTTCAACCCACTTAAGATAAGGTGCTGTGAAGATTGTAGGATCCATACAATACTTTTTTGCTGTAGGAGCAGATTCGTTAAATTTATGATAGGAATATCTGGCTATTAATTCCAAAGGATCAGTGATACCTTCCCGCTCAGACTCTGGCAATGGACTTGGCGCATGATAATTCCAGCTTTCAATAACAAAAGCGATCCCATGTTTTTCAGCAAATTCATCAAATAAACCAAGGGTATGCCACGGCGGTAATTCACTGAACGCCATGCGGTATTTCTCATTGGGTATAGCGCCTATTTTGTTATCAACTTTGTATTTTACTTCTTCATACACTCTTTTATAAAATTCCAGCGCCTCCGGGTCATCAGGTAAATATAAATGCGGTATCATAAGAGCCCAAAAGTCTGTATTAACCGCAGGAGATGGAACTGATTTTCTTAAGATATCCACTTCGTGTGCCAGTTGGTGTGTCTTGAATATTGTATCTAACCTTTCGCTAAGATTGTCCCAATCCATTTTTTTGCCTAAAAGCTTTTCTAAAAAAGATACAAATTCCCTTAATTCTTGCACCATGAATTTTATATTTTCCTCTTTATTCCCTGCCAAATAATATTCTGCTACTCCTGTTTGAGGGAATTCCAATGTCCAAACCGGCACATTCATATATCGGCCTAAACTTTGAAACCACTTGTATCTAGCATCACAGACAGCCCCACAAGCTAACAAAAAAAGTGGCTTAGGCATACCTCCACCAGGTGCATCTTGCGGTATAACAAAATTATTTTCTTGCAACCTACGCGTATAACCTATACAGTTTCTGGCATAGCCACAAGTGGTATTTGGAATACCATCACTTTCTGCATAATCCAAATAGGGTTCTGCCCGCCTTACTGAAGCACAGAAGGCACCATAATTTTCCGGATAACAAAGTTCAACACCCATCGCTTTTGCGATTGTACCCCCCAACCACCAGTCAACCATGGACCATGCAATGGGCTTACCCTCTTCCGCAGCCGTGCGCGCACTGGCAAGTATTTTTTTCCCAAAATTCCCAGCCTCTCTTGCAGTTTGCAAAGTTTTGGCTGATGATTTTTTTTTCTTCTTATCTCCCATTTTTTAACCTCCCGATGTTTCACTTCCACACTAACTTTACACCAAAGTTTATTGCAGCCTGAAAATGATTTAAGTTCCGCCCTTCCGCAGGCCTAAAACGATTAGTTCATTAAAAAATGGAATTAGGTTTATAAATATTTTAAATTTTCTATAAACACACGCAAAAATTATGCCTAACATTACAACTTTAATAATAAGACCAATTTATCAAAGGGTTTAAAACTGTAGAATCACGAATTATTACAACAGCCGCTCCCACTCCTGGATATTTCATTTCCCACACTGCCCCCGTTTGATTTGTTCTATAACTCGGTTAACTAATAAAAAACTTCATAACCCAATCCTTAATGCAGGCTTCATAAGTTTTTTGTCAAAACTTTCAGGATATTAATTTGGACATGAGGTATGTTTTTATGATACATTAATTTATAACAAATTTTTTTGAAAAAAATTAAGCGTTATATCCCAGGCTTTTTTTAATCCCCAGTAGGTAAAGTTATGATCTTCTTTATCGAACACATGCAGTGCAAATTTTTTCTTTAAACGAGAAAGCTCCTGAGCCATGTTATAAGCGTGATTATAGGTACAACCGAATCTTTTTTACCATGTACTATTAAAATCGGTGCCATCATCTTATTGACAAATCTGATTGGTGAGCGTATATCATATTCGACTTTATAATTTCAAAGGAGTTGCTCGCAGGAACATTCGTTCCTACGTCATAAAGCAGCAAAATCTATTTTTAAAGGAGGTGTGTAGAAAAATTGAAGGAATATGAATTTGAAATGCTGGCTAAAAAAACATTAGTTAAAGTAATACCAGGGTGTCTAAATGAATTAGAAGAACAAGGCTTGTCAAACATATCAGAAATTTCAACGGAACAATTAATTTCCATAGCAGGAATATCTGCAGGGATTTCGTCAAGTTATGCCATAACTTTTGCCAAGGAACTAATCAAAGAAGTATTACTTCAAAAGAATATTATAGAAAAAGAATAAAAAAATAAATCTAATGCAGGTATAAGCATTAAACTCATACCTGCATTAGCCCACACTTTAAGTCTGGACTTAATCTTTTAGCATCACAATTGCTTCACCAACAATTACTTTTTTATCATTTTGGTTCTTACATACCGTACTTAGTTTTATTTGTTTTTTCTCATCTTCCTTTTCTAATACCTCTACCTGGGCGGTAATGGTATCGCCAATAAAAACAGGACTACGGAAACTCAGGCTTTGGGATAGATAAATAGTTCCAGGGCCTGGAAGTTGCATTCCCAATATTGCTGAAATTAAGCCCGCTGTTAACATGCCGTGCGCAATACGATTTTTGAACATTGTTTTTTCGGCGTAAACACTATTAAAATGAACAGGGTTAAAATCACCACTTACAGCTCCGTAAAGGGTAATGTCTGTTTCAGTTATTGTTTTAGTAAAAGACGCCTTATCACCAACTTTTATTGAATCATACCTGCTCAAAATCTTACCCCCTCTGCAGCCTTATGACATCCGGCTTGGTTAAGAAAACTTACTTTTAATTTGCCTTGGCAAGAATAGGCTCCCGCATACCATTAATTATTTCCTCTCTTGTTGCTCCGCTGGGATATACACCATCAAAGCCCATTTCTTTTAACTTTGGTATATCCTTGGGTGGAATTACGCCACCTATAAAGAAAGCTATTTGCTTATCTAAATCCTGGTCCTTGGCTAGATCCATAAGTATTTTACCTACACCTAAATGACCGCCCGACAAAGAGCTCACTCCAACAGCATCTACGTCCTCTTCTATAGCAATTTTTATTGCTTCTTCAGGAGATGCGTTACCTAAATAGACTATCTCCATACCCGCGTCTCTAAGCATACCGCAAACCGTTAGAATCCCTCTGTTATGAGTTTCCGGGCCCAAACAACACATGAGGACTTTTATCCTTCTTTTTTCTTGCATTTAATCTCCCCCAGTCAAATAATCTGATGTCCTTATATTAAGTAAATATTAAGTAAATAGAATTAACTAATTTACTATCTAGCACTACAGCATAATATTACTTATTTCATTATGCCCGCTACGCCACAGGGACGGTTCCATCGTCTTCCCTTCGGCCCTTCGCTGCGCTTCGGGGACGCTCGAACCGTCCCCATGGCTCCGCTAACTTTTAAATTACGCTGTAGTGCTAGAAAAAGCTGGGTTTTGACCACAAACCAAATGCTTTTTTGAAAACCTTCCATTGTTCTCCCACAGTGCAACCGGCTCTGGCGCATTCGAGCGTATAGGGTACGACATTAACTCCTTTTTTACAAGCATCTTCTAAGGCCCTCAAAGCACTTTCTACCTTTTGCGAATCCCTTTGAGCTTTGAATTCTTTTAGCCTCCTAATTTGTCTTTGCTCCGCATCTTCCGGGTACCGGAATGCCTCGAAATCCTCCCCGCGAGAGCTTTTTTGCCAATTGTGAGCAACTATTTTTATCGCACCGTTTTCAATCCTTTTATGCTCGTTGTAAAAATAATGATAAATTTTTTGCAGCAAAAAACCGCTGCTTACCGCTTCGACATAACCACCTTGTTCTTCGATTTCGGCTATTTCAGAGAGAATTTTTTGTTCTATTTCGTTTGTTAACGCCTCAATATAGAAAGAGCCACCCAACGGGTCAACTACTGCAGTAACGCCCGTTTCATTTTCCAAAATCTGTTGGTTGCGCAGGGATAGCAATGATGCTTCTTCGGAAGGAATGGCGTATGCTTCATCATAAGAATCCACATGCAGGGATTGAGCGCCACCCAGCACAGCAGCTAAAGCTTCATAAGCAGACCTGATTATATTATTTAACGGCTCTTCCCTAACCAAGCTTATCCCGGAAGTTTGCACATGACACCGCATCCACATGGACCGGGGTTTTTTAGCCTGGTATTTATATTTCATGATCTTGTACCATAGCCTACGCACTGCCCGTAACCTACAGATCTCTTCGAAGAAGTCCATGGCCGGAGACCAGAAAAATGCCAACCTTTCCCCTATCCAATCAACATCATGACCTCTCCTGATCATTTCATCCAAAATTTCCATGGCATGCGCTAGAGCGACAGCCATTTCAGTAACTCCCGAAGTTCCAAACTCCCGCAAGTTGTACCCGTTAAGGGTAATGAAATTCCAGCGGGGTACATGCTGCCTGATAAATTCTATGTTATCACATTCAATTCGGAAGCAATCCCGGGGCGGTATATATTCGGAAGCGTTACGAACTAACTCTTCCAGGGTCATATCGTTTTGCACGCTGCCTCGCAGCTGATCCCAGGAAGTTCCCCTACGCTCGGCTAAAACTAAATACATAGGGAATAATATGGCTGTATTAGACGGGTAATGGGTCACTATGGATGTGGTTTCTTTTCCTATATCTATACCATCAAACAACAATTCCCAGTCATTTGCACAATCAATACAGGCCCCGCATGACCCAACTTGCCCTCTTGACATGGGGTCATCTGAATCGTACATTTGAATAGTGGGCATATCAAAAAGAAGATTTAAGCCCGTGGCTCCGTGTTGCAATAAAAATTTCATTCTAGCATTAGTATCCTCAGGCCCACCAAAGCCCACTAACTGTCGCTGGGTAAATGTCCTGCCCCGGTACATATTAGCGTGAATACCCCTGGCAAAGGGTTCCTGCCCAGAAAAACCTATATCTTCCATATAATCAACATCGGCTACGCTCAGAGGTGTATAAAGTAATTCCCTTGGTAATTCAGAACCTAATACTGTACGCGGAATTACATGCCAGTTTTCCCGGTCCTCCTTTCGGAGAATACTTTCCTTCCAAACATTAAATTCATGGCTTAACTTTTCTAAAGCCTCGGGATTGTAAAGAGAAGTACGCTTCCTTCCAGTTAAGCTTTCCTGCAAAATCCCTCTGGTGGTTTTCTTTTTGGCAACCTCTTCTGGCATATGTCCACACCCTTCCTAAAATTACGTGATTTTTCAGTCATTTAATCAAGCCAGTATTAAATATTCATTAAAAGATTCCTCATAAATGCATCGTTTTTACCTCTTAAAGTTTCCTTTCCTACCTTTCTTTTTCCCGAATTAGCGCTTTAATGCAGCCTTCGCCAAAAATTGTTTTTCTTCCCAATTGGCTTGTTCCTCCTTCCAACGTTTAGTATAATGATAAGCAAATAATTTTTAATAAATATTGAAAATTATGAATTTTGCATAATTAAACATGCAAAAAAAGTGCCTGATTAAAATATTTCCCCAAAGGAGGTGATAGAGTGCCAAAGAAAATATGGCAAAAAGTAATTAATAACGGAGACTTTAACTTATTAAAGAATAAGCCACTAATTTTAAAATCATGGAAAAGAAGCGTGCAGTTTGGAATTGTTCCCTATAACATAAATAATAGGGATGATGAGTTATCGCATACTGCTTTTAAAGAATTGCGAGATAAATATGGCGAATTAATATTTATTGCTACTCCAATAATTACCAACCTATACTTTACGTTAAAAGGCACGAATACAGCTATATACCTGATCGAAAAAGATGGCTATATACTTAAGGCAATTGGAGACAACGAAATATTAAATGAATTAACCAAAATAAGATTAGTGGAAGGTGCAAACTGGCATGAAAAAAGTAAAGGGACAAATGGCATTGGCACCGCACTTATAGAACAAAAACCTGTAAGCATCCATGCGGAAGAGCATTTTTGTGAGCCATTCCATCACTTAAGTTGCTTTGCAGCCCCAATTTTTGACACAAACAAAAATCTTATTGCTTTATTGGATGTTACATTATTAGCAAAGCAAGCTCATCCTCACCTAATGGCACTAGTTATCGCAGCTGCAAAAGCCATTGAAACACAACTCTATGCTAATGACTTAAAAAAACGACTGTTAAATAGCGTAAAACAATCTAATCTCATCCTTAACAACATAGATTATGGAATTTTTTGGGTAAACCAGCTTGGTTACATTACTTATTTGAATTCTATATGCAGCAATAAACTTGGTGTTGATGCCTCCGATTTAATTGGACGTCATATCGAAGATGTTTTTAATTTGCCGGCTTCATTCAAGGAAATGATTAGTGACAACGTCAAATTTCTGGATCGTTCAGGCCAAATTAAAATAGATTTTCAAGGTAATACTCTTTGGTGCCAGCTTAAACCTTTAGTAGGGCCATTAGGTGAAAAGCTTGGAATTGCCTTTAGTTTGTCTCCTAAAACCTCAACTATTACTGTGGTTAAACCCCGCAAACAAAAGAACGAGATTACCTTTGAAGACATAATAGGCAATAGTAATTCAATGAAAGAATCCATTAGATTGGCCATGCAAGCAGCTACTACCAATTTAACTATTCTAATAACTGGTGAAACGGGAACAGGTAAAGAAGTTTTTGCCCGGGCTATCCATAACGAGAGTCATTATAATAAAGGCCCTTTTATTGCAATAAACTGCGGAGCAATACCTGAAACACTTATCGAGAGTGAGCTTTTTGGATATGAAGATGGGGCTTTTACAGGTGCCAAAAAAGGAGGCCGTCCTGGAAAATTTGAACTAGCCAATAATGGGACCATTTTTTTAGATGAAATAGGTGAAATGCCTTTATATATTCAAGTTAAGCTATTACGTGTATTACAAGAAAGAGAAATTGTCAGGGTAGGGGGAGTGAAAACTATACCCATTGATGTTAGGGTAATAGCTGCTACAAATAAAGACCTTGAATCTGAAATAAAACAAGGACAGTTTCGCCAAGATTTATATTATAGATTAAATGTGATAAATATAAAAATTCCTCCACTCAGAGAGCGAAGGGAAGATATACTACCGTTGGCAAACCATTTCCTATCTAAGGCTCCAATGAAATGTAGTATTTCGCCACCTGCTGAATCGATATTATGTAAATATTTTTGGCCGGGTAATGTCAGAGAGCTTGAAAATATTATCGTAAGAGCAGCTAGTTTTTGCATAAGCGGAATAATCACTCCAAGTAACTTACCCAATGAAATAAAGCGAAAAACTCAATCAAGCAACAGCCATATCCTAACAACTGGCAAGTCATTTAACCTAAAAAATTTGGAATCCCTAACTATCGTGGAAATATTAAAACAATCTAAAGGAAATTGTACTCTTGCGGCTAAACGTTTAGGAATAAGTCGTACAACACTTTATAGAAAATTAAAAGCTTTGGGCATTCAAAAAGAAGAGTTTCAAAATTAAACATCGTAACTTTTTGTTGCGTTACAAGAATTAAATGGTCAATATCCTAACCTGAAAGGTAATAATTACCCTATCAATGGAAAATTAAGTTGCCTTTTTCAAAAATTGTGTTATAAAAGGTTAAACCGCCTTAATTAGCTCCTTATTTACAATTAATACAACCCCAAATAGGTCTGTATAAAAATAAGCCGCTACTTCCTCTTGCAAGTACTTGCTAACTGGCTTGAATAATGCATGTAAAATGAGCAAAATTTAAATTTTTATATAAAAGAGGGGGTTTGTATTAATGAACATACAAAAAGTCTTTGTAGTCGGCGCAGGGCAAATGGGCAGCGGTATTGCACAAGTAGCAGCTGCCACCGGGTATAGTGTAAAATTAAATGATTTGCATGACGACCTGGTAAATAAAGGACTTAAAGTTATTGAAAAAAACCTGGATAGAAACTTATCAAAAGGACGTATCAGTGAAGAAGAAAAACAAAAAATCTTTAGTAGATTACAAAAATCAACCAGCCTGAAAGATGCGCATGACGCTGATATAGTTATAGAAGCTGCAGTTGAAAATATAACAATTAAAACCGGCATCTTTAAAGAGCTTGATCACATTTGCCCCACCCAAACCATTTTAGCTACCAATACATCTTCTTTGCCTATTACAGAAATAGCGGCAGCTACCCAAAGACCTGATAAGGTTGTGGGCATGCATTTTATGAATCCGGTGCCGGTAATAAAGTTAGTGGAAATTATTAGAGGATTGGCTACCTCTAGTGATACATTTAATATCGTAAAGGAAATGTCCGAACAAATGGGCAAAATACCAGTGGAAGTAAATGACGCTCCGGGTTTTGTCAGTAACCGGGTTTTATGCCCTATGATTAATGAGGCTATATACACAGTTTATGAGGGAATAGCTACTCCAGAAGCGGTGGATCAGGTAATGAAATTGGGAATGAATCATCCCATGGGTCCGCTTGAATTAGCTGATTTGATAGGATTGGATACAGTCCTTTATATTATGGAAATTTTGCATCAAGGTTTTGGCGACTCCAAATATAGGCCATGCCCTCTGCTTCGCAAATATGTTGCTGCAGGTTGGCTGGGAAGAAAATCAGGAAAAGGGTTCTATAATTATTCTTAATACTTTTATTTAAAAGATTTATTTTATAAAAACAAAGCACTCTTTTTGATATATTAAGTAATCTTAAAGAAGTGCTTTGTTTGGTTTATCTCTAATAAAGTTAATACACACAAAAAAAACAGGACGAGGGTAATTACATGCAGATAAATAAAAACTTTAATGATAATTTACTGACACCTAAAGCAGAACTGCAAAAAAGAATTGAAAAGCTTCAGCTGGAGCTAAGACAATATGACCTAGATGGGGCACTAATCATTCAAAGCACTGATCTTGTATATTTTACTGGAACATATCAAAATGCCCATCTTTATATACCGGTTGAAGGTAGACCTATTATCATGGTACGCAGGAATATCGATAGGATGAAAACCGATTCAAAACTTGATGTGCCAATTATTCCTTTTAAAAGCATGTCAGAAATAATACATTTTATTAAACAACATAACCTGCCATTGCCAAAAAGACTTGGACTTGAAATGGACGTTCTTCCTGTCTCATCTTTTTTACGTTACCAAAAGATTTTTTTGGATACTGAATTTTTTGATTGCACACATATAATTCGTAAACTACGCGCCATCAAATCTTCTTTTGAAATTTCCAGGATCAAGGAAACTTCAAAAATGATGGACAAAATTTTTAGATCCCTTTTTGAAATTATAAGGCCTGGCTTAAGTGAATTTGATTTAGTTGGGGAAATAGAAAGTGTAGCTCGCCGTGAAGGTCACCAAGGTTTAATAAGGGTCCGTGGTTTCAACGCAGAATTTTATTTTGGGCAATTGCTTACCGGAGTGAATTCAGCAATAACCAGCTATTTTGATGGCCCTATAAATGGTGTAGGATTATACCCCGAAGTACCATTTGGTCCGGGAGGGAAAATTATTCAGCGTAATGAACCAATATTATTTGATTATGTAGGAGCAAAAAGTGGCTATATTACAGATATGACAAGAACATTCGTAATAGGTTCGATTGATAGCAAATTAGATAAATCTTATCAGGTTGCAAAAGAAATTCAACAAGCGATAATACAAGAAGCAAAGCCCGGTTTACCTGCAAAAATGCTCTATGATTTAGCTTATAAAATAGCCAAAAAATACAACCTAATCGACCATTTTATGGGTGCACCATATCCCGTATCTTTTATAGGTCATGGTATTGGCTTGGAATTAAATGAATTGCCAGTTTTAGCAAAGGGAATAGAAGAGCCTTTACAAGAAGGAATGGTTTTTGCCATTGAGCCCAAGTTTGTATTCCCAGGTATTGCGGGTGTAGGATTAGAAAATACTTTTATATTAAATAAATCGGGTTTGGAAAAACTTAGTTCGTTCCCAGATGATAAAATTATTAATATTTAAGGTAGTGTAAATACTTATGTGGACTATTTTAGCCTAAACAATGAATTTAGCAAATTTTTGGATCGAATGGTTGATCGAAAGACTGATCCATATACGAAAGCCCAAAAATTTATAAACAAATTCTTAGATAAATAAGATTTAACTATATAAAATGTTAGCTTACAAAACATTTAACAAGCAAATCATAATGCCTGTGAAAGTATATGCAACATGGGTATATTTGTATTAAACGATAAACCGACGGGGCATCACAATTAAGGCCCCGTTGGTAACCGGACTTAACTCTAAAAAGGTTAAGTATATTATATTAAAATCCTAATAATAAAACCTAACATTTTACTTTATTGAGATATTGTAAAATACCTCCCGCAGACATTCTAATCATATTTACCTGAAATTCCCAATCCTGCTCTGTTAAAATACCCGTCTTTTCTAAATTTTTTTTCGGTCCCAATAAGCCCTTCCGTATATACTGTTCCATTTCGAGCTGCAGGTTTTCTAGATTTTTTTGCTCATTATTTTTTTCATCTGCACCTTTTTGCTCGCTATAACTTCTACCCATTTCCATAAATACACTAAGCTGCCCTAAAATATTTTCTATCAACAATTGGGATGGCCGTCCCACACCAAAGTGAGTAAAGTATATTTGTTCAATTTTACTCGTTGCCACCCTGTAGAGCGATTTAAACATTAACTCTCCGTTAAAATCCGGCGCCGGGGTTGCTGGACGTAAAACTGGCCGCTCCAGCAACCGGGAAAGCTTCGGGGAAAAAACTCCTAAAGCATCACCACTAAAGACTCCTCTAGTTCTTGTGTCGTAATAGCAAACATGATTTTTTGCATGCCCCGGGGTTTCCCACACTTCTATTTTTCTATCTCCCAAATCAATTACATCACCCTCGAGAACATTAATAACCCTTTCCTCTGCCACCGGTATAACTTCGCCATATTGTTCCATCTTTTCTTTACCCCAAAAATTATAGGCTCCGGCAATTAACCTGGAAGGGTTAATCATGTGCCTGGCTCCCTTGGGGTGAAGGACCACCCGGGCTTCATTGAAATATTTTGCCACCACACCCAATCCTCCGGCATGATCCAGGTGAATATGCGTTACAGCTATATATTTTAGTTGCTCTGGTTTTATCCCCAGAAGTTTGACTGCTTCCATAATAGCTCCGGCTGAACTAGCTGGTCCTGTTTCCAGCAGCATCCAGCCGTCTTTCCCCCGCACAAAATACCCGGCAGTCCTACCTTCATAGCCGCACTCTTTTAAATCAACCTGGAAAATATCTCCGCTCAGTTCAATAATATCAGCCATCTACATTCAGCTCCCATCACAGTAGTGTTAAGCTAAATCTTTCAACAATCTTTACTATCCCTTAGAATTTTATTTACCCCTATTATCTTACAATTCTATCTTTGCGTAAATTACTTTAGAAATCTACGGAAATCGGGCTGTCGTTTTTTTGCACTGCTTCCTTAACTGGATCAAAAACTGGATCAAAATCGGTTACATTAAATACGGGCTGCGCAGCAATCCTCCTTTCCTTTTGATTAACGGTACTGTTTCTTGACTACTAACGGGTTAACATCTCCTACTATCACCGTTGCTCCATGACGGGCCAAATAAAGGCTGCTCTCCCATACCTTCTCCCCCTCCAGTTACAACAGCCACTTTTCCCTTTAAATCCATTCATTAATATGAATCAAGCAAGAATTATACCCTAAAAGAAAAGTTTATTAATTTCCTTATTTTAATTACTCAAATTCATAAAAGAATTGTTATGTTAAGATTTCTATAAATCTGCAATAAAATTGATTTATATGGGTGCATTAAAATCCGACTCCGGTTACTGTAAGGTTAAAGGATTGAGCAGGTACCTGATGAAAGCACTTTCCGCCAACTGTTGGCCAAATTTGAACAAACACGGAGTAACTTTCCCTGTATGGTAACCGGCAGCGCCCGCTGCCGGTTTATTTTATATACTCATTGATTTGCCTGCTTTTTTGCAGCGGGCGAAGCAGATGCCGCACCACGGGAAGTGTAACTTTCCCGGCCAGTATTTCCTTAAGGGCGCCCTTGTAAACCGGCTGTCCCCGGTCAATAACCGCCACATTGTCGGTCAGATGGGGAATTTCGTTAAAGTCGTGGGTCACGAAAACAGCGGTGGCGCCGGTATTGGCCAGCAATGCGCCCAGTTCTTCCAGTAAATCTATCCGGGTGGGGAAATCAAGGGCCGAAAAGGGCTCGTCCAAAAAAATAATTTCCGGTTCCAGTACGAAAGCCCGGGCCAGACTGACCCGCTGCGCCTCGCCGCCGGAAAGGTGCAGCGGCCTGCGGTGGCGCAACTCGGCTATACCCAGCCGGTCCAACCAGTAATCCACCCGGCGCTCCGCCTCCGAGCCGCTGACGCCCCGGAACTTCAATCCCTGGGCCACGTTATCAAATACAGTGGTATTTAAAAGTAAGGGTTCCTGAAACACTACGGCCATACGGCGTCGGAAAGCCAGAAGGTTTTTGGCGGTCACCCTTTCCCCCCGGAAAAAAATTTCCCCGGCCGTTGGTTGTTCCAGCAATGCCAGCACCTTCAAAAAGGTGCTTTTGCCGGCCCCGTTGGGACCGATTACCGCCAGCCTCTCCCCCTGCGCCAGCCCGAGATCATTCACGCGCAAAATCGGCTTTTTATCCCTGACCACCAGTATATCTTTAAGTCTCAGCATCATTAAGGCGGTTCCTCCTATCACTACAGCGTAATATTGCTTATTTCGCTGTGTCCGCTACGCCACGGGGACGGTTCCATCGTCTTCCCTTCGGCCCTTCGCTGCGCTTCGGGGACGCTCGAACCGTCCCCATGGCTCCATGGCGGGTCCTCCTATTATCACAGTAAATTACGGCTGCCAAATTCAACCCAGCGATTTTATGATAATCGTTACTAAGCTATCACTTGATATTTTACAACATTCAGTCACATAACGAAAGTATGTTTGTCGCAAAAATCAACCTCGCCAAAAGCCCCGTGCACCTTATATACCTATCCGCAAACAAAGACTTTATAGCGTTTTCCCACAGAAAATATTTTTGCAACATTTATTGTCAGCAAGCGCATCCCATGTTAATATATACCTAGCATCACTATATGCATAGTGCATATAGTGATGCTAGGAGGTAACAAAAAATGGGTGACAGTAATCTTCAGGCGAAAGATCAACCGGCCGCCGCCAAAACGGGCCGCATTGTTCCCCTGGCTGATATCGGTTTTACATTTTTCCGCATCGGCATCACCTCCTTCAGCCTGGCGGCCCTGGGCGAGGCCAAGCGGTGGCTGGTGGAGGAAAAAAACTGGTTTACCGACGAGGATTACCTGCAGGGAGTGGGATTTTCCCAGTTATTGCCCGGTGCCCCGGCGGTCAGCTTGATGATGTACCTGGGCTACCGGCTGCGCGGTTTCTGGGGCTCTCTGGTCGCCGCAACCGGCTACATGATTCCGGCTTTCTTTTTGATGCTTTTGCTGGGTTATTTGTACGCCCGGTATAACCAGTACCCGGTTGTAAAAGACTTATTTACGGGATTGAGCGCCCTGGTGGTGGGCCTGGTGCTGAACACGGTGCTGAGCCTGTGGCAATCCGGCGTGAAAAGCAAGCAAAACTGGATTCTGGCGCTGGGCGGATTCGCCATGATTTATCTGGCCAAACTGAGCATTTACTGGATTCTCCTTGCCGCCACCGTCACCAGCATCTTCTTTGTTTACCTGCACATCCACTCCACCTGGTGGGCGGATAAGATGGCTGCGGACGGTTCCAGCCGGGACCGGGCTTTCACCCCACAGCCCGTCAGCTGGCGCTCTTACGGCTTCACCGCCGGTTTTGTAGCGGCGGCGGTTGCGGTGAACACGCTGGTTATATCGACTTTGCCGGTGTTCCGGGACCTGGGGGTCACCTTCATGCAGCTGGGCGGGCTGGTGTTCGGCAGCGGCTATGCAATGCTGCCCTTCATCCAAGAAACAGCCGTCAGCCAATTTGGCTGGATTACTTCCCACGACTTTACCATCGCCCTGGCCCTCAGCCTGGTCACCCCCGGCCCGCTGACCAAGATAGCCACCTTTATCGGCTTCAAGGCCGCCGGCCTGGCCGGGGCGCTGGTGGCCACCGTGAATATTTACCTGCCCACCTTCGGCATCATCAACCTGACCGCCGACTTTTACCGGCGCGCCGGGCAGGTGACCAATATCCGTCTGGTCATCAGGGGCGTGGTGGCGGCGTTTATCGGCACGCTGTGGGCGGTGGTGATCAGGCTTTCCACCGATATTATCGTTGACTTCCCCACCATGTTCATGGCTGCGGGAGCGGTGGTAATGCAGCGATTTACCCCAATCGACACCCTGTGGATCATCCTGGGTGGCGCAGTGGTTTCGGTTGTATTGTTCTCGATATTTTAAGCGTGATATTGCTAATGTGCTCCGTGCCACCTTTGCTTCGGGCCGAATTTCGCATAAAAAAAGCCGGTATTCTTAATTGTAGAATATCGGCTTTTTTACCTTTAGCATGTTGACTTATAAACCAATTAATTGTATTATTTATATATATTATTTGCTTAATATTAGCCCAAGGAGGTGTTTGCAGTGACGATCAGTGAATCCCCAAGAGCCAACTTCATATGCTCACGTAATACGGTAGACGGCGTATACCCGCCGCTGATTCTGGCTTTGCAGGCCAAAAGGGCGGGGGCTGAAACAATGATATTCTTTACATTCGACGGTATAGATGTTATACGCAAAGACGGCGTTAATAAAATAAAATATTACCCCAAAGGAATAATGGGCGTCTTGCCGGGTGTCCCGGCCGCTTCGACAAGAATAATGACCAAGCTGGCTGAAGACCGCGCCGGCGTACCCAATATTGAAACGCTCATGGAAATGTGTCAACTGGAAGGAGTAAAATTTCAGGCCTGCCTCATGACCATGCAAATGATGAATTTAACCCCGGAGGATCTGATTGACGGAGTCGAAGTATCCGATGCCGCGGGTTATATCAAAACTGCTTTAAAATCAGAAGTCAACCTTTTCATGTGACAAAGAACCGGGTTAAAAAAGCAAAAAGGGGGACAGGCTCTTTTTTCGCTTTTTGAAAAAAGTGCCAGTCCCCTTTTTTGCCTCTTTTTAGTTTATTATGCGCTCACCCGGGGGCAGCGGCAGGCCGCCCCTTGTAAATCCTGCATGAAAACGGCCAGTTCTTCCGGCCGCAGGGATTGCGGGCCGTCGGAAAGAGCGTTTTCCGGATTGGGGTGCACCTCCAGCATCAGCCCGTCGGCCCCGGCGGCCAGGGCGGCCCGGGCCACGGGCAGCACCAGTTCCCGGCGGCCGGTGCCGTGGCTGGGGTCGGCCACCAGGGGCAGGTGGGAAAGGTATTTCACCGCCGCCACGGCGTTGATGTCAAAGGTGTTGCGGGTGTAGGTTTCAAAGCCCCTGATACCCCGCTCGCACAGGATAACCTCCCGGTTGCCTTCGGCCAGTATATATTCAGCCGCCAGCAGCCATTCCTCCAGGGTGGCGGAAAGGCCCCTTTTCAGCAGCACCGGAAAATTAACCCGGCCCACTTCTTTTAGCAGTTCAAAGTTTTGCATGTTCCGGCTGCCAATCTGGATGATATCGGCATAGCGGCACACTTCCGGCAAATGGCGCACGTCCGTCAACTCGGTAATCACCGGCAAGCCGGCCACTCGTCCGGCATCGGCCAGGATGCGCAGGCCGTCCTTGCCCAGGCCCTGGAAGGAGTACGGCGAGGTACGGGGCTTGTAGGCACCGCCCCGCAGGATATGCACCCCCATCCGCTTGAGCCGGCAGGCCAGTTTGACCAGCATTTCCTCATCTTCCACGGCGCAGGGGCCGGCGATCACCGCCGGCGCGCCGGCACCGATCCGGCAATCCCCCACCCGCACTACGGTATTTTCCCGCTTGTTTTCCCTGCTTACCAGTTTATAGGGCGGCAACGCCTTGCACCTCCCGCGCGGTAAGAGCCTCTTTCAATTCCCGGACCTGCTCGCAAACCGCTTTAATCAATCCGGGTGTACCGGCCTTTTGGGCCACAGTATTCACCAGGGCGCTGCCCACCACCACGGCATCGCAGTGCCGGGCTACGGCGGCGGCCTGGGCGGGGCGGGATATGCCGAACCCCACGGCCACGGGCAATGGGGTAACGCTGCGCACCCCGTCAGTCATGGCAGCCAGGTCGGTCATGATGCTTTCCCGCTCCCCGGTCACCCCGGTCACCGAAACGCAGTAGATAAACCCGCGGGCCCGCCCGGTAATCACCGGCAGTCGCCGGGCAGGGGTGTTGGGGGTGACCAACGGGATCAGGTCAATTTGATTATCGCCGGCAGCCTCCAAAAGCGGACCGGATTCCTCGGGCGGCAGGTCGGGCACAATCAGCCCGTTTGCCCCGGCCCGGGCCGCGTCAGCGGCAAACCGCCCCGGCCCGTACTGGTACACCGGGTTATAATAGGTCATCAGTACCAGCGGGATGTCACTGCGCCGCCGGATTTGTTCCACCGCACGGATGATGCCGCGCACCGTTACCCCGCCGGCCAAAGCCCGCTGAGAGGCCGCCTGGATGGCCGGTCCATCCGCCACCGGGTCGGAAAAAGGCACCCCCAGTTCCAACACGTCGGCCCCGGCTTCGCCCATGGCCACCGCCAGTTCCACGGTGGTGGCCAGGTCCGGGTCGCCGGCTGTAATATAGGCAATCAGCCCCTTTTCCCCCCGGGCCAAAACTTCGCGCAACCTCTTTTCTATTTTATTCATCAAGGGACACCCCCATTTCTTTAGCCACGGTATGCACGTCCTTATCCCCGCGCCCCGACAGGTTCACCAGGATAATGCTTTCCCGGGAAAGCTGCGGGGCCAGGCGCACCGCCTCCGCCAGGGCGTGGGCGCTTTCCAGGGCGGGGATGATGCCCTCGGTGCGGCACAGTATTTTAAATGCATCCAGTGCCTCCCGGTCGGTGGCGGCAACGTAACGGGCCCGGCCCGCTTCCATAAGATGGCTGTGTTCCGGCCCCACGCCGGGATAATCCAGCCCGGCGGAGATGGAATGCACCGGGGCCACCTGGCCGTCGTCATCCTGCAACAGATAGCTCAGGGAGCCGTGCAGCACCCCCGGCCGGCCACAGCTCAAGGTGGCGGCGTGCAGCGGCGTGTCCAGGCCGTGCCCGGCGGCTTCCACGCCTATCAAGACCACTTCCTCATCGTCCAGGAAGGGGTGGAACATGCCCATGGCGTTGCTGCCGCCGCCCACGCAGGCGATCACGTAATCAGGCAGGCGGCCGGCCTGTTCCTGAATCTGCCGCCGGGCCTCTTCGCCGATCACCCGCTGAAAATCCCGCACAATCACGGGATAAGGATGGGGGCCCGCCACCGAGCCCACCAGGTAGTAGGTGGTGGCAATATTGGTCACCCAGTCCCGCATGGCCTCGTTCATGGCGTCCTTCAGCGTTTTGCTGCCCGAGGTCACCGGCACCACCTGGGCGCCCAAAAGGCGCATGCGAAACACGTTCAGGGACTGGCGGCGGATGTCTTCCTCCCCCATGTAAATGGCGCACTCCAGCCCGAACATGGCCGCCACCGTGGCCGTGGCCACCCCGTGCTGCCCCGCGCCGGTTTCCGCGATGATGCGCCGCTTGCCCATCCGCCGCGCCAGCAGCACCTGGCCCATGGTATTGTTGATTTTATGCGCCCCGGTGTGGTTCAAATCTTCCCGTTTCAGGTAAACCCGGGCCCCGCCCAAAAATTCCGACAGCCCCCGGGCGAAATACAGCGGGGAAGGCCGGCCTACGTAATGCGCCAGGTAATATTGCAATTCCTCCCGGAATCGATCATCTTGTTTGGCCTGTGCATAGGCCGCGTCTAATTCCTCCAGGGCGGGCATCAGGGTCTCGGGTACGAATCTGCCCCCGAACCGGCCGAAATACCCCCGCTCATCGGGTACTGTCATGGTCATATATTAAAACCCCCTTGGCCTGAGCAATGAACTCTTGTATTTTATATACATCCTTGCGCCCGCCGGTCTCCACCCCGCCGGAAACGTCCACCGCGTAGGGCCTGACGGACCGCACCGCCTCCCGCACGTTGGCGGCGGTCAGCCCACCTGCCAGCACCAGCGGTTTTGGACAATCCATACCTTGCAATATACTCCAGTCAAAAACCTCTCCGGTTCCTCCGTAGCAACCCTCCCGGTAAGTATCGAACAAAAAGGCGTCGGCCCGGTAGCCGCTGAGTTCGGGCGCCGGCCGGCCGCGCCCCACCCGCAGCGCCCTGATCACCGGCAGGGCAATATCAATATGGTAATCGGGCGGCTCATCGCCGCAAAGCTGCACGGCGGTCAGCCCGCAAAAGGCGGCGATAGCCGCCACTTCAGCGGGCAACGCGTTGACAAACACCCCCACTCGGCCCACAAAGGGCGGTAACTGCCGGGTAATATGCCGCGCTTCTTCGGGCGTGACACGGCGGCGGCTGGGCGCGAAAACAAAACCCAGGACGTCCGCTCCGGCCTCCACCGCCGCCAGGGCGGTGGCCGCGTCGGTGATGCCGCAGATTTTCACCCGTACAATCCGGCCTGTTTTCACGCGCTGACCGCCTCCCGAGGCCGCGCGGCGGCTCCCCGGAGTTGGCGAACGCCTTCCCGCGGATCGCCGGCGGCCATCAAAGTTTCGCCCACCAACACCGCGTTCACCCCGCAGGCCCCCAGCATCTCCACATCGGCCCGGGTTTTGACGCCACTCTCGCTGACCACGACAACCCCGGGGTTATTTATATATTTAATTAATTCCAGCGTGGTATTGAGGTCCACCTGGAAAGTGCGCAGGTCGCGGTTGTTGACACCGACCACCGAGGCCCCGGCTTCCATGGCCCGCCCGATTTCCTCCGGGGTGCGGGTCTCCACCAGCGCCTCCATGCCCAGGGAGCGGGCCAGGGCGATAAACTCACCCAGCATACCGCCGGTAAGCACCCCGGCCAGCAGCAGCACGGCATCCGCACCTAAAAGTCTTGCTTCGTACACCTGGTACTCATCTATAATAAAATCCTTCCGCAGCAGCGGCTGTCCGGTCATCTCCCGCGCCGCCGCCAGGTATTCCGGCGCCCCGCCGAAAAATTCCCGGTCCGTCAGCACTGAGACGGCGTCCGCCCCGGCCTCCCGGTAAGCTGACACTATTTGCGCAAGATCAAAATCTCCCTTGATGGTCCCCCGGGAGGGAGAGCGCCTTTTTACCTCGGCGATTAGCGCCACTTCCCCGGACCGGCGCAACGCGGCTGCAAAATCGCGGGCCGGCGTAATAACGGTTTCCTTGAGGCGTGCCTTGATTTCCGGAAGCGGTAGTTGCCGCCGGCAGTCCACAATCTCGGCCCGTTTGTGCCGCAGTATTTTTTCCAGGATGTTTTTGCTCATAACCCGGCCACCCTGGCTTTTCGGCACCCGGCGGTAAACCGGACCAAGGCCTGCAGCCTGGCCCGGGCCAGTCCCTGGTCGATGCTCCGGGCGGCCAGTTCCACCCCGGCAGCGAAATCATGCGCCACCCCGGCCGCCATGAGCCCCAGGGCGGCGTTCATCAGTACCGCGTCCCGGCGCGGGCCCCGCTCGCCATCCAGAATACTCCGCACAATATGCGCGTTGTCCTCCGGGGTTCCGCCGGCCAAATCCTCCACCCCGGCGTGCGCAAAGCCGTACTGCCCGGGGTCCAAGGTGTATTCCGTTATATTTCCGTCCTTTATCTCACAAACCAGAGCCGGCCCCGCCGGGGACACCTCATCCAGCCCGCCGGCACCGTGCACCACGTAGGCCCGCTCCGCCTCCAGCCGCAGCAGCACCTCGGCCAGCACCCGCACCAGGTCCGGGCTGTAAACCCCCAGCACCTGGGCCCGGGCCCCCGCCGGGTTGGTCAGCGGCCCCAGGATATTGAATACCGTCCTGAAACCCAGTTCCCGCCGCGGCCCGGCGGCAAACTTCATAGCCCCGTGCAAGGCCGGGGCATACAGGAAGGCCATCCCCACCCGCTCCAGACAGGCCGCCGCCTCATCCGGTTCCAGATCCAGGTTGACCCCCAACGCCTCCAGCACATCGGCGCTGCCGCAGCGGCTGGACACTGATCGGTTGCCGTGTTTGGCCACCTTGACCCCTGCCCCCGCCAGCACCAGCGCGGCAGCAGTGGAAATGTTAAACGTGTTGGCCCCGTCACCGCCGGTACCGCAGGTGTCCACCAGCAGGGGATGCCTGCTGCATACCGGGGTGGCCTTGCTGCGCATCACCCGGGCAAAGCCGGTTATCTCCGCAATGGTTTCCCCCTTGAGCTTCAGCGCAGTGAGGAACCCGGCAATCTGGGCCGGCGTCGCCCGGCCCTCCATAATCTGTTCCATGGCCTGCATGGCCTCGGCCTCGGTAAGGTTCTCCCCGGCTACTACCTTGTTCAATAAATCCTTGATCACTCTGCTTTCCTCCTCTCAGCTCTTAAAAATACACATCCATATATAATAATATTATAGTTAGTTTAAACTAGTGTAAGTCTGACCCCCTGAGGAAGTTGGCGAGGAGGTCCAGGCCGTGTTCGCTGAGCATGGATTCGGGGTGGAACTGTACCCCCTCCACCGGCAGTTCCCGGTGCCGCAGGCCCATGATCTCCCCCTCGTCCGTCCAGGCGCTCACTTCCAGACAGGCGGGCAGAGACTCCCTTTCCACCACCAGGGAGTGGTAGCGCACCGCTTTAAACGGCGAGGGCAGGCCGGCAAATATGGATTTCCCGTCGTGGTGCACCAGGGAAATCTTGCCATGCATGGGGGCCCTGGCCCGAACCACCCGGCCGCCATAGGCCTGGCCGATGGCCTGCAGCCCCAGGCACACGCCAAACACGGGCAGCCGGCCGGCGCATTTTTGCACCGCCTCCAGAAGCACCCCCGCGTCATCCGGCGTGCCCGGCCCCGGCGACAAGAACAGGTAATCGGGGCGCAGGTCGATTATTTCCGTAACGGTGACCCGATCGTTGCGCCGCACCGCCACCGTTTCCCCCAGCACGGCCAGGTACTGCACCAGGTTATAGGTGAAGGAATCGTAATTATCGATCATTAGCAGCACGTATTTCAACCTCCTCAATAAAAACGCAAAAAACCGGCACTCAAATGAGCGCCGGTATAGAAATCCGGTAAATCACTCATCTCAGCTCACCCTGGAAAACACTCCACTCAAACTAAACTCAACTAGCCTCAAAAAATTATACAGTTATTGTATTAACTATACTACGTTTAACAGCACCTGTCAATAACCCTCTTTTCTTCCACCCCCAGCGTGCTGAACATGGCCCGGGCCTTGCTGGCTATTTCCCGGCTTTCCCGCAGCGGGTCTGAATCGGCCACAATTCCCGCCCCGGCCTGTATGTAGGCCGTATTCCCCTTGATGACCAGGGTGCGGATGGCGATGGCGGTGTCCATGTTTCCGTTGAAGCCCAGGTAACCCACGGCGCCGGCATATACCCCCCGCCGGCAGGGCTCCAGTTCGTCGATAATCTCCATGGCCCGCACCTTGGGCGCGCCGCTCACCGTACCGGCAGGGAAACAGGCCGCCAGCGCGTCCAGGGCGTCGGCGCCGGGCGCCAGATCGCCTTCAACCCGGGATACTATGTGCATAACATGCGAGAAATACTCAATGTCCATAAACCTGGGGACCTGCACGGTGCCCGGCACGCACACCCTGCCGAGGTCATTGCGCCCCAGGTCCACCAGCATCAGGTGCTCGGCCCGCTCCTTTTCATCCGCCAGAAGCTCGTCGGCCAACCGTCCGTCCTCCGCCGGGCTGTCTCCCCGGGGGCGCGTACCCGCTATAGGGCAGGTGGTTACCCGCCCGTTCTCCATCCGTACCAGCATCTCCGGGGAAGAACCGATCACCTTGATATCCCCCAGGTTCAGGTAGTACATGTATGGCGAGGGGTTTACGCTCCTGAGCCGGCGGTAGACCGCAAAGTCATCCCCGTGAAACCCCACGGCGAAACGCCTGGACAGTACCACCTGGATAATTTCGCCGGAGCGGATGTACTCCAGGGCCCGCCCCACCCGCTGTCTGAATTCGTGCTCCGGTAAATCCGCCATTATCGCACCCCGCAAGCTAAATTGGCTTGAAACAGGCAGGGGCTTACGCAGGGCCGCCCGCATGGTTTCCAGCTTCCGCGCCGCCCGCTCGTATAACACCGCCGGGTCGGTTCCGTCCTGCGGGATATTCACCACAAAGGTGACATTATGCCGGACGTGGTCAAAAATGACAACCGTACCGGGGAAAAACTGCAGGCAGTCGGGCATATGCAATTCATCAGCGGGCGTGCCGGGTAAATCTTCCAGCGAACGCACCGCATCGTAGGCGACAAAACCCACCGCGCCACCGTAAAAGCGGGGCAATTGCGTCATCTCCGGCACCCGAAAAGAGCTCAGCAATTTGCCCAGGGTTTCCAGGGGCGGTCCGTCCGCCACCCTGACCACCCCGCCGCAATGGGCCACCTCCCCCCGCCCGTCCCGGGACCGGAAAGTCAGCAGCGGGTCCAGGGCAATAAAAGAATAACGGCCCAGGTACCGTCCCCCCTCCACGCTTTCCAGCAGGCATGACGGCCCCCGGCCCGCCAGCTTGAGGAACAAGGTAATGGGGGTTTCGGTATCCGCGTGGCACTCGGTAAACACGGGCACGAGGTTGTACTGCCGGGACAGAGAAAGATACTCCTGCAATTCGGGATACAACATATTGGCCACTCCCTTTGCAAAAAATCAAAAAACGGCACTCAAATGAGTGCCGCATCAGCATGCGCCTATCATCACTCACCTAAGCTCATCTAAAAGAGGTTGTTTGAAAAGTCCGCGCAGGATCCACGTCGAATTTCTGCGTTGGCTCGGCTTTTCCGGTGCTCACGTATTACGTATACGCTCCGCTCCTCAAGGCCTTCGCCGCCTTGAAATTCTCGTGTCTATCGTGCTCCTTTTCAAACACACTTTAAAACTAAAACTCCGCTCAACTAAACTAATGACCATATTGCTTTTTGACAAATATATTATAAACTAGTCATATAAATGTTTCAACAGTGAATTACCGTTACGGCAAAAAAACGTACCGGTCAAGTATTAAATCGTACAGGAGGGGTTAGATGCACCTGTTCAATGTCATGGAAACGCTGGTTATGGATGTAATTGATGAAACGGTCAAACAAAAAAAGTTATGCGACTGCCCAAGATGCCGGCTCGACACCGCCGCCATCGCTCTGAACAATTTACCGCCCGTTTACGTGGTTACGGCGGAAGGGCAAAGCATTAAATCAAACTTTTCTCAATACCGCATTGACGCCATGCGAATGGTTGCCAAGGCCGTTGAAGTGGTTAAACACCAGCCGCATCATAAAGCCGGAGCATAAACCATGTTTCTGGCCTATCTCGTATTGATCAACGGCATTTCTTTTTTTCTGTTCGGCCTGGATAAACGCCGGGCCCGGCGCAAACATTACCGGGTAGCCGAAAGGACGCTGTTTCTGGCGGCCTGGGCGGGCGGCTCCGCGGGGGCGCTGGCTGGCATGTACCTGTTTCGCCACAAAACCCGGCGGCCCAAATTCACCCTGGGTATACCGCTGGTTTTGCTGCTTCAGACAACGCCGGCCGCCCTTTTGTTGCGCCTTTAACCGCGCTGCTTTTGCCTTACCGGTAAAATATTTTTTCGTCAGCCTGCAAAATAACTTTTTCCGTCCCCGGTAACAATAATAATACTTAAAGTGTTTGTTCGAAAAGGAACACGATAGACACGAGATTTCAAGGCGGCGAAGGCCTTGAGGAGCGGAGCGACTAGTGCCTTCGGCACTAGTATCATTGAAAGCGTGCAGCTTTGACATAAAAGTCCAATGTAGGCTTAGAAATTATCCGCATGTTATGAAATAGGACTTTTATATCGCTGCACTTGAAACAATACGTGAGCACCGGAAAAGCCGAGCCAACGCAGTTGGAAAGGCGCGCTATAATCAGTTCCCTTAGTGCGCGCCTTTCTGTACTTTAGTCCCTAGCCCTTGCCATAAATATGGCAAGGATTTAGTCCTAAAGGTGAAATTCGACGTGGATCTCGCGCGGACTTTTCGAACAACCTCTTAAAGTACAAGATAAAAGGGCTGATGAAAAATTATTCACCGTAGTTTAATACTTCTAGTGCTGATTTTGTTCTGGCCGGCAGCGGCAACAGCCGGGGACGACAACCATGACTATGCCCATATGCCCGGCCGGGTGTATAAAATAATGTGCGACGGTGAACTGGTGACCAAATGTTCCAGGCGGCCGTTTCCGGGCGACGAGGTTTACCAGCCTGACGGCGCCCGTTACCGGGTGGTCCGCTGCCGGGGAAAATATGCCGAAGCGGTTTCCCTGGGCCGGGATAAAAGGCTGCTGGCGCTGATGGATTTTTACCGTTCCACTCAGGCCGTGCCCGCAGCGGCTCAAAATTGGACCGAACGCCCGGTGGCCATCTACCATACGCACACCGACGAATCTTACGTGCCTTCGGACGGCCGAGCCTCCATTCCCTTTAACGGGGGCATTTACGATGTCGGGGAGTCATTCAAAAACAAGTTGCTAAAAAAAGAAGTTAGAACCAAGCTGGATAAGACCCCCCATGACCCGCACGACAAGAACGCCTACTACCGTTCCCGGCGCACGGCCTTCAAATTGCTGAAAAAAACCCCCGTGGCCATGTTTGACATTCACCGGGACGGGGTTGACGACCCCGATTTTTACCGGAAAAGAATAAACGGTGAACCGGTAACCCAACTGCGCCTGGTCGTGGGCCGGCAAAACCCCAAAATGCAGGCCAACCTGGATTTCGCCAAGCGATTGATGGCTTACGCCAACGAAAAGTACCCGGGTCTGGTCATGGAGATTTACAAGGCCCATGGAAACTATAACCAGGACCTGCTTTCCACCGCCCTGCTCATCGAGGCGGGCACCTATACTAACTATAAGGAAAATGCGGAAGAGGGCATTGCCCTGCTAGCAGACATCACACCGGTGGTGCTGGGACTCAATGTTCCCCCGGACGGCACGGCCATTCAGCCGGTCGGAGAGCGGGCGCTGTGGAAAACCGCGGTGTTTTTAATCATGCTGATACTGGTGGGGGGGGCGGTTTTTGTCGCCGTCAACGCCGGCCCGGAAGAACTGGAGAGATTTACCCGCCAAATAACCGGAAAAGTACCGGTAAAAAGAATTAAACCCCACCTGGCGGCGGGAAGCGCAAGGTTGGAAGCTTTTCTTGGCAAAACAGCGGACCTGAGCCGCCAATTGCGTGTTTTTCTTATGGAAAAAATACTCCCCTCATTAGCCTCTGGTGCCAAATTATTGCGCGATTACTTCAACAAGAGAAAAATTCGCTGACAAAGACTATAAGACACAGCCTGAAAATGCCCCGGAATTAAAAAGCAAAAAGGGGACAGGCACCTTTTTCAAAAAGCGAAAAAGGAGCCTGTCCCCTTTTTGCTTTTTACATTTATTTTTTCTTCTCTTTGTTTTTTTCTTCGGCAAATTCCCTGGTCAGGGGATTGGCAAATTCATAGCCGAAACTCTCTTTGTTCCCCTTCTTGAATTTATCCTTATCCACCCGGTATGATAAAATATATAAGAACGGTAATAACAGCATAACATTTTCCAAAAGACCGGAGGTTTTATGAAATGATCGACCCTGTTGCAATAAGTCTTGGCCCCTTGCAAATCAGGTGGTACGGCATCATCATGGCCACCGCTTTTTTGGTGGGCATCTTTCTGGCTTACCGCCGCGCCCAGCAGAATAATATCGATCCCAACCATATTTTGAATATGATCACCTTGATTATACCGGCGTCCATTATCGGCGCCAGGCTTTATTATGTTATATTTACCTGGGAAAATTACCGCGCCAACCCCTGGGAGGCGCTGGCCATCTGGCATGGCGGGCTGGCCATCCACGGCGGCATTACCGGGGGCTTGCTGGCCGGCCTGTTTTACGTGTACCGCTACGGCATTCCCGTCTGGAAAACCGCCGATATCATTGCGCCCAGCTTAATCCTGGGACAGGCCATCGGGCGCTGGGGCAATTTTATCAACCAGGAAGCCCACGGTGGACCGGTTACCGAGCAATTCATCAACCTTTTCCCGGCGTTTATCAAAAACCAGATGTTCATCGAAGGACGGTATTACCACCCTACCTTTCTGTATGAGTCAATCTGGGACTTTGCGGTATTTCTTACCCTTGTCTGGCGCTGGCCCCGTAAAAAAGCCGAGGGTGAAATAGCTTTTCTTTACCTGATCCTTTATTCCACGGGACGGTTTTTTATCGAGGCCCTGCGCACGGACAGCCTGATGCTCGGCCCGTTCCGGGTGGCCCAACTAGTCAGCATAGCCTTGATACTGGTGGGCATCGCGGGAATTTTCCGCCTGCGTCAAAACCAACAGCGGCAAAGAAAGTAAATTCCGCAATAAAACTTTGTTTTATGTAAACTTGCCATGTATAAAAAAACGCAATTTAATTAAAAATTAACAGGAATTTGCAGGAAATCCTTTCTTTATGCAGAAACTTTAGATGTTCTATTCAATATTTTTTAAGGAGGTTGTGCGATGTGCTAGAAAGAGAACAGTGGGGCACGCGAGCGGGATTCGTATTGGCAGCTGTGGGTTCGGCCATCGGCCTGGGGAACATCTGGCGTTTTCCCTACATGACTTATGAAAACGGGGGCGGCGCGTTTCTAATCCCCTATTTTTTCGCTCTGTTGACCGCCGGCATTCCCTTGATTATCTTGGAATTCGGTCTCGGTCACAAGTTTCGTGGATCGGCGCCGCTGGCGCTGGCCAAAGCACGTCCCGGCTTTGAGTGGCTCGGCTGGGGCCAGGTATTTATCGCTTTCTTTATTTCCGTTTATTATGTGGGCGTGGTGGCATGGAGTCTGAACTACGTAGGGTATTCATTCAATATGGCCTGGGGCGACGACGCCAACGCGTTTTTCTTTGAAAAATACCTCGGCCTGTCCGGCGGCGCCTTTGATTTCGGCGGCATCAAGACATACATTCTGGCGGCGCTGGTGCTTGCCTGGATAATTAACTTCGTTGTATTGTACAGCGGGGTCAAAAAGGGTATCGAACTGGCCAACAAAATTTTCATTCCAGTTCTTATTGCAATGATCCTTATTATCGCCGTGCGCGGCCTGACTCTGCCCGGGGCTGTTTCCGGCCTGAATTACCTGTTCCAGCCCGATTTCAGCAAAATACTGGATTACAAGGTCTGGGTGGCCGCATACGGGCAAATTTTCTTTACTTTAAGTATCGGTTTTGCCATCATGATCGCTTATTCCAGTTACCTGCCCAAGAAAAGCGACATCGTCAACAACGGCTTCATCACCGCACTGGGTAACTGCGGCTTCAGCCTGTTGGCCGGTATTGCCGTGTTTAGCATCGTGGGCTGGATGGCGCAAATTTCCGGCAAGCCCTTTGAAGAAGTGGTCACCGCCAGTGTTGGTCTGGCCTTCGTGGCTTTCCCCACGGCCATTTCCAACATGCCCACCGCGCCGCAGTTGTTCGGGGTGCTCTTCTTCCTGTCCCTGGTTTTTGCCGGCCTTTCGTCGCATATATCCATCAACGAGGCCGCCATATCCGCATTAATGGACAAATTGAATGCGCCCCGCAAAAAAGTGGTTACGGTGTACTGCCTGGTAGCCGGCCTGATCAGCCTGTATATGGCCACCGGCGCCGGCCTGTATTTCCTGGATATCGTGGACCACTTCACCAACCAGATCGGCATTGCCTTCTGCGGTTTGATCGAAGTTATATTGATAGCCTGGTTCTTCAACGTCAACTCCATCAAAGAACACATCAATCCCATTTCCGACTTCCAGGTGGGCGGCTGGTGGGTATTCTGCCTGAAATTCATCACCCCGGTGGTGCTGGGCTACGTAGCCCTGTCCAACCTGTGGGGGGACCTGAAAGCGCCTTACGGCGGCTACCCGCTTTCCGCGGTGGTCATGCTGGGCTGGAGCGTAATCGCCATCACCATTGTGGGCGGCTATATATTACGGGCCTCCGGCTGGCGCAACCGCGAACTGCTCAATGACTAGCGCCACAACTATTTTTATCCGGGGAGGTTGAATATATGACCGGTAGCGCAATCGCTATGATGCTGTTCGGTATGGCAGTTCTCTGGGGCGGCACCATTGTGTGCATCAGTATAGCGTTAAGGAAAAGGTACTAAATCGAGCAGGAGGGGGCGGCAAGCCCCCGACTTCTCGCATGCGGGTCCGCACTAGGCGGTTCCCAAAGGTTGACGAAGTTTCAGATAACGAATAAGCAAACTCTTAAGCCCTTGCGCCTTCCAATAGGAGGTGTCAAGGGCGTTATTTTTGCGTTACACTTCGACCTGCAATTCGCTGATGGGTACGGCCAGGCCGTATATTTTTTCCTCGCCGTCCACCTCAGCGTGGTAGCGGGCAAAGACAACCCCAATTACTTCGCCGTTCCTGTTGAACACCGGGCTGCCGCTGTTGCCGGGGTAAATGGGAGCGTCTATGGAAAACACCGGCTCCGGCCTGTCCCGCAACCTCAAGTAACCGTCCACCCGGCCCTCCACCACCACGTTGTTCAAACCCAGCGGGTTGCCGACCACTCTCACGTCGTCATTCCGGCCCGGCAGGTAATCCAAATCCACGGGCACCACCGGCAGTTCCTTTGCGTCCTCCCGGGCCGCCAGTTTAATCACCGCCAGATCGAACTCGGGCTTCGAAGACCAGCTTTCCGCCCGGTAGATGCCGCCGTCGGGGAAAGTTATGGTCATGTTCAAAGCGTTGTCGATGACGTGGTGGTTGGTAACCACCAGACCGTCGGCCCGGATGTTGAAACCGGTGCCCGAACTGCGCCGGGCCATAACAGAGGCGCCCGGACGCTTAGAAATCACGTCGATCTGCACCACCGCCTGCTGCAGGTGTTGGACGTCGATGTCCCTTTGCAACTGCAGCGACCGGCCCACCAGTTCGGCCAGCGGGAACTGCAGCACGGGCCACGAGGCGGCCAGAGCCAGGCCCAGGAAGGCCACCACCGTGATCAGGGCCACCAGGCGCAGCGCCACTGACTTGCGCGGCGGCTCCTCCCCGTCTCCCTCTTCAGCCTCGTCCGCGTCTTTATCTTCTTCGTCTTCAAACTGTTTCAGGTACTCCAGGTCGTAGTCTTCCGGGTAGTCCTTTTTCGGGTCATCTTCGTAGCCTTCTTCCAGGTACTCGTCGTAATCCTCGTACTCGTCGTCATCCTCCAAATAGTCGAATCCGTCGTCATATTGGTCGCCGTATTCATCTTCCCGGGAGCCTTCTACAGAACCGGCGCCGGATTCGACCCTATCGCCGCCGGAAGGGCGGGTGCCGCCACCCGGTTCCCGGTTCGGGATTTCCTCTTCCTGCCGGTACCGGTCATTCCCGGAAGAGATGCTTTTCACTCCATCTTCGGTGCCGTCTCGATTGTCCCGGCCTGGTTCACGGTCTTGCTGCATAATCGGGCCTCTCCTGTCATGGTATACTGCTTTCCTTGTATATTATTTGTCCAAAACAGCCCGTTTACCTTCACCGGGGGGCTATTTTTATGCGCCTTTCCGGCGGACGGAAACACCGGGTGCCGGCCGGGCATAGACGACATAATAAGTTTTTTTTCGCCGGACTGCCGGGTGAGACAGTGGCGGACATCAAAGATACCCTGGGGCATCAGGAGAATGTCAGTTACACCCTGCCCGGCCGGGAGTGCCTTTACAACATTATGGTCATGGAGGAGCGGCACACAGTCATCGGTCTCGGCGCCGGGGCGGGCTCCAAGTACCTGCTGCCGGACGGGCTGCTTTTGAACCGGTACAACCCCAGGGACCCCTGGCTTTACATTGACCGCCTGGAAGAAATCATGACTAAAAAAGAAACATGGCTGGCCGCCCTGGGCTCCGGTTAGAATAAGATGACTTGCTGTTTGTTGGTGTTCGTTCCTCATCGTAAGGCTTCATTATGTAGTCAACATGTAGTCAACCGCATTGCCATGAAGGAAATGCCCAAAACGGCATGACAGGAAGCAATAGTAGGTGCCGGCGGGCCGCTGGTGGGAACTGCCGGTTCTCTGGTATGCGCTTTGGCGTACTGGATTACAGGAAAGCGCGCGTTTAGGGAACTGATTTAGGGCGCGCTTTTTTATCGGGTGTTATTATAGGTTGGAAAAAAGCATTTTTCGGTCTTTTAACAAAATAATCAATGCAAAAAGAAAGGCTAATACATCTGCAATAGGAAATGACATCCAAACGCCTTCCAATCCGTATAAATGTGGGAGTGTTAAAACGATGGGAATAAGGAACAAAAGTTGTCTTGACATCGATAACATTAAAGATGTTTTGGCTTTTCCCAATGCCTGATAAAGTCCTCCGGTGACTATTTGAAAGCCGATGATTGGTGCTAACAAGAAAATCAATCTTAGAGCATTCGTACCGTTGGCAAGTACACTATCATCATTAGAGAAAATGTTGATCAATAACTCTGGAATTCCCATCGTTACGACCCAAACAATAGAGGCTATGACAGTTGATACGACTAACCCCAGTTTGACGGTTTGCGTAACCCTTCCCTGTAATTTAGCGCCATAATTATAGCCAATGATCGGCTGCATTCCTTGCACAATCCCAACAATAGGCATATAGGCAAAAGCCATTATCCGGTTAATAATACCAAAAACGGCAATATGAATTTCGCCACCAAAGTCAACAGCATCCAGTTAACAGAAACCACCATCAAGCTGGAGGATGACATCATAATAAAAGAAGGCAAGCCAATTAAAATAATCTCTTTAACCACTTTAAAGTCCGGTATAAAACCAATCCATTTTAATGTTAGGGAGCTTTTGCCACCTATAAAATACTTTAACAGCCATGTTGCAGCAATGAATTGTGCAATGACAGTCGCCGTGGCTGAGCCTTTTATTCCCATATCTAAACCGAAGATGAAAATAGGATTAAGGATCATATTAATAACTGCTGACATAACCATGGTCAGCATGGCAATCTTCGCATTGCCTTCTGAACGAACGACGTTATTGGTAGCCATTGCAAAGGTTACGAATACAGAACCCAACAATATAATAGATAAGAAATCTTTAGCATAGGGTAAAATGTTTTTAGTGGCACCAAATATCACTAATAATGGTTCTAAGAACAAAAATGCCGTGGCAGTCATAAGCATACTAAAGAACACGATGAGCCAAATAATATGATTAAAAACCCTATTTGCTTCCCCTAGCGCATTAGCTCCCAAGCGACGCGAAATAATAGAAGCTCCACCAATGCCAAATGTACCGGCTAATGCACCCATAATCATTTGAATAGGAAAGGCAATGGATAAAGCTGCTACTCCTAATGTGCCAACCCCTCTCGCTACAAATATGGCATCAACAATATTATATAAGGACATGACAAACATGCCGATAAATGCTGGAACAGATAGATTAATCATTAGACTAGATATTTTTTCTATCCCTAATCTTGTGCTTTGCTGCTTCATCGGTTACCTTCTTTCTAATTCATTAAAATAATCAACTGCATTATCCGCGACTCTTTTTAGCATCTCTAATAACAGCTCTTTTTCCTCCTGGGAAAACCCCTTTGTTATTACATCAGTCCATGTTTTTAGGATTGCTTTTACTTCTTGCTTAATTTTGATTGCTTCTCCAGTCAGATACACAAGGTTTACTCGCCGGTCCTCTTCTCTGGGTTGCCGCCTGACAAAGCCAACACATTCGAGTTTTTGGATCGCCCGTGCAGTCGTTGCTTTATCCATACGCAATTGATGGGCAAGGGTATCCTGAGAAACCCCATCTTTTTGATAGAGGAGCAGTAAAAATTTTACCTGTCCGTGGCCGATGCCATATTTTTGATATTTTCGTTCTAAATACATTTGGCCATACCGCTCGATAATGGAAACCCATTTACCCACAGACTTAATTTGTTCCGACATATTTACCCCCTTCCGGCCTTCAATTAGCAATATGGGAAAATGATTAGTTGTTGACGCAACTATTATAATTATACAACACTAATAGTTGTTTATGCAACTATACTACATGTAAACTGACGTATTGGGCGGAACTGCGATGCCGCCGTTCCAGCACCTTTACGGCCTGGTCCATGGTTTCCTGCACCTTTTCCCTGGAAACAGCGCTTCCTTCCAAGTTATTCACATATGTGCCGAACATGTTTTGCCAGGACCGAATGGGGATATATACATTGGCTTCATTCTGGGGCCCCAACATGGAGTCGCCCCTGGCCACCACACCCACCACCAGGAATGGTGTGCTGCCGATACTCACCTTATTCCCCACGGGCTCGGAGCAGCCGAAAATTTCGTCCGCCAGCGCCTCGTCCAGCACGGATACCTTTCGGCCAATCAAATCTTTTTTGCTTAAAGCCGACACAGATCCTCTCTTCCAGCTATGCCAGTGGTTTCTGCGCGATTCGTCCCACCAATTCGGCAACCGAAAGCAACCGCCAAATCCCGTTACCGGCGCTCCGATACATCACTTGCGAGGAACAACCCGCCCCGCGCCGAACATATTATTTTTAGAGTAGACCCCTATGCCACTAGACGAGACACAAGCAGAGGGATGAAAACGGCAAAAAAAAGACCCCCCAAAAAGGGGGGATAATTGTTAGGCGGAAATTTCAATATATCTATTTCGACATAATATTACTTTTTCCTGCAAATCGATGCAAAAATTTTACGTTATTGGCTTTGGGCTGCGCCCTGCTGCTGCCAGAATCCCGGGCCGCCGCCAAAGCCGCCCCGCATGCCCATACCGGGCCCGTAACCATAGCCGCCGCCCATCCTGCCGGCTCCCCAGCCGGGGCCGCCGCCCGGGCAAAGAAAACCGTTTTGCTGGTGAAATTTATACACCTGGTCAAAATGTTCCTTCCACACTTTGCCCTGATCCTCGGTGATTACGCCGTTCTGCACCATCTGGTCCACATAGGCATTCTTCCAGTTCATTCTTTGCTCAAACCAGTTCATCCTTTGCTCCAGCCAGCTGTTGTCCGCCTGGCTGTCCGTGGAAGCCGCGAAGGCCGGAATGGCCACCAGGCCGGCCACCAAAACCAATAACACCGCCACAATGATTTTTTTCATTATGCATCCCTCCTTTAATTGCTATATTAACCCGTAAATGTGGCAAACACCCGGTGCCAATGTTAAGATAATGTTAAAACTGTGGTTATTGATGGAAACGTAATTTATAAGATATAATTTATTAAATATACCGGATAAATGATGACAACATATTCGTAAAATTGTCTTTATTGAAAGGAAATTGTTTATGACTGTTCCACAGAGCGCAGACAATGTCATATTTGCCCTGGACATCGGCACAAGGACCGTTATCGGCCTTGTCGGGTGCATGGAGGGGAAAAATTTCAAAATTATCGCCCAGGAATGTATCGAACACGAGGGACGTGCCATGTATGACGGACAGATCCACGATATCCCCAGGGTAGCCGAAGTGGTTACCGCCGTCAAATCCCGCCTGGAGCGCAAAACCGGCCTGGCGCTGGATAAAGTGGCAGTGGCCGCGGCCGGCCGTTCCCTAAAAACCGTACGCTGCCGGGTGGAAATGGAACACGACATAAACCGGGAAATCGAACCTCTGGACATCCGCGGGCTGGAACTGGCGGCTCTGCGCCAGGCCCACCGGGAACTGGAGCGCGGCCGGGAGGACGAAGGCGCCCCTGATTATTACTGCGTCGGGCACTGTGTGATCACCTACCTGCTCGACGACCTGCCCGTATCCAACCTCCTGGGACACATGGGAGACCGGATAGGCGCTGAGATAGTGGCCACATTCCTGCCGACAACCGTGGTCAACAGTCTGTATGCCGTTTTACACCGGGTTAACCTGGAACCCGTCCACCTGACCCTGGAACCCATCGCTGCCATTGATGTGGCCATCCCGGAAAATTACCGGCTGCTCAACCTGGCCCTGGTCGATATCGGCGCCGGCACCTCGGACATCGCCATCACCCGTGACGGCAGCATTATTGCCTACGGCATGGTGCCCCAGGCCGGCGACGAAATCACCGAACCCATCGTTGAAAACTTGCTGGTGGAGTTTAACGAGGCGGAAAAGATCAAGCGCCTGATCGGCTCCGAAGAAAACATAACCTATACGGACATCATCGGCGTGACCGGCACGGTTCCCCGGGAAAAGTTAATACAGGTTATCGACCCGGTCCTGGACAGGCTGGCCGATGCCATCGGCGCCTGCATTCTGGAATTAAACGGCGGCACACCGCCCAAGTCTGTTTTTTGCATCGGCGGCGGAGCCCGGATTCCCGCCTTAACTGAAAAACTGGCCGAACGCTTACAGCTGGATAATGGGCGGGTGGTGATCCGGGACAGAAGCTTTGTGCAAAATTTAGTTCACGAAAACAATGATTTGCTGGCCGGCCCGGAAGGGGTGACGGTGGTGGGTATCGCCACGGTGGCCCTGACCAGGTTGGGCTATGAATTTATGCAGGTCAAGATAAACGGCCGCGGTTATAAACTCTTTAATTCCAGGAACATCACCGTGTCCCAGGCCCTGGGGCTGATAAAGTACGATCCCCGCCACCTGATTGCCAAAAACGGCCGGGACCTGAAATTCTTCTTAAATGACCAGCCGCATACCGTGTTCGGCGGCCTGGGACAGCCGGCCCGCATACTGCTTAACGGGCAGGAAGCCAATTTACAAAGTACCGTGCAGGACGGTGACGAAATCCTGGTCATCAAGGCCGTCCCCGGACCGGACGCTTGTGCCCGGGTGGCTGATTTTCTACCGGAGCAAAGAAAACTTATCATCCAGTTAAACGGCCGGAACGTGGAATGGACGGCGCGTCCCCTGCTGAACGGGCGAGAAGCCGACCCCGCCACAGGGCTGCAAACCGGCGACCGCCTGGTTATCACACAAACCCCCACGGTGGAGAAAATCGCCGGCCTTTGCGGGATCAACCCCGCCAGCCGCCAAGTTATGATCAACGGGCGCCGGGCCACGGCCCAAGACGCACTGAACAACGGAGACAATGTGGAAATACTGGCGATTACGCCCCTGGAAAAAGACGACCAGCCGCCCCCCACAGGCAGCAAAGGCAACATACCCGGCATAACATTGACCGTCAACGGAAAAGAAATCAACCTGCCGGTGCCAAAAGCCATTTTTGTCGATGTTTTTAATTACATTGACATAGATACCAGCAAACCCCGGGGCATGCTGGTTATGACAATCAACGGTAAAAGGGCCCAGTACACCGATCCCGTCCGGGACGGCGACCGCATCGACATTTACTGGGATCAAAATGAAGAAAAGACAGGTTGCCTTTCATGATAAGCAGCCTGTCTTATTATTTGCCGATATGCTGTTCCTGTACCAGTTCCAAAAAGGATTGCACCACCTGCGGGTCAAACTGTGTACCGGCATTGCGCTTTATTTCCCGAATGGCCTTTTCCATGGGAAACGCCTTGCGGTAACTGCGGTCCGAAGTCATGGCGTCAAAGGAATCCGCCACCGCCAGTACCCTGCTTAACAGCGGAATCTGGTCTTTTTTCAGCTTGCCGGGATAACCGTTGCCGTCGTAGCGTTCGTGGTGATGCCTGATGACCCGCAATATTTCCTTCATGTTTTGCATCGAACCAAGAATCTTCACACCTATATCCGGGTGTTTTTTTATTATCTCGAACTCTGCCCCGGTAAGGCGACCGGGCTTGGTAAGAATAGCCTCGGGCACCCCTATTTTACCCACGTCATGTAACAACCCGCACAGATAAGCCATATTGGCCACTTCCGCATCCAACCCCAGGTTGAAACAGATTTGCTGGGCGTATTCAGCCACCTTTTCCGAATGCCAGCGCGTGTAGTTGTCCCGGGCGGCGATGGCGTTGGCAAAGGCCCTGATGGTTTCCATGTGCTGGTTGATCAACTGGGAATTAGCTTCCCCCAGCATGCGATTTATTTTTTCCAGTTCCCTCTTTGTTTGCCGGTATGGCGTCAAGTCATAATAAACCCCGCACGCACCGATGATGCTGCCGTCCCGGTCCCGCAACAGACCGGTCCAGACACGGCAAACGGCTCCCCTGGTAACCTGGTTGGTCCGCAACTCAATCTCCTTGACCAAAGGCCGGCCCGTTTCCAGGGTTTCCAGCAGGGGGTCGAGGTAGTTGCCCTGCCGGTCTTTCTTCCTACCTTGAAAAAAAACGTCCGTCAACTTTCTGTTGATCAGCTCTAAATTACGGACGGCGTAGTGCCGCTTCAGGTTTTCATTATAACCGACTATCACTCCGTCATTGTCCACCACCAGCACGCCGGATGGTGAAGCCGATATGATCAACTTTTGCAGGTCCTCGAGAACCATGAATTCATTTATGCGATTGCCCGCTTCGGTTATCAATAAATTACACCTCTGGTTCTATCTGGGCGGTAAGTTTAATGATTTTTCCACAACCCGAGATTTATAATATCATTCAACAGAAAAAAAACAAAATCCTCTTAGTTTTATTTGATTTTTTTACATATATGTCCACGGTGCGCCAACCTTGCCCTGATGACCATTTTATGGTAAGCTGCTGGTATGAGAATTTTCCCGAAAATACTCCAGGGGGAGAACTTAAATTGACAAAAACCGCGAAAAATAAGCCGCCCAGAACCGGCAGTCCCGGTTTTGTGTTCGACATCGCCGGACTGGCCCTTATCGCGCTGTCCCTGATCGGCCTGACCACTGTTTTCACCAGTACCGTCGGGGCCATCGGCACTGTGGGATTATTGATAAAAAAAGGTTTGCGCATAATGACCGGCTCCGGTTATATTGTCTTTTTGTTATTACTGATTCCCACGGGCATCAAACTGATGCTCCGGGGCAAGTGGCGGGTCAATGCCCGCTTTTGGGGTTTTTTTATCCTGTTCGGCAGCCTGGAAATGTTTTTACACCGGCAGATCCCGCTGGCACAGTCATTTACCGCCGGATTGGCGGGACAGGGCGGGGGGCTATTGGGCGCCGCTTTGGGTTACGCCAGCAAATATTGTTTCGGCACCATAGGCACCTCCATACTGCTGGTTTTCCTGACCCTCGCAGGTGTAACCCTCTGTACCGGCGGGTCCCTGAAGGACTTGCTGGCAACCGTGTGGAAATGGTTGAAGTCAGCCGTATTCCGTCTGTGGCATATGATCATTAATTTCCTCTTTGTGGAAGAAGATACTTCCCGCTCGCGCGGGCGGTGTAAAAAAAACCCGAAAGAAAAAACCGGCGAACCACCGGGTCAAAGCGACCTCACGGCCCTGCCCGGAGATATTGATCAGCCGGTAATTGAGCTGGCCCGGCCCACAGTGGCGCCGGTTGATCATGCTGACCGGCCCGGCGCGGCAAAGGAAAAACATCCGGAAACGGCAAACGAGGAGCCCGACGAGGCTCCCCCACTGCTGAAAATCACCACCGGGACGGGCGAGAAGGAATATCACCTGCCCCCGGTGACACTGCTGACCCCTTTGCAGTCATCGGGGGAAAACCAGGCCGGCAAAGATATCAACAAAAGAATCAAAACACTGGAACAAATATTGGAGAGCTTCGGCATTAAAGCCCGGGTAACCCACGTGGCGGTAGGACCCTCCATAACCAGGTACGAACTGCAGCCGCCGCCCGGCATCAAGGTCAGTAAAATTGTCAGCCTGGCGGATGATATCGCCCTGGGCATGGCTTCCGCCGGGGTGCGCATTGAGGCGCCCATCCCGGGCAAGGCAGCCGTGGGGATTGAAATTCCCAACGGAGAAATCGCAGCGGTTTCGCTGCGGGAATTGCTGGAGAGCAAAGAATTTGCCGGCTCATCGTCCCGCCTAACCATCGCCCTGGGCAAGGATATTGCCGGTTCCCCGGTTACGGCGGACCTGGCCAAGATGCCGCACCTGCTAATCGCCGGGGCCACCGGTTCCGGCAAGAGCGTGTGCATAAACACCTTGATCTGTAGTATTCTTTTCAAGTCTACGCCCGACGAAGTCAAATTTTTAATGGTTGACCCGAAAATGGTGGAACTGGCTAACTACAACGGCATCCCGCACCTGGTCAGTCCGGTGGTCACCAACGCCAAAAAGGCCGCCGGAGCACTGCGCTGGGCAGTACGGGAAATGGAATCCCGCTACGATTTGTTCGCCGCGGCGGGCGTCCGGGACATCACCCGTTACAACGCCCTGTTCGGCGAATTTGAACACGAGCCCGGCCAGAACCCCCTGCCGTATATCGTGGTGATCATCGACGAGCTGGCCGACCTGATGATGGTGGCCCCGGCGGACGTGGAGGACGCCATCTGCCGTCTGGCCCAGATGGCCCGGGCGGCGGGCATCCACCTGGTGGTGGCCACCCAGCGACCGTCGGTGGATGTAATCACCGGCTTAATTAAGGCCAATATCCCCTCCCGCATTTCTTTCGCGGTTTCCAGCCAGACTGATTCCCGGACCATCCTGGACATGGGCGGCGCGGAAAAGCTGCTGGGCAAGGGGGACATGTTGTTTTACCCGGTGGGCGCCGCCAAGCCGGTGCGGGTACAGGGCGCCTACCTTTCGGATCAGGACGTAGAAAAATTGGTTGACTTCCTCAAAGACCAGGCCCGGCCGGTTTACAACGAGGCCGTGCTGCAGGAGCAGCCCGAAGGCGATTCGGTGGAAACCGAAGACACCGACGAGTTGCTGCCCCAGGCCGCCAGGATATTTATCGAAAGCGGCACGGCGTCCATATCCATGCTGCAGCGCCGCCTGCACGTCGGTTACGCCCGGGCGGCGCGGCTGGTGGACATCATGGAGAGGCGGGGCATCGTGGGCGGCTTCGAAGGCAGCAAGCCCCGGGCGGTGTTGATGACCATGGAGCAGTACCAGCAGGTGTTCGAAAACCAAGAAACCGCGCCGGAAGCCAAAACTGCAGCGTCTTAAACCACGCTGCAGTTTTTATGACCCGCCGCAAAAGCCCCTTTGTTGTTACTCCCACCGGCAGGAGGTAATTTTTTGTGAGCACGGCACCGAAAATTCAACTGTATAAATTACTGCGCTCCCTGTCCCTGGCCATGGACTACCAGCGTAACGGTCTGATGCGCCACCACCAACGGGTGGCCCTGATCGCGTCCTATATAGCCCGGGAAATGCAGCTGGAGGAAAGCGACCTCCCGCTCCTTTACTGCAGCGCCGTGATCCACGACGCCGGCACCAGCACCTTCCGGGAAAAGGCCAACCTGGAAAAATTCGAGGTGCAAAACCCCTGGGAGCACTGCCAAAAAGGGGCCGCCCTGCTGCATAACCTGCAAATCCTGGCCCCGCTGTCCGAAATAGTGCTGCACCACCATGACCGCTGGGACGGCCAAAATCCGTCCGGGCTGGCGGGCAACGCCATCCCGCTGTTCAGCCGCATTATCTTCCTGGCCGATCGGGTGGACGTGCTTAGTCACCAACCCGGCAACATCCTGGACCACCGGGAGCAAATCATGCAAAAAATCAGCGCCCGGGCCGGAACCATGTTTGACCCGGACCTGGTGGATATTTTCCTGCAGGTGGCCCGTAAAGAAAGTCTCTGGCTGGATCTTACATCTGAATTCATCGATATTCATCTCAGCAAACGGCTGCGCACCTGTCCCCTGGTCACGGGCCAGGATGAAATAATCGGGATCAGCCGCATCTTTGCGGAAATTATTGACGGCAAAAACCCGTTCACTTACCGGCACTCCCGGTTAGTAGCGGAGGTCGCCGCCCTTTTGGCCCGCCGGGCGGGTTTTGACCCTGTGCAACAAAAAAATATGTACGTAGCGGGCTTGCTGCATGACCTGGGCAAGTTGAGCGTGCCGGAAGAGGTTCTGGAAAAACCCGCCGGGCTTAGCAAACAGGAATTTAACATCATTAAACGTCATACTTACGTTACTTACCAGATACTGGGATTAATCGACGGCTTTGAAGAGATAAACCAGTGGGCCTCCTATCACCATGAAAAGCTGAACGGCCAGGGTTACCCGTTTCACCTGCGGGGGGAAGAACTGCCCCCGGGTTCCCGGATCATGGCCGTGGCCGACATATTCAGCGCCCTGGTGGAAGATCGCCCTTACAGAAAAGGAATGCCCAGGCATAAAGTAGAAAAAATATTGGGCGATATGGTTGACGGGGGAAGCATTGACGGGGATGTTGTGCAGTTGTTGGCAAGTCATTACCAGGAGGCCGTATCTTTAAAAGATAAAGCTTCGGAGGGACTAAGGAGACCACCTGATGCTGACATTAAATGATTATAATAAATTGTATAACCTCACCGCCGGCGTCACACCGCTGCCGAAGGATTGCGGGACGCTGTGCGGCAGCATTTGCTGCCGGCCCGGCCGCCACAACGAGCTGGGCATTTACCTGTTCCCGGGTGAAGAAGCAATGTTCACCCGCCGGGAAAACTGGTTGAATTGGGAGGCCCAGGACCCGGCTGAACAGTGTTTTCCCGCATCCTGGCCCGCGCCCGTTTACTTTGTCCGCTGCACCGCCCCCTGCCCCAGGGAGTCGCGCCCCCTGGCCTGCCGTTTTTTCCCCCTGGCGCCCCACCTGCAGCGGGACGGGACCATGCTGTTGATTTATGAAACCCTGGACTTGCCCTACACCTGCCCGCTGATTGCCGGGGATGTACCGCTGCAAGAAAAGTTTATCCACGCCACAAGGCTGGCCTGGCAAATCATGCTCGGCGACAGGCGCATCCGGGATTTGGTAGAAGAAGATTCCCGGTACCGGGAAGAAAAAAATTTACCCCTCAGGGTGGTAGAAGGCTAACTATATACTCTCCGTTTTATCCACCATCCTGATGATAAGCCGGGTAAGCACTTTTTTTTCGTCTTCCCCGGCCTCATTCCACAACTCGTTCAGCAACCTCTGCTCGCGGTTGCCGGGATCTATTTTATTCGCCAGAAAATCTCCAATACGGCAGGCCAGCTCATTGATATGCTCATCGGACACCCCGACAAACTCGGCGACGTTTACCGCCTGGTGCAGCATTTTTTTCCACTGGTGCCACGATACGCTCAATTCCACCCTAATACACCTCCAAAGTTATTTTTTCTGACCGAAGGTAAAATTATGCCTGAAACCGGTTAACGGTTATTGCTTTTTATTCCTGGTTATAAGTCAATTTATGAAAAAAAACCCTAAACCAATACATTACTAAACTGGATTGGTTCAGGGTTGGTATCAGCCCGGGTTATATTATTCCGTCCCGTTTGAGGCCGGCAAGTTCTTCTTCATTTAATCCCAGCGCGCCGTAGACCGCTTCGTTATGCTGGCCCGGGGCGGGCGGAGGCAGCGGCTCTTGCTCCCGTACGCCCGGGAAAACCAGGGGATTGCGCACCTGGCGCAGCGTCCCGCCGCCCGGGTGCGGCACGTCTATAAACAGCCCTCGCCCGCGGGCATAATCCCCGTCAATCACATCCTGCGCATTGTCCACCGGTGTCAGGCAGCAGTCCACATGTTCCGCAAACCCGCGCCATTCCTCCATCGTGCGGGAAAGAAAGATTTCCCTGACTTCCCGGTATACCGGGTTATCTTCCGTTGCGGGAGAAAGGTGTCCCGGCACCAGGTCCTCCCGCTCCAGGGCTGCGCAAAAATTTTTCCAAAACTTGTCTTCCAGGGCGCCCAGCGCCATATAACCGTCATCCCGGGTGCGGTATACGTTATAGCAGGTCAACCGGCCGGAAAGCATCATATCCCCCCGCACCGCCGGTGTCCCGGTGGCTATTAAATTGGCCAGGTGGACGGACATCATGGAAAACAAACCGTCGGTCATGGATAAATCCAGGTAAGCCCCCCGGCCTTCCCGCTGTTTTTGCCATAGCGCCGACAATATACCGATTACGGCGAACATGCCGCCGGTGAGATCGGCCACCTGCACCCCCGGTACCACGGGCTGGGCGTCCCGGACCCCGGTAATGCCCAGCACCCCGCTGACGGACAGGTAGTTTATATCGTGCCCCGCCCGGTCACGGTAGGGCCCGTCCTGGCCGTAACCCGAAAGGGAACAGTACACTATGCCGGGGTTGACCTGCCGGGCGCTCTCATATCCCAGGCCCAGGGCGTCCATCACCCCCGGCCGGAAACCCTCAATGATAACGTTGGCCCGCCGGGCCAGGGCCAGGAAAATTTCCTTCCCCCGCTCCTTTTTCAAGTTTAGAGTAATACTTTTTTTATTCCGGTTCACCGCCAAAAAAAATACGCTGACTCCGTCAACCTGCGGGTGGAAATGGCGCATATAATCTCCGACACCCGGCTCTTCGATTTTAATCACTTCCGCCCCCAGGTCACCCAGCAACATGGTGGCGTACGGTCCCGGCAGCAACCGGGACAGGTCAAGAACACGAATACCCTTAAGCACTCCATCACCTGCTTTTGTAAATTAATTTTATTTTTTGAATATTCGTCGCATTATATTGCTGTTCCTGCAATGGCTTCCCATGCTCAGGGTAATACTTAGATATCTGGGCCACTAAAATTGTCGGTTTCCGGCCCGTTGACAAACCCGGTGCAAAAAACCCCGAACCGCTACCGGCGGCCCGGGGTTTTCATTAGTTCTTCACTGTATGCGGCAAAGGTTGCCCTTGATCGGACCCGGATTGACCAATAACCTTTCTTACGAACAGGCCGATGGGAATCAACGCCAGCGCAAAACCCAGCGGGTAAGCAATACCGGTGGCCAATTGGAAACCTTCCGGTGCCATTAAAATATAAGTAAAGGTTACGACGGTCATGAAAGCAGCGGGGATTGAGGCCACCCAGTGCAGTTTTCTGCTTTGTACAAGGTAAACCGCTGCCGCCCACAACATAATCATGGCCGTAGTCCGGTTGGCCCAGGCAAAATAGCGCCACAGGAAGTTAAAATCAATTCTGGTCAGCAGGAAGCCGACGCTGAACAACGGAACGGCAATCAACAGGCGTTTATCCAGCGGCTTTTGTGTAATTTGCATGAAATCGGTGATCAACATCCGGGCGCTGCGGAATGCGGTGTCGCCGGAGGTAATTGGCAGAACAATCACACCCAGCACCGCCAGGGTACCGCCCACGGCCCCCAACATGGTGGTGGCCACATCTTTTACAACACCGGCCGGGCCGGCGAGTAAGCAAAAAGGCAATGGCTACAATAAATCCCATACGCTGGGCCATGGAAATCAACAAAAACCAGGACATTGAAGCTACTCACCTCTGATGAATATAATTCCTTGCTTACCTGAAAAATATCGCTGCCAGGAATCCTTTTTTGGCGCTTATCACTCACCTTGCTTTATGCTTGAACGAACCGGTATCAAGATGTCATCCGGGACAAAATAAGAAAGGCGCGCATAATACAGTTCCCTTATTCTATCGTAAATTTATTAAGAAAAAAACGGCTTAAGTAAGCCGTTAATAATAACATACCGATGGAATAACTACCCTCACAAAAGGGTTTCAGGTTATCAAAAAATATGCCGGAAGACGAACCCTCCGGCATTGCATCTATTAACCAAACAGCGCCTGCAGGCGCATGGCCAGTGACATATCGCCCTCAACCTTTAACTTGCCTGTCATAAACGCCCCCATTGCATCCAGCTTGCCTGACACCAGGTCCTGAAAATCAGCGGCTTCCATGGAGATGATTATATTGGGATTATCCGCAACACCTTCATTTATTTGGGCCGTTCCGTCATTAAAAACAACGTTGTAACTGCCGCCGCCGTCACCGGACAAGTTGAACTGGTAGGTAGCCGTCACGCCCGCCATTTTTGTCGGGTCCGCGTTCATTTTTTGCTGCAACCCCGCCATAATTTCCTGCAAACTCATGATAAAATGCCTCCTTTTTTACATAATATTCTAAAGCATAAAATTATGCCCCTAAGTTAAGCATTGATTCATTACACACCTTAAAAATGAATGAACTTTCATTCATTTTAAATAACTTCTTATGTATTTTCCTTAGTGTATTGCAAAAACAGTGAGCTTGTCAATATCTCCGTATTTAGCTTATACCATAAAAAGAGCCGCCACCTACGGCAGCTCCGGTTTTTATGGTGACAGACACCGATTCGTCGTATAAACCGGTGCCTGTCACCTTAGTTTTCAATTAAAGGATACTGTATCACCACCGTAAAACATATACAGGTATGCAGCAATCACCCGGCGGCCGGTGATGTCTTGCGCCGCCCGGGCGTACAGTTCCAACTGGTCCCGGTAGCGCCCGGCCGTTTGGGTGAGGGTGTCCGGGGCGTAACGGTCTGTTTTGTAGTCCACCAGCAGTAATCCGTCCCCTTCCTCCGCCAGGCAGTCGATTATCCCCTGCACCAGCACGGTTTCCCCGCTGCCGGTCAGTCTTTCAACATGGGGGTAAACCTGTTCCGCAGGCACGGCCAGTGTAAACGGCAGTTCGCGGTATACCCGCTTACTCCGCAGCAGCCTTTGACCCAGCGGGCTGCGGAAAAAGGCGGCCACCGCTTGCGGGTCCACCGCCGCGGCATGCTCCCGGCTGATCTGCTCCCGGAGCACCATGGCGGCCAGTTGGTCCCTGATGCCGTCTTCGTCCAGCCGCCCCCGCAGGTCCAAAAGCTGCAACGCCAGGTGCAGGGCCTGCCCCCGCTCGGCGGCGGTTAGCCCGTGCAGTTTTTGGGCAAACGCGGGCCTGGCCGCCATGCTGATGCGGAAGTCCCGCGGCAGTTCCACCGGGCCCGGCCCGCCGTCCGGGGACGCCGGTTTTTTCAAACCGGTTACCGTTTCCCGGGCCGCCAGGCCCTGCAGATGCCGGTGCGGGTAGCGCCAGGTCAGGCACTCACGCACCCGGCCCGCCGGCGGGCCGCCTGCCGGCACCGGTTCCCGCCGGCGCAAGTATTCCATATACTTGAAGGCCGGCCGGTCTTCCTTTTCCCGCTGCCGGGCGGCGCCGTCCCACAAATACACCCGCCAGGCCGAAGCGTCACCGGCTGCTGCCGCCGGCGGCTCGCCCGCTCCGGCCAACTCCCGGAGCGGTGCCCCGTCCCGGTGCCGGGCCAGGGCCGGCACCAGCCAGTCCAGGTAATGGGCTGCACCGGCAGTCAGCCACGCCGGCAGTTCCCGTTCCCGTATTTCCACCGCACTGCACCAGCGGGCGGCGCACTCGCGCAATTTGCGCACCGCCCCCACCAGGATCAGCTTTTCCCGCGCCCTGGTCATGGCCACATACAGCACCCGCATTTCCTCCGCCAATGCCTCGGCCCGCAGTTTTTCCCGCACGGCCAGCTTGGCCACGGTGGGGAAAGTTACGCGCTTTTCCGGGTCCACCAACTGGGGGCCCAGACCCAGGTCCCGGTGCATGAGCACGTTTTTGTTCAGGTCCATGAGGTTGAACCGTTTACCCAGGCCGGCCACGATGACTATGGGAAATTCCAGGCCTTTGCTCTTGTGGATGCTCATGATCCGCACCAGGTTCTCGTTTTCCCCCAGGGCGCGGGCCGCACCCATATCGCCGTCGTTTTCCCGGATGCGCTCAATAAAGCGCAAGAAGCGGAAAAGCCCCCGGTAGGTAGTTGACTCGTACTGCCGGGCCCGGTGATAAAGCGCTCGGAGGTTGGCCTGGCGCTGGCCGCCCCCCGGCAGGCCGCCCACGAAATCGTAATAACCCGTTTCCCGGTATAACAGCCAGATCAGCTCGGCCAGGCCGCCCTGGCGCGCCCTGGTGCGCCACCGCTCCAAACGCTGCAGAAACCGGGCCAGGCGCCCGGCCAGTTCTTCCGGCCCCTCCAGCGCGGCCATGACCACGGCATCGTAAAAATCCCCCCTGCTGACGCACAGCCTGATTTGGGCCAGTTCATCGGAATTAAAACCCGCCATGGGCGAGCGCAACACGGCGGCCAGGGGCACGTCCTGGCGCGGGTTGTCGATTATCTTCAGCAGGGATAACACCGTTTCCACTTCCACGGCCTCAAAATACCCCGTGTTCAGGTCGGCGTAAGCCGGCACGCCAAGCCTGCCGAACTCCTCCACAAAAATATTGGCCCGCCCGGTGGTGGCCCTTAAAAGCACCACCACATCCCGGTACGCGGCCGGGCGGTACTGTCCCCGCTCGCGGTCAAACACCGGGTAGCCGTCCTCCAGCAGCTTGCTGATCCGCTGCGCCACCGTGCGGGCCTCCACCTGCACGGCATCCAGGTCTTCTTCCGCTTCAGACGCCGCGTCCGCCTCTTCGCCGGTACCGGCTGTCTCGTCAGCCGGCGCCCCGGGTCCTTCGCCCGTCTCAATCAAGTGCAGTTCCGCAGTCCCCGCCGCCCAAGCGTCCCCCGGCAAGTCCGGGTAGCGGGCGCCGCAGACCAGTTCGGCCTTTTCATCATAAGCCATTTCACCCACATCCGGGCTCATCACCTGGCGAAAAATATAGTTGACCGCATCCACCACCGGCCGGCGGCTGCGGAAATTTCGGGCCAGGTTGATCAACCTGCCCGCGCCGGTTCCGGCGGCAAATCCTTGATACTTGGCCATGAAAAGCCCGGGCTCGGCCAGCCGGAAGCGGTAAATGCTCTGCTTGACATCGCCCACCATGAACAGACCCGGCCCGGCCTCGTCCTCCGGCCCGGCGACCAGGTTGATGATGGCTTCCTGCACGGCGTTGATATCCTGATACTCGTCCACCAGTATTTCAGCAAACCGGTTCCGCAGCTCCAGCGCCACGGGGGACGGTCGCGCCGCGCCCCCGGCGGCATCTTCTACATCCAGCAGTACCTGCAACGCGTAATGCTCCAGGTCGCTGAAATCCACTATTCCCCGGTCCAGTTTGGCCTGCCGGTAACAGGCGGCAAACTCTGTCACCAGGCCCGCCAGCACACCCATCAGCGGGGCCAGGGCATGCAGGTCGCCCAGTAATTCCGCCGGGGAGCGGCTGAAATAACGCTGCTGCATCTTAATTATCCGCTCTTTGGCCCCGTCACGCATTTTTTTGGCCAGTTTTTTCAGTTCCTCGTCAGTTTCGCCCTTTTTGCAGCTTGCCAGCCTGGCAAACCCTACATTGACAAACTGCCTGTACAGCTTGTCCCACCCGGCGGCGCAGGCACGGGACAGGTCATCCAGCAGCGCCAGATCCTGCCGCAGGGTGGCATGGTAAGGCGCCGGCCCCCCGGGGCGTTCGACCAACCGGACGGCCTGTTCCAGCATACCCCGGATGCCGGCCAGTTCCCGGCTGATGCCGGTCTTTAAAATCCGGAACCAGGGCAAGTCATCAACAGCCTCTTCCCCGGTTAAATCAAACATCACAGGCAGCTTCTGCAGCCAGCCTGCGGGGTCGGGAGTGCTGCGCGAAAACCGGAACAGCTCCAGGACCAGGTCCTGCAACCCGGCGTCGTCCCGGCGGCCCCCGTAACAGTCCGCCAGGGCCAGGAAATGTTGATCCCCGGCGGCAAACCGGCGCTCGAAGACATCCTCCAGCACATCCAACTGCAGCAGGGCGGCTTCGGTCTCGTCCGCCACCCGGAATACCGGGTCCAGTTCCAGACGGTAGAAATGCTGCCGGACAATTTCCAGGCAAAAGGAGTGAATGGTGCTGATGTTGGCCCGCTGCAGCAGGGCCAGCTGGCGGCGCAACAGGCCCGACCCCGGGTCAATCTCCAGGGCCCGGGTAATGGCCAGGCCGATGCGTTCCCGCATTTCCGCCGCCGCGGCGGCCGTGAAAGTGACCACCAGCAGGCGGTCCACGTCTACGGGACCGGCCGGTTCGGTAATGCGCCTGATAATCCGCTCCACCAGCACGGCGGTTTTGCCCGCGCCCGCCGCAGCCGCCACCAGCAGCCGGCGGTCCCGGCCGCTAATGGCGTCCGCTTGTTCCCTGGTCCACTCTTTAGTCATCGTCCCCCACCCCCAGCTGTTCCTTGATGCGCCGCCAGATATCGGCGTCCTTTTCCGGCGCGATAACCCGAAAAACATTTTCCGGCAGCAGCGGGTCAAACCGGCACACCGCCTTGAACCGGCAGTGGCGACAGTACCGGAAATTCCCTTGCCGGTAGGGACTGATGTCTTTAACACCGGCCATGATTTCACTGCCGGCGCCGGCCAGCTGGCGTCTCAGATATGCCCGCAACAGGTCGAACTGCTCCCGGTCCAGCACCGCAGAGCGGGCGGAAAAGCCTCCGTCTTTTTTGAAACCCACGGGCAGCAGGTCGGAAGCGGCTCCGGCCCGGCCGTCCATTTTCCGCACCAAATCGGGGTCCGCCAGCACCAGACCCTTCATTTTCAATTCCTTGAGCACCTGACGCTCAATTTCCTCGTCCGCCGGCACACCGCCTTCGGTTTTAATCAGTGGTTCATCAATACGAAAATACAGCACCGCCCCGGGCAATCCTTCCTCATTTACCAGTTCCCGGGAATAACGCAGTGCCACCTCCAGGTATGTAAGCAATTGCAGCTTCAGCCCGTGCCAGACGTCGCTCAGCCTCAATGAGGCCGCCCCGGACTTGTAATCGATCACCCGCAGGTATATCTCGCCGTCATGCTCCACCGCGTCAATGCGGTCAATGCGGCCGGTTAAGACCATCTCGCTGCCGTCAGCCAGGGTGAACACCACGCCGGGCAATGGGTCATCTTCCCGGCCAAAGGCCAGTTCCAGCCCCACCGGGCGAAAACGGCCGCGCCGGGCGTGCTCGGCCAGCACCAGCGCCGAGCGCTGCACGATCCGTTTTAGTTTACCGGTTAAATAACGGTGCCGGGCGGAACTCAGCAGAATTTCACTCTGCAGCCGCGGGGCCAGAAGATCAACCACCTCCCCGGCCAGTTCCCGGCACTGGCTGCGGCCCAACCGGCCCCAGTCCAGGCCCCTTTCCTCCAAATGTTCGGCAAACAGTTTGAGGGCGGCATGCAGGAATTGCCCCGTATCCGGCGCCGCCAGCCGGTGCACCGCCCGTTCCCGCAGCCGCAGGCCCTGGGCCAGAAAATGGGCGTAAGGGCAGGACCGGAACTTTTCCAGGCCGGACACGCTGGTGGAAAGCGGCCGTCCGTAAAGCCGCCGGCTGATATCCCGGGGCAGGCGCCCCTCCCGGTTGCTGAAAAACAGGCTGTCCACCACCCGGTCAAAGAGAGGGCTGTTATTTTCCCGGGCGAACCAGTTGTAAACATGCCACCACACCGGATCAATCTCCCGCCCGACCGCGGCGTCACGCAGGCGGCCGGCCAGGTGGGTAAGACACCGGCCGGGGTGGGTGATGAATTCCAGGTTGTTTTCTCCCGGCAAACCCGGTTCCTGGGACCAAAATCCCTCCGCCAGCTCCGGGAAAAGTTCCCGCACCCGGTGCAGCACCGGGGAGGGTTTCAGCGCCCGCCCCTCTTCATCGGCCAGGGGGTAAGACAGCACCAACCGCTCACCGGCCCGGGTCATGGCCGTATAAACAACATACTGTTCGTCAAAAACCCGTCGCCGCACCCCCGGGGCCAGTTTCAGGCCGGAAAGCTGCAGCTGCTCCCGCTCCGCCTCGGTAAAAATGCCCTGTTCAAAAACCCGGGCCGGCAGCACCCCCTCATTGACCCCGGGAATAAAGGCGGCCCTGACCTCCGGGCTGCGGGAGCGGTCCAGCGACCCCACCACCACCTGGTCCAGCCCCGGCGGAATCAAGCCCAGACGGATGGCCGCCAGGCCCGCCTCCAGGATACGGGCATACTGGCGCAGGGACAGCTCCTCCTCGCCCAGCGCCTCTACTACCTCGTCCAGCAGGGCCACCACTGCCTCCCAGACCTGCGCGTGCTCCCGGGCCGCTTCCAGCCGGCCTTCCTCCCGGGCCAGTTCGCTCCAGCGCTCCAATTGTTTCGGAACGGCCAGTTCCTCCAGCAATCCGTACAGCGCCACGGTATATTCCTTGACAGTGCCGCTCTCCCGCAGGCGTTGGTGCAGGCCGGCCAGGGCCTCCGCGGCGGCGGCCCTGATGCTGTTGAGCTGTTCCAGTTCCCGCATTTCCCGGTCCGATGCCGGGGAGTCTTCTTCCAGGGTCAGCCGGCGGCGGTATTCCCAGGGCTTGCCGTCAATCCAGCGGCTGCCCCGGATGCCGTGCGCCAGGACATAGTTCTCCAGCAGATCAACCTCCTCCCGGCTAACCGGGAAGAGATCGGTTTTCAGACAACGGAACACCGGGTCAAACGACCAGTCTTCCACCACCACCTCCAGGGCGGCCCGGAGCAGTTCCACCAGCGGGTGGTGCATCACCGCGCGCTTCCGGTCCAGGAAAAACGGAATGTCATGGTCGGTGAACACGGCGTCGATCAGATCGGCGTACAGTTCCACATCCCGCAGCAGCACCACCACATCCCGCCAGCGGTAGCCCCGGTCACGACACAGGCGGGTTATCTCCCGGGCCAGACCCTCCACCTCGGCCCGGCGGTCGGCGGCCGCCATAATGCTGATCCCCTCCCCGGCGGGAACGGCGGCGGCACGGTGATTAAACAAGTGCTCCTCCAGGTAAGCCAGGTCCGGGGCGCTGAACCGCCGGGGAACGTCATCGTCCGGCACGGGCGACCGGTATACCGGCAGGCGCTCCTGCCCGGCCATTTGGAGCAGTTCGGCATACGTTTCCCAGACCGGGTAAAAAGGGTCGGTTTCCGGCAGTATTTTACCGCTTAAAAAATCATGCCCCAAACACAAGGTGACATTAACCCCGCCGGTATGCCGCATCAGTTCCAGCAAAACGGCATATTCCCGGGGGGTGAACCCGGTGAACCCGTCCACCCAGACGCGGGCCTCGCGCAGCCAGGTGGAAGATTTGATTTTTTCCGCCGCCAGGGTCAGGTAATCGTCGGGATCAACAAACCGGCCCTGCAAAAACTCCGTCAAGTCGGTAAAAACAGCCTGCAAATCCCGCAGTTTATCCGCCAACAGGCCCCTTTCCCCCGCCCTTTGCAGTTCCTCCAAGCAACACTGCAAGTCAAGGGGGGCGACACGGTAAGTTTTCATTTCCCCCAACGCCCGGGCCAGCTTGTCCACAAATCCCGGCAGGTCCGCCGCCCGGCCAAATATACGCAGTTCCCCCGCCCTTCTTTCCAGCAGCCGGCGGATAATCATACGCTTGCCCATTTCCCCCACCGGTGCCCGGGTAACTCCGCCCGTTTCCTGCAGCACCCGGTAGGCCAGGCGGCGAAATCCCAGCACCTGGGCGCGCATGTAGCCCCCGGAGCCGGCGGCCCGGGCCAGGGCGTTTTCGGTTTGAAAGGAAGCCTGTTCGGGTACCAGTAAAATCAAGGGCGCGCCCAGGGGTTGTTTGTGCAGTTCGGCACAGATTTCCCGCAGGCAGCAAGATGTCTTTCCGGACCCCGCGCGGCCCGTTATAAACCTTAAATACAAGCCAGTACCCCCCCAAAATCCTTATTTCATAATATTGGCTATATGTACATGATACAAACAATCAATAAAAAATAAAAGGCCCCCGCAATCTGCGAAGGGCCATTAAAACGGCTTTTCCCACCAGGCCGTCACCCACCAGTTTTTTATCAACCCACCTCTCCCAGGTGGGTGCCCGACCGAATGCTTCTGCCTTCCGCCCGATGCAGCGGCCTGACATAGACACTCGGATCAGTTGCTCCCGTATTACATGTGTAGGTTAAAAAAACAAGGGGTTACGTACCAAGTAGGCACTTATATAATCTCATAAATGATCGATTTTAGCAAGATGCTAAAATAATTTTTATTGATTATTTGCATAATTTTTAATTATAGGTTAGCTGTTATTGTAAAAATCAGAGTACGACCGTAAGCGAGATTCTGTTTTAGCAGTCATCTATCTAGGCCAACCATAAAGGTTCGCCTCCCCCTCACGGGGGTGCCCCTACCCGCAGCTCAAAGGCTGCCTATTTGGGTTGCACGCTGGTGGAGTTTACCCTTGCACTCATCGGTTACCCGATGACCTCGTTTCTGTGGCACTTTATGGCTACTCGAAACCCGGTGGGTTTCTTTTGCCGTCGTCAGGTCGCCCTGCCCCGGCTTGCGCCGGGCACCGTACTACACCATAGCGCCTCCAGAGCGCCCGGAGTGCGTGTCTCGACTTTCCTCTACCGCCCCGGTCTTTACCGGGCGACAGCGACTGCCCGTCGTACTCTGATTTTGTTCAATTGTCACATTACGTTATTATAAACCATTTGCCGACCCTGTGCAAATGTAATGTATTCCAAGTGAAAGACATTGACTAACCAGCCGGTAAAATGATAAATTTTAATCAAACGACTGGTGGGCTGGAGAGGAGGATTTATTATGGAAAAGTATTGGACAGCTTTTTATATCGGGTTGGGTGTTCTGACTTTCACGGGCCTGGTAGCCGGCATTTTTGCCAATCCCATCAAAAAAGCGCTTAAAAACCTGGAATACTACGCTACAGGGAAGGTAACCGACCATCATCAATATATTCCCTATGATTGATTTTGTGCAAGTGCATTTAAAACCCCGGCGCGCGTAACGCCGGGGTTGTTTTTTAGAAATTTGTGCCGTGCTTGGGAAGCGCTGTTCCCCCTCCTTTTGATGCCTTACACCCGGAAAGGAAAAGTATACTAAACGGTATACCGCGCGGTTAGTTCCTTGAATTCACCGGCCATTTTGGCGAGCTGCTGCGCCGAGCCGGTAACTTCCTCTATGGCGGCGCTGGTCTGCTGGCTGGCGGCGGCCATACTTACAGTACTGTTCCGCGTTTGCTCAATGGAAGCCGACATATCCTGGATCATTTGCGCGGTAATGGCGATTTCTCGCACTATATCCTCCAGTCGATCTCCGGCCAACCCGGATTTACCCACGCCCTCCCCAACCAGGCGCACCACCTTTTGCATGGCCTCACTGGCCCTGGCTGTGTCCTCATCAACCTGCCGCACGATCACCGTAATGTCCCCGGCGGCGACAGAGGATTGCTCGGCCAGCTTGCGCACCTCTTCAGCCACCACGGCGAACCCTCGCCCCTGTTCCCCGGCCCGGGCGGCTTCGATGGCTGCGTTCAACGCCAAAAGGTTGGTCTGATCGGCAATGCCGGTAATTGTTTCCAGTATTTGTTCCACCTGCCGGGAGTTGGCATTGAGTTTTTGAAAAACGGCCATGGTTTCCTGCACCGTACTTTCTATCACCTTCATGTCGTCCACGGTACCCCGCACCACGGCGTACCCTTCTTCAGCGGCAGTCCGGGCTTTTTTCGAGGCTTCCACCGCTGTGGCGGAATTATTCGCCTGCTTTTCCACCGCCACCGCCAGCTGGTCACTGTGCGTGGCCACTTCGGTAATGGCGGCGCTCACCTCCTCGCTGACACCGGAAAGCTGCTCGCTGTATTCGGCCAGCTGCTGTGCGTCGTCCTTCAGGCACCGCACCATTTCTTGCAAGTTACGCACCAGCTCGTTCAATCCCCGGGCGGTTTTACCCAGGGCGTCGTCGGTATCCATGTCAATCCTTTTAGTAAGGTCGCCGGCGGATATATCGCCGGACACTTCGCCGATTTTACGCATGCGGCCGGTGATCATGGCGGCGGCCCCTGAAACGGCGATGACAGCTAAAACCATTGCAACGCCAATCATAATATAGATATTTGTTTTGACCCGGGCAATTTGTGAGTTGTAATCCCCCAACTGCTGCTCCAAATTTTGCCGCAACACCGGTTCAATGCCCGCCCGGTCCAAATCCTGCAGAACCTGCCGGCTGTACCGGGCCGCCCCGCTGCCGAAATTATTGAACTGGTGGACCATATACCCACCAACACTGAAAAAAAACAGCAACATAACAAAAACTATAATGGCAGAACGAGTGACTACGGACATTTTCATATCAGCTCATCTCCTTTTTGAATGATTAATCATTCATTTGCATTAGACATGAATACATATAAACCCGTATGCATTTAACATAAAGGTATATTTGACAAAATCAATATTTTTCCTGCAGAACATTTGCAGCTTGGTTTGTTTTTACTCGAAAAAATAAAAAAAAGTTGTCGAAAAGATTTTTCAAAACATTATGCTTTATACCACAGCTTATCTATATGGAAATATTAATGTATAAATGATATACTTATAAAGACTGTTTATACAAAAGAGGTGCATGATATGCGTTACCGGAAACAGTTGCTGGCCGCGCTTTCTGTGTTGCTGCTGTTGGCAATGCTTGTAGTGGGCTGTTCCAATGCTGAAGGACCGGCAAACAACAATAATAAAAAAACCAACGTCTCCAATGACAACAAGCCGGAAAAACAAACGCCGTCCGACATAAACCTGGCCCTTTACTTCGTGGAATTCACCGCTGACCAAACCTATCTGGTACGGGAAGTACACGCGGTGCCCAATACCAAACAGGTCGCCGAAGCAGCCCTGCAGGAACTGATTAATGACGAAAAAAGCATTCTGCCCGCCGGCACCGAAGTTTTGGGCATTAATATCGACAAGGGCCTGGCCACGGTAAACTTTTCCGAGGCGGTGCTGAACAATTTCAATGTCGGCTCGGAGGGTGAAGCGCTGGGCATTCAGAGTATTGTAAATACCCTGACCGAATTTCCCAACATAGAAAAAGTAGCTTTTCAGGTGGAAGGGAAAACGGACGGCCGGGTAAAGGATTGGTGGGGACACGTTGGTCTGTACAACCAGCCGTTTACCAGAGATTTGTCCATGGTATATAAGCCCGCCATCTGGGTCACCCACCCCTCGCCCCACCAGGTAACCGGCGTACCGCTTTTGGTCAAGGGCAGCGCCCGGGTGTTTAAAGGTACGGTAAACGCCCGGCTGCTGGACGGCGGCGGCAACGTCCTGGTCAAGAGTTTTACCACCGCATCAGCGGGGGCGCCCGAGCGGGGCGATTTTGAGATGAGTTTGAAGTTTAAGCCCCCGTCCTCCGGTGAGGGAACCCTGGAAGTATTCTGGACCGATCCCAAGGATGGTAGCCCCCGGGATGTAGTATCCATTCCGGTGCGATGGCCCTAATTAAACAGGAGGTGCATTGGGAAATGTCAGAAATGAGCAATAGCATGAACAGCAATGTAAGAAACACCCAGGTGCTGGTACGGCGGGTAAAAAAAGACTTGCTTTGGATTATAATCAGCATGGCAGTAGCCTTGACTGCAGCTGCGGGAACCTACACGATACTGTAATAAGGGAAAAAGGGGACGTTGCTTTTTTCGCTTTTCGAAAAAAGCAACGTCCCCTTTATTTTTTAACGATAACTAAAATACCAGAGTAGAGCCGCACCAACCATGGCCAGCACCTTGGCCACCCCCGCCCTGGTATCGCTGACCGCACCTTTGTACTTGAGCCATTCTACCAGCCCCATGGGCAGCACGAAAATTATCAGTATGGCTTTTGCCACCGGCTGCAGCCCGGGATGTCCCAGCGTGAGAAACCATAAAATGAGTGCCCACAGAGCCATAGCCAGGGTGATCCGCACCGGCTGCCGCATTTTTCTTTCTTTTTCCGTCATGGGCCAACCCCCTTACATTTATTAATTCCCTTGTGACGGCAAAAATCCTGCCCATAATACAGCCAAAAAAAATACCCGCCTGACCGGCGGGGTTGCTGAAAGAGATTTAGGAGGCTGGTTACTGCTCGCTGCAGTATTTATAGTATTGCTCATACCCGGACAACTTATGCTCCCAACATATTATTTTAAAAAAATTAACCCCCGGTAAAAACGCGGGGGATTGAGAAAAGAGGTATATGTTTTAACCAGGAATAACCTTGTATAAAATTTTGCCATAAATACAGCGGTTACGCTGTCTTTACAGCGACATAAGTTTGTCATTCCTCTGACAGCGTCGGTTCACTCCGGTCCAGTAAATGCCGGGCCATGGCGTTGAAGGAATCCGTAAATGAATTATAATGGATGGTCCACAGGTTGCCGTCGCTGCGCACGCTGAAAAAACCGGTTTGGCACACCGTACCGTCCGGCAGGGTGAAGGAAAGGGCCGCCAGCATCCCTTCCCGCCCAGCCGGGCGACAGCTTGTCACCTGCCATTGGACCGGGTGCAGCAACTCCACCTGGCGCTGCAATTCCTCCAGGGTTAAGGCGCCGCCCTCTTCATCCAGTCCGTACAGGCAAGCGGTGGCGTTTTTTAAATCGTTAACCAGCAGACTGTCCACGAACACATCCACCGCTTGGCTGATCCCAGTCACGATTTTTGTGTAATCCGCAGGCGCAAGCACCGGGTTTTCTTTTTGCCCGGGCACCGGTTCGGCCACCTGCATGCTCCCCACTTCCGGACGACTCCGGGTAGGTTGTTTTTGCTGCTTGGCCGCTTCCTTTTCGGCCGGTTGCGCATTGTACAGCGAACACCCCGCCAGAACCAGCATAATTACGAAATATAAAAGGATGATTTTTCCCCGCATGAATCATTATAACTCCTTTCGGCTACTTTTTTCCCTTTATCACATATATTATAAATATAAAGCTGGAAGGTGAAAAAAATGGACTGGGAAGCCAAGTATATGGAAAAGCTGGACCGCGAGCTCAATGAGTTACGTCAACATTTAAATACCATAGAACAAAAAATAACGGACAATTTGGAGCGCTCCATGCTCAAAGTGCTGGCGGCCAACAGAGAACGGCACCAGGAGTACCTTTCCCTGAACCAGCGGTTGGATGCCATGGGCGGCAAGGTTGACCGGGCCATCCAATGGACCGTGAAGTTTTCCGTGGGAACATTCATCGCCGTCACCAGTTTAATGGTGGCCCTGGCCGCTAAATTTATGTAGCACTCCCAAAAAGAAAAAAGGGGACTGGCTCCGGTAAAAGGGGACTGGCACCGATTCGTTCTGTGAATCGGTGCCTGTCCCCCTTTTACCGGAGCCTGTCCCTTTTTTTTTAATCAACCGCTTGCACTTTATCCATTTTGTCACCTATTTCCAGATTATCAACCACGTCCATACCCTCCGTAACCCGGCCGAAAACCGCGTATTGCCCGTCAAGCCAGCTTGCGTCTTTCTTTAATATATAAAACTGTGAACCCGCGGAATCCGGGTGCGCCGCCCTGGCCATGGCCACCGCGCCCCGAACATTTTTCAGGTCGGGGTGTGTTTCCAGCTTTATGGTCCAACCGGGACCGCCGGTCCCGTTGCCCCGGGGGTCGCCACCCTGCACCACCCAGTGTTCTACCCGGTGAAAGGTCAGCCCGTTGTAGAATCCGTCATTGGTCAGCTTCAAAAAGTTTTCCACCGTTACAGGCATTTTTTCGGGATATACTTCAAGGGATATATTTCCCTTGCCGGTGCTGATCAATATTTTCCTGGTTGCCAATTTATCACTCCCCATGTTTTTATATACCTAAGTGTATACTGCCCGCGGCTGTTTAACAATATAACCTTCAGGGCTCTTCCGCCCTTTTTCGGGGCGGCCTGGGGCCATAATACTGGTAATAATCAACCTTGATGCGCCCGTTGTAGAGCTTTCTTTTTTTGGTGGCCGACCGACCGAATAGTTTTTCAAATTGCGGGTGAGCGGTGAGGATATAGAAAGACCAGGTGTCAAGCCTGTTAAAGACCCGGCCCATTTCCCGGTAAAGCCTTTCCACTTCCCGCAATTCGCCCAGCCGCTCCCCGTAGGGCGGGTTGCAAATGATTTTACCGTATTTTTTGCTGGATTGAATCTCGGCGACCGGCATTCTTTGAAAGTGAATATATTCGCCCACCCCCGCTTCGCGGGCGTTATATCTGGCGATCTTCAGCACCCTGTCATCTATGTCCGTGCCCATAATATGCAAGGGCTGCTCGTAATTCGCCAGGTCATGGGTCTCTTTTCGGGCCTGACGCCATAAATTTTTCGGAACGGTGGGCCAGCTTTCAGAAACAAACTCGCGATTCATGCCCGGAGCAATATTTTGTCCGATCAACGCCGCCTCGATGGGGATGGTCCCGGAACCGCAGAAAGGATCCAGTAAAACAGTGTCCGGTTGCCAGCGCGATAACAAAATAAGCGCTGCGGCCAGCGTTTCCTTAAGCGGGGCCTCGCTGGCCTGTTCCCGGTACCCCCTTTTATGCAACCCCGCTCCGCTGGTGTCAATGGTCAAGGTGGCCACATCCTTTAATAAAGCAACCTCTATTTTATACACAGGCCCCTGTTCCTCAAACCACTGCTTTTTATACTTGCGCTTCATACTCTCCACAACGGCTTTTTTCACTATCGCCTGGCAATCTGGCACGCTGAACAGCTTGGACTTAACAGACTTGCCTTCTACGGGAAAAGCGGCATCGCCAGGGACCAACTCCGGCCAGGGCAGTGCCCTGGTATTTTCAAACAACTCCTCAAAGGTGGTGGCCCGGAACTCCCCAACTTTCAGGCGCACCCTGTCCGCCGTCCGGAGCCAGAGATTGGCCCGGCAAATGGCACCCGCGTCGGCGCTAAAGGTAACCTTGCCGTTTTCCACCGTTACATCCCGGTAACCCAGGTCTTTTACCTCCCGGGCCACCACCGCCTCCAGGCCGAAAGTGGCTGTAGCTATCAGTTCATATGTTGTCATAAACTCTCACCCTTCATAGTTTGCCCCATGAGCGCCGCGCTAAGCATGCCAGCCAAAACAAAGGGCAATCCGGCATAACCCGCCGCCTTACTCCGGCCACATTTTGGCCAATGCTTTCTCCGCGGCCTGGTATCCGTTCCTGATCAGGGCGCGGTAATTATTGAGGTCCACCGTGGAAAAACCGGCGGTGGGAATGGTAATTACCATTGTATTTTCGTTATAAAAAATGGTACGTTTCATTAATATGTTCAGTGACTTGTATATTACCCCGAAAATATTTTCCGGCCGTTCCCGCCCCGCTACATTGGAAATCAAGTCCACGGCAATAACCTGCCCCGCGCCCATATCCCATACGATATCATCGGGCACCTGGTTGGCTATGCCACCGTCGCACAGCAGATCGCCGTCAATTTCCACCGGCTCAAAAATGCCGGGGATGGCACAGCTCGCCAGTATGGCGTCAGTGAGCGAACCCTCCCTCTGAACCACCTGTTCACCGGTTTCCAAGCTGGTCGCCACGGCGGCGAAGGGAATCAGCGTTTCATTAACTTTCCGGTCGCCCACCAGGCGCAGGATGCTATCGCGCAACCGGTTGTTGGCAAACAGGCTCATGCGGGGAATGGACAGGCGCGTCAACTTGGTCCACCTGGCCCGACGGGCAAATTTGGTCAGCTCGGCGGTAGATACACCACAGGCATAGGCACCCCCCACCAGGGCCCCGATACTGGTACCGGCAATGTGAGTAATTTCAAAGCCCTTTTCCTCGAGACAACGCAATACGCCGATGTGTGCAGCCCCCAGGGCCGCCCCGCCGCCCAGGGCCAGCCCCACTTTTTTATTTACCGCCACCGGCTTCACCTCCGGACTGATCTATATTTTATCTTCGCCGCCTGGCACATCTTTCCTGCCGGGGTAATGATATATCCCGGGAATAAAGGTTTTACCGAACAACCGGCACTTTGCTGTATAATAGTAACATAATTAATTTTAATTGTTTGAGGGATGAAAGTGAAAATATCTTCTACCGGTAAAAACATCGGGGGAAAGCTAACCGCCACACCGGCCAAAATAAATAAAAGCAAAGATTTTTCCACCATGCTGGACATGACTAAAAAACAGCAGCAGGAATACCAGGTTAATCAAATGATTAAAAAGATCAAGGACGCGGGTGAGCGGGTCAAGGAAACTTTGAGCGTGGTGGATGTAAATGTTTACAAGCAATACATCGCTGATTTTTTAAAATTTGTCCTGGGTCATTGTTATTCCGTCTCCCATGCCCACGGTTACCAGGGAGTGCTCTCCAGGGTGGAGATTGTCAATAAAGAACTGGAGGAATTAACCAGGGAACTGCTGGAGGAACAAAAAAACACCATTGCCATTGCCAGAAGAATCGACGGTATCACCGGGCTGTTAATTGACCTGCATTCCTAAAATCCCGTTTGCCGTAAGAAAAAAACAAAAGGAGACCGGCAAAAAAGGGGACAGGCACCTTCTTCAAAAAGCGAAAAAGGAGCCTGTCCCCTTTTTTGCCATTCCCCTTTTTGCGTGCTTTCCTCGACAACAAAAAAGAAGGGTTGCCACGCATAATGCGCTACAACCCTTCTTTACAGCAAGTTGATTAATAGATGTATGAGTTGAGGGGGAAGATTTTACATAAAATGGAGCGGAAGACGGGATTCGAACCCGCGACCCTCGCCTTGGCAAGGCGATGCTCTACCACTGAGCCACTTCCGCATGTGTGGCGGAGCTGACGGGAATCGAACCCGCGATCTCCGGCGTGACAGGCCGGCATGTTAGACCGCTACACCACAGCTCCGCATCGTATCGCAACAGCGACAACATTAAGTATACTTATTGCATGTGAAATTGTCAACAGGTTTTTTTCTGCAAATTTTCATCATTTTTGGGCAAATGTTTGAGCATGTACTGTTTCGACCGGGCCTCGATGGAAAGGGCGATGCATATAAACAGTAATAAAGCAAAAAATAAGCACAAAAAATACGCAGGGAGATGTACTATGCGCCATAAAGCAAGAATTCATTACGATAACAAGAACGGCTTTTTAGAGCCGGTGATGTGGGTATGGGTCAGCGACGGGGCGACCCTGGAAAGGGAGGTAACCCCCGGCGGTAAGGATGATTTCGGCATCTACTTCGATTTGTCCTACAACCGCAGCAGTTTCAACTTTATCTTCAAGGACGGCAAGGGCGAGGACGTCCGCTGGGAAGACGACCGTTTCAGCCGGACCTTTCACGCCCACCTGGGTGAAGAGGTGTGGACAATGGCCAACCGGCACCACGTCTACAATGTCCGCCCGGCCGAGCCCAATGGCGATGTCAAGGACTACCACCGGTTCATCAGCAACCTGGTGTACAAGGACAATTTTTATTTCCCCACCACGGATGTTTCCGGCTTAGGAATGCCGTCCATGCTGGGGGCCAACCTGTTGACCGACGGTTCCATTTTATTCGGTTTTTTTCACCCGTACGCGGCCAGGGTGTACCTGGCGGGCAACTTCAACGACTGGCAGTGCCCCGGGCACCCCGGTCCCCGGAAGGATAAATTTATTGAAATGGAACTGCACCGAGGGTTTTATTACCAACCCAATATCTGGCTGGCCAGAATCAAGCCGGAAAACCAATCCCCCGTGGAATACAAGTTTTATATTCAGGGCGGCTCCACCGAGACCGAGCGGTACGTAGCCGACCCGTATACCAGGCTGTTCAGTGACGATTACAAGTACCGCAATTCCGTGGTGGTGGACCCCACCAAATTCAAGTGGACCGACCAGGACTGGAAAACACCCGACGTCAAAGATTTGATTCTGTACGAACTTAATATTTACGGCTTCACCGATAACGACCCCGATATACCCGAACCCCTGCAAGGGACTTTCAAAGGAGTGACCCACCGTATCAAAAGCGGTTTCTTTAAAGAGTTGGGCGTTACTGCCCTGGCGCTGATGCCCACGGCGGAGGTGCCCATGAAACAGGGCCTGGGCTATGAGCCCTGCACCTTTATGTCGGTGGAAAAGGATTTCGGCACCCCCGATGATTTCCGTGAAATGGTTAACGAAGCCCACCGGCACGGGCTGGCGGTGCTGATGGACCAGGTGTTCAACCATACTTCCAACGACTTCAACCCCCTGTGGAACCTGATCGACGACGGCTCCGGAGAAGGTGGTTTATACTTTGCAGGCAAGACCATGTGGGGCAACAAGGTGGCCACGGGCAAGGATGAAGTGGACAACATGCTCATCGACTCCTGTAAAATGTTCATCAAGGAGTATCATGTCGATGGGTTCCGCTTTGACGCCACCCACAGCTACTTTTTAAACCACAAGCTGTTGCACCGCATCGCCCACGAGATAAAGGACAAGGGATTTAAGCCCGATGTGATTTTAATTGCCGAAAACTTGCCCAACGAACAGGACCTGAACCTGGAAGGGTACAACGGGTATGCCCAGTGGTCCAACATCTTCCACGATAAAGTAAAAGCACTGCTGCGCGAAGGAACATTTGAAGGCGTTGACAACACGGCAGAGGATATGGGCACAGCTTTTTATTTCAGCAAGGACAGCTTTGCGGCCCATACCAACAACGTCATCAACTATTGCGAAAGTCACGACGAAAACAGCGTGCAGTATGAAGTGGGCACCGGCGGGGAGCACCTGCAGGACCCGGAGATCAAAAGAAAGAAAGCCCGGCTTGGCTTGATGGCCACCATGGTGGCCCTGGGACAGCCGATGATTTACATGGGGCAGGAATTTGGCATCGAGCGGGAGCGCAACCGGATCAAGGTGCCGTGGCACAAATATGATGAGAATACCAACCGGTTCTACAACTGGACGAAGGGGTTGATTAATTTAAGGAAAAGGTATGGCGCGCTCAGGCTCAGCGGCTACAACCCCGCCGCCGAAGGCAAATTCACCTGGATTGTCGCCCCCTGGATGCCGGAAAACCGGGGCGGACGGAGAAGGGTCATAGGCTGGCGGGTAAAGGACGACCGGGTACCCGCTGAAGAACTGCTTATCATGCTCAATTTCGAAGGCCACGACGTGCCCGTGGAGGTGGATTTTCACACCCCGGGGCGGTGGGTCAAACTTGCCGACATCGACCACGTCAACGACCTGCCCCCAACGGGCAGCAAAAACCCCGATGACCCGGACAGCATTATCACCGAAAACGGGGTAATGGGCAATTTTGTGCTGCCGCCTTACAGCGGATTCATTTACAAGCACGCCCCGGCGTAAAGATAAACCTTATTCTGAAAATAGCTCATTACAGGGCCGGATGCTTCCCGCTGCCGGGAAATACAGCACCCGGCCCCGCGCCTTTTCATCCCCTACCGTTTCCGGGCTTGTGGGAATGAGGCTGTAATTGGAGACTATGCATAATTTTTGTTGAAACTTGTTGCAGTAAATCAACTGGTTATAGTAAAATAATAACAGCCATTATGCCAAGTTCTGTTAGCCCGTATAAACGGGCTTTATTTTTTACACATAATATAAAATGCCATGCGTGTACACTATTTATCAGGCTTTTTGGGTACTTTAATAACTTGCCCCACACGCAGTGTGGAATTGACAGTCAAACCGTTCATCTCAGCCAATTTTGCAGCATAAATCTCCGTCCCGTAATAATGCAAAGATATTGACCCCAGGGTGTCGTTCTGTTTTATCTCATAATAAATATATTTGTTTTGTGACGTCTCTTTTTTTGTTCGGTAACTTCTCAACTCCTCTTTAAGAGTAATATTTTCCTTCTTTAGCACATTGTTTTCCGCCTTAAGGCTGTTTACCGTTGTTTTTAGGATAACCGTTTCTTGATGAGCATTCCAAGCGGTCAGCAATAAAAATATAAATACAACCCCTGCACTTAGATATAATATTGCTTTCCAATGCAATTTCTTATTTTTATTTATTGATTCCTCTATCTCCTTAACAACCTTGCCCTCATAAGCGCTAATTTTCATATTTTGCTCCCAATTAAACTTGTGAGTGTATTATACCATAAACAGCCCGGCATCTCACTTGCCCGGTCGGTCGGCAGTTCCCGGCTGCAAGACGGCAGACAAAAATACATAATGTCATTCAAATGACTGAAATAAAGGTTGTTATCTGTTAAACTATATATGTAAATACTAAGATATCACTGCACGCCTCCTTCTCATAATGGGAAACGCCCCTAAATCAGGGGCGTTTCCCATTTAACGTTAAAACAATTATTACTGCCTATGCAATGTTAACGGTGGCATATTATGATTCTTCTCTGACAAGACCTTCCTGATAGAATCCATTACAATAGCTATCAAAGTAGCATATTCGGCAGGTCTTTGATATTTAGCCTTGGCAGCCATAAATTCAGCATCGGAAGCAACATATTCAGGACTCAACTCATTTAAAGCTTTTGCCAGAGCCCTGGAACGACATATTTCACAATCACAAAAATTCTTTGCTTCACTAAATGTTTGCAACAAGTTATTTATAACATTTTTCACTGCAATCTCAGTATAATTGATAACGGGCATAATATAATTTACTCTCCAATATATTGTCATATCTACATATTATATTTTAAAGCCCCTAAGTCTTACTTACAACTGCACCTAATACCCATTTAAATAGGACCAAAGTCCTGTTTTATTTATGTAAATTAAAAAAACAAAACCCGGTCACGGGACCGGGAATGATCTTCTCATTATTTAATTAAATGGCCCATAACTTATTTGTTAAAGAAAACCAATCTGTATCGGCAGATCCAACTCTCCTGTTTTTTTCTTGCAACATATTGATTAGGATCCTTAAATCCGCATCGGAAAGCGAATTTGGCCTTTTATATTGGAGAACTTCCAAAATTACATATTCGACTTCTTCAGGGGGATATCCATCTAAAATTAAATATTTGTAAATTTCTTCCAATTTCATTTCGATCACCAAAAGTCGTAAAATATATTATATTCTTACTATTTATTACAGCGGTTGTAAATCTTCAAATAGTCTCAAATATATAGGACTATAGCCACATTACCCCTGCCAGTCTTATTAAATGATCACTTACTAAAACAAAAAAAAAGTCCACGAGGACGGGACTAGTGAAAAAAATTTTAATTATTGGATGTTAAAATTGTAACATATAGTATTACTGTTGTAAAGAACAAGCGTGTCTATCTGTAGCGAAATTAAAACTTAGTATGTGCATAAAAAAAGAAAAACCCCCGTACTTTCGGGGGAGATGCCAGGAAACTTTTGATGTTAAATATTATACTACTTGGAAATTTCGCTTGCAATATTGTTATGGACAATTTATATAAAAAAAATAATCCAATATAATAAATAAATATATTACTTGAAAGGGAAAGGGGATAATTTAATCTAATTACAGTTGCAATCACCATATTTTACTTACAGAACAATTTTACATGAAAAAGTTAAGTTATCAAGCGTAACAATACAGGCAACCAGACGGGCAGCGCATATTGTACCACCCTATATCAAGGCTTTTGGTGTATCCGCATAGTTCCCGCTGGCCAATTGAATAAAATATCTAGCCTTCCAGCCGTTTGTAAATTTTGTCCTCATAAAGATTTAATGCTAAGCTCCTGCCTCTCTTTTCCATAAGCATATTAAATCTTAAAGTTTTTTCATTAAGCTTTTTTGTTAATACGTCTTTTTCCTGTTTATCATAACAACAATTAATCAACCTTCTTAAAGAGACAATCTCCTTTTCCATCTCCAGTTCCTGGGGCAGCATACCGGCATTTTTTAGTATTTTATAAGGCACGCGTAGGTTTTCCGGCACACCGGACAGGTCATCAGGTTTTAATGGTTTACCCTTTCCTTCAAGGTTATTAAATTCGCCTTTTTGCATGGCCTCACGAATTTTATTCTCCGCGATCAGGGCCACAATATCCATCAAGCTTCCCCGCTCCCAATATAATTTATTTGTAAGTATATTTCGCTTAAGAAATATATATTTCCTACGTCTTTACCATTATCGCGCAAAATTGCGCATTGTATCACTCCTCGAAAAATTTTTATGCCAGTTGAGCTGGGCGGAAAAAACAAAAAAGCCCACCCCGCGCGTAAATACAGGGTAGGCCATCTGCTTCAGTTATGCGTGTATCTTCGGTAACCCGGCTGTCATTGCAGTGCTCCTGCTTTGGACCCGTGGCTTTGCGTCCCTATCTTTCGACAGGTTTGCCTTTAATGGTAAAAATGGCAATGATAAGCTTCTTTACTGACCCGTTCAAGACCACAAAAATACAAACTGGCAACCCTAATGGATTGCCAGTTTGTATATTGAATGGAGGCGACACCCGGATTTGAACCGGGGAATAAAGGATTTGCAGTCCTCTGCCTTACCACTTGGCTATGTCGCCGAAATGATGCGTTCGCCACATCGCATTAACAATAATATCAAATTACCTTGCGCCCGTCAAGAGGGTAAATACTGGGTGGGCAACAGCAATTTCACCGCCTCATTGGCATCTACCAGCCCCGCTCCCTGGACGTTGGGCGGGTAATCACCCAGTGACCGGCAGGTACTGACAAGCTTTTCTTTCACCAGGTCGGGAGTAGCATCAGGCTCCGCTTCCCAAAGCAGCGCTGCCACACCGCTGCAAATCGGCGTAGCCATGGAAGTGCCCGATAAAACAGTATAGTAGTTGTTATAACGGGATGAGTTGTTCTTTTTATCCAGCAGCGACCCGGGCACCCGCAGGGAAATGATATTTTCGCCCGGCGTCAATAAGTCCGGCTTGATCAGTTCGTCAATGGTGGGCCCCTGGCTGGAAAATTCAGCCACTTCGTCATCGCGTATCTCCACAGTGTTAAAATCATTGGACGCTCCCACAGTGATTACAAGGGGGTCGATTCCCGGTGTATTGATAGTTTTTTCAGTGGGACCGTCGTTCCCCGCAGCCGCGCAGACTACCACCCCGGCGCGCCAGAGTTCCTCCACCGCCATGCACAGCGGGTCTTCCTTGTATGACTGGGCGGCAGCGCTCCCTAATGAGAGGTTGGCGACTCTAATATTGAATTCATCCTTGTTATCCCGGCACCACTGCACGGCTTCTATAACAGTGGAAAGACTACCGGAACCATATTTATCCAGCACCTTCAGGCCCACCAGACCCGCGCCCGGAGCTGCGCCGCAAAATTGGCCCTCGGACCTGCTGCCGTCACCGGCCGCACAGCCCGCTACGTGGGTCCCGTGCCCGTTGTCGTCGTAGGGTTCTGTTTTATTCTGCACAAAATCTTTAAAATATTTAATTCGCCCTTGTAGATCCTCGTGCGGGTAGATGCCGGTGTCAATAACCGCAATAGATACACCGTCACCGGTTATCCCCCGACCATTCGGCAGTTGCCAGAGATCGGACGCGCCCACCGTTGGCGAAGCTACATTCAACAGGGCCCGCACCTCCCTGTCATACCAGACCCTGACCACGGAAGGATGCTTGACAACCTGTTCCACTTGTTGCGAATTAAGTTCGGCAGCCACCGCGTTAATAATACCTAAATGCCTTTTAACCCGCAATCTCAGGACGCTGGACAGCAAACTTAGTTCCCCGCTATTGCCCTGCACGCCATCAAATTGCACGATAACCGGGTGTTTACGCCAATTTCTCTTAACCTTTTTCAGCAGGCCCTGCAAGAAACACGGAACGTATTTTACCGGCTTATAATCAGCGAGCACTCTTTTTTTTAAGACGGGACAAAGTTTGCCCCTCTGGACCCGCAACCATTTTACCTGATGGAATAACATGGATTATCCCTCCCCTTTGTTTTACATGTTATTCCATCAGGACTTGATTGGTTACAGAATTTGGATTTTGTTTAAAATAAAAAAGTAAACAGGAGACAGACCGTAAAAAGGAACTGGCTCCGATTCAGGAAAAAAAGGGGACAGGCACCTTTTTCAAAATGCGAAAAAGGTGCCTGTCCCCTTTTTTTCCCCTTTTACCGGAGCCAGTTCCCTTTTTGGTACGGCTTAACAATAAAAATAACCTACAACAAATAGGTTAAAATAAAATGGAGCGGAAGACGGGATTCGAACCCGCGACCCTCGCCTTGGCAAGGCGATGCTCTACCACTGAGCCACTTCCGCACACAATCTGGATATTAAATTGGTGCCACGGGACGGAATCGAACCGCCGACACGAGGATTTTCAGTCCTCTGCTCTACCGACTGAGCTACCGTGGCATTAACTGGCGGAGCTGACGGGAATCGAACCCGCGATCTCCGGCGTGACAGGCCGGCATGTTAGACCGCTACACCACAGCTCCGCGCCTTGTAACGGGCCGGTTTTTACGTCCCCGGCCAGCTGACAATGTTAAGTATACAAAAAAATCGCTTTTATGTCAAATGGAATTTTAACCCCGTATTAAAATTTTTTATCCCTTTTTCATCTGCCTGTTACTTTTGAGAAACTGGTTTACCAAACAGCAAAACGGCCTCCCGCACCAGTTTGGCCGCCAGAAGGGCGGTGCGGTCGGACTGGTCATAGACCGGGCACACCTCTACCAGGTCCATTCCCACTACGTTTAGCCCCTGCAGCAGGTGCAACGCCTGTACTATTTCAGCGGCGCTGCACCCACCGGGCTCAGGCGTGCCCGTGCCCGGTGCAAAGGCGGGATCCACCACATCAATGTCCAGGGTAACATATACCGGGCGTCCCTGCAGCAGTGGCACGACTTCCCGCAGGGGAGTCAGCACTTCAAAGGGGTAAAAACGGGTATTCTCACGGCCAAAGGCAAACTCTTCCCCGGTGCCGGAACGGATACCGAACTGGTACACGTTTCGGGCTCCCACCACCTCCGCCACCCGGCGCATTACCGTGGCATGGGACAATCTTTCCCCCAGGTAATCCCCGCGCAGGTCGGCATGGGCGTCAAAATGCAGCACCGCCAGATCGGGATGCCTGGCAGCCGCTTGCCTTACAGGCGCCAGGCTGACGAGGTGCTCGCCGCCCAGAACCAGCGGAAATTTACCGTCCCCCAGCAGCACGGCCACCGTTTTTTCCAGACGTTGCAGGCTCTCTTGCACATGCCCGAAGGGCATTACCACGTCACCGGCGTCGTAATAACAATAATCGGCCAAATCCCGGTCCAAATACGGGCTGTACTCCTCGATTCCCTCGGAAACCTCCCGGATGCGCCGGGGACCCGAGCGGGTACCGGGACGAAAGCTGACGGTAAAATCCATGGGAGCGCCGAGCAGCACCAGATCGGCCGCCCGGTAGTCGTCGCAGGCGCCCATGAATCCTCCGTATCGTTCTACTAATTCATGCATAATGCACACCCATTTATTTCGGCAGCAGTTCCTTTACAAAGGGTTGCAGTACAAACGCTGTGCGGTGAATCTCCGGCGAATACCATTTGGTATCCAGTGCCGAGATTTTTTCCGTATCCACCGCCAGCGGATCATATTTTTTGGAACCCATGGTGAAAGTCCAGTATCCTCCCGGATAGGTGGGCACCACGGCCTGGAACAGCCGGGTGACGGGGAATATGCCGCTGATAGTGGACGTAACCCGGGTGATTAAATCACTGTTGAAGAAAGGCGATTCGGTCTGGGCCACAAACAGGCCGTCTTCCCGCAGGGCTTCGTAAACACTGCGGTAAAACTCCTCGCTGAACAGCCCCACCGCCGGACCCACCGGGTCGGTGGAATCCACAATGATCATATCATAGGTATGTTTATTTTCCTTGACGTGCTTGATGCCGTCATCCACCAGTATTTCCACACGGGGATCATTGAAGCCCACGCTCAGTTCGGGGAAAAACTTCTTGGCCACATCGATGACCATCTGGTCAATCTCCACGTGAACGACTTTCTCGACTCCCTTGTGTTTGACGATTTCCCGCACGGTGCCGCCGTCCCCACCGCCGATCACCAGCACTTTTTTGGGGTCGGCGTGCGTGTTCAAACCCACGTGGGTAATCATTTCATGGTAGACAAACTCATCCTTGATATTGGTTTGAATTACATTATCCAAGGTAAGCATACGCCCGAACTCCAGGGTATCCAAAACGGCTACCTTTTGAAAGGGAGATTCGCCGCTAAACAATACCTCCCGGACCCGGCAGCTGATGCGCAAGTTTTTAGTTTGATCTTCTGTGAACCATACCTCCAATTATATCACTCCTCGCCAAATGACAGTTAATCAATAAAACATCGGAACGGCGGCCAGCGCGCAGCCAACCTTTTCCACGCGGTGCTCTACAGCGGCTATTTTGGTTTCCTTCAGTTCCATCCCCCGGGAATCAAAAGCTTCCCGGAGCATCGACTCGATCTTGGCCGCTGCTTCCTCGCGGCTGCACCGCCCGGCAAATTCCATAATCACGCCGAAAGTATCGGCGGAAAACCCCACGCCCACTGCGGCAGCAATCAATTCGCCCGGCACATCACTGCATATAAACCCGTAAGCGGTAGGCACCAGGGATCCGGGGGGAATAACCAGGTCCGGATCGTATTCCGCACTGGGAGGTAATATGCTGCTTACTTTGAGCAGATTAATATTGCCTATCTTGCCGGCCAGCAAAGCGTTATCAAACGCGGTAAGTTCACTGTGACCTTCGGCGGCCGCGGCTGTTAAAAAAAACTTTTTTGGGGTAGGTAACATGGCTATAATCCCCTTCCAATGCTGAATTTGCTAAATAACAAACCTTATTATATCAAAACCTGGCAAAAAATAAACAATATAATTTTACATTAATCGTTAATTTTTGCAACCTGCGTATAGACCGCCCACGAGCGTGACAAATTAAAGAACGATATTGTTTAAAAGGAGGTTTGTTAAAGCATGAAAAAGGTAATCAGCACTTTCCCGAACCGGGATGCGGCGGAAAAGGCGGTTGCGGAACTGCGCCAGAAAGGTTTTGACAAGGATATATCAATCGTCGCCCGCGATGACGACCGGCAAAAGAACCAGTTTACCACCATGAACGATAACAACCTCACCACCGGCACCACCACAGGCGGAGTCCTGGGCGGGCTGGCCGGGCTGGCGGTGGGCGCCGGCGCCCTGGCTATTCCCGGGATCGGCCCGCTGATAGCCGCCGGCCCCATTGCCGGTTTGCTTTCCGGCGCCGCTGCCGGTGGAATTGCCGGAGGGCTGGTGGATTACGGCATCCCCCAGGACCGTAGCAAATATTACGAAGAAAAAGTTAAACAGGGCAGCATCCTGGTAACCGTCCAGGCCGACGACAACCGGATTAATGACGCCGCCGACACCCTACGGCGCCATGGTGCGCAGGATGTGGAGACGCATTAAGCAAAATCGCTGCTTAAAAGGGCACCCCAAAGGGTGCCCTTTTAACTGCCCGCCATTTTTTCGTATATCTGCTTAAAAACCAGCGCGTCCTCCGCCTGGCGCCCCGCGGACTCGCAGATCACCGTGGATGCCATGTCCCGCTCCAGCATCAGCCCGGCCAGCAGGGCAAAATCAGGGCCGTAGCCCTCGTCCAAGGTGGTGCGGTGCCGCCGCTCCCCCGCCCGCGTAAATTCAATCGGGCTGAAGTGAATATGCAAGCGCCGCACGGCTTCCACGCCGAGTACGGCTTCAACCCGGTCCAGCACCCCGGCGAATTTTTCTGCATCCGTCAGAGCCCCCGCCCCGGCGGCGTGCAGGTGACCGAAGTCCACCGCGGGAACAACCCTTTCCCCCAGGGTGCAAAGTTCCAGTATCTCATCCAGGTCGCCCAGTTGCGCTTGTTTGCCCATGGTTTCCGGCGCCACCGGGATATCGCCCAGCCCCTCGGCTTCCGCTATATCCAGAAGTTCCGCCAGGTGTTCCTTCGCCCGGCGCAGGGCATCGGCGCGGTCACCCCCAATCTTGCCGCCCGGGTGAAAAACCACCGGTCGCGCCCCCATCCACCGGGCCGCCCAAAGTGCGTCAATGAAATGTTTGCGGGTTTTTTCCCTGATTCCCGGGTCGGTGGTGCCCAGGCTGATATAATAGGGCCCGTGAATGCTCAAAGCCACGTTATGCATTTGGGCCAACTCCCCCAGCTTACGTGCCGTGGCTTCCTTTAAATGCACCCCCCGCACGCATTGGTATTCGTAAGCGTTCAATCCCATCTCCGCCAGCCAGGCGGGCATATCCAGGGATGACTTGTGGCCCGTCGCATAAAAAGATTCGGAATTCCCCGCCGGGCCGAACCGTGCCTGCATAAGTTAACCCCCAATCTTATATATGACTTTCATAATAGACCACCGTGCCGCATAACCCCGGCACCGGAAGTAACAAACCTATAATCATATTTTACCGGTTTTCACCAATAGGGGCATGCGATATAATTTCCTAAAGCAAAAAAAAACCGGGAAGGGATGGCCCATGCGCTTTTTTACCAACCTGTTCAGGACATTTAAAAACACTGTCAACCGGCTGCTGGAAACCCTGGAAGATCCCCGGTCCTTGATGGAAAGCTCGTACCAGCAGCAGGTGGAAACGCTGCATAACGCCCGGCGTCACCTTAAAGAAGTCGATGCCTCATGCGAACGTCTTCAGGCGCAGGCCGCGCATCTCAGATATGAAGCAAGCGAAATGGAAAACCGCGCCCGGCAATATCTGGTACAGAATAAAGAAAAATTGGCGCTGACCCTCCTGCAACAAAAACAGGAAACCCAACTTCAGTTAAGCAAATTGGAAGAATCGATTGCCGCCCTGCAGCATAACAGGCAGGAATTGGTTAAGGGCATCAGCAAATTAGCGGCCGATTTGGAAAATTTCCGCACTCAACAGAAAATGTTCCGGCTTAACCGCCCCACCGCCATTGAACGCCGGGAAATCAAACGCCTGATATCCGCTATTATGCCCGGCATTAATGAAATCCACCTGGCTGTAGAACAAATTCAAGCCCAAACCGCCGGGATCAAACAACCCGGTGTGGCCGGAAACACAATCAATATCCACGACAGAGATGATGAAATAGAACGGGAACTGCAAAAGGTTGTGGCAGACAAGCAAGCTCGCCGGGAATTGGCCGCCTTGAAAAGAGAACTGGAACGTCCCGGCAATACCCAGTGTTAATTTATTACTTCTAAATTTCATGAACAAAACCTTCTTTAAATACTTGATCGTTTCATTTTTGCTTAATTAACTTAACAAAAAGGGGACTGGCTCCGATTCGTTTTGCAAGAAAGGCGCGCTTTATTCAGTTCCCTTATTGCGCGCATTTCAGTACTTCATTCCTTTGTCCCGGCCATACATTGGGGACATTCCTCGAAGAGGTGTGTCCCCTTTCCGCTGATGGCCAGGATATAATATTTGAAGTGTGAATCGGTGCCTGTCCCCCTTTTACTGTCCACTTTTACCGGTGCCAGGCAAAAAAGGGGACAGGCACCTTTTTCAAAAAGCGAAAAAGGAGCCAGTCCCCTTTTTTGCTGTCCCCTGTTTGTTTTTTATATTCTCAAAAGAGGATAATTACCAATTTTTACAGTATTTGTTTATAGAGCTAATAAAAAGGGAGGTCTATAACATGTCCAAACCATATAACATGCTTTTGATATTCCTGCTCTGCCTGGTAACCCTGGCTGTTTTGGGGCAAAAAAAGCATCCGCTGCCCGGCGACACACCGGCGGTCGCCCCCCGGACCACCGGTGATCGCATCATCGTCACCCAGGAACCGGTAGTGGAAACGCTGGACCCGGCCATGGCCGCCGACACCGGTTCAGCCCGTGTGATCGCCAATATTTTTGAAGGCCTGGTGCGGTTCAAGCCGGGTTCTGTTACAGTTGAGCCCTGCCTGGCCGAGTCCTGGTCGGTTTCCGAAGACGGTCTGGTATGGACTTTTAACCTACGCCGGAATGTTAGTTTCCATGACGGCACGCCATTTGATTCCACAGCGGTTAAGTTCAGCGTGGAAAGACAATTAACCCAAAGCCACGGCAAAAAAACCAGCTATGCGGATTTCGTGTATACCCCGCTGGCCAAAGTGGAAACCGCCGGCCGGCATACCGTCAAATTTCACTTGAAATACCCGTACGCCCCGTTTTTGCATAACCTGGCCATGCCCATGGCGGCGCCGGTGGTCAGCCCTACGGCGGTACGTAAATACGGCAGGGATTTCGGCGATCACCCGGTGGGCACCGGGCCTTTTGCCTGGGTAGGGGTAAAAGAGGGGGGTATCATGTTACGGGCCCATGAGGATTACTGGGGTCATCCTCCCACCGCCAAAGAAATACTGTTTTTAACGATTCCCGACAGCGAACAAAGGGTACAAATGCTGCTTGACGGCAAAAGCGACATTGCCCTGGACCTTGCATTCAACAGTACAGCCCGGCTGAGAATTAAAGGGTACCCCGTTTTCCGGGCCACCGGCCTGGATATCAGCTATCTCGGTTTTTACACCGACCGCAAGCCCTTTGACCGGCCCGCCGTACGCCGGGCCGTAGCCCTGGCCTTAAACAAGGAAGCCGTCTTCAACCGGCTCTGGCCGCAGGAAATACGCCCCGCCCTGGGTCCTCTGCCACCGCCGGTACCGGGTTACAACGCGGGTTTAACCCAGGCCGGGTACGCCCCCCGAGAGGCCGCCCGGCTTTTACAGGCGGCCGGTTATGAAAAGGGTTTTTCCTTTACCCTGATCACCTATGCCGGAGCACGTCCCTACAGCCCCGGAGGCGGCAAGGCCCTGGCCGAAGCCCTGGCCCGGTCTCTGGCCGAACAGGGCATTAATATGCAGGTGCGGTCGTACCCCTGGGATAAATTCAAAAAAGCGCTGGCCGAGCGGCAGGGCGACGCCTTCCTGTACGGCTGGATCAGCGACAACGGCGACCCGGATGATTTTTTATACACCCTGCTGGCCACAAGCCAAATTAAAAACGGGCTGAACATAACCCGCTATCAGAACGCCGAATTGGATACACTGCTAGCCGCCGGACGCAATACCACTGATCCCCGCACCCGGCGGGAAATCTACAGCCGGGCCCAGGAAATAATCAACCGGGATGTGCCGTGGATAGTGCTCAACCACAGCCTGCACTACGCCGCCACCACGCCCCGGGTGCGGGGTTTCCTGCTCAACCCCGACAACCGGCCGTTCTTACACATGGTAACCAAAAATTAATAAGGATCTGAACGCATGCAGGGAACATCCGGCCCTGGAAAACTAAATTTCAACTAATTTCCAATTATAATTGCAGAAATATGGAACATAATATGCCTGAGCCTATTAAACCAAAATAATTCCAAGGGGGTACGTCAATGGATCAAATTTTCCAACTGCAACAGCAAATCCAGAGAATGCGCCAGGAGATCAATAACATTTCCCAGATGACATCACAGCTGCAGCAGTTCGAGCAAAGCAACTCCGCACAGTTGCAGCGCCTGCAGCAGCATGAAGTCAACGCCACCCAACAACTGCAGCGCATTCAGCAAATCTGCAACCGGATCAACAACGACCTCAACACTGTAAGCAGCACGGCTCAGCAGTTGACCCAAACCATCACCACCGGGCAGAACATCTTCCCGCAAACAACCGGTGCCGGCGGTTACGGGCAGCAGTTCGGCACCTTCGGCACCCAGTTTGCTCCCGGACAAACCACCGGCATATACGGAACAACCCAATATTACCAGCCCAACTACATTTCCGCAATGCCGGCGCAGCAGCGTTTTGGCGCCGGCCAATTCGCAACTTCTTATGCGCCCACGCAGATGGGCTACGCTCAGAACTATAACCAGTCCTTGGGCGGTTACGCCGCGCCGGGCCAAATGAATTACGCGCAGGCTTTTGGCAACCAGTTCCAGAACCAGTTCCAAAACCAACAGCAAAACCAGAATTACGCACAAAGTTATACGGCAAACCAGCTGGCCAGCCAGCAGGCTCAGCAAGCCCTGGCCAACCGCATGAATCAAAACCTTGGCCAATCCTTCGGCGGTTTTGGCGGACAGGGTCTGGCCAACACCACATTCGGTTATGGCGCCAACAACGCACTGGGCTACGGCGGCCAGTTCCAGAACCAAACCCAAAACCAGGGTTACATGCAAAACCAAATTGCCAGCCAGCAAGCCCAGCAGGCCCTGGCCAACCGCATGAACCAGTCAATACAACCGAATCCTGAGAACCAGTTTGAATAAATACCAGTTCCGAGGGCCCCAAACGGGGCCTTTTGTTTTTTCTCAACTTTATCCCGGAGAAATAGACATTTAACCCCCCTTAACATTATTTACCACATGAATTATAATATGGTAAACCAGCCTCCGGGAGGTGAAAGATTTTGGCCAAAATTCTTAAGGACGGAGCATCTTACAGTCAACGCGAGGTCGTGGATTTACTGGTTGAGTTTTCTTCTTTTAAAGATCGCGTGGAAAAAAAATTCAAGGTACTGGCCTCTGAGCTGGAAGGAAAAAACAACGAACACGATTTATGGGTAAACTTATACCTGATCTCCACCGATTATGCGGAAGAAGCCTTCAATAAAAAGCAGCGACAGCAAGAAAACCTGCAAAAGATTTCCTGATAGCCACCGTCCGGCAGCCACCGGACGTTATTTTTTTGAGTATACCTCATTGTATAAATAAAAAATTGCCGGGAAAGGATAGTAACGAATCTCAACGCACAGGAGGCGATTCATTTGCAAGGAGCAACAACCAGCTGGATTGTGGCCGGCCTGGGGGTAATTGTCGCCCTGATCGGATGGTACGTAGGCGGATACTGGGGAGCGGGTATCCTGGGTTTCGGTCTGGCCCACATACTTCTTGGCATCCTTGATATGTTCAGGCCCGCGCTCAAAACCGAACAACAACAATGACCGGGCACCGGCGAGCGTGCCGGTGCCCGGTCATAAAGCGACAAGACCGCCGTTCGGGGCTTGTCGCTTTTAATATGGAATGGGCTGTGGTGATAAAAATTCCTCGCATAACCTTTCCCGGCGGGCGCACAATATGGTTATGCGCAATGTACTTACCCGGTTTGCAATTTACGGCCTTTTAGGCTGGAACATGGAAGTGTTGTTTACCGGTATCATGTCCGGCCTTAGCGGCAACCCCAGGTTGATCGCCCACACCTATCTCTGGATGTTTCCCATTTACGGGCTGGCCGTTTTCCTCGAACCGCTGCACGAATTAATGCGCCCCCTGCACTGGTATCTTCGGGGCCTGACCTGGGTGCTGGTAATATGGGCGGTGGAACTCACCACCGGCGGGTTAATTCGCTGGCTTATGGGCACCAGCCCGTGGATTTACCGGGACGGGTGGCAGGTGGCCAATTTGATCCGCCTGGACATGGCCCCGTTATGGTTTATGGCCGGACTGCTGTTTGAAAGGATTCACGACCTGTTTACGAAAATTGACTTTTCTGCTTCCTGAAGAAAAAGCGGCAAAAGGAGGACTAGCCGAAATGCACATGTTTTACGGACCCGGAGGTGGCTGGGGGTGGGGCTGGGGCGGTATGATAATTTCCATGCTCTTATGGCTGCTGGTTATAGGTGGAATAATTTACTTCATATACTGGCTGATCAGGCGACAAAATACCCCGGGCGATTTAGAGCAGCATTATTCCGCCATGGATGTATTAAAAAAACGCTATGCCGCCGGGGAAATTAACCGGGAAGAATTTTTATCCATGAAGGAAGAACTAAAAAATGAGTAAGGGATTACGCCCCCTTTAATTTTTTGCGCTGCAACCAGCGTCCCAACTTGGCAAAATCCTCCGCTATCACGTCTTCCAGGGCCCGCCGGTAAATGGCCGCCGCCGGGTGGTACATAGGAAAAACCGTCAATTCTCCCCATACCAGCGGCTGACCGTGATAGTTGCCGATGCGTACGGCGTTGCCGCCGAACTTTTTCAGGGCCACATCACCCAGGGTCACCACTGTCACGGGCGAAAGTATGGCAAGTTCCTCGTCCAGCCAATGGGCGCATGCTTTTATTTCACAGGCATTGGGTTTGCGGTTGGCCCGGTCGTTGTTTTTGGTAGGCCGGCACTTGACTGAATTGATTATAAAAACATCCGCCCGGGTCAGGCCGGCCAGCGCCAGGTAATCAACCAGTTTGCGGCCGGCCTGCCCCGCAAAGGGCACTCCTTTTTTAATTTCCTCACCGCCCGGGGCCTCCCCCAATAATACAATCCCCACGTCCGGGTTGCTGCGGTCCCTGACCAACCCGGCGCCTTCCCGCTCCCCGGGGCAATCGCAGCAACAGCCCGTGACCCGCGCATATAATTGGTTTAACGCCTGCTCCTTCATAAGCACTTCATCCCTAGTTTGCAGAAATGATTTTAGACAATTCCAGATAAAAATTATCACTATAAGATATCCGTGTCAACAAAAAATAAAAAGGGGACAGGCACCATTTTCAAAGAGCGAAAATGGAGCCAGTCCCTTTTTGCGCGCATTTCAGTGTCTTACCAACCATCGGCCGCCAACCACTAAAAAACCGGCGCCCAGCACACCAGAGGCAACTCAAATTTGTGGGCGAAATGCGGGCTGTAAGGGCGCACGCGTACCGTATAACCAAAAATACCCTGGGGCAAAACAACGCTTCCCGTATATACATGACCGCCATTGTCACCGGCACCGGCATCAATAGCCAGGGGCACGGTTTCAATATGGCGCAGGCCCCGCTCGTATGCCTCTCCGTAAGCAATTTCCACCCGAACATTTTCCCTGGGGATGGGGCCCAACTCCACGACCGCGCGCACCGACATTTCTTCACCCAAATGCATGCTTTCGGCGCCGTTGGTAGTCACGCCGGTAATTTTCACATGATGCCAGTTTTCCCGCAAAAACTGTTTAAGCTCGTACAGTTCCCCGGCCACCCGGTATGCATCGGCGCTGAAAATTTTATTTCTTTCCATGGCCCGCAAATAGTATTTGTCAGCGTATTCCAGCACCATCCGTTCGGTGCTGAACCGCGGAACAATGGTTTTGACGGCCTCCCTCATCCGGCGCACCCATTTCCTGGGCACACCGGCCGCCTGGTCATAGTAAGCGGGTACAATTACTTCCTCCAGCAGGGTGTATAGTGAATGAAAATCATAACGGTCGTTGCTTTCCTCATCGGGGAAATCCCAGTCCGCACCCACGGCAAACCCGTTTTGCCCGTTATAACCTTCGGGCCACCAGCCGTCCAGGACGCTGCAGTTCAAAACGCCGTTGACAGCGGCTTTCATGCCGCTGGTGCCGCTGGCTTCCATTGGCCGGCGGGGGGTGTTGAGCCAGACATCCACACCCTGCAGCAGGTAACGGGAAACATTAATATCATAATCTTCGATAAAAATAACCTTACCCTGAAAGCGGTCATCCCCTGCGATATCGTTTATCAACTTGATTAACTCCTGCCCCGGTTTGTCCGCCGGGTGGGCCTTGCCCGCAAAAATAAACTGCACCGGGCGTTTGGGGTTATTGACCAAAGCATCCAGCCGGTCCCTGTCCCGGAACAGCAACCCGGCCCGTTTATAGGTCGCAAACCGGCGGGCGAAGCCGATGGTCAACACATCGGGTCTTAAATAGCTTCCCACTTCATTTATCCGGTTCACTGTTTCCTGGTTGCGCATCCTCTGCTTGACCAGCCGCCCACGCACAAATCGCAGCATTTTTTCCTTGCGGCCAACATGCACTTCCCACAGTTCCCGGTCGGGAATATTATTTACTTTATCCCAGACCGCTGCCCGGGAAATGTTGCTGCTCCATTGCGATCCCAGGTATTTGTCAAACAAACTGCGCATTTCCGGCGCCAGCCAGGTGAGGGTATGCGCGCCGTTGGTCACATGCCCGATGGGGACTTCCTCACCCGGTATTCCGGGGTACAGATGCCCGAACATAGTCCGGGACACCCCCCCGTGCAACCGGCTGACCCCGTTGCAAAAACCGCTGGCGCCCAGGGCCAGCATGGTCATGTTGAACCCGTTCCGCTCGCGGTCATGAGCCAGCGCGTTAAACTGCTCCCGGCTCATGCCCAGTTGCTTATACAGGTGCCCGAAATACCGGTCCACCATTTCCAGACTGAAAACATCATGCCCGGCGGGCACGGGGGTATGGGTGGTAAACAGGGTATCCGCCCGCAGCGCCTCCAGGGCGGAACCCGGCGAGAGGCCCTCTTCCTCCACCAGTTCCCGCAGCCGTTCCACCATGAGAAAAGCGGCGTGCCCTTCGTTAATGTGCCATACAGTGGGGTGAATACCCATGGCCCGCAGTGCACGAACCCCGCCCATACCCAAAAGTATTTCCTGGCTGATGCGGGTATCCCGGTTGCCCCCGTAAAGCTGCCCCGTGAGTTCCCGGTCTTCAAGGCTGTTGGCGGTTATATTGGCATCCAGGAAAAAAATACTGACCCGACCCACCTGCATGCGCCATACCCGGGCATGTACCCGGCGGCCCGGCAGTTCCACGGCCACCACCAGGTCATGCCCGCCTTCATCCGTCACCAAAGTTATGGGCATTTCATCAAAATTTTGATACTGGTAATGAGCTTTCTGCCGTCCTTCCCGGTTTATGCGCTGAGTGAAATAACCGTGCTTGTAGAGCAATCCCACGCCCACAAAGGGCAGCCCCAAATCGCTGGCCGTTTTGCAATGATCACCGGCTAACAGGCCCAGCCCGCCCGAGTAGGTGGGGTGCGCTTCATGCAGCCCGAATTCAGCCGAAAAGTAAGCAATCAAATGGTTATTCCCGTTATTTTGGCAGTTTTGCCTGTCATACCAGGTTTTACTCTGCATGTAGTGATCGAAATCAGCAATGACCTCACTGTATTGCTTTAAAAATTGTTCATTTCCCGCCGCCGTTTTCAACTCGGATTCGTCAACCCGTAATAAGAATTGCACCGGGTTGTGGTAAACTTCCTCCCACAATTCGGCATTAATGGACCGGAAAAGGCCCGTGGCCTTATCATTCCAACTGAACCAGAGGTTATATGCCAATTCCCTGAGTCGACCGATAGAATCCGGCAAGCGCGGAATAACAGATATCGTACGAAACGCATACATTAAAATACACCCCCGTTAAATTAAATAATATCAGCGGGCAAACAAAAAATGCTTAAAATAAGAGCCCCATCCATAAAAAAATTATAGAAAATTAAATTTGCTCAACCAACCGGTTGTGATATTATTCACTATTTATTATAATATAACAAAGTAAATAGTTCCATCAATAAATTAATTTGTATTCCAAGGAAATTTTATAAAATTTTTAAACATTTTTTTCCAATTCTACTTCAATTTATAATATTATATTAATATAATACTGCCAAGTAAAAAGAAAGGGGTCAGTATTCATGCTTCATTACATCGACCGGCTGGAATTGCCGCAATGGTATGACGAAAATATTATGAATATGATGGCGGTCAACCCGACAACCGTTCACCTTTACTGGGAGCTTGCCTTTGGACAGTGGAAAGCCCTGCAACAATGCATTCTCGTTTTAAATCTCTATGATGTGCCGTCCAGTGTAAGTGAAGAATGCGAACCACGATTGATACGCAGCTTGCAGCTACCGCCTTATACGGAAAACTGGTACTTTAACGACCTGCAACCGGCCCGCCGCTACCAGGCGGAAATCGGCCGGCAAGAAGATCAGCGTTTTTACAGCATCATCAAATCCAATATTGTATACATACCGCCCGCCACTCCCCTGGCCACCACGCAAGAAATCAAGTGGCGGCCGACAGCCAATCAGGTTGTGGCAGCAGCCGGCCCCGTCCGGCAACCCATCAAGGAAACGGTACAGGAGTTAACGGAGTCCATGTCTTTTTACATGGGCATCAACAAGGCTTCCTGAAAGGGGGGAAAACTTATGCCCGCCGGTTACCTTTGTCTGGTGTTGCACGGTCACCTGCCCTTAGTCCACCACCCCGAACAGACCGGTGTGCTGGAAGAAAGGTGGTTTTTTGAGGGGCTCACAGAATGCTATCTGCCGCTGCTTAACGTTTTTTCAGCACTTAAAACCGATCAGGTGAATTTCCGTATCACCCTTTCCCTTTCGCCCACTTTGATCACCATGTTGACGAATGAATTATTGCAGGAACGCTATATCGAACACCTGCAAAAGTCAATCACTCTGGCCAGACTGGAACGGGAACGTCTCTCCGCCGACCCGCACTTTAAACACCTGGCCGGTTTTTATTTGGATAAACTGCTGGAAATCAAAGATATATATGAGGGTTATCAGCGCAATTTGATTTACCCCCTCAAACAGCTGCAGCAACAGGGCCATTTGGAAATCATCACCACCTGCGCCACCCACGGTTACTTGCCGCTTATGACGAGCCGGGCCAGCTGGCGCGCCCAGATCAAGACCGCCCTGGATTTGTACGCCGGGCATTTCGATCGCCGGCCCGCGGGCATTTGGTTGCCCGAATGCGGTTATGCCCCGGGACTGGATGAAATTCTTAAAGAATACGACATCACTTATTTCTTTGTGGATACCCACGGCATCGCCAACAGCCGCCCCGCGCCGGTTTACGGCATTTTTGCCCCGGTGTGCACCGGTGCCGGCGTGGCCGCCTTCGGACGCGACCCCGAATCTTCCCGGCAGGTGTGGGACAGGCAGGGCGGTTACCCTGGCGACCCGTATTACCGGGAATTTTACCGTGATATCGGCTACGACCTGGATATTGATTACATCGGGCCATTTCTTCCCGGCGGTCACCTCCGGGTGGACACGGGGTTCAAATATCACCGTATTACGGGCAACGGGCCGCATAAAGAACCCTACCTCCCCGGCGCGGCCCGTGAAAGGGCGGCCCGGCACGCCGGAGATTTTTGCCGCCGGCGCCTGGCGCAGCTGGAGCGGGCGGCCCGGGTAATTAACCGCCGCCCGCTGGCGGTGGCCCCGTATGACGCCGAATTGTTCGGTCACTGGTGGTTTGAAGGACCCTGGTGGTTGAATTACCTGTGCCGGGAAGTAGCCGCCACCGAATCCCTGGCCATGGTCACTCCCACGGAATACCTGCAGGAATATCCGGAAAACCAGGCCGCGGACCTGGCCATGTGCAGTTGGGGCGCCGGGGGCTATAATGAATACTGGCTGAACCCCTCAAACGACTGGATTTACAAACACCTGCACCGGGCCGAAGACAGGATGTCCGCACTGGCCGACGAATACCCGCAGGCCGGTGAACCGGAGAAAAGATGTCTCAACCAGGCCGCCAGGGAACTGCTGCTGGCCCAGAGCAGCGACTGGCCGTTCATTATTCATTCGGGCACTGCGGTGGATTACGCCGTCCGGCGTTTCAAAAACCATATCGGGCGGTTTAATATCCTGGCGGATATGCTGGCAAACCACAGCATTCACGAAGGAACGTTGCACGATATTGAATCGCGCTCCAGATTCCTGCCGGACATTGACTATCGTATCTACCGCAGCAGCGGGCCGGCCAAACGCCCCGCCTGCGCACGCAACAGCTATCGCATTCTGATGCTTTCCTGGGAATACCCGCCCAAAACGGTGGGCGGTCTGGCCAGACATGTGCACGACCTCTCCTGCGCCCTGGTCGCGGCGGGTGATGAAGTGCATGTCATTACCTGCCCCGCAGCGGGAAAGGATATTTTCAGCCTGGACCAGGGAGTATATGTGCACAGAATTCACCGGGAACTGCTGACCGCCGAAAACTTTATGGAGTGGATCAACCAACTAAATGACGGAATGGTGCAGGCAGCGGACCGCTTGGTCGAAGTTTTCGGTTCCTTTGACCTGGTGCACGCCCACGACTGGCTGGTGGGCACCGCCGCGGGGGAAATAAGCGACCGGCTGCGCCTGCCGCTGGTGGCCACCATCCACGCCACCGAACACGGGCGCAACCGGGGTTTGCACAACGACCTCCAAAGGCACATCCACAGCCTGGAAACGGAACTGGCCCGGCGCGCCACCATGATTATCGGCTGCAGCGGTTATATGGGGCGCGAAATTGCCCGGCTGTTCAACCAACCGGCGGATAAACTAAGGGTGATCCCCAACGGCGTGGAAGCGGAAAGCATCCTCAGCGCCCCGAACAAGCCGGCGACGAAGGACGACAGCAACCGGAATATTGTGTTTCTGGGGCGGCTGGTGCCTGAAAAAGGGGTACAGGTGCTGATTAAAGCGCTGCCGCAAATACAGCAAACGGTGGGCCCGGTAAAATTGCTGATCGCCGGCAAGGGCCCCTATCAACCGGAACTGGAAAGCCTGGCGGAAGGACTCGGGGTGGCGGGGCAGGTGGATTTCGTCGGTTTTGTAAACGACGACGCCAGGAACCGGCTGCTCTGCGAAGCCACGGTGGCCGTTTTCCCCAGCCTGTACGAGCCTTTCGGCATTGTGGCCCTGGAAGCCATGGCCGCCGGCGTGCCTCTGGTGGTCTCGGACACCGGGGGACTGAGGGATGTTATTGAACATGGTGTGGACGGTTACCTGACCCCGCCGGGCGATGCGCACATGCTGGCCCGCTACGTGTCGGAATTGATAAAGAACCCCGAACTGGCCCAACATTTCGCCCGGCGGGCCCGCCGGAACGTGGTAACCAAGTTTAACTGGCGGCAGATTGCCTCCGCCACACTGGAAGTCTACGCCGAGGCGATCAACAGGACTTAAAGAGGATGTTCGAAAAGTCCGCGCAAGATCCACGTCGAATTTCTGCGTTGGCTCGGCTTTTGCGGTGCTCACGTATTATGTATACGCTCCGCTCCTCAAGACCTTCGCCGCCTTGAACTTCTCGTGTCTCTCGTGTTCCTTTTCGAACACTCACTTAAACTAATCAATTTGCGTTAATTGTACTATTTGCCGGACAACCCTTTTTTCAATGCCGGCAGCTTTAATTTCTCTTTTAACAAACCGGTTTTACTTTTCAAGTCATCCAGGAGGGTATAAACCACCGGCACCACAACCAGGGTCAACAGGGTAGATGTAATTAAACCGCCGATAATGGCGTGAGCCATGGGTGCCCTGGTTTCCGCCCCTTTCCCCAGTGCAAGGGCCAGCGGGACCATACTTAAAATCATGGCCGAGGTGGTCATGATAATGGGGCGCAGCCTGGTGAGAGCCGCTTTTTGCAGAGCCTCGTTCCGCTCTGTGCCTCTGGCGCGTTCTTGCTTGGTAAAGTCAATCAGCAAGATAGCATTTTTGGTTACCAGCCCCATAAGCATGATAATTCCTATCATGGACATGATACTTAAATCACTGCCTATAATCAGCAGCGAGAAAATGGCCCCCACTATCGCCATGGGCAGTGCAAGCATAATGGAGAAGGGGTCAATATAGCTCTCAAACTGCGCTGCCAGGATGAAGAAGATAAACATCACTCCGGTAAAAAGCGCCAACCCCATGGTGCTAAAAGTATCTTCCATTCTTTCGGATTCACCTCCGGCATATATGCGGTAGCCATCGGGAACCTCCAACTCTTTATTAATTCGCTCCATAAACTTTTTGTTGAACTCTCCCAGAGATATCCCTTCCAGGTTGGCCCCCAACTGTATTTCTTTACTGCGGTCAAAACGCTTGATCACGCTGGGCGCGGTACTGAACACCGTTTCGGTAACCTGGCTTAAGGGAACCATTACAGAATTGCCATTTTCATCCTGGTAAGAGCTCATTATATAGATTTGGTTTAAATCAGTTAAATTTTTCCGCTGTTCTTCTTTTAAAACAACCCTTACATCAAAGCGGTCATCCTCTTCCTCAAATTGGCTGACCACCACCCCGTTGAACAAGGTACGCAAGGTGTCCGCCACCTGGGCTGTGGAAACGCCCAAATCTGCAGCCACATCCTGTTTAATATTCAGGCTGACTTCCGGCTTCCCCGGTTTATAACTGCTGCTAACATCCACTGCGCCGGGTATGCTTTCCATAATCCGCATAGCTTCTTCCGCCATGGGTATCAACTTTTCCATATCATCGCCCAGCAGGCTGAGTTGCACGGGTTTTCCCTCATCCAAACCCGCCTGTTCATTAATATATACCCGGGCGCCGGGTATATTATTTACTTTTCGCCTCATATCAGCAACTATTTCACTCTGGCTTCTTTTACGGTCATATTTATCCACCAGCTTTACATATATACCCACGCTGTCGGATTCTACGGTTGAGTATGTTTTTATCACTTCCGGGTAACTGCTGATCATTTGCTCCAGCTTACTTGCTATTTCACCCGCCGCCTCCAGGGTTAGCCCGGCATCCAAATCAGCAGACACCCTGAATTCACCATAATCTCCCGAAGGCACGAAAGTGGACCCCAAAAAAGGAATCAACATAATGCTACCCACAAATAACAGCACGGCAACGGCCAATGTTTTAAGACGGTTTCTCAGAACCACCTTGAGTAATCGGGAGTAGTTGACACTCAAACCGTCGAATTTGCGGTTGAACCAGAGTAAAAATTTGCCGAGAGGCCCTCTAGGAACATCTTCCTCGTCTTTCAGATACCGGGAGGAAAACAGGGGCACCAGCGTAAATGAAACCAGCAGCGAAACAAGAACAGCACAAACCGCAGTAATGCCGAACTGCTTGAAAAACTGGCCCACTATTCCGGTCATCATGCCCACGGGCAAAAACACCGCGACAACGGTAAAGGTGGTGGCCATCACTGCCAACCCTATCTCAGCCGCACCCTCCTTTGCCGCCGCAAAGGAGCTTTTACCCATACGCTTGTGCCGCACAATGTTTTCAATGACGACAATGGAATCATCTATCAACAAGCCGATAGATAAAGACAGGGCCATCAGTGACATGAAATTAAGTGTAAAACCAAGTATTTTCATGGCAAAAAAAGTGGTAATAATGGAGGTGGGGATGGCCAGTGCGCCGATCATGGTGCTGCGCCAATCGCGCAGAAATATAAATACGGTAACAACAGCCAATATGGCGCCCTCAATAAGAGTGCGCACCACGTCGTTTACCGAATCTCTGATATATACCGAGTTATCGGCAACTATTTCCAGGTTGACGCCGGGAGGAAGATTGCCTTGAATATTTTCCACTACTTCTTTAATTTTTTCTGCAACTTCCACCGTGTTGGTACCTGATTGTTTAACCACATCAATGCCAATGGCCGGTTTGCCCTGGTAACGGGAAATACTGTCCCTTTCCTCCACCCCGTCCACCACGGAGGCTATGTCTTTAACGTAAAGCTGCACACCGTTGCGCCGGGCTACAGGCAGATCGGCAAAATCTTCTGCTTTTTTTGTTTCACCCGCGGTGCGAATAGTTATCTCCCGGTTGTTGCCGCTTAATTTCCCCCCGGGAACTTCCATGTTTTCACTGCGCAAACTGCTTACCACTTCATACGGCGTGAGATGATAAGCGGCCAGCTTTTCCTTATCCAGGTAGATTTTTATTTCCCTTTCCTCTGCACCGTAAATATTTATGTCCCCTACACCGTTTATGGTTTCCAGCGCGTTTTTTATCTCGTCATCAACGATGGTGGTCAGTTCTCTTAGAGATGTGGCACCGGTAACGGCCAGGGACACAATGGGTGCTGCCGAGGGGTCAAACCTGGAAATAACAGGTTCTTCAATGTCCAGCGGTAATTCCCCTCTGATTGTGCCCAGTTTATCCCGCACATCCTGGGCAGCCACATCCGGCGGCGTTTGCAGCGTAAACTCCGCCACCACAGTGACAACCCCTTCCTGCACAGTGGTATATATATGCTTGACCCCCGAGATTTGCCCGATAGCTTCCTCTAACTTCAAAGCAACCTTGGTTTCCATCTGTTCGGGAGATGCTCCCGCTTGAACCACTGTTACAGCCACATAGGGGAATTCCACTTCCGGGTAATCGTTAATATTCAAGTCCAAATAACTAATCAGTCCCAGAAGCACCAAAGCCAAAATGGTTACCGTGGCAAAGACCGGCCTTTTTAAACTTATGTTGGTCAAAAACATAGCCTAGCCCTCCCGCTCCCGGGTGATTTTTATCTTATCCCCGTCTTTCAGCTTATTGACATTGGTTACTACCACCCGTTGTCCTTCGGCAAGGCCGGACTTGATTTCAACAAATTGTCCAATTAACTGGCCAATTTCCACCTGCCGGCGCTTAACTTGTTCACCGTCTACCAGGAACACAAAAAACATGCCTTGTTTACCGGTCAGCGCCGCCCTGGGCACCGCCGGCACTTTTTTCGATTCTCCTGTTTTCAAAAGCACTTTGACAAACATGCCGGGCTTTAACAGATGCTCTTCATTATCCACTTTAATTTTCGTTTCAAATACCCGGGCGGCTTTATTTACAGAGGGGTTCATAACGGACACCGCGCCTTTGAATTTGCGGTCGCCGTAAGCGTCCACCGTCACTTCGGCCGGCAAACCCGGCTTAACGTGCGCCATCTGTTCTTGCTCGATATTTACCACAGCATACACGTAAGACATGTCTTCCACCATCATTAAAGGAGTCCCCGCTGCTATCACCTGACCGGTGGTGACATTTCGGTTTGCCACAAATCCATTGATAGGCGAAGTAACAGTGGTGCTGTTTAAAGATTCCCGGGCATTGGCCACCGCGGCAGATGCTGCTTCAGCGTCTGCTTCGGCCAATTTTAATGCGGTTTGAACGTCATCAAAATCCTTTTGGGCGATCGCGCCTTCATGGTATAACTGTTCCATGCGCTCATAATTTATTTTAGTGGTATGTAAGTTTGCTTCCGCTTTCTTTAAAGCTGCAAGAGCGTTAGTCAAACCATTTTTGTGCTCAGTATTTTCCAGCAGCACCAGCGGCTGACCGGCTTTAACAAAATCGCCGTTTTCCACCATCACTTTACTTACTTTGCCGGGTATTTTGGCGCTGATAATGGCTTCATCCTTGGCCTCAACAGTTCCGGTCAGGGCCAGAGTGTTCTCTTTAGTCACCTTCGCCACTTCCGCAGCCAATACTGTATGCACATATTGTTCCGGCTGTTGTACCGGTTTGCTTTTACTCCATATGGTCCCTTTGAATAAACCCAATGCCAATATGGCAACCAGCGGAATTAACAAAAATTTAAATTTGCTGTTCATTCTTTACCCCTCGTTCCCTGGCTGGTAATTTTTGGCCAATATGCCGCGCAAAATAATACTTTTTATATCTTCCCTGGCTTTTTTAAAAGTTAAATTGTTCTCAGTCAAAAAATCGGTTTCAAGTAACCCCTCTATGGATTTGTGCATTACCAGGTCAATAACTGCCGGGTGAATATCCGGTTTAATATCTCCCTTTTCAATGCCATGCATTAACAATTTTCTTACCTGCTCGCGGTGAAACTGCATTTTATCCTGGATTTTAACCCATTCCTCGGGAAAAAACCGCCGTAATTCAGTCACCATCCAATCAGGTGGTTCCTCCCTTTCCATACTGATTATCGCCTCCAGCTTTTCCAGCCAATCACCTTCTTTTTGCATAATTTGCATCACATAATCTTGTTTCCTTTTTAAAGCATTGTCTACCACCTCACTGATAAGTTGCCTTTTGCTGTCAAAATACTTGTATATAGTCTTTTTGCTGATACCTAAATTGGAAGCGATATCATTGACGGTAAATCTCCTGAAGCCAAATTTTAATATTTGCATATCAGCCTCTTGTATTATGCGTTCTTTCAAAAGCTTAACCTCCCTCAAGAAACTAATATGTTTTCCTTGGTTTCCATAATTAAGTTTACTGGTAAAGTTGCCACAGGTCAAGAAAATATTATCCTTTAATCAAAGATTTCTTCCATTAACTTGAACAGGAGGTGTTTCTTTTTCTTGTGGTTAGTACTTGTGGTAACCGTGATTGCCGCCGTGGTGGTAGTCGTGCTGCTTGCGGTAAAAAAATAAGTTTGCACTCCCATTTATAAGCACCACTTATAAATCACATCATTACTTGATATTTCCATTCGGCCCTTAATGATGATATGTTTTAACTATAGCTATAGTTTGCTTCCTGGGGAGTTTAGGAGGTAATTTTAGTGTCACAAGAAACAATATTTAATTCAAGAAAATAAATTGCCAGGGGTTCGGTATAAGGCCTCGGATTGACCTGTGTTGCCAGGCCAGGGCTTCAGGCATGGCCGAAAGGAACTTTTTACACCAAGTCTAAGAATATTATCAAAAAGTTTGGGAATATAACTTTTATCCCAATAGTTATAGAATTATTGTTAATAATTTGGCCAATGTGCGTAAAGGAGGCATTTCTGATGGGCAAACTGAAAGTTCTTTTCCATTTAAACGAACCTGAAAAGTGGCAAGGGACATTTTCAAGCATCATTAATTTTGTTAAAGATGTAGGACAAGAGAATGCGGATATTGAGGTTGTGGCTAACGGCGCTGCGGTTTCTGCTTTTAGTGAAAAATGCCGAATCGCAGGAGGTTCAGGGGAAACTTCAACGAGTTGTGGAAAAGCAACTGGAGAACTATATGAAGAAATGAATAAATTAGCCCAAATGGGAATAAGATTTGTTGCCTGCCGAAACGCTCTTAGGATGCATTCCTTAGATGAAAACATGCTACCCCCTTTTATTACGGTAGTTCCGGCGGGTATAACAGAGATTGCCAAAAAGCAAGCTGAAGGATACGCGTATATCAAAACCTAAGCGCAAAGAAACAGTTGAAAATTACTCAAGCGACCTCCGCTGCTGTAACATTCACCTCTTGGATGAATGCTACAGCTAATCCACGCAAAGTCAACTCCTAAACTTAAAGCTTCCGCCTAAAGACGGAGGTTTTAGACCTGGCGCTTGGCAAATAACGACGCCATATGGTATGAAATCTCGGATATGTTTACTAATTAGGAGGTGCAAAAGTCATTGTCGGTAAAAAATAGCAATGAAATTATTTTGCAGAACCGGGTTCTTGTCGATGTTACCATAAACCCGATGAGCCGGAAGCATTATATTGAACTGGATCCACCCAGTTTATTAAACAATCATGCGGATGTTGACAGATTAATGGCGGCATTAATTGACCGGTATCATAACCTGAAAGTACCTTTGGACTTGATGAACAAAGTGGGTGAAGTATTACGCCAGGCAGCTTGGCGGGTAACAGTGACGGTGGCTGATTTCGGGGGAAATTGGCAAATGATTGATATCGAGCCCGGTGACAAGACGGAGCGCCATTTCGGGCTGGCGGTAGATCTGGGAACGACCACCGTGGTAGGTTACCTGGTAGATTTGACCTCTGGGAAAATATTGGGTTCCGCTGCTGAGTATAATGAACAGGTCCGGTATGGAGAAGATATATTGACCAGAATTTACCTGGCCGGCACCCCGGAGGGCAGAAAACAGCTGCAGGACGCAGTAGTGAACACATTAAATAATATTATTAACCGCCTGGTGCGGGAATTTAAAATAAAGAACCTGGAAATTAGTGCCGTCACCGTGGGTGCCAATACTACGATGGTACACTTGCTTTTAGGGCTTGATCCCTCCCGAATCTGCATGGAACCATATATACCGGTTGTTAATCTGCCGGGCTGCGTTAACGCATCTGAACCCGGTCTGGCAGTTAACCCCAAAGCGCCTCTTTATTGTTTGCCAGGGGTTGGAAGTTATGTGGGCGGAGATATAACCGGCGGTATTCTGGCCAGCGGAATGTACCAAAAACCGGAACTGGCTGTTTTTATCGATATCGGTACCAATGGGGAAATGGTATTGGGGAACAGTGAATGGCTTGCGGCGTGTGCCGGAGCAGCCGGCCCTGCACTGGAAGGCGGTGTTGCCCACGACGGCATGCGGGCCGAACCGGGAGCCGTTTACCAGGTACGAATTGATGCGGAAACCGGGAAGGTGGTCTATCGAACTATAGGTGGGCAAAAGGCCGCGGGTATTTGCGGTTCCGGATTGATAGATTGCCTGGCTGAATTGTTGCTGGCCGGAATCATCGATCGGGCGGGTAAGTTCAGGGACACTGAAAAGGAATTTGTCGTAGTGCCGGCATCTGAATCTGCCACCGGAAAAGATATTACTTTTACCCAGACCGATATTGATAATATCATGCGCACCAAGAGCGCTGTTAATACAGCTTTGGAAGTATTGCTTGAAAGTGTGGGATGCCAATTGGCTGATATAGAAACTTTTTATGCAGCAGGAGCTTTTGGGCAGTACCTGGACCTGGAATCAGCCATAACCATAGGATTGTATCCGGACTTGCCCCGGGAACGAATGATCCGGCTAGGTAACAGTTCCGGGGAAGGAGCCAGACTGGTGCTGATATCCGATGACAGCAGACGGGAGGCCGAGAAGATAGCGCGCAGCATAACGTATTTTGAGCTTAACGCCAGCGAGGTATTTATGAATAAGTTTGTGGGCAGTAAATTTCTACCCCATACCAATCTTGATTACTATCCCACCGTAAAAGAAAAGATGCTCCGGCGGGGACTGTTGCGCGATTAGACCATACTGATGATGGTGACAAAGGAGCAGTTAGAATTGAATAGGAAGGATAATGAAAATAGATGCCGCCAAACAGGCGAACGGCAGCATATACAAGAACACCTGGCGAACGAGCGAACTTTCCTGTCATGGATCCGTACTTCTGTAGCCATTTTGGCCTTTGGTTTTGTAATTGAAAAGTTTTCGGCATATTTACGGTTCTTGGAATATCAGGGCAGCATGTTTTCCACTCCGACCAGAGGGGTAGCAGCTTATCTGGGAGTGGCTTTCAGCATCATGTCAGGGTTGGTTGTAATCCTGGCTGCCGCCCGTTACCTGCAAACGCGCTCCCAGATTAACCAGGGTACATACCGTCCTTCACTTACGGCTGACTTGTTGCTGGCTGCCACGTTATTATTAGTTACGGTACTGGTAGTGATTTATCTGTTGCGCACACCTCTTCCCCGTTGATTCTTTGAGTGCGTAGCCCGGGTAGAAGATGAGCATGAAAAGCGCTTCAGATTAATAATCCTCATAGAATAACTTGAAAAAAGGCCCGGGTGGTTACTACCGGGCATATTTCCGGTGCTTTCGGAACCCTCATGGATATGCCCGCAATTACGGCTCTTCCAGTGTACCGTTCATTCTCTCTTGGCAATTTTACCTTCCCCTTTTACCTTCCTTTAGATTCTGTAAAGCGACCCGATATAGTAGAATTGTCGCTCCTTCCTTCCCATGCTAAAAGGAAAGAACTTCCGGCGGTTTTAAAGCCATAAATCCCGGTTCCAGGGGCAGAAAAGTGTGCATGAGAAATTACCCTTATAAATATAAGTACCTCATTATAAGACTTATTATCATCAGGTATTTCCAATCCCGCCAATTGTTGCGGTAAACTTTAGAAAGAAATTTGAGGGGAGGATTGAGATGCAGGTTGCAGTTCTTCAGCGTAAAGATTTTCTTCACGGTAGCATCCAAGGACTCGTTCTAACTATGGTAGTGGGAGTCCTTGCCCAAAACATTATCCACATACCTCTTTTGTCAGTACCCGGGCCGATGGTTATTGCTATTTTAGTTGGAATGGCCTGGCGGGCATTTATGGGAATCCCCAAATATGCCAACACAGGAATAAGCTTCGCGAGCAAGAGACTCCTGCGCTATGGTATTGTTTTAATGGGTGTTCGTCTTAACTTAGATGCCATTATTGCTACAGGTCCCCAAATCATTCTCCTGGATGCATCGGTAATTATTATGGCCGTTGTTATTATATGCTATCTAGGAAGAATACTGGCTGTTGAAGAAAAATTGGCCTTACTGACAGCAGTAGGGACAGGAATCTGTGGAGCCGCTGCTGTTGCTGCGGTCGCGCCAACGATTAAAGCGAATCAGGATGAAACTGTGGTATCTGTGGCGAGTGTTGCTGTTTTGGGGACCATTGGCAGTATTTTATACATTCTGTTAAAACCGTTTCTGGGGTTAAGTTTAAACGAATACGGTATTTTTGCGGGATCAACCTTGCACGAAGTAGCCCATGTGGTAGCAGCATCTCAGCCGGCAGGTGAATCTGCGGCCAATATGGCTATTTTAACCAAACTCGGTCGGGTGGCACTATTAATTCCCGTTACTCTTGGGATTAGTCTTTGGTTTAACATGAGGGATGCAAGGAAGGAACAAAGCGCCGGATCGCAGGGCTTGTCAATTCCCTGGTTTATTTTCGGCTTTTTAGGCCTGAGTTG
>NZ_FOYM01000061.1 GCF_900115975.1 Desulfoscipio geothermicus DSM 3669
TCCGCCGGTTTTCCCACCTGCAGCACGTTCACCAGCAGCGCAGCGAATTCTGCTCTGGTAATGCCGGTATTCGGTTCAAACCGGGAAGGGCTTCTACCGCTGGCGTAGTTATGGGTGTACATCCACTCAATATCATCTTTGGCCCAGTGATTTTCTATATCTGTAAAGGGCGATGTCTCAAGTTTTTTGGGAGCCATTTCCAGCAAAGCGTAATGGCTGAAGTGGGGTGTTTCAAACACGATGCTGGTAGTGGCCGCGTCATAGTCGCCGCCCACGGCGTCCCAGGCTTTGCTTTCCGGGTTGTAGCGGTAGGCTTTGATTTTCCCCCGGGCCGCTGCTTCACGGTAGTTTGCCGGGACCGGCAAGGCAACCATGACATTGCCGTTGAAAAGCTTAATGGCGTTTTTATGGCCGGACCGGGTTACCGTTACCGCGGAAAGATCGTAAATTTCGCTCCGCAGGATATACAGGTGGCTGTGCCGGGCGTTGTTTAATATGCTGGCTTTCTCATTTGCTCCCAGGGCCCGGGCACCGATTTCAAATTGAACCACGTCTTTGCCCGGCATTTCCGGCACCTGCAGCGCTCCGGCGGGGAAGGTGAAGGAAATGCCCGGTATTTGTATTGTTAGAGGTTTTTGGGTTTGTTCAATCTTTTCCACTTGTTTTGTGGTCAGGGCTAGATTATCTTCCCCCGGTTCAGCAGTAATCTTTATTATTCCGGTGGCGGAACTGTTCTCGATGGCTTTTTCCAGCGCTGCATCGCTTTGGGGCTTGGTGGCACCCGGTGGTACGGTAACTTGGGGAGCGGTAATGCCTCCGCCACCTCCGCCACCCCCGCCGCCTGTGGTGGTGCTCTGCGACCAGGTGGCGGTGGCGGTAAGAATGGACGTTTCGCCGGCGGCGTTCAGCTGGTCGAAGTAGGTTGCGGTGATTGTATCCCCGCCGGCCACCTTAATAAGGTTGTTCCCTGATGCGCCAGTTGTAAATCCGAAGCTCCCCGTGAAAATACCTGTGCCGGCTCCGGTCTCGTTGAGTGCAACGTCAATGCCGCCGGCATCGCTGGTGCTGGTTACTTCCACTGTAATTGTGTTGATGCTGCTGTCGGTATCCCGGTCCGCGTCGTTGACGGTGATGATTGCCGTAGCGCCGGTGCCCGTGTATTGGGTTTTATCCAGGCTTATCGTGCCGGTTACGGGCTTTTCAACGGTAAAATGGGCCGTCATAACGTCTGCCGGGGCGGATATGTTGGTAATGCTGACGTAACTGGGACTGCCGTCTTTGCGATTGCTTGACGGGTTGGTCAACTGGCTGAATTCAGTGCTGGTTAAAGTGGAGAAAGGATCTCCCGCATCACCAGCGTTGTTTAAGTTCTCCAAATCATTTTTTCCGTCGGCCTGTTCCAGGGCTACCCTTAAATTGGACGGGTCGATGTTGATGTTGTTGTACTGAAGGTCTCCCACCGCATCGTCTATGTGCCAGATTAACAGGCCCTCTCCGGGCAGCTCGGCGTCAAACCCGTACTTGCGGCGGTTTTCCACCAGAAAGTATTCGTCGCCCGCCTGACCGTTGGTCCACAGGCGGTAAAAGCCGGCGGCTTCCCCGGCCCCGTATACCGCTTCGCTGATTGAATAGTTGTCATTGTATACAACGTTGACTGGTTCTATCCAGCCCAGCAGTTGCTTGGACCAGGCTGACAGGTGGGCCGGCCTGGCACCGCCGCCCAGGTCGCAGCCGTAGGCCATGGAATCCCACACGCCGGCGCCGAACGATTCGCCGTTTTCTCCGTAATCCGTGTCGTAAAGGTCCGGCAGGCCAAGCTGGTGGCCGAACTCGTGCACCATGGTGCCCAGGTACCCGTCATCCGCCACTGTAGCGTATTCAATTACTTCCACCCCGTCCACGGTTTCACCAATGCTGGTTACCAAGTCGTTTTCACGTTCGTAAATAAAATACTGGTGAGACCAAATGTCATTGGAGTTGCCGGTAAGTGCCTGGTCCTGGCCGGCGTGGATGAGAAGAAAATTATTTACCACGCCACCGGTGGCGTACCGGCTGAAATCGACCCCGGCTGCATCCGCCAAACGCACGGCCTCGCGCGCCATTTCGTCGATTTCAGGGCTGTCTATCCCTCCGTTGTCCGCTCCATAATAAGCCATATCATAGACGCTTTGGACCACGGTAATGTCATTAATATTGCTAACCAGGTTCAGCTTTCCGTAAGAGTTTTCCCGGTAATATGCCTTGAGGCTGTTGGTTTCGCCAAAGATGAGATTATAATAAAAATCCTTGTTGTGGGTAAATTTCACGTCATTGAATTCCAGCATGATTACCAATAGTTTTTGGTCTCCGGTGGTGGGCCTGTGCGAAATGGCGGGCCGCATTGACCCCGCGGCGGAAAAGAATCCCGGCTGGCTTTTTGTTTCCTTTATGCTGCCGTCAATGCCGGGTGGGTACACGCCGGCACCGGGCGGGCGAAGTTGTTTTTGTGCATTGACTGCCGTGCCGGCCTCCGCTTGGGGCGGTATTGGCGGACTGCTGAAAGCTGTTAACGCTACAACAAGGGCCAAGGCGATTGAAAGTAGTTTGGTAATGACCCTTTCTTTGTTTGCAGCCAAAAAAACCACTCCTTCTTTAAAATTAAATAATTGCTTGCGGAGTGGTATATTCGACAATTTTATGTAAGGTCCTTTTTGTGGGCATGATTCCGTATATTATTTTGGGTGACTTGTTTTGCCGAACAGCGGCGCGGTCCAAGAAGTTTTCCTGCCAACACCCGGGGCTGTTTTCAGGTCATTCGGTGAAATGAACCGGGAAGGGATATTACTTAGCTATACCCTGGCCAGCCTTTACAGAGGGTAAACGGCTGAGATTTGATTGTTGCCGGAAAAGTATTGTGCAATTTTTTCTGCGATGGCATCCATAAGTTTTGAATGATTCTTAATCAATTACTTGGTTAGAACAATGAGAATTTATTAGTTTGGTTTTAAGGAGCTTACCATGTCCAACGTGATTCAAAATTGGGTTGGTAACGGGACAGCGGAAGCTTGGCTCAGGTTAATCAGGAAAGATGGATGGGAAGATTTACACGCTGTAAACGGGTTGATTGTTCAGCTTTGCAAAGACCAGACCGAATTTGAAAAGTGCTATCTTGAAGAAAAAGTTCAAAACCCCCGGGGCGCTGCCTTGGAGTTCGTGGCATTATATCATATAGCTAAAGCAGTGGAGCTTTTGGCTACATATTCCGGTCAGGGGGAACCAAAAGATATCCTGGAACAACTGGATTTTCATTTTAACCGCGCGAATTCCGCCAGTCAAATTGCAGGGTAAAGAAGAGTTGTTAAGGTGGCTTATCGCATCGGGCGTGCCTAGGTGGAGTTTTTTCAGGCCGGGAAAGTGGCCGTGGGGTATGATGTGCGCCTTTCCAGCCCCGCCCTGGCCGCGGCCCTGGTCAGGGGGCTGGCGGAGGGCGGCTGTGATGTCATCGAGCTGGGTCTTTGCGGTACCGAGCAGGTGTATTTTGCCGCCTTCCACCTTGAACTTGACGGCGGCGTATCCCGTCAGCAGAAAAACCATCAAACTATGATAAGTCGATGGTTTATTCAAGATAATATTTAAGGTAAGAGCTTTCTTTTATTGAATCACAATAAAAAACTCCCGCTTTTTCCTTAACTAAATATTATCATAACGATGTAGTAAATACAATCAGTTTCGACCAGGTGTCTGGCACTCCTTGATTTCGGTATGGGTCGACAAATAGAGGGGTTGGCATTATACAAAAACGCTTCGAGGTCTGCCGTAATACCTTTAAAGCATGTGGTATTCGCTAGTAGGTTCCGATGCTAAATTTTGATATTGAAATTGCCGTAATAAGTCTGACTTTGGGGAAAATTATCTCTTGGAAAGGCGTGGACCCTAATCCCGTTGTGGCATAGACATAATTATGCTATAATTAAGGCATAATATTAGCAAAGGAGTTGATGTAATGCCTGAGATTAGACCAATAAAGGATTTGAGAAATACAACTGAAATTTCAGAGCTTTGCCATAGCAAGCAGGAACCAATTTTTATAACCAAGAATGGCTATGGAGATTTAGTCATTATGAGTATAAAAACTTATGAACGTGAGCTGGCCCGAGCAGATTTATATAAAAAACTGGCTGAAGCAGAAGCACAAATTGAAAACGGGGAGCCGCTTTTAGATGCAGAAAATGTTTTTGAAAAGATGAGAAAAAAGTATGGCAGAAAATAGTTATAGCGTAAAATTTACCCCAAAAGCAGTTGATGATTTAGATAAGATTTACAGCTCTGGAGATATAAAAATATCGATTTTCCCGGCGAAGCAATACGGTGTCCAAGACATATAATCAATTATAATTAATACACGAGGGGAATTTTGAATGAAAGAAATAGCTCCGCGTATTGTCATAGATAAAAATACAAGATTTGGCAGGCCGGTAATTAAAGGTACCAGAATTCCTGTGGACCTTATTCTAGGGAAGTTATCAGGTGGAATGAGTTTTGAAGAGCTTATGGAAGAATATGAGGTGTCACGTGAAGATATTTTAGCTGCTTTGAGATATGCTGCTCAAGTTATTAGCCATGAGGAAATTAAGGTGATGTAAGTGAGGTTTCTAATCGATGAAGATCTTCCCAGATCTATGGTTAGGGAACTAAATGCGGCGGCGCTGGAAACACAAAGTGCGGATGGCGATCTTGGGGGTTGGTATCCGGCCAACCAATCAAGCTTCTCTTCGGGGTGGCGAAACAAGGCCTTTATGGTTCCACAAAAGGGAAGATAAATAAAAGGATATAGGGAGCTGTTGTTCTGTGCAGGGAAAACCGGGGCGGTCAGGCCACCCCGGTTTTGTTGTACACAGCAATATCAAGATTGCGGCCCTTGCAATTTATCTAATAAGCGCTT
>NZ_FOYM01000023.1:0-1045 GCF_900115975.1 Desulfoscipio geothermicus DSM 3669
CCCACTTCCGCCCTGTATGAACCGTTGTACAAGACCATCCCTTCAACGTATCCCTTTCTTTTAGCCGGCTTTCCAACCAACCGCCAAAAAGAAAATACCTCACCGGACTTCAGGATAATACCGTTAACTCGGTCTACAGCGATTTTTAAATTCCTTATTTTGTTATGTTGAAGCCACATGTCAATATTTCGCAAACGCCTCAGCAAAGGGGTTTTATGATTAAAAATGAGGTAAGGCAGAGGGCCTTTCTGCACAGTCCCGGCATATATGGACCTGTTAATTATCCAAAATACGTACCGGCACCAGGTAAAGCAAGTTCTTCCGATTAGCATGCGGATTTTTGAACGATTTTGGGGGTGCACCGGGGGCTTTTTAAACCTTTTTACAAGACACATATTGACAACTCCGCTGTGTTAAATAGCATCATGGCACCATTTTGTGCCGGTTACTTGTGGATCGCTTTATTTGCTCGATGAACATCGTCAGCCTTAACCCAAATTTCATAGGTAACCATGTTGCCAACCCCTGTGTAATGATGGCTCCCACGATGCAAAGGGCTACCAGAAGAATATCTGTGACAGTATGTACGGCAAAGACGAGATATATTACAGACAAAACCGGTGCCCCGGTGTTGTCACCTGACGCTTCTTCATCCATTCACATCCCGAATATATTTTCGCATGACCGAAATAGCTTAAAAAAATACTCCTTGGTTATTAGTGTCAGCTGTGGTTAAAATGTTACAATAGATTTTTCATTTAACGGTAACATAGGGCCCTGGCTGATCGGTGGAATCAAGCTGGCTTTCCTACCCATGCATATTTCAGTTCTCGCCGCGATAGGGCAGCTATTGGCGGGATCCGTTATCCTCTGCTTGATTGTTTGGGTGCTGGCCAGGCGAGATATTTACCGGCAGGAATTCACTTAAGATAGTTTTTTGGGCAGGAGATGAGAATATATTAAATCACGTGTAAATGGTTAATACTACCATTAAAGGAGTTGACCATTTATGCAAGCCATGCAAGACAAAACAATCAAGGAATTA
>NZ_FOYM01000023.1:1055-60712 GCF_900115975.1 Desulfoscipio geothermicus DSM 3669
CCCACTTCCGCCCTGTATGAACCGTTGTACAAGACCATCCCTTCAACGTATCCCTTTCTTTTAGCCGGCTTTCCAACCAACCCCTGTACGATGAAGGCTTCCACCATGGGGTTTTCAGCCACATTCCTTTACCCTCCCGGCCAGGATCAAAACCAGCCAGGCATTAATAATAAAGCCAATTACATCCCCAACATAATAAAATATAAATATCTCCGCGTTCCAGCAATCCACCCGAAAAGTGTTGCTCCGCAATGCAAAGTAAAGAATCAGTGGTTTCCAAAAGTCATAGCTCAAAGGAACCATGACACCGGGGACAACCTCTTTAAACTTGGTTATGCCGAAATGCACCTGACGCTTCTTCATCCAATCACATCCCGGATATATTTTCGCATGACCGAAATAGCTTAAAAAAATACTCCTTGGTTATTAGTGTCAGCAGTGGTTAAAATGTTACAATAGATTTTTCATTTAACGGGAACATAGGGCCCTGGCTGATCGGTGGAATCAAGCTGGCTTTCCTACCCATGCATATTTCAGTTCCCGCCGCGATAGGGCAGCTATTGGCGGGATCCGTTATCCTCTGCTTGATTGTTTGGGTGCTGGCCAGGCGAGGTATTTACCGGCGGGAATTCACTTAAGATAGTTTTTTGGGCAGGAGATCAATGTTGCCGTTTTTCGGTGAAAGATCTTTCCAATAAATAAATACTTGCCAATCCTCATGGTAATAATAATTCAACAGTAGATAAAGCGAATAAACTACTACCCGATTAATAACCATAGCAGATTTCTATGGTTACAAAAACAGCAAATCCGCAAGGCCTTAGCCCAAAAGAGTTTGCGGCCATCCCTACTACCCGCATTAAAACCAAATAAGGCATAAAAAAGGCGAGTTGTCAGACACTCTCGATCAACTTCCAAATTTTGGTGGAGGAGGGCCACATGTCCACGTATACACAGATATTAAAGATACCTTTTTTTGCCTATCTTACTCAGATCCGCGTAATGTTTGTACATAACCTACCCCCTCAGCTAAAGCTTACGTGGGTAATCCCATCCTTACATAATTGATAATACATTAACGCCAGCAGCTTGCGCAATATCAGAGTGGTCATCTCCCGCTGACGGGACGGGATAGCGTAGGTACCCTCCCGCTGCAGAAAAAAGAGGATATCGCTTCATATAATTCCTGTTCCCGGTCGGTGGGATGGAAAGGACGTGTAATAGCTCGTCTTTCGGTGTATTTTATGTATTCCAGCACTTGGCTGCGCAGGGTTCGCTGGCAGAATTTCTGTAAGCGGGCTTTTAATCCCTCCAAATTCGACAAAAACTAATTTGAAACCTGTCATCTAATTTTCATTGACCAAAACCTTGAGGTGTAATATAATTTCCATGTTCGATAAAATAATTTATGGCGTGGTGAATCGAATATGGACCCAAAACCAATCTTAAATCTTATCTCAAAACTCGTTCGGGCTTCATTAGAAAGAGACATGAGGACACTAGAGTCCTCATGCTTAACATTAATAAGGAAAATAAAAAAAGAATATCCTTCCATTGCAGATGAAATTGCTCAAGCATTATCCTATCATAACGTAGGTGGCTCCGTAACCAGATCTATAGGGATAGATCCCCCACCAACAGATAAAGATTCATATTTGTCGCTAGCAAGAGTTGAGGAGCCTGATGAAATTCCACCCAATATAATACTCACACCTGAAATACAGACTCTAGTTGAAAGATTTATAAGAGAAAGAAAATCAACAGATATACTTTTGTCCTCTGGCATTCAACCGCCTACAAATCTGCTTTTGTTCGGCCCACCTGGTGTGGGAAAAACATTATTGTCAAAATATCTTTCGTGCAGGTTATCTTTACCATTAGTTACTTTAGACCTAGCTTCTTCAATATCTAGTTACTTGGGTAGTACAGGTAAGAACTTAAAAAAAATTATGGATTACGCAAAATGTAAACCTTCAATTCTCTTTCTTGACGAGTTCGATGCTATTGCAAAAAAAAGAAACGATCCCACAGATTTAGGAGAGCTTAAACGTATAGTTAATGTTTTACTAAAAGAAATTGAAAATTGGCCAAGTCATTCAATATTAATAGCAGCTACAAATCATGCCGATCTACTTGATAAAGCCATATGGCGCAGATTTGACCACGTAATAGAAATAAAAATACCCAATGCCGAAGCAAGGGAAGAGCTATGGAAATCAAGTTTAAGCAATGAGCTTTTTGAACTTAAATTACCGATTTATAAAGTCTTAGCTGAAGTTACGGAAGGTTTAAGTGCTGCCGACATCTGCCAACTGTCAAAACATATTTTGCGACGAGTTGTACTTAACGAAGGAGAGCCAATAAAAATAATAATTAGCGAGTTAAAATTTATAAATAACCACGATAGCGGTAAATTTAATAAGCGTTTTGCGCAAGTTGCTAAACAGATTCTTGGTAAATCTGTTACTCAAAAACAAATTGCTGATTGGCTTAATATATCAACATCAACAGTTAATCATCACATTAAAAGTTTAAATTAAAGGGGGCGTAAAATTGGACCAAAAAACTAAGTTTCTACCTATTTTAGGTTATGGTGAAAGATTAATTCACCCAATTACAAGGTCATCAGGTGGTGAAGGTCCACAGTTTCCTAGAACTTATGAACAGGCTCGACAACTTGTAAAACAACAAATAAATGTTTTAAAAAGTAATATTCGCGATATTCCAGCCAAAAAACGAATGCGAGAAGTTGTTGCAACAGTTAGGTTAAACTCAAAATTTTTAGCTAAATCGTATATACCAAATTCTTTTTTTCGCGAATCAAACATGGAAAATATCGGATCAAGGAGATGGGTATACTTTACTAAAGACAGTGGTGAAATACAATACAGCAAGTTGCATTTTATTAAAGTTACAGATGAAAAACTTAATCATCTCAATACTTTATTAGACTTAAATGAGTCTAGTTTAACGCAATCTTTCAAAGAAGATATACAAAAAATAGAAAATTTGTCACTTCTGGCTCCAAATGAAGCAATACAAGGCTTTGATGATAATTGGAATTCCGGCAAAGTAGAAATAGTGCTTCATCCTTTTCATGATTCTATAGACGAAGTTATTTATAAGTTAAAACAAATTTTAGCTGAGAACGGAGTAATTACGGATTCTATTCGAGAAAAAAGCTACCCTGGTGGACCAACATTCATTAGTGCTAATATTAACCGCCAAGCTTTGCAATCAATCAGTGACTTTAATCCCTTAAGAACAGTTCACCCAATAAAAGTAAATATTTTCCCAGAAATGAGAGCTATTTCGTTAACCCCAAACGCACCAAATCCTCCGGTAGATGATGGCAGAAGGTCTCGGATTAAGGTGGGAATGTTTGACGGCGGAGTTGATGTAAATAATCCCTTTCTCAAGAACTTTGTTAATAAAAACAAAGTTATAAATACTCAACCTCTTCAGAGAGGCATTGAACATGGCAATGCAGTGGCTGGTGCAATCCTTTACGGCCCTCTTAACAATTATAATTCTGGGGATGTTTTACCTCAGCCATTAGTATCTGTGGAAAGCTTTCGAGTTTTACCGCTTAGTGACCCAAGCGACATTGAATTATATGAAGCCATCGACATTATTGAGAATGTAGTTCCTGCCAGAAATGATATAGATATTTATAACCTTTCTTTTGGTCCATGCGGTCCAATTCTTGATGACGATATTTCACGTTTTACTTATTCTCTTGACCGGTTAGCTTGGGACCATAAGAAACTATTTATAGTTGCAGTTGGCAACGACGGTGACTTACAAGAACCTTTAAACAGGATACAAGCACCTTCAGATATCGTTAATGGTCTTGGTGTTGGAGCATTTTCATATGATAACAATTCAAATGAAATTGTCCGGGCCTATTATAGTTGCATAGGTGATGGACGTGAAGGTTGTAAAGTAAAACCGGACATCTCAGCATTTGGTGGGGATTATAATAGACCAGTGCATTTAGTTTCTTCACATTATGGACAAAAAGTCCTTAGCTTGGGGACAAGTTATGCCGCTCCTATTGTATCAGGCAAAGCTGGTGAAATATTAGCGCGTTGCGACCGCTTTAATTCTTTGGTTGCACGAGCTTTATTAATACATTCTGCTAGACACCCGAGAGGAGTTGATAGGGAACTTGGTTATGGAATAATCGACCAGTCAGTGGAAGAAATGTTTAACTGCTGTACAGAAAAAGAAGTAACAGTAGTATACATAAATTCCATCCAACCAGCTAATTATGCAAAATTGCCAATACCATTTCCTTTAAATGCTAATTGCGAGGGAAATATAACTATAACATGGACAATTGCTGTTTTAACTAAAAATAACCCCCTTCACATAGAAGATTATACTGATTCAGCTCTAGAAGACACCTTTTATCCAAACGATCAAAAATTTAGTTTTAGCAAGAATGGCAGAAGAGTAACTAAACACCTCATAAATGATGCTGACGAAATCAATCAACTTCTTCAAGATGGCTGGACACAAAGTAGCGTTCCGGTATCGAAAAATGCTATAAGTTACCAAACCGAATTAGCACGTCGTCAGGAACTAAAATGGGACACTGTAGTTAAACGGTTTACAAGACTACGTTTCACTTCATTAAGAAATCCATTTTTGGTTCTCCATGGATTAAGCCGTAATGGAAGCACTGATAGAATGGATTATACAGCTATTGTAACTATATCTGCACCCGGTTACCAAGCTAATATGTATGAGGATGTTCTCGCTGAATATGGAGTATTAGAACCGGTAAGGTTACGAGCTATCAATGAAATCTTGGTGCAGACAGCATAAAGCCCAGTGTTTTAACTGGGCTTTTTTAATCCCACACCCTCTCCAACATCCACTCCTCCCCCTCGCGAATCAAATCACATACCATCCCCTACCGCGTCTCACACCGGTACAAGGGTAGACCGGCAGTATCCCACCACTGCAGCCGGCGCGGCAGGCCCTCTTTTACAGTACAGTTGGCCACCCCGCACCATCGCTCATGCTAGCGGAAAGCGACGGACAGGCTACCGCAGGATCTGAATTTCCACCGGTTGTATATAAAGTTCACACATATGCATCAAACGGAGACATTACACAAAACACATGCTTAAAAGAGACGGTGAAATTTGCAGTTAATTTTGTCGAAGCGTGTTGTTTTTCGTAATAACCAACTATATAATTAAATTGTAGTAAGCCATTATGCCAATTGCCCGCAAAATAATGTGGGCTATATTTTTATTTTTCCATCTCATCGTATCTCCTTCTCTCGCCCGGCCAAAACACCGGGCATTTTCTTTTTTGGAAAAATAAACCGGGTCTGTTTCCCGGTTTACTCACTTTTACAGTAGTATATATTTTTTAACTATACTTAAACCATTTTTATCAAGTAATTCAAGCATCCTCTGGGAGGGTCCTTGAGGAATATTTCTTCCTGATTCCCAAGCTTCCACTGTTTTTTTTGACACTCCAATTATATTTGCGAAAGCGGCTTGTGATAAACTTAAGTTCAAACGTATTCTTTTAATTTCATGAGCTTTGTACTTAGGTAGGGGCGCAATCTTGACAACATGTCTATTAACGCCTTTTAATTGTCCTCTTTCATAAGCTATGGCCTCATTTAGCCCCTTTACAATGCCATCATATAAACTCATTTAGAATCTTCCCCAATCTCCTTCAGCACCTTATGTTTATATAATGCCCTACTGAATAGGGTGTGTCAATTTTAAATCACTGTTTTTGTTGTCGCAAGTTTAGAATCATAATAACCCCTTTGTTTTCAGACTTACAAACTTGTTATCTCCGATAACCAGGTGATCCAAGACATTAATACCTATAACGTTTCCCACCTCAATCAGACGCTTTGTCACCTCTGTGTCTCCCCTGCTTGGCGTTGGATCCCCGCTGGGGTGATTGTGTACCAGGATAATCCCATCCGCGCTGCGTCTTATGGCAGCTTTAAACAGTTCCCGTGGATGGACAACTGAGAAATTCAGCGTACCAATGGATATTGTTTCCCGAGCTATCACTTGGTTTTTGGTATTGAGCAATATAGCGAAAAAGTGTTCCCGATCCAGATAACGCATTTCTTCCATTACTAAAGCAGCGGCGTTTTCCGGAGAGGTAATTTTCGGTTTATTCTCAGGCATAAGCCTCGCTAGTCGGCGGGCCAATTCAAAAGCGGCGGCAAGGCGTACAGCCTTTTCCTTACCGATGCCCTTAAATTTCATAAACTCTTCGGGTGTCATTTCCGCCAGTGTTCGCAGTCCTTGCTTCAACAAGAATTCAAGGGTTTCATCGGGCACTTCACCCAAAATGGAAACAAGCACGCCTGGTAATTCAACCGACTCAACTCCATATTGAATCGCTTCTTCCTTCGCTATTGAAACCAATGTTCTCTGTGCCGGAATGGTATATTGTTTTAAATATTCTTCATTCCATAGCATTATTACGGATACGGGCCGCAGCCCGTATCCAATCCCTCCTTTCGGATGATTGGTCTACGGGCGCACGGCCCGGTTCATTTATGACATGTTATTTTTTCTTGAAAAACTTTCAATATTATTCAGTTTCATGCCATTTTTTTTCATCAATCCCCGCCTGCCTTAATATTAGCTTCAACAGCTGAACGCTAATATCTTCGCCGTGAGGATTAGGAATACGCAATTTTAATTGCCCTCTCTTCATAAACTGGTGACGGCCGCCACTGTACGGTCCAGTAAAACCTAATAAGCATAGCCTACGGATTAATTCCTTTCTGCTAACGGGTTTCATGCCTCGGCCACCACTTTATTTAAGTCAATACCACCCAGTTGAGGAAGTGGGTCACGATCCCTCAATTTAAGCAACAGCCATTCTTCAAGTACTTCTTGCAATACCATCCGGCATTGTTCCAATGTTTTTTCATTGGCCCATACTCCAGGACATTTTTCAATTTCACCATAATAACTTCCATCTTCAAGTATTTTATAAGTAGCTTCACACATGGCATTTGTCACATAATTGGTAAGTACAGGCATTTCAATTCCTCCTGTATTTTTTCTTACCAAGATAATAGCACCTACTCTACTCTTGATCAAATTTTCTCTCATTAACCAGATACGGGCCGCAGCCCGTATCCAATCCCTCCTTTCGGATGATTGCCCTACGGGCCGGCTGGCCCAATTTACCTACGCTACTTTGCTTTTCTTCTGCGCATCTTCAACCCGGCTAATTAATTCTGCAGCTGCTTTTTGAATGTCGTTGCCGAGTTTTATTAATTTTTCATTGTCGCCTTTTGCCCAGGCGGAAACATACCCGAAACTGAAACATGACGTATCGAGATCGAAATATTTTGCCACAACGTACGTGGCTCCTTCGGCGATTATTTCTGCCCTCTCCCGGTCGGCCTCATCTTTCGGAGGTTCTTTTTCTACAATTGCATGAATTATCTCATGCAGAAGCGTTGATGTAAGATCATCGCCGGCTTGACCCGCGTCTAAAACTATTTCTCGTTTAACCGGGTGGTAATAGCCTTTAGCCGGGCCGGTTTGGCCAAACTTTATCGGCACCGGTGATGCCATTTTAAGGAGGCTGTAAAGCCTATCACCTTGAACCGTAGCACCTTCCAGATCCCTGGCCAGCTCCGGCAGCGGCTTACCTTCCGTTTGGGCTACGTCGAATACTGTAACTACTTTAAAGCCTTTAATTTTCCACTCTTCATCGCCGGTGTCATCATTAACCACTTTTACTGCCAGCGGGGCAAATATCCTGATCCCCTTTTCGCCTTTCTTTACTCTGCGGCCCATACTGTTCCAGGTTTTTATGCCAGCTACTCTGGTTGCGTCCGGTTTCTGCATAAAGATAAGCATGCTATTACTGAAACTGTATCGGTGGAACCGGGCCTGAAATTTTAAATACTCATGGAACTTGCCGCTGGTTATTAAATCATTAACGCCAGCCTTCAAGTTTTCATATAACTCTTTAACCGTCAAACGGCTTTTGTTTTTCCTCATATTTACGGCACACCGGCCCGGCGGGCCTGGTGCGCCAATCCCTCCTTTCAGATGGATCGGTTTACATCAGACCGCCTTTGCCGGGGCCTTTCAAATAATCAACTTATTAAATATAATTGTTATCTTTTACGCCTTGGATAACCTCACCGTTATAAATAACCGTCAGCCTTTGCGGCCCATTGAAAAAAGTGTGATATACGCCCCTTAGTTTTTGCCTTACATACTCAAGCAGGCATTCCCTTTTAGCATCTATTTTCTTCCATACACGCCCGTAATCCTCACAAAACTCCTGTTCCAACTCCTGCCTTTCCTGATCAGTCAGTTCGTCGAGGGCATATCCTTCCAGCTCCGATTTTACGTATTCATCCTTACTTACAAAAAACTCCTTGCCAAACTCATCCTGCAATCGACGTTCAACTTCCGCTTTTACAACATTGTCAGTTTCATCTTTATAAAGTTCCTCAAAATACCAATCAACATAATCACTCAGTAAACCGCCATAATTCCTCTTCCACTTGTGATGAGCTATCATCATAATCTCCCAGGCACACTTTTCCAACTCACTCTCCAATATAATTTTCATTTATAAAACCTCCCGATACTAAGCGGTTTGCTTTTTATGCATGGCCACAAGCACATCGTCGATGCCTTTGCCCGTTTTCCATCTCGCCCTTTTTACTTTCAGCCCATGCTTCAATAGTTCATGTTTCAAAGCTTTTTCCGCTTCTGCCACAAACTTATTTGTTTTCGCGTCCATGTCGTAAGCAATTACAACTTCTTTAGCACCCATTTCCAGTACGACCTCAAGTACCGGCTTCCAGGCGGTTACGCTGAGCGCACCTATCACCACAGCACCCAGGTATTTGGAGGCAATGTCGGCTTTTAGCGGTCCCTCAGTGATCCAGATACTACTATCTTTCATTCTTTCTGGCCTGGCTATATGAGCCGGTGTACCGCAGCTGCAGCCGCCACGGTGTTGATAGCCGCTGAATAACTTGTACTTGCCTCCCCTGTCCGGATCATCCATCCTTCTCTGCAGTGCCTGAATACGTCCGCTGCTGTCAAGTATCGGAATGAAATAGCCGGGCTGCCAATCAAAGGTCCAGTAGTTGCCGCCATGGCGGCCACGGGCTTTGTAAAACCCGGGGATACCGGCTAGGTCGTGACCTCTTTCAATTAACCTACGGCATATATTCCAGGGTTTATTGCTTTCCGGGACCGACTTGTAGCCTTTTTCTTTTATATCCTTTTCACTCAGTCCGCGCCTGATTAAATCATCCTTGTGTCGCGGGTAAAGTGATAAAAGCCTTAAAAATTCCCGGTACACCCGGTCCCGCACTTCCACCGGTGCGGTTTGCACAGCCGGTATTTTTTCATTTATGATTGCCGGCGCTTCAACCGTACCCGGTTTCAGCCAATGCAAATACGCTTCTTTTCCGTTACTCTGGATTTTTGTTTTAAACGAACCTTCTTTAACTCTCATACAGCTTGCTAAATAGCTGTTAAAACCACACCAGTCATCCTTGCCGCAAATGGGGCAGGGATGCGACGGTTTGGCTTTGATAAATTTTTCATAAGGGTACTTGTGCCTATTTTGCACTCCCGCCCCCTCCTTTAAAGTCGCTGATTTTAATGGCCAAAAAAACACAAAAGGAGAACGCCCGGGGTTATCAACCCCGAAATCGTTCTCCTTATAACTCCAAGCCAACAATTGGCTTTTATATACTTATACAAAGGACGGATTAATTAGATTTTCTAAATCCCGTCCTTAAAACTCACCGGCTTAAACCGCTTTTTACCTGGTCAACAAGCCATAAAATACTCCTGCAAAGGTTAATACCAAGCCGGATATAACGGCAAACTGCTGCACTCTTAAACTTCGCACATCGTTTCGCACATCAGAAATATCCTGCTTTAATTCACTGCGTAATCCAGTGATTTCCTGCTTAAACTCAGCCCGCAAGTTGTTCTCCATCCGGTCCATTCTTTCCACCAGGTAAAGAAACCAGTGCGGGGGTAATTCCGGTGGAACCTCGCCAGTTGCGGCAATTTCCCTCCTAACCTCTTCCACAGCCATCACCTGCCTTCACCCCCATTTTATAAAATGCCGAAGGCTCCGGCAAGCTTAAAAATAGTGATAGGTAAGGACGCTCCGACGGCATTACCCGTCCAGGCTCCTTTTCCCCCACTTCACACCGTGCGTGCGCCTTTCAACGCACACGGCGTTCCATCAAGCAACTTCTGGTTTCTAATTGAGCTTGTTCCTGAACTCGAGAATCTTATTATAGGTTTTCTTATTGACCAGACGTGAAACGTCCTTAGTGCTGTGAATTAAATCATGACACCATTTATGGGTAGATGCGAGGTTGGGTACTTTGTTAATTTGGTCTAGTGGTAAATTGGGGTTTATGTGGTGCGTTTCAAGTTCATGTCCTATTATTAAGTTGCTGCATATCTTGCATTTCCTTTTATCCCGATTGAACGCATAGGCTCTGTTCATTAAATATTCAAAGTTATATTTTGGTTCTTTTAGTCCTTTGGCTATTAGTTCGGATAGTGTTAGGCTCATTGTTATGTCGTCTCTGGGTAACGGTTGTTTCTTCGTTGTGCGTTCGTAATAGGCTTTCCTACCTTCCGGCGTGTATGGCGTTTCTATTGGATTTTTGAGGTATGCCTTTTCCCATTTGATGAATCCTAGACTGGTTATTCCGATTGTTAGTTCGTTATGCTTTATTGCTGGGATTTTTGTCGTGTATCCAGCATGTCTGTTGATTAAGTTATTTACTTCGTTGGCAGATGTCCAATGGACACCTTTGGGTTTTAGCGCTTTATATGCTGTGAATTTGAGAGAATTGGCATATTTGTTTAGTTCGATGTTTACCATGGTTGCCGGTTTGTAGTAGTTACCTATTCCGGTTATGGCGCTATTTATTACGTTGATTTGGTGTATTAGTTGTTCTTCATTGTATTTACGTAGCTGCTTGATACGTTTCTTTAGTTCGTTTACTTTTGCTTTCAGACGTTTATCATCTGGTCTGGTGCATGGTATCCATCCTGTTCTTGATTTGCCGGGTTTCAGTTTATAGCGGAAGCCAAGAAAATGGATAGGGCGTTTCTTAATGTTGGTTATTAGTGTTTTGTCTGGGCTTAGCTTTAATTTGAGCTTTGTGTCCAGGTATTTCTCAATGCGCCTTTTCCATTTTTCGGCGTTGGCTTTGGAATTTGTTGTCAATATCCAGTCATCGGCGTACCTTATCAGATAAGCAGGTTTGAGATTTGTCTTCCTAAGTCCAAAGAAACAACTACACAACGTGTAGCTGGATTAGATTCTCATTTATGAAAAATCCCACACTATACAACCGCCAAACCGGTGAAGGCAAACATGGCCTAAGAAAAGAGATACAAAACCCCCCTGGGGGGGGACCAAGTCCGGAGGTGTCAAGTCCGCCAATAATCCCGCCTTGAACAATTTCCTAAATAACAAGAAGAATCCTCCGGCAGGAAAAACCAAAGGCCAAAAGTGGTTGAATAAGTCGGGGGGGATTAAGGTGACAAAAAAACCCTTAAAGGCCACCTCCAATAACCAAGGAGAACCCGGTTTGGGAAAAAAAACCAGTGGTCCTTGAAAGGCCAAAGGGGCAACCCCCAAAAGCCCGAAACCCAAAGAAAGGCTAAAAAAATGCCCCTCCAAGAATGGGTCAAAAAAAAAAACCAAAAACTCCCGGAAAAATCCAACAAAGAACCCCAGGAAGCCCAACGGGCCCCTTTCCGCCTTTCCCGGGTTAAGGAACCAAAACCCTTTGAAGAAGGGGGGGATGGAAATAACCAACGCCATTCCGAACAATCGGAAGGACTCCGGAAAATGCTGGTGGAAGAAGACCGGCAAGAAAAACCCAGCCGGTCCCCCCGGCTTAACGCCCGGGGTGGAACTGAAGGTAGGAAAGGCAGGGAAGAATGGTAACTCCGAATTTGCCAAGTCAAAAAAGCCCTTAGAATTGGGGAAATTGCCCTCCTCAAATGACCGGCTGGGTGGTGCCGAAAAGGAAACCAAGAAGGAATGCAAAGCCTGATCAAAACCCAAGTTCCGGGAAAACGAATCGGGAACCAAAGGCAACCCCCCCTTCCGAAAAAGGCCAGGGGTAAACAAGGGAGCCAAAACGCCTCCCAAGCAAGCCCAAACAAAAAAACATTCGGTGCCTGAACAAGCCCCCTGGCCCCAACGTGAGTAAAACGTTCAATGCCAACAACGGCCGCCGCCCCCCGCAATCAACCGCCAATTCCCGACACGGTAAAACTCAATACTTCCAAAGAACCCAGCCTGCAAGGGTCCCGTGGAACCGGGTTCCCAACCCTAAAAAACAACTTAACCCCCCGCCTTAGACCCGAAAGAAAACCTTGCCCAACGGTGGGAGGACTAGGCACGCTTCCATTACGGAGAACGTCAGTCTCAGCAAATCCGAATACCTTGACCGTTTCCTCGCACTCTTTCGAGTGTGACAAAGTTCAGTTTCCTTACCCGAAAATTTCGAGCCGTACAAACGCAGGTTCCTATGGTGAGTCGGCATGGTCGCTTTATGGCGGCCCGACTACTTCCCTAACCGCTTCTCAGGTCCGGTTTTCGCCGTCTTCACCGAGCTTCATACCCTGAATCACTGTCACCATCGAATTATCAGGGCATGTCGGAGTATTAGCCTTTCTACGTGGCCAACCTTCCACGCATTCGGGAATTTCACCCGGCGATTCGGAAACACAGTTCATCAGGTTTGCACCTAATGCCTACTTTTGTTCAGGCATTACTGCCTACGTTGTGTAGGAACAACGCGCACCGGAATCTTTTCTTCATTAAAGGAAATTTCCGTGCCGAACTCGTCATCCGGCATCGGCGGTGGTTCCACCCCGCCCGGATGATTACTCTTTTTACCGTCCGGCAAAAAGATAACCCTTCGGGCAACAATCTCAGCCGCTTTTCTGCGAACCCCCTGCGAATCGTCATATGAGCGAATTTGCAACCTTCCGTCCACGCTGACCAGCCGCCCTTTGCCAAGGTATTTACAGCAATTCTCGGCCTGCTCGCGCCAAACAACAATATCTACAAAATCCGCTTCCCTTTCACCTTGCTTATTGGTAAAACTCCTATCCACCGCCAGGGTAAACCTGGCCACCGCATTGCCGGAATCCGTATGCTTCAGCTCCGGATCTCGCACCAAACGACCGATTAAAATAACCTTATTTAACATTCTCCACAACCTCCCTGATTTTTAAAAATAAAAAAGCCCGCACGAAACATTCGCCGGACATTTTTACTCACTTGCGATTTTTAACTCTCTCAGCCTGAGCAGAAACAAGCCTCCAAATAACTACGACCTCTACTGCAAAACCATTCACTTACTGCAGCATTTCTCATTTTATAGTGATAGGTAAGGATACTCCGACGGCATTACCCGTCCAGGCTCCTTTTCCCCCACCTCACACCGTGCGTGCGCCTTTCAACGCACACGGCGTTCCATCAAACAAATTCCGGTTTCTGATTGAGCTTGTTCCTAAATTTGATACTGCCTGCGTTGTGTAGGAACAACGCGCACCCATAGTAACTCTGTAAAGTTCCAGCAACGGCGCCACAGTATGCAGCAATTCTTTTTCAATAAAACACCTGTCGCCCTTCAACACAGCCTCCATAAGGTGGCCCATATGAGTGGCCGCAATGGCAGCCCATTCAATTTCCGGCCGTTCCCGGTCACCGTGCATCATCCGGTTAGTCCTGACCTGCAAGCCCACCTTATCAATAAAACTATCCATAACATCTTTTTGCACAACACTCATTTTCCATAACCTCCTGTTCTTAAAAAAAAGACAAGCGTACACAAACACTTGTCTTTAAACTCAATTATTTTAACGATAAACACGATTATCTTTAAAAATCCCCATACCACCTTCAAGTTCTTTATGCTATTAGCGGTATGCTTTACTCCGATGGATTACTTCCGCAATATGAACTTCTCGATTTTCAAACTGGTATCGAAAAGTCACACGCCAATTACCAACCCGAAGTCTAAAGCGGTTATCCATATCTTCCAGCTTACGAACATCACCCAAAGGTGGAAACACCCGAAGATTTCTTTCTATCGCTACTTTAATTCTTTTTTGTACCTGCTTTTCTAAAGACTTGAGCTGTCGAATGGCTCTGGGGGAAAAATTATCTCAAACACCAAGTTCCCTCCAGACATCTTCAGCTTTTACGCCTTTACCAGCATCAATCTCATTAAATGATTTTTCGATTTCGACTGCTTCTTCCGGTGAAATCTTTTCCGTTGGCCAGGCAATGGAATTTAATATTACCCACAATGCCTGTAACTGCTCTTGATTTAAACGGTCGATAAGCGCCTTAACATCTTCTTTTTGAACGGCCATGGCAACCACCTCAAGACTATTATATCTTAAGTGCGCCATTCAAATCACCTCTTTTTTTACAAAACTATCCACAACATTTTTTTGCATAGCACTCATTTTTCATAACCTCCCGTTCTTTTTTTAAAAACAAAAAAAGACAAGCGCACATAAACACTTGTCTTTAAACTCAATTATTTTTATCAAATTAAACACACACCTAATTAAAGGCTCATGCTTTTAACAGAACACACCACCGGCCCGCAAGCCAGGGTCATTCAAGCAACATATTTCAGCCCACAAGCTGAAATGGTAAATAAAGACATACTTCCGGCCCGCAAGCCGAAGTCAAAGCAAACAATTCTTAATGGTAAGATTATCATATTGTCTGAAACATTTCAATATAAAAATCATATCATCTCCCCGTTTGTTTAAAAATTATTTGGGAATCATCGCTTAAAAGCATAGTATCCGTAGTATACAATTTCCCTTCCGGAGTATACCGCCGCGCCTCGTCCAGCGTGGGAAACAGCAAAAGATCGGCCTTTTCGCCGGGTTTTTCTCCACGCCGCACCGGGTCCACCAGACGCGTGTTGTTAATTGTCATCCTCACCGCCTGCCGGGGCAACATCTCCCAGATCATCCCCGGCTGTTCGCGTCGTAGGCGCAAAAAAAGCAACCCCAGGGCCGCCAGCCGCGCCGCCTCCCCCGGGCCGGGCAAAGGCACGGTGGAGGCAAGCCAAACCCGCACATAGCGCCCCTCTTTCAAACAATCAAGCCGGTAAGCGAGGCCGGCCCGCTGCAAAGCATACATATTCCTTTGCAGCGCCGGCTTCTTACACCCCAGATACCGGGCCAACATCGTAGTAGTCAGCGCCGCCCCGGACGCGCGCAGCAATTCCAGCGCCGCCAGCGCCCGGGGGCTTAAATTTAATATTTGGCCCCGGGCCTCCTTTAAAGGTCCCGGGGCAACATCATCAAAATAAGCGAACGGACTGTCCCGCACTTCACCACCACCCTAAGCCAGCCGGTCCGTCAGTTTCAATCGCAGCAATCTTTTCTCCCGGTCAAACCTGGTTACAACGCCGCGCACCCGGTCCCCGGGGCTGATCCTGTCCAAAAGCGAAAAGTTGGCCAAGGCAACCACACCATCCTTAAACTCCACAAAAGCCTTGTCACCGTAAACCCTCACCACCGTACCGGATATCCTGTCCCGGCGCTTAAGATCAACACTATCCCAGGGATCCGGCAGCAGCTCCGTACGGGACACCACAATTTTATCCTGCTCCGGGTCAACTTCCATTACCTTAACCCGCAGCTGTTGCCCAAGACTAAAAACTTTACGCAGCGACTGGAGCTTTTGAGAAAACGTGGCCATCCGGCGGGGCATTTCACCTATCACGCCGCCGCCCACGTCCAGGTAAACGGTATTACGCCCCACTCCCCGCACAACAGCATCCACAACCTGTCCCGGCCCGAGCCTTTCCATAACCGACTTGCGCATCTCAGCCAGCGCATCTTTTCGTGATAATGCCACCACGCCCGACTCTTCGTCAATTCCCCTTACTTTGACAAAAATTTGCGTACCGGTGAACTGGTCCATCTGCCCGGGGTATTCCAGCCCCGACTCCGAAAAAGGAACCAGCCCTCTGACACCGTCCAGTTCCAGTACCCAGCAATCTTCACCGTTAGCTTTTGTAACTCTGTCCACTTTAGCTTCAATAAGCAGATTACGCTCCCAGGCTGTATACAAAACATCAAGCCCACTAGCTTCGGCAGTAGTTTTGAAACCTTCAGGCCGCGTAAAAGTTTTGGAAACCTGCATAATAAAACCTCCCATTATTCTAATTTAGAAAAACTGTCACTGAACATCATTTTTTCAAGAACCTTAAAAACGACCGTTTTTGTTCCACCACTTTGTCCGGCAGCACCTCCGAAAGCAGCTCTTGCAACGCCTCACCTGCTTCATCCGGTTTGAGCGGATCGGGGGTGTATGGTAAATAACCAGCCTTTAAGCCGATTTCACTTGCCAGTTTCTTAAAACTTTTCTCCGAGGGCGCGGCAAAGACCAAACCAACATTACCCTGCTCCCCGCACAGCGAAAGAACGGACAATAAATCATTCCACCGCCAGGGCGCAGCGGAGGCGACAACCACGGCCAGGCTTGACCTGGAGAAATCCGCTATTTTAGAATTGCTGAGCTCGCCGAGATCCACGACAATATACTTATACTTGCCGCGTATTTGCTGCAGTTTCTTGTAAAATGCCCGGTCTAATTCCGCATTGTCCACATCGGGGCCAATCGGAAAAATATGCAGGTTCCCCACCCTGTATGATCCTGGTATTTCCCCCTCACGCATATTTAAAGCCCTGACCAAATACACAAGACTTCTTCTACTGCTGAATTCCAGCAATGCCGCGGCATATTTACTCCTGGCTATGTGCGAGGCTATGGCCAGAGCCGTATGCGTGCAGCCAATCCCCGAAGCCGCGCCCGCGACGGATATGGTCACCGCGCCGATCGGATGGCGTTCGATGACCACCCGGTCACTCGTTCCGTTTTGTTCCCGGTCATGGGATACATGCCACCTGGCCGCCTGCGCAAAGGTAGCCGGCGGCGCCTGCAGGATCCGGCCGGTTAGTTGCGCCCAGTCCGAATCATCTTTGCCCGCCGCAATGTCATAGATACCCAGGCCGACTAGCTGAGCTACCGTATCGTCACCCGGTTCCCTGTCCGAAACAAGAAGCACGATCCGCACGCCGGGCCTGGCTATACGATACCCCTTTACAGCCCTAACCAGGTCATCACCCGGCCCGACATCCACGTCCAGCACCAAAGTATCAGCCGCAACCCGGGCCAGCGACTGAAACATGCTCTTAATACCGCCGCTGTCCATTTTTTCAGCCTGGCAAAACACCAAATCGCCCAGCTCCCGCACGACGGCCAGCACCTGCTCCGCCCGCTGTGGGGCAACAACTACGGCGTACATTATAATCACCAACCTTTGACATGTATTCAACCTGTTTTTAATCAAGCATCCGCAACGGAAAAAGCAAGCTCATCAATGGTAACATCTTCAGGCAAAGGTTTTATCTCCGTAAAGCGCACATACAGCGTCTCGTGCCCCCGTAATCCTTCGGGCAAAGGTCTGATGGCCAGCCGCCCGTAGCGATAATAATCAACCTCTGTCCAAGGACCTTTCGGTGAAGGCGATATCTGTGTCTTTATATAGCCGGTCAAATCGAAATCAACATGCGAGTAACTTTCAAAAGCCTCGTGGTAATTCAACCGGCTGCCCCGCACAGCCACTTCAATCCCGTCTATCGGCCTGCCCCGGTTTGATACCGCAAAAGTAATTCCCCCGGGTTTCAAATGGTAAATCTTTTCCTCTTCCGTGGACATGGTTCTCGAAAGTCCGTAATGTCCGGTCTTGATTACTTGAAAATCTTCCTCTTTGACAGGCGCACCGATATAAACGGTGCCCAGATCTCTGGTAGTTTTATCTTGTATGTCGCGTTTGATCTTTTCCATGACCTGCTCGTTCGGCCGAGAATTTAGAAAACGAAAAACATATACGCGCGTGGTGGTCTTCCAGTTAAAATAGTTATCGCTCAACTCCGGTTCTTGAACGTCGTTCAAGTCAACACCACTTTCAGTTGGTAAAATCCCGGGTTCCGGTTCCCGGAACCCTTTCCCCGCGAAAAAAGCCACAGCGGCAATTAAAATTGCCGCCGCGGTTAAAGCCAAAAATTTGCGACTCATTAATCAACACCCCCGTAATATTTAATGGGATTTCGCGGACGACCGGCCACACGGATTTCAAAGTGCAGGTGCGGGCCGGTGCTCTTGCCCGTGCTGCCGACATAACCGACAACATCGCCCGCGCTCACCCGCTGACCAGGAGTAACGGCAATACGGGACAGGTGGAAATACCTGGTTTCCGCAACTCCATGGCTTATAACCACCGCTTTGCCCGCATTGCCCATCCACCCGGTTGCCTTTACCACCCCTGTTCCGGCGGCCAGCACCGGTGTGCCGGTCGGGGCGGCCACATCAATCCCTTCGTGAAAACCATAGCCGCCATTTACAGGGTCGATCCTTTCGCCAAACTCCGAAGTAACGTTGAATACGCCCGGCACGGGCCACAGCCAGGGTCCGGACTCATCCGGCCTCCAACCGGGAGGCACGTCCGCGCCTGCGTTTATAATAAAGCTCAGGTCGGTAATTAAATATTTCCGGACCTCCTCCAGGTCCACATCCAAGTCATCACAAACTTCCGTCAAGGTTTTCAGCCTGAAAACCGGGTAAGTGGTTCAGGTTCTATTCTCCCCACTACCCACACAGTGGGTTCACGTGCCATCCTGCTCAATAAAGCTTTCAGCCAAAGATTCAGCCCTGCTTTTGGTAACTTTCTTAAAATTTTGCTTGAGACGCACAGCGTCTATGGCAATCATCTGCTGCCAGTCAATCAAGTCCACCCCGTCGTCGCAAGGCGATTTCGTGCTTGCCGTCACCTCTTTTGCCGCGTCAACATACAGCTTAACCCGTGCGGGCGGAGCTACGGGCACATGCTCATAAACCACAATCGGGCCGGCAAAAATCAGGGCAAGAAGCGTCAGGGGCAGCAGCATTGCCAGCAAGATAAATTTAACGACCTGTTCCGGCTCCGGCACAACTCCCGAAATAAAAGCCCTGGCCAGAGCCTTTGCAATATAACCTGCCGCCGGCGGGGCCATTATTCGCCACCACCCGTCAGCAGGGGCAGTTCATAGGGGGCGGCTTCAATTCTGGCCCGGATGCGCTGCGCGCCGGCAACCAAAAGCCCCTCGCCGCGCCTGGCGCTGAAGAGCAACTCTTGCTCCGCTTCGGACAAGTTCATCAACCGGGACAATACTTCAAGGTCCTTCTCACCCTGGGCAAGCAATAGCTTGTAGCAAGGGTTGTCCAAAAGCGCCTGCCCGTGCATGGCCACGGCCGGGTCCAAAAAATCCACGACATTCTGGCTGATTACAAACAGACCGCCCATGTACTTGCGGATGCGCTTTGAAGTATCTCTTAGAAAAGCAAGGGCCTGGGGCGTCTGGGGGTCCACCAGCAGCCACGCCTCGTCCACCACCAGGATTGTTTTTTCCTGCCGGTCCCGCTCTATCTGGTGCCAGGCGTAGGAAAGCACATTAAAATACTGCGCCCGCCGCACTGCTTCATCGGCGTTCTGCAACTCGTGCACATCCAGGACAATCAGATCCGAATCCGCTTTGGCCGTAGTGGGTCCGGCCCACAGGGAAGAGTCAGCGCCTTTTGCCGCCCGGCGCAACAACACGGCGAGCCGCTCCCAGTTGCCGGGACTGGTTTCGGCTTTGGCCGCGATATAATCATACAATTCCCTGGTCGTGGGCCACCTGTCTTCGGAAACGGAAGCCGGATCAGTATCCCAACTGATACCGGCCTCTTGGTAAATATCCACCAGGGCGTCTTCCAGCGACGCTTTTTCCACATCCGAAAGGTCCCGCAGGTATAGCGAAAAAAATGTGCGAAGCGTTTTCAAATGCAGCGCCAGAGGACCTTGCACAGCTTCCGATTTTTCAACCTCTTCTTCATCTTCTTCATCGCCCACCGGCACGGCCCGCACCTGCAGAGGGTTAATACGTCCCTGGCCGCCGGCGCAATTGATCCAGGCCCCGCCCAGCTGCTTACACATCTGTCTGTACTCTCGCTCGGGATCGATAATAATCACCCGCGCCCCCTGGGCCAGTTCCCTGAGCAGTATTATTTTTACCGCGAAGGTTTTCCCCGCCCCGGGCTTCGCCAATACCGTCCAGTTGGAATTAGTCCTATCGCCCACTCTTTTCCATATATCCACCAGGATCAGCCCGCCGTCCCGGTCCCGGCCAAGGACAGTGCCGCTGCCGTCATTAATGCCGCCGGCCGTAAAAGGAAACGAAGCCGCCACCGTCTCTGAAGGCATATTCCTCTTTCCGGCATCCGATATTTCAGTGGGCAACATAGCCCAAGGGCCAGCCGCTTTAAGACCGTCTTCCTGCCTGAAGACAGCCGCCCGGCCCCGCATGCCCGCCGCCGCCAGCGCCGCCTCCACAGCCCGCGATCTCCTGTCCAGCGTCTCCCGGTCGGGAGCCAGCACAAGCAAAACCGTGGTCAAATTAAATACCTGCTGCTGCTCCTGGTCGATTTTCCTTAAGAGCTCCCGGGCATCTTTCAACCCCTGCTCGGCGCGCTGCATGACAAGAGCGTTGCCGCCCTGTTCCAGCCTTGCGGTCAATTCGCCAATGGACTTGTTGATGCTTTTGGTTAATTCAGTAGGATCGGTTGGTGTAACGTGTATGGAACAGACCACCCCGGGCATGCCGGATACACGGGACAGCCAGGCGGAATTAACCCGGGGCGGATAACCGGTGATTACCATAACCCGCCCCAGCTTGTCACCGAAAACAATATCGCGCGCGTTAAACTCCAGCGCCTGCGGGGCCAGGCTGTCCAATAGTCCCGACGCCTTCACTGATGTATTATCTTTTTTGGCCATTATGACACCTCCTACGAATCTACTTGAGTTGAAATATGCGAAATAGGGGCCGGCGGACGCTCAAAGGCCGCCTGCACCGGCTGAGTGAAACAGAACAACAGGTCGATGATTTCCTGGTCATTGCAGACATCCACATCAAGGCCCGCGCCCTCCAACATCTCTTTTAATTCAAAAGCCCACTGGATCGCTTCCTCGCGGGCCTGACTTCCCTTCTTGTGGGGCAAAAGAATATAGTACCGGCGCTCCAGGGCCTCGCCGCCGGCGACCATGCCGGAGACGTACCGCAAGTAGTTCTGCAGCAACCGCCTCCTGCCCGGTTTGCCGGTCAAATCCCGGGAAAGGTTCTCAAGATGACGCAAGTACGCGTCCAGATCCACCGGGCGGCCCAAGCAAAGTATTTGCAATGATTCCCTCTGCCCGTTGAACGCCTCGTGCACGGCGCTTATTACACGCCTTTTTTCGTTTTTAGATTTGAGGGCAAAATTATAGGGCCGCACCCGTAACACGGAAACCAAACTGCCGTCCCGCCGGTAAACCACCCCATCAGCGACATCTTTAAAAGGCAGCCATTGCTGCACTGAAGCCTTGGAATCCTGTTTGGCTTCAGCCGCATCTATCCCGCGGGCCGTCTTTTTATTGCCCCTGATTTTTTTAATAATCATCAACTACCCCTCCTGTATAAGTACCGCCGCCGGGAACCGGCCCAGCGGCGTTTCCTGCGAATCAAATCATAAAAGCTCAGCCCGTCCGGACCGGGCCTGGTTACGGCAAAAACGAAAGCCGGCGGGATGACCAGCGTCACAAAACGCACGCCCGCAGCGGTAAATAAACTGACAATACCGAACAGCACCGCCCCCACAACTGCGCCGGCCAGCACCGCGCCCAGCTCAAACCAGCCGAAGCCCGGGAAAATTTCATATCTTGTCACCACGTTGCGCGGTATCAAATACATATCAGTATTTGTATCGTTAGCCGAACCCATATCAAGCCCCCCTCGTCAGCATTTTCCGCACCAGAATCATCTTGGCCGCACCCCCGGCCGCGCTGCCGATGCCGGTATGGTGGGCGAACTGCCGCAAAAAACTCGGCGCTTTGAAAGTCACCCAAAGCCAGGCGATGGCAAAGTATGGTCCGAAATCGCTGGCCATGTTTACTCCCTGGGCCAGAAAGCCCTTGATAAGCAACACCTGAAGGGCCTGAGTCATGCTTAGAACGACCAGTTCCCGCCACCAGGTGGCAAACACGCCCTCGTCGTTCTTGAGCAACCCGATGGCCATCACCGGCCCCACGACCGCCAGCGCGCCCAGTTCCACCCCGCGAATGGCGGCCTGGACCAGAATAAGAAACCACAAAACCAAAACTATCAAAACCATGATAACCAGGGTTACCGGCATATCCAAGGCCGAACCCAGACTTACGCCCTCAAAACCTCGTTCAATCTCATACGAGGAAATAGTTCCAATCGCCCCGGCCAGGCTGTTACCCAATTTATATACAAACTCCGCCAGCCACGGCATCCCGGCAATGGCCGCAGCCCCCAAAGCCGCCCTGGTCAATAGCCTGCCGATGTCCGCGCCCGGTTCCCCGTGCTGGTACAAGATATACGAGCGCAGGCATTCCACCGTCACCGCCACAGCCAACAGGCTGCCGGCAGCCGCCTGGGATATACCGATGGCGTTTCGGACCAGGGGGTTATCCAGCACGTCCATAGCTACTTTCATTAAATTCGTAACCTCCAGCATGGCCATATTGATCATTGAGTCGGCTATGCCGGCAAAAAAATTGACAATGGCTCCCGTAATGAGGTTGTATATTACCTCCACTCTTTAACCTCCCTTCAATGGGCCGGGTAATCGCCCCGGCCCTTTTGGGCTTTAAAAATACGATAAAAACGCCTTAACGATCAAAGTTGCGCTGACACCTATCGCACCGCCGACCAGAGCGTTTTTAATCCCCTTGTTGTGTACGGATACGCTATGCGGCTCATCTTCCTGGCTGAGGTTTTTCATTAACGCGTGGTAACCTATTTTGGCCCCGGCGGCGACCGGAATCAGCCCCAAAATCCAGCTGGAAACATCATTAAGTAAATTTTTAAAGCCGGTTACAAACTCAGGCTCCCCGGCTGCGGCAGCCGGGGAAACAAATAAGAGGAAGGCTATAATTGTTACCGGACTCAGAGTTAAAAACTTTTTACCAACTCTTCTCATGCTTTCTTGTCCTCCTTAATCAACTAATTACAACTCACTTAAAATATCCACGGGTTCCGGTTTTTCAATGCTAAAATCATCACTGATCTCCTCCGCCGGCCCGGGTCCGGGCACCCAGATCTTGGGCTGAACTATCGCCTCCTTCCCCAAAGTATTTGCCAACTGTACAAAATCATCCGCCGCCGGCCAAACGGACAAATCCGGCAGCGGCAGCCGGGCCGGATTTGTCCGGCCCCGAAAGATAAGGGACCGGCCCACCGGCCACCTGAGCACCTCGTCCGGCAGTAAAAGCGACCGGCCTGCCAGCCCGTACGAAACGCCCCGGGTATGATCTTCCTTTCTCACTTGGGCGCTCAGGTTTTCCGTCTGCTGTGTGTACTTGCCGGTTTTCTCGCTTAACAGCCTGGCCGTTTCATAATCGGCCGTGGACAGATACACCCACGTGTTGCAGTTTCCGGAAATGGTAGTCGCGTCATTTTTATAACGCTTCTTGATTTGGTCCAGTCCCTGAATCGCTATCAAAAATTTCATTCCGCGGCCGCCGGCCAGGGTGATTTTTTCAGCAAAGTCCGGTATCGGGGGCAGGTTGCCGAATTCTTCGAGCAAAAAGTGGACTCTTTTGTCCAGCCGCCCGCCGTTTGCCCGGGCAAGTTCCGTCAGCGCCGTGTACGTCTGCGCTATATAAAGCGCCGCCAGGATATGCAGGCTGCTGTCTTCGTCCGGCACCACTATAAATACGGCCGTTTTTTCCCTGCCGGGGGCGGCCAGGTCATGGTCCTGCTCCGCCGTCAACCAACATACCCCCGGATCGGACCACATTTCCAGCTGGGCGGCCGCCCCGGTAAAAATACCGTTGCGGAGCTTGCTCTCGGCCATGGCCGCCACGCCGTAGGCAACCTTGGCCGGGTGATCGTCATCAAGACTATCAAAGTATTCATCCAAACCCTTTCCGCCGTTTTTGCCCAGGCTGGTCAGGGTACGGTAAACACTGCCCATGTGCCGGGCCGGAGCCGGGGCCTCCATGCTCACCGCCAACGCCAGGGCCGCTGTCAGACTCTTTTGTGACTGCGGCCATATTTTGTCTCCCTTATACTCTTCCGGCCGCTGGAACTGGTAGGTCAGCATGTGCGCCAGTTGCTTGGCCGCCTTCGCCGCCCCCGTCTCGTCGCCGTTTTGCAGGCGCATAATGACCGGGTGCAGGAGGTTCCAGCGGTTGCCGCTGCCCGGGGCCTGGAAATCCAAAAGTATTACGTTGTACCCCTGTTCCCACAGGTAACCGGCGGTTGTATTGAAAAGCTCTTTCTTGGGGTCGGGTATGATCATACTCTCCCCCGCCCGGGCAATAGTCCAGATACTGGGCATGATCAGCCGGCGGGATTTACCCGAACGGGTAGCGCCGATCAAAAGGGTATGGGTATCGTCTGTGTCAAGCCAGGAGTAAAAGTTCTTTCCCTGCCGCTTTGCTCCCAGAACCACCCCGCCCCTGGGCAGTTCTTGGCCGGTATCCCATAGGTAAAAGTTGCTATTCACCTCCTTTTCCGTCTGCCAGCGGGCGGTTCCGAACTGCCCCTGGCCCGCCGCATCCGGCCCGCCGATGTCTCTGTTGGTCCTTTTGCGCCGCATCAAACCATATTGGGTAAATATGCCGATAACTGCGGCCGCAACCATGGGCTGAAAGTAATACCAGACCGTGCGGGTCTGTTCTTCCTTTAACAACACAGCCGGACCGGCCAAGGGTTTTTGGTACACAAATTGTTTCCACCCGGCCAGCCCGGCTTGAAAACCTTGTTCCTTCACGTACCAGGGAAAATGCAGCAGCAAGGGTAAGGCGAATACATTAATCAATAGCAACGCAATAAAAAGCATCAGTCGAAATTTCATACCCCTGGACAACTCCGGTATTCTTTTTCCTGCAAACAAACTAATAACCACCTCCAACAAAATGTGATATAAAAATAAAAAATCCAGGGTCAATAATCCCTGGAGAGAGAGCTACAATATTTCCATTTTACAAAGCATCTTTATTGGTTCCATAATTAAAAGAGCCTAAATTGTGCACCTTTTGGAACTGGCGAAACGCAAAAGGTCAATTGAAGAATATGGCCTGTCTTACTCTTTTTAGGTAGTCCAGTAAATCTGTGGCCTGTTTCAATTGGATAAGGTTCATATATAAACAAAAGACTGTGGAGCAAATTTAATTCCAAAATCTGATAATTGCAGTGGTCTTTTGTATTTTTTTACTTTACCTAGTCTATATGCTACAGCTTGATACTTCCCATGATAATATTCATCATACAATTGCCTACTAATACCGGCATAAACAGAAGTTATTTCCCAAACTTTATTAATATCATCTTCTATGATTTCAAGAATATCGACTTCACCTACGACTTTCATAATAGGGTGTGTAGCATATATGATTATTTTATCTACATCTGACCTGCAACGTACTTTCCTAAATTCAAATTTCTTTTTACCATTCAGTATATTTTCCACATGCTGAGGTTTAATCGATAATAACATTTTGCACATTGACATCGCCCATTTCTAAAATTTTTATGAATTCCTCTTTACTGTATTCTATATTATATGGATGCACGGGGAAGAAACCATTATCGTTTAATTCTTTGTGTGTGACATTGTGACCCTTTCCAAAATATCCATTATAGACCATCTCTAGCAATACGACATTCTTATTATCTTGATATATTTTTGTTAATTCCTCCGGAGTAAATACTGTTTTATTTCCAGCATTTTTTATATAATCATCTAAACTAACACGACATTTTCCTCTAACTTTTATATCCTCTATCCTAGTTATCGTGCAATATGAAGTAATAACAGATTTATACGTTTTTTGTCCTCTCCCCTGAAAGATTCGATAAATCCCTACGGGTTCACCTACAGTATAGTGCATTGGCGCATATGGCGTTGCGATATATACTTTCGTAATTCCATTGCCGGCAGTTTCTTCTTCTATTTCAAATTTATGTCCTTTGAGTTCCGAATATGGGAATAATCGATCATGAAAATTTTCATAAATTGGTATTAAACCAGCTTTATTAAAATTAGGCCTAATAAAAGGAAATGCTTTGTACGCATTTGAGTAATCTATGCTTGACCGACTCTTTAGGTATACACATTCTCCTCGTAGATTCTTTCCAACGTGATTAAAGCCGAAATGTTCAAACATGCTAATCAAAGTAGTATGTTTTTCAAAAATCGTTACATAAATTTCTTCAAGATATTTTTCTTGCCAACGCCATAAAGAAACTCCTATAGCGCCTTCTCCAAGGCGTTGCCCTCTAAAACGTTCGGCAAGGCGAAGAGTTCCAATCTTTAATCGCGGTACCGCGGGCAGAACGCCATGAGTTAACTCAATTGGTTCGTTTTCTTCCTTAAGATACAAAAAAGAACCGATGCCCTGTTCATCATGAAAAACTAATGCACTTTCATTATTAGCACTTTTTTTGGCAAACCAAATCGGAAATTCTTCGTAATCTTCTTTTAATGAGTCAAAAAATGGATCATCCAAATCTACCTTTGAAAATTTAGACCATTGAAATTTACCAGCCACTTTGCACCTCCTAATTAGTAAATCTTTTTCGGCGCAAGGCCGGAAGCTTCCCGGATCACAGGTTGATGCTCTGCAAAATAACAGAGTCCCACACAGCCTCGTCGGGCTACACCGGTGGCTTATACCGCCCAGCGGCCTTGTCCAGAGTAATCTACTGCTCGGACGTTATGCACTGCTGGTCGCAGATATGTGGCTTTGAGCAGGGTTTCTTGCCCAGCTATCATTTCTTCATACATCTCAACGGAACGAATATTGAGGCTATTCATACTGTCATAGTGGTAGGAAAAGCAGCAATCCAAGCAGTGAAACATCCTGCTCCTGAGTGTTCTGTAGATTTTCAGAAGTAATTTTCTATAAAATTCAACAATCCTAATAATTAACCCTTTGATGAAAAATAGAGTAATATGTCGGATGAGGGGGCATCTTCTAGCCAAAGAATATCCTCTAAACATAAAACTATCTTCACCTTTCTTGCTCCTTTTCCTTTTCCCGCCGGCGCATGCGCTTCTCGTCTTGCGCCCGTTTTTCCATCTCACCGCGTGCTTCTTCCCGGGAACGCGCTTTCTCAATAGCATGCCAGACATTACGCCAAAGATTCCCAGCCAGGCTAAAAGAATAATCTCTGCCCGCCTTATCCGGACCTCTTTTCTGCACCTGCGCCGCAGTTTTTAATACGAGCTGCGCCACCCGGTCCCGCAAATCATTGTAGGCGTTTTCCTCCGCCTGGTTGAGCCTTTGATCCTGCGAAGTATAATGCCCGGCCATTTCCCGGGCAATCTCTTTATACCTTCCCGAGGATGCCGCAAAGCCCGGCTTTGCAAGCAACCAGTCAGCAATCTCCCTGGCCTCAGCCTTGACTTCCTCCGGCATGTACTTCAGCGCCACCCTGCCCTTTCCTGGCATAATTTTGGCCAGGTTTTCCACCCGCCTGGCCAGATCCTCCCGGTCACTGTCGGACAGTCGCGGCGCAACTCCCGTCGTGCCTCCTTCCATGGCCCGAACCTCTTGCCGGGCTGACTTAATCCGGACCACCAAGTCATGCGCCCGGTCCATTTCACCCCTGGCAACATCCCTAATCATATCCCTGAGGGCTGTTTTTTCCACCCCGAGCCGGCTCCGCTCGGCAGCATAGAATGACTTGATAAAAGCCTTGCGAACATCTTTCCTTTCCCCGTCGCTCAGAACCCCCCTTCGTCTTTGTGCTTCTTTTTCCCAAATAACCAAATGGACATGCGGGTGCCCGGCCTCCGCATGATAGGCGGCCACCCACCGGAGATTGCTCTCCGGTATGCCCATAGCCCCAGCCGCTTCGGAAACACTGGCGCGAAGAGCATCCTCCCAACTCTTGCGGTCGATATATCCCATCCGCTTGGCCGTATCTTCCCTGAGCGAAAGCACAAACCGCCAAACTATACCATCGTGCTGTTTCAATTCTTCCATAACTTGTTTAATATCCAGCGGCTTTTCGTCCGCCCCAAACAATCCATGACTCCGTGGCCTCTCCGCCGCGTATTTAACGTGGCCGGCCGGGCTGTCAATTTTAAACTTCTCAAAATAGCGGTCGCCTATATCAGCATCACCCCGGTCAACCCCCGGCCTGGTGCCTATATATACTATGTGTGCGATATTTTTATAGCTGTTATCGCCACCAGGCAAATAAAACCTGGCTTTCATGAAAAACGGAGGCATTATTCAGCCTCTACCGGCGGTGATTCTTTCAGGTAGGCAACCGCTTTCACCCGGGCCGCTTCGTATACTTCCTTTGCGCTCTTTGTTAATTTAGGTCCCAATGCTTGCTGAATAACAAAGTAATTCAGGTACAATCCCGTGGCCCCTGCTATAGCCGATTTGGCGGTTAGTTTTGCCATGCGGTCTTCAACCGGTTTTAACTCGCGACGAATCACTTTTGTCAGTGCTGCAGCCACTACATCTACGCCGTCTACGGCAGCTTCATTGCCAAGGGATGTCTTTAATAAACGGCGAACTACCTCCGATACCGTTTCACCGCGACGAGCAGCCAGAGCTTTTAATAAACTGTCAAGTTCCTCATCTATCATCACACGCAGTTCCTTGCTGTTAGTTTTTACCATAAGGCACCTCCATTTTCGGGCAAGTATAGTTTTATGGAGTCCTAAAAACCAGATAAAATCAGGTAATCGGCAAATTTAAACGGAGTATTTGACGGATGCAAAATTAAAACCACGGATATGGTATTGGAATTTCTTATCCCAGGGTCTGCGCGGCACTGCCGCGCATGTGTGGAGTTAGGAACGGAGTTCCCTTATCCTGCCTTAAAAAATCGCGGCCGAAATTCCGCGCATGGCAAGCCGACAAGGAATGCCCCATTTAGTGCCCCCAAAAGCGGCATTTTATGCGTTACCGCTATACAGCACTCGCTAACTGCCATGGCAATCACCCCCTCCATCAGCCTCCGGCAACCTGACCTTTTTACGGAACTCATCCAGGGCCATCCGTACAATCTCGCTCTTGGAGTACCCGCTGAGGCACGCTGCGCGTTCCAACCACTGCTCCTGTTCCGCGTACATATACAACCGGACATTACGCCCACACTGTCGAGCCGTGTCCTTTTTTAGTACCTTTGCCACGCGCACCACTCCTTCCGTAAATAATAAATCAGGGGAATAGTGAAGCCGGCCGCAAGTTAACAGTGTTTACATGCAACCGGCTTTACTATTGCGTATGCACATTGCTCACCTGGTAGCTGCGGCGCTCCCGTCCTTGCCGGGCGGCACAATCCGGACAGCTACTTCGTCCTGTAAACCCATATTCTCCAGTATGTTTTTGTTGATGTATATTAACCCCAACTCCCCTTTTTCCTCGATGTCCTCGGCAAATCTGATTTTTTTAACTGTTTCTTTGTCATAAACAAACCTGGCGGTATATCCGCCAGGCGGGAAATCTTTTTTATCCGGTGCCAACTGGACAATAAGCTTGTCTGAGATATTTACTTCGCTTAGAAGCGATATGGGCAGGTATATCCTGCCAATACGGTCCATGTTTTCTTTAAAGCAAGCTTTGCACTTGGTTGTCTTCTTCAGCCGCATAATAAATTCCATTATCAAAATCACTACCCCCCATTGAATTCAAATCCAACTTTCCCATCCTGCAGCACCAAAACAGCGTCAAACTTTTTACCGGTTTTGGACTTAAAGCCTTTAATCGTACCGGTTTTGCCTTTCTGCAATAAATCCTGTGCTCGTTTGGCGGTGATCTTTTTCCCGGCAATCTCTTTCCAGATCACGAATTTGCAGCCTTCTTTATAGCCGATACAACCGTACCCTTTGGCCGACTCGGTGATGTCTTTACCGCATAAAGGGCATTTTCCTATAGCTTGTTTTGTATTATCATTGTCAAACCAGAATTCCACTTTGCCGTCTTTCAGCTGTAATACTGCGTCAAATTTGTTGCCTTTCTTTGATTTAAAGCCTTTGATGATACCGGTTTTACCTTTTGCCAGCAATGCTTTGGCTTGTGCCGGGGTGATCTTTTTCCCGGCGATCTCCTTCCAGATCACGAACTTGCAGCCTTCTTTGTAACCGCTGCAGCCGTAACCTTTATTGCCCTCGATGACTTCTTTCCCGCAAATTGGGCATTTGCCCAGGGGATCTTGATTTGCTTGCAATTGGTTGGCTGCCTGGTTGCGAACCAGCTCAACAATTTCGCCGGCCAGCTTTTTGATTCCGGCCATGAATTCTTGCGGGTCGGCTGTGCCGGCCTCTATATCGGCCAGTGTTTTTTCCCACCGGCCGGTCAGTTCGGGGTTTTTTATTATGTCCGGCACCAGATCAATCAACGCCGTTCCTTTTTCCGTGGGTACCAGCGTCTTCTTGTTGCGTTCTATGTAACCCACTTTAATCAGCCGTTCTATGATAGCCGCCCTGGTTGCCGGGGTGCCCAGGCCATGCCCCTTCATAGCTTCTTTCAGCTCCCGGTCATCCAATAACCGGCTTGCTCCCTCCATCACCGCCAGTAAGCTTGCCTCGGTATACCGTTTCGGCGGTTGGGTTTTCTTTTCCTGAATCTCCGTTTTTTCGGTCAATAATGCTTCACCCGGGACCAGCGCCGGGAGGGCCCCGGGTTCGCCTGCATGCTTATCACCGTTTTCCGCCGGCGCATATACTGTCTTCCAGCCTTTTTCCAGCTCTACCTTACCGGCAGTAACAAAAGTCTCTCGGGCTGCCTCCGTAATCACTCGGGTTTGTTTATACCGGGCCGCCGGGTAAAAGATGGCCAGAAAACGGCGTACTACCAGGTCGTAAATATTACGCTCGTTGGGTGTAAGTTTGGCGAAATCCGGTTTAACGGTCGTCGGGATTAATGCTGTATGATCGCTTACCTTGCTATCGTCTACATACCGTTTACCAGGAATACCCGCAGCCTGTGCCGCGGCTGCAAACGGCCCGTATTCATCAAGAGTCGCCAGAATCGCCAGCCGGCCCGGTATGGTTTCGGCCAGTTCCCGCGTTATATGCCGGCTGTCCGTGCGGGGGTAGGTGATCAGTTTTCTGGTTTCATACAGGGACTGCGCCGTCTCCAGGGTTTTGGCCGCCGAAAGGCCGAATTTTTTGTTGGCTTCTTTTTGCAAATCATTGAGGTTGAACAGCATCGGCGGTTGTTCAGATATGTCTTTTTCCTCAACTTCCACGACTGCAGCCGGCTGACCGTTCACCTTGACCTGCACAACCCGGGCCTCTTCGGGTGTGTTAAACCTGTTTTGCTCGCCATGAAACCATTTACCCGTATAATTCCGCCCGTCGTTTTTTGTAAATTGGGCGTATAGTACCCAATAGGGCGTAGACACAAAGTTTTTGATCTCATGTTCGCGGTTGACAATCAGGGCCAGTGTGGGTGTCTGTACCCGGCCGACTGAGAGCAATACTTTGTGCCGCACTGAAAATGCGCGGGTGGCATTGATGCCGATCAGCCAGTCGGCCCGGCTGCGGGATTCGGCTGCGGAGGCCAGCCGGTCGAAATCGCAACCCGGACGCAAGGAGGCAAAACCTTTTTTTACCGCAGCCGGGGTCGTTTCGGACAGCCACAGGCGCTTAAACGGCTTCTTGCAGCCGGCCAGGCGATAGATGTAGCGGAATATGAGCTCCCCTTCGCGACCAGCATCCGTAGCGCAGATCAGTTGTTCTATATCAGACCGGTTAACCAGTTCGCTGACGATTTTGAATTGCTTTTTTGTCCTGGAATTTGCTTTGAGCTTGAATTTTTCGGGCATTATCGGGAGTGTTTCAAAAGCCCATTTTTTCAGTTGAGGATCATAATCTTCCGGGGCGGCCAGTTCCACCAGGTGGCCGATGGCCCATGTGACCACGTATTGGTTATTTTCCAGGTAGCCGTCTTTTTTTTGAAATTCGCCCAGCGCTTCGGCCAGATCACGGGCAACGGAAGGTTTTTCGGCTAAAATCAGGCTTTTCATTTGATGTCATCTCCCGGCAAGTAAAAATTTTGAATCTCACCAAACTTGGCCACCAGCCATTTCTGTACCTTATCAATGTATCTCATGGGTACGCACTCACTCCGAATAGCTGTTTAATCTCACGTTTAGTGAACGGCCAATCCATCAGCTCCCGCCAATCCCAAAACCTTATCACTTTTTGACCTGCCAGGCCAGTGTTATATGGCCATTCCTTGACAAAAACAAATTTCATTTCGGTTCGCATAAGTGCGTTCACCACCAACGGGTCATCTTCAAAAAAGCAGCTTATACCTGTACCTGTTATGAAATCAGCTTTGCTTTCCCGGGGCACGAAAGCCACTTGACCGGAAGGAAAGTTGTTGGCCTTTAGCCATTGCCCGGTTACAGAACCGGCCACACCGGGGCGAGTCGTAACATAGATAATTTTACAGCCGGCCTTTGCAATATTCCACAATACCCGGGCGGCACAGGAAAAGGGGGCGGCATTGCGGAACATGGCCAATCCGGCGGGCGTACTGAAAAAGTCATTAGGTATGCCGCATACCGGGTAAGTTTCGGCTCTTACGTTGAAATACCTCTCAATTTCGCCGTTAATGTCCGCCACCGTATTGCATAAATCCACGCCTACCAGTGTTTCAGACATAAATTTTTTCACTCCGTTTCTTTTCACTTCAGGACATGTAAAGGGTCTTAATCAACTCTTTTTTGCTCTCCCGGTCGGGATTGCTCTCTTTATGCTTTTCGCTGCTGTTCTTTGCCTTGCGGGGGCTATTGCCCTCCAAAATAGCCTTCAGGTACAAAAGCGGCTTTTCAATTTTTTCCACGGCCATAGCCATGTCAAGTTCACTTATACCATCCAGTACGCTGGCATAACCGTAACGCCGGTACAGCCCGCCGATAAAAGCAAAATCCCCATTTCTGGGGGTCGCACCGGTATTACGGTATTCGTGTGTCAATTCAGCAATCAGATCCTTGCTGGAAGGCATTGTTAATTCACGATGTTGGGCTGCAGCGGGGCTTTGCCCCGTTGTATTACCCGTCAGGGTAATACAACTATTATTATTAACTGAGTATTCTTCTACTGAGTATTCTTTGTCGGAAAGCTTTTTCCGGTCTTGACCGGAACGCTCTTTCCGGTCCGGTTCGGAAAATCCTTTCCGGTCCGGATCGGAACGTTCTTTCCGGTCCTTGTGGTTCAAGGCTTTCAGCCGTTCATTCTGCGCAAGGTCATGTATGTAGTATATATTTGTCTGGTTTAAACCTCGCTGAACCCAAGAAATCAAACCGTATTTTTTTAACTCTTCCAGGTATTTTCTTATGGTGCGGTCCGTGCATCCGGCCGCTTCGGCCAATCTTTCCTGGCCCGGAAAACATTCTTCTTCCTGCCAGGCGAAGGCAAGCAGTATGGAATATAGGCACTTTGCCGGCATTGACAAATCAGGTGCAAAAAGCACCATGTTGGGTATAGCAGTAAAACCTTTTTTGAGCGTCGGGTCAAGAATTACCAGGGTTTTCTGCTGGTTATCTTGCTGTGGCGTACTTGCTCACCTCCTCAAAGGTCCAGAAATACCGCGGGATTGATGTCGTTCTTCCGTTCACTCTGCATCTTTTTGCCGACAGCATTATTCTCCGGGCGTACGTGCGCAAGTGGCCCGCTGTTATTTATAACTCTTTTCAGATCCGCTATATCCCGTTGAATCGCTTCCATGGCTGATAACACCTGTCTACCCTGTTCCAGCCACTCCCGGGCCACCCGGCTGCGCTCTCCTTCCGGAAAAGAGAATACGGGGTGATCTGCAGGGAGTTTTATGTGTAATGACCTGATGCGACCACCTTTAGCCTTACTCCCACTTGACTTCAAGTACTCTCAACCACCTTTCGTATCACACCATTTTCACCGGTTTGGTGTGACCGGGCAATACTAACAGGTTGTAGAGCTTAACCGGTTTAAGATTAAAAAACGTCACACCGTAAAATAAATGCTTATAATACCGGTGTGACGTTTTTGTTTGAAACTATACGTCAACCCTTATAATACCTGCTTCTTGCCGGTCACACGAAATCATTTTCAATATACCCCCATTCATGAACAACCAGCCTTTGACCGGCGTTATTATCGGCAAGCCTACCAGGACAGATCTCTGGTCGCTTATGACGGAAAAAATCAAGAATTTTTTTCACCTGCTACCCTACCTAAGCCATAATAATCAAAACTCCCATGCTGGTAAGGGCATTCTTTCTGAAATAATTTTTGGTAAAGAGCTACCAATTCCATAAAAGGAAGATAAACTTCTATTATTTCCTTTTCGTAAGTATGGTATTGTTTAAGCTTGATTTGGATAAATAGAACGGTATTCCCCAACCCTCCCCCAATTACATAAAATTCTATGAATTCAAAGCCATATGTCTCAAAGTAAAAGAGAAGTTCTTGTTTATAAAAAATGCCATGCTTTTCGTCTTGACCATCAGGAATTCGTGGAAAAACTACAGGAATAATATACTGGTAACTATTAACTATGGTATTATATATTTGTATTTCTTTTTCGGATGGAAACAATGGCTTAGGATCTGGCAAATTTTTTAAATTAGAAACAATTCTTACAGCTTCTTTATACCAATTTTTCTTGCCGATTTGACGCTCATATTTTCGCATCCACAGCTTGTAAGGATCCAGAGAAGCCGAAACATTAATTTTACCCAGTTCCACAATGGATTTTCTAAAGTCTGAATCTGTAAGAAAACGGTATACATCTTCATGACTATATGAAGGAATATGTTTTTGCAAAAACTCTATCATTAGCCATGTTTGTTCGGATCCTTTACCTAAATACCAACAACCATATAATGAACTATTGTTGTAAACTATTGGGTTAATTTTCAAGGCATATCTAACCTCCCTAAATAAGATGGGTTGGGGGTGTGTAAAATGCAAAATGCACTTTTACCTAATGGCCGGATAGTTAATGCAAAAGAATATGACCATCAAATACACGGTAAGGAAATATATTGTCCTGAATGTAAGGTTCCTTTAATTTGGGCCAACCCACAGAATGATGACCGAAGTCCATACTTTAGAACTACTGGTTATGGAGAATCGGACCATAAGCCTTTTTGTCCACATAATAGAGTCGTTAAAATACTTAACACTATGAAGAAGGTAAACCAATTCACAACCCGATTAAGCGACATACCTGAAGCAGAAAAGGTTGTTATAAAATTAAACCTAAAAACAGACATGATTAAAGTACCGCAAGGTGAAGTTAATGAAATACCTAATAGCCACCCCAAAAAATCCTACAAATACTCTTTGAGATATAACAGAAGGCAGAAAAAACCAATTAGAAGTATCTCTTCCCTCTCCGCCATCGCAAGACTGATAATGGACAACAAGGAAGAAGAATTAAATAAGGTTTTCCTTGATTATAATGGAAAGCAATTGCCACTGTCCGATTTAGTAGTTGACCAAACCCGGGCAAACGAACTTGCTTTTAATGAAGGAAAAACAAGTTTACATTATATTGTGTATGGACGTATTTTAAAAGTAGTAAAAACGGAAAAAGTGATGTTTTTAAATTTTGACCGGGAAAACGGTACTTTGAAACCTTTTGCTGCTTTTGTGTTTGCTCAAGATTTTAGTTGGTTTACTTATACCAAGGATAAGCTGGAGAATAACGCAGTATTAGTCTGGGGGCAGATCCAACTTAACCGAAAATATAAAAAGGCGGAAATTCAGCTAAGATCAAACAATAACATATATATTTTTTCGAAAAAATAATACCGATCGTGTCACACCATTTTTACTGGTTTGGTGTGACCGGGCAATATTAACAGGCTGTAGGGCTTAACCGGTTTAAGATTTAAAAACGTCACACCGTAAAAAAAATGCTTATAATACCGGTGTGACGTTTTTGTTTGAAACTATACGTCAACCCTTATAATACCTGCTTCTTGCCGGTCACACGAAATCATTTTCAATATACCCCCATTCATGAACAACCGGCCTTTGACCGGCACTATTATCGGCAAACCTGCCAGGACAGATCTCTGGCCACTTATGACGGGAAAAATCAAGAATATTTCTCACACACTGAAAATCATTCTGCCAATTTTATATGTGTATGTGTAAATTTTTGAAGTCTATACTTTACTTTTTCACCCCCTATAACATTGGAAGGAAAAACTATCACGACACCGTATCTTCTATTTAGTGACTGTACACAAAGACTTTCAATTTGTTTTGCAATTTTTTCAACAAAATTTGTTTCGTGGTACCATGTGGTCGGTAGCACAAGAAGAATAAAAGGTTCAAACATGAACAAGCAACTTGATATATTTGTAAATTTTTCCAGAGTTATAATTTCATCATCAAAAAGTGATACATTTAAGCCATCTGTGTAATAAATATTTTTTCCAGTATATTCCGCAATAATTTTAACTGCATCGTTTACATCATCCCATTTTTTTGTTAGACTGTCTCCCGCTATACTTATTAATACGTTATAATTAATAATGTCTGATATAAGCCTTTGCTTTAAGCGCTGGCTGACGCTTGTTATTTTGCCGCCATTTATTTTAAAGGAGCCATATATGTCTTTTAAAAAGTTCATTCTTAACCTCCTAAATGCCTATAGTAATGAAGATTTCATTGACGCTATAAAACAACAAAGAAATGAAATTATTAAATCACATTATGATGAATTGAAAAAAAAATTTTCATTTTTACATGAGCATTTTTTTAATAGATTATTCAATTACTCATTAAGTAATTCACCTACTTCCTTCGCAATACCATACCTATCCATGTATAATTTATATTTTTTTATATTTATTAACATTGATGATCATCAATTCGATTTAGAAGGTAGATTATGCTCTTTTGTTATTGATATAAACGCCTACCGCAACCAAAATGATTTCAATTCTGCAGCCAGTCTTTATTGCAAAGTTAACTTAACTAATAGCAAATGTAAAATAATTGATATTCATAGCCGTTATAGCCGTTTAGGTGTAGCAAGTTTTATGCTGAGAATTTTAGAAGAAATTATAAAGAGATATAAAGTTAAAAAAATTACCGGTTGGCTATCACCTGCAGATATTAATAACAGAGATTTACAGGTTAATTTCTATACAAAAAATGGATTTACTGTAAACTTTACAGACAATACAAGGGAAAATGGCGTAATTGTCAAGATTCTTGATTATTGAGGATAATAGTAACCTTATACAAGAACATATATATTTTTTCGAAAAAGTAATACCGACAAACATTAGCTTTCGCCAAACTTTAAAAACCCCAGCACGTTGGCGAATTGCGCATCGGGGATAACTGAAGCCCCGGAAAACATATCTGCAAGCCCCGGCAGTTCCAAAGCACCGCCGCCGGCCAGGTAAACCCGGCGCACAAAATCTGCCCGGTCGCCCCATGCAGCCAGCACTCCGTCCGCAATGGATCTGGCTATCACTTTGCGCGCGTCAGCCAAAACATGGCTTAAATCAAGCTCCTGTCCCTTGAACCATACTCGCCCGGTGCGCAATACTTGCTCGGTATAAACTGCCGGCAGGCGAATACCGGTAAGTTTTAAAAATTCTTCAATCACAGCCTGGTGCAAATGTACAATACCTGCTTCTACGCTGATACACATAGACTGTACCGGCCGGCTGCCTCCGTTTCCCAACTCCAGTGCTACACAATCCGTTGTCTTATGGCCCACATCCACCAAGGCAACTATTCCGTTTGAGGGCATGTCCGGGGCAACCAGCAATGCCCCGGCACCTTGAGGATAAACCAACACATTATCAAAACTAATTTGCTTTACCGGGCCGCCGTCCACGGATACCGTTGCGGTTAAATTAGTAAGATGCTGAGAAAGGCTTTTCCCTTGTTCGCGATAATAATCAACCGGAAGACCGACAACCAGCTTGCCGGCAGCCTCCGGTTCCAAAAGCGCCAAGGCCGTAAGCAAAACCACATCATGAACGGGGTGTTTGTGTTTTACGTCATCCAGGGTGAATTGCACCGAACGCCCTTCCTTAAGAGCCAACTGACCGACGAAAAACCGTTCTGCCGGTGCTCCTTCCTTGCGAATAACAACCGTGTGACCGATGCTTTCATTTGCAAGTTCAGCCAGCGGCAAGTCCCTGGCCGAACTAATCACCGAAGGAAAGCAAACCCTTTTACCCAAGCTGGAAACCGCCTTCGTGTAACCGTAACCAACATCCACCGCCCAAACATATTCCTTTTGCGGAAACTGGCATATACGCGCTTCTTGCATTGTCATATAAAACTTTCACTCCTTGTTAACTTATTTTGGCAGTAAATAAACCAAGAAACAAACGTTTTAAACCGAGTATGTTAGAAAAATTACCTGGCGAATCCATATGCGAAATAATTAGGCCAAAAATGCTGCGAGTGTTATATGTTTCCATTACAATATGGTTATCTTCTATTGTTCGCTTTATTATCGGGAAGGGATGGTACAAGGTAAGTTGTCATACTTGGTATCGCTTATCTATCAACACCTGCCCAAAGGACACCAACCTCTAAGGCGAAATTTAAGCAATTAAATAAAGTCACCTCATGAGTAAACCGAGAAACGCTTCTACAACCTTGGGATTGAACTGTATTCCGGCACAATGAACTAATTCGGCAAGTGCATCGTTTTCATTCATTGCGTTTCGGTACGGCCTGTCGGTTGTCATGGCATCGAAAGCATCGGCAACAGCTATTATTTGCGCAGCCAGAGGAATATCCTCAGCTATTAGTCCGTCTGGGTACCCTTTTCCGTCCCAGCGCTCGTGGTGGTGCCTCACAACGTTTGCAACCTGGTTGCATTCGTTTGACAATAACTCCGCACCGGTAACCGGATGTAATTTCATTATTTCCCATTCTTCATTAGTCAACTGCTCTGGTTTGAATAAGATACTGTTCGGAATGCCGATTTTGCCGATATCATGATAGAAAGCTGCATAGCGGATCACTTCGCGCAGTTCTTCGGGCAAATTCAATCTTGTGGCAATGGCAATACTGTAGTTGCAAACGTTTCTATTATGTGTTGCCAGATAAGCTTTTTTAGCAGATGTTACACACAATGACTCAAATGTTTTGATATCATTCACTCCCCTTTCCTAATACTCGCTAAAAAAAGAACCTCCCCCGGGGATTGTTTTCCCGCGGAGGAGGCCTAGAAATTATTACCTGCTATATCTTATCCTTACTTTGATTTGATCGTAAATATCTCCCTGAATTGCAGCAGTAAGAGGAACCGTAACTGCGTCAGGGGCTAAACTGAAGCGCCTTACCGTAGCCGTAACGTTGTAAACACCGTCAGGCGTTTTTACGTCAGTTAAATAAGTTCCCCTGAAAGTATTGTATTTATTATTTACCGGGCTGTCCGGGGTCAAAGTAATCTCATCACCGTTCCAGAACTTATCTTTTGGAAACTTTACTCTAACCTCTTCAGCAAACCCTTCGGTTTCAACCTTAACATGAATCCTGTAACCGCTCAACGCCGGGTTCGGTGTTATCTCTCCAGTGCCTTTAAGCGGTAGGTGCATTACTTTTACCATATAGTAAACCGGCATTGACAATGCCCCGTGGGAATCCTCTACTATAAGCTCAAACCGCCAATCACCGGCCACATCCGGAGTAACGGGAAAAGTTAGAAATCCGCTTTGCCCTTTTGTCTGCGTCCATGGACCGGCCCAATCCTGGCCGGGTTTTTTATAACGCCAGTAACCACGTTTAACGTAGTCGCCCGGATCAGGGTCATATGAAGATGTACCCCTCATGGTAAACTGCTCGTCGGTATAGACCATGGCCGGCCCGGTAATCACCGCCACCGGCGCGGTATTAGGATCATTCACCTGTATTGTCCGTGTATAAGGAGCGCTCCAAAGACCGTGTTCATCCATAACTTTCAAGGTTACATCGTAACTTCCGGTAGCATTCCAGGTATACGTCGGGTTTTGTTGTGAACTAGATAATTTTTGTGGTATAGCCCATTCTTCGCTTTCAATGTCTTGATTATTTTCAGTGGTACTAAGATATAAATTGGATGGGTAAAATTTTCTACCATCAACTGTGACTTCATAAATTTCAACATATGTTGGTTCAACTATGTAGCTATAATCTGTATAAAGCCTTAATTTTAATTTATTTACATTATAGCTTGCAGTGTTAATTGTATAGTTATAACTTCCATGAGCAGCTCTGATATTTACCCATTCAGAACCATTCCACCCTAATAAATAACCATAGTCATCCCAACGCTCACTATTACCACGAAATTTAACCTCGGTAATTTTACCGTTACCCATCGGCCATTCCCATGACCAATTCCAAGCTACTATCCGATCACCATCAGGATCTACGGAAGCATCAACTAATTTAGTCGGGTTATTTTTCGTAACGTATTCCGGCTCAGTTATAAAATAAGCCTCAGGTGCTCGGTTCTTAACCTCTAAAGTTTGATATGCCCAATCAGACCATGCTCCCAGGGCATCTTGCACCCGTAACCGCACTTCTATTGTCGCGCCAGCAACATCAAAAGTAGCAGGCGGTTGGCTGCTGCTTACCCATACACCCCCGTTTATTCGATACTGCCATTCCTTATTACGAATACCTTTTTTACCCTGTGGGTCGGTATATCGCAAGTCCGGATCATAAGATTTATCGGTATATGAAATGGTCTGCCCAACATTAGGTTCTGTTGTGCTAACTGTGAAAGAAGCTACCGGCGGTCGGTGAACATAAATGCTTGCATCTGCCCAATCTGACCACTTGCGACCGGCCTGCGAATCGGTTTGATACGGTATATTAGGCGGCTCATCTTTGGCCCTGTACTTGACAGTGTAAGTGCCCGCTGAACCGAAAGAAACTGGCGGCGTACTGTAATACCTGGCCGGTACCTGCGCTCCCTGGTTTGATAAAGTGTAGCTCATTAGGTGTTGTGCATCATGGCTAATATACCACTGCTGGTTAATTTTAGGGTCATTTTCAGCATCTTCATAATAAGTTTTAACGGAAAACTCCTGATCAACCAGCAAGACATAATCCGGTTTGAGCTCATAAGATGTTACCCCGGCAATATAATTTGCAAGGTTTGACAGAGGCCCAGCCATATTAGACGCAGTATTAATACAAGTTCCTCCAAAACCCGTTTTATTGATAGCGTCATTAAATTGAGCGTTATTGTTTGTTGGAGTTATGGCCACCAAATTAACCTCGGCAGCTTGCATTTTTGAAATAGCTTCGTCACCATACAAATCATAATCCAGCCAACCGGTATCAGTGACATTGACCAGGAAAGAACCTTGTGAGTTTACGGTTTTAGGTTGAGCTTGGCTACTTAGAAAACCAATACTTGACAAACGGAAATCCGGGTTGTTGGGAATAAATGTTTTAAGTGTCGCAAAAGCTGTGTGCAAGTCATAATCATAAGTAGTTTCAACCCTGTACCTATACCCCCCGGGGCCTATCGTCCATCCATTATACTTAATACCGTTCCCGGCCATTTTATAGTTATATCTATTATAATAATGTTCCCCGCTCTTTTCCGGCAAAGTCTTTATTATACGGGCTTCTTCAGGGTCAACTACAAGGGTGTTATCTTTCCCTATTATGTGTAAAGTGCCATCAAGGGCCTGCATCATGTTGGTATGGTCCCCGACATCTAAACGCCACAATTCATTACCATTATTTACGTCTAACGCAAACAAGTACATAATACTGTAGGGTCTATATGACTCTTCAAAGTAACCGGCAAGAATGTATAATTTATTGCCGTCTAAAATCATATCTGCAAAATCGGTCCATCTTACGCTAAAATCTGTATCCGGCATAGAATAACGCTTAGCGCCATATTTTCGCCAACCATTACCTTCCACAAACTTATACCGTTCATCCCAACGGGGCCAGATACAACCAACCCTGAAAGTCTTTTCACCATCGGTTACAGCAGCCTTATAATTATCTAAACCACTTCCTATGAGATTGCCGTCTTTATCTAAACTGTGAGCCGGAGTATACGAATTTCCATTTGGCGCAACAATATAATACCCATAATCCCAGTCACCGTCCCATTCAGTATCATCATCAGTCCAAACCTCCCACCCGTAAGTTTTATTGTAAGCACTAATATATGCTTGGTATTCTTCATCGTCTTCACCGGAAAAAGCAACTTGTGGGTTGCCGGTAACCGGGTTAATAACAAGACCATTTTGGTTTCTATCCTTACCATACGACAAGCTCTTAGTCCATAACACAGATTTGCCATTTTGATTCATTTTAAAGAGTTTATCCCCTGCCTCAACATACACAGAACCATCGGCAGCAATTGCAATATTTTCACTTGAATAACGGCCTATATTCCCAAGATCATATTCAACTACATGGCCATCTGTCAAATAAGGATATGCACTTTGGTCGTTATTCAGCCAGTTTTTACCACCACTCATCGGCGCACCTTTAATAAGGTTACGCTTTTTAATTTCGATATTGGCCTGTATCCCTTGCTCCCTTAGTTTTTGCGTAAAAAGCCCCAGGTTGGATTCCAGGCTTTGTGCTTTTGCTTCGCTTACATCGTCTACAACGAATGTAACGTCTACTTTGGTATGCGGTAATATATCAAATCCAACCCGGGGAGACACATTAATTACGTTAATAACCTTTTCGGCTAAAGGCTTGTCGTTAGTATTGTCGGTCAACCCGTAATGCGTACCGGCTGCATCTGTAAACTTTTCTGCAACCGCTAGTTCCAACTTATAACGGCCGGTTTGGTAGAATCTTAATTTCGGAGCCGGGTCATTGTTGGAAGATTGCACTATCCTGGCCGATTTACCCGTATTACCGGCGCTTATAACCTCGTCTTCCGCATCGGTATAGCTGCCGTTATTGTTTTTATCGTAGTATAGCTGCCAAGTACGCTTACCTATTGTATCTCCTAACATACCGTCAGGTGCCTGCACCTGGCTGCGGTCTTGGACGGTAACCTGGTAGTTACCTACACTGTAACGTACTGCCGTTTGCGGTACCCAAAAGTCGGCTAACGGTGGTTTATCTGAAACTACCTCAAGCTCAGAATGCGCCCATTCAGAGATTCGTGCCGGCGTTGGCAGGTCCTGAACTTGCAAAGAAATATCCCATGTTCCTGTTTCAGTAAACATTGAAGGGTAACCGGATACTGCGGTACTCCAAGGGTAACGCTGTGTTTTATTCAGCTTTACCGTGCCACTTGGATTTTTTATAATCCAGTGGTTTTTTTGCCAATTAATGCTACGTCCAGGCCCGGACTTGCTTCTGTCGCCGTCAATGCTAACCGCCCGGCCTGTTATTATCTGTCGTGCGCTTTGTGTAATAACAGCAACAGGGTCAATCGGCGCAACGGTTATATCCTTCGCAACTATGTCCGTATCGCCGTCCTCGTCCGTTACTTTGAGACGCACGGTGTATTTTCCGGCGGTCGGCCAGGTAACATCATGGGGGCCTTTGCGGTATTTCACACCGATTCCGTCTATCTGCCATTCCCAGGTTACGATTTTTTCGCCGCCGCCGATTGTGCTTGCATCAGTCAGAGTTACTTCTTCTCCCTCCATTGGGGCAAAATTGGAGGCGTTGAAATCGGCAATCGGTTCGTAATCAGGCGGCTCCGGTGGTGCCGGCGGGTCGGGCGGTGTAGGCGGCGTTGGTGGTGCCGGTGGTCCGGAAGCCGGGTCCTCCACCACGGCTATACTATGGGTTATTACAGTTGTCCTATTTACGCCATCAGTAACCCGGAGTTCCAAGTTCACGTTCTGGCCAGGGCTTTTATTGATTGTATAATTTATTGACTTATCCTTAAAAGAAGGGCTGGTCAAGGTTTCCCCGACCAGCCATTGCCCATCAGCGTAAAGGTTATAGGATATTTTATTTGAATACCGGCCAGTTACCTTTGACCAGCCGGTGGCGTTTATGGTTATTGTATCACCCTTACGGGCCTGGGTGGGTGCGGAGATGAAAGCTTCGGGTTTTTTTGTAATGCCGATGGTAAAAACTTTATTTTTTCTGTCCCAAATAACCATGTTTGTACCACAGAGTTCTGCCAGACCACGAATATGAATACGATTGGCACTATAGTTCTGGAATTTTATGTTGTTTCTGTAGTTGGGGGCCTGTGATAGCACAAAATCAGGGTTACCATTTATTTCTTGCGACCAAGCACCAATCTGTGACCAATTGATCATGTTATAGCCTTCGTTAGCTTCGTTAACTCTCTCAAAGTACATGGTATTACCTAAACTTTTTCCGGACATATCTTTACCAGTAGCCTGTTGCATATATTTGTAATTACCTTCTTTAACTAGACTAAACATGCCAATAGGCGTTATATAAACTAAGTTGCCTGATGCCAAACCCGGTAAATCGCTTTTATTATCATTTACAAAAGCGCCAACCATGTCAACGATTAACAACTGAAATATAAAAATTATAGTCGTAATGATGGTAACGTGTTTTTTACATTTAACCAAAATTTCACCTTCTTTGTATTTCACATGAAATCAAACTAAAATTTAAAGCCCTATAATTAGGGCTTTAACAGGATTTTCATGTTTTTTGGGGAGTTGTCACGGTAACCCAAGTGCCGTGTGTTACGTTTTTAAAATTGACTTCGTAACCCAGGCTTTCAGCAGCCAAGCGCAGCGGGATATATACCCTGCCATCTTTGATTTGGACGTTATCACTACCGGGCTTAAAATTAATTTTTTTGCCGTTTGCTTCAATCAATGCCATGTTACGATCACTATCCCAAGTAATTTTAGCGCCCAGATGGTCGAACACGCCGCGAAGGGGGATGTACGTTACACCGTTATTCGCGTAGGGCTTGCCATCCAGATACCAGGGCTCGCACTTATCAAGAGAATATAGGGCGGCCACTCGGTTGTTCAGCCACAAACCAACCGTTTTTTGTCCTGTCGGTGGTGTAGGAATAAATTCGGCTCGTTTTGATTCTGGAATATAATAATCAAATCCCCAGCCAAGACCATCTTTTTTGTCTTGTTGCCAGGTTTCTATAGGAATACCGCTAACGTTATATACTTCGCTCTCTGCTACATAAGTAATACCCTCATACACTCTAGCGGCTTCCCTAAATACCCACTCATATCCACAGTTTTCCAACACAAATATAGTCTCATTAGATTTATAGCTGTTGTCTTGTATCAGACCTCGTAAAACAAGACTATGCGATCCTATTATCTTGTTTTCTGGTGCCTTTTCATCTTCGGAAAAATAGCGTGCAGTTTTTAAGTCAATCCATACCCAGCCATTGTCATCAACACGTGTGTATTTATCTGCATACCATCCCTCTTGTCCAGGTACTAAATAACCGTTTATATCAGTTTTTAGCGGTAACTCCCCAGCCCAGGCCGGAACCGCCGAAGCAACTAACAGCAAAATAAAAATCAGGGGAATAAGCAAAGATTTTCGCACATCACATGCCTCCTTCAGTTTTGGTATATTATACCACGGGATACAACCTCCCAGGTGATTTTCGCGCCCAAGTGGTCGAAGTTTGCGGGAACCCACATGACATCTTGCGGGTTATCTATACCATTTATCAATAGATTTATATCACCTTCCTTTTTCTCTAAAATACCACCTGACCGACCACCTGGGTATTACCAGGTTATACCATTCCTCCGCGTATTTTTTCCCCAAAACAAAAAAGCTGGCCATAACGGATGTTATCAACCAGTACCAGACGGAAAAGTGGAAAGATGGCGGGAATATACTGTTATAAAAAAACATCGGCAGCAAACCGGGTATTATAACCATCAGTAAAATTGTTACAGCCTCCCACAACATTCCGCGGCTGTCCTTTTCACGCTCCCATTCCCATGTTTCCGTTTCTTTGCCCGACCAGGGGTGCGGCCCTTTGAATGAGCGGGTTGCCCGCCAGAAAATTACCCTCCGCCCGACCACCGCGCCTCCTGCCATACACACAAGTCCCATTACAAAATGCAAAGGTATTGCAAAAAGATACCACACAAGGAAAGAATGTGGCAATGTTAGAAGTGGAAATTCACGAAAGAGAGGCGTTGCCGTATGCGAAGGTGGATCAATAATAAGGACGATAAAACCTATGATACAAGCTATAAACTTGAAGAAGACATCTTTGTAGAATATAAAAACAGCCCTGTCGTCCTCAATGAACTCCGCGATCCCCTTGGGCATGAATGTTTTAGGCTGTCCCCTTTTTACCGGGCCGGTTATTTTTTGGAAAAAACTTTGTTTATTATCCTCGCAGCAATTTTGCTTATGATTATTTGTTCCAGTAAAATTTCCTTCAATATTTTCTGGTTTACTATCATCACTTTTATTCTTTTGGTCCGGGCTTTGGTCAACTATGTTTGGTTGTCGGCACCGGCCGGAAGCCTCGCTTTTTTGAGACCCGGTCTCAAAAAAGGCACCTGGCATATTAACATGGGATTTCTGGCTTGGGTCATTTACAACAGGCATATTTCCCGCAGAGATTATATTATGCGGGACTTCGCCAGGATTCTGCGGGTTGCCTACTTTGATCGTAGAATCAAAACTATTACAGTTACTACCTGGTTGTTTAAACCGGACAATATCCCCCAAAATTTCCCTCCTCTCAAAGGAAAAAATAAATTGTGCGGCTGTACAAAGATTCTCCATGCAGTCCCTGTTTATTTGATGTTCAGGTTGGCCAATTTAGGCTACCCGAAATCAGGAAAGAGAAAACGTTCTCCGTTGAGTTCACCTTGGTACTGCTATACGTGGGAATTCCACAGGTAAATCGTTATCAATCAATCCAAAACACCATCCGGCATATCGGTCGTTATGGCCACCGGTAAGTTTACAGAAGTAAACAGGCCGGAAAACACCGGCTGCACCGGCATTATAATACGCGAATGGACTGATACTTCTTCTACAATATTTCCAGTGCTGTCCGTTGCCGGCAATTCGTTTTGGTTATATATCTCAAACGATACGACCGTAACCTGCCCGGAGGCCATAGAACCGGGCAGCGGGTTTAATGAACCGTCAAGCTTCAGGTTGCTTTGCAAATAGGCAAGGAAGGTATTTTGACCCGGCGTTTCATTTATGTATAACTTACCGTCCGCCAGCTTGCCGGTGTCAACCTCCTTGTAAACGGCCATATTGCTAAAGTCCAGTGCCTGTTTGATTGCCTCTCGCCGCACGTACAAATACCCTATGTCAAATATTAAGGCAAACATCATAACCCCGGTCATAATCACTGCAAGGCCAATTATGGTATTTGCATTTCCTTTTTTATTACTTAAAAAACAGCTACTTTTCAAAATAGAAACTCACCGACTTTCCGCTTGTGCTCATGGTGCGCAGCTCATCTGTTTTCGTTATTAAAAAGCCTGAAAAGCTGTACTTGTCATAAGTGTAGTTATAACTCATTGACAGCTCAACATCTCCACCATAGTCAACCGGAGCCGGAGTAGCAGAAATTTGAATATTGTTCATATCAAATCCATATTCAGCCAGTTTGTCAAGCGCTTCCTGGTGTATAGCCGGTGTCATACCCCCGGCCAGTTCCATTTGCAATAGTGTTTCTCTTTGCACTTGTAACAAGTTGAAGTAGTCAACCAAGGTAAACACCGGCGGCATTAGATTAAATACAACAAGCATCATAAGCATTAAAACTGCTATAAAACCAAGAGATTCACCGGTGCCGGTTTTGCTACTGAAAAATATTGCTGATCACCTCACAATGCGCCAAAATTAACCCGGCAAATATAGCCACGGCATACGGCACATCCACTTTCCAAGTCTTTTTTTTTAAGATGTAGTACGCAAACAACGGCAGTGATGCAATCAGGCTGTAGAAAAACACCCAAAACCCAAACTGCACACCGTCCACCAGCGCAATACCCATAAAAAGTTTCAAGTCACCGCCACCGAAAACGTTGGCCCGGAAAAACAACTCACACAGCAAAAAACCAACGGCAAATACAACCAGTGTGTAAAACAGCCCGTGCCGGGCCAAGCTCAACGCAAGGCCCAGCACGAGATACGGCAGTGTCAACCAGTCGGGTATTATCCTTAATCTCAAATCATATACAGAAGCCACAGCACACACAGCAATCGTAAACGCAAACATAACGTCTATTGAATTTGACTGGTTAGTTGGTTTCCCACGAAATCGAATACACTGCCGATAGCATCACCAATATTGTCCAGGTTGGAGAAAATGGCAAGCGCAATAAAAGCAATAATAGCCACGGTTTCAATTGAAGGCGTACCTTTCCGGTTATTCAAAAAAGTAAAAACCTTAGTCAACAAACCCCTCATCTCCTTTTAAATAGTTTTTAGTTTATATTTGGATAAAATGGTACGGACTATCAGTATCCCACCCCCTCTCAATGTTGAAATAGGCTATCGCTTAACAAACGCAGTATCATTGGTGTCCCAACAAGAAGCATAATATTGACCACCATAAGCACGCTCACCAATGGCAGGAAATTTGCCCTGTTCTGGGTGCTTTTTTTCTGGTCATAGTTCATCCGGGTCTTGAGCATTGCACTCTGTCGGGCCAGCAAGGTTTTTATTCTGCCCGTCTGTTCGCCCTGTTTCAAGGCCAGTATCATATTATCCACTTCGTCCAAACCTACACGCCTCGAAAAATCTTCCAGAGAACTGTCCAGATCCATTGTCAAGTTATAAAAAGCGCTGAGCCGTGCAACCTCTTCACGCAGCGGCCCATGTAACCTGTCAGGTAAAGCTGCCAGCGTCTTTGGCAATTGAGCGCCGCTGGACAGCGATTTCCTAAGAAAATCAATCATCTCCGGAAGTTCTTCCAGCATCTGTTCCTGTCTTTTCTTACCTCCCAGCCAGATAAGCGCATCGGGAGCCATAAATCCTCCCAACCCGTAAAACAAAAGCGGCCATCCATTTTTACCGAAAAAAATTGCGCAAACCGCTGCAATAACTATCTTTGAGGCGTAAAAAACGGCCGGATTTTCCCCTATATATTTGGGATTACCGGCGCGAGCAAGGCGGTAGCTTATTTCATTTTTGCCTCCGTACCAACTCAGGAGCCTTTCGGCCAAAGGCAGCAAACCACCCCCTTTCCTGCGACTAATGCCCAGCTCCTTTTTCAGCCGCCACATACTGCGCTTTTTGCTTGTAAGTTGCCAGATCTCGTTTACCGCCACCGTCAAAGAAAAGGTCAAAATAAAAAACGGCCATGCGGCCCAGTTTTGCATAGTATCACCTCTCATCATTAAACCCGACCATGGCCCGCGTAAAATATCCGGCTATTATAAAAATTACCACCATAGCGACAACCACCATCTTGCCAATGGCGGAATCGATTAAAAACCGCATAATCTCCGGCTGGGCCTTTGACAGAGCAAAAAGCGTCATAAAGTAAACCCCTACTAAAACAAAGAAAACTATAACTGCGCTGAAGGTGGCAGCGCTCCTTTCGACTTCAGCCATTTCTCTATCGTATGTTCGCTTTACAAGGTCGCTGACGGCGGAATGAAAATCGCCTCCGTGCTTCATATAAAAAAACATATCATCAAAAAAATCATTTAATATCCGTTCAGGTAGCCGCGATTTCACTGTCTCAATACAGGTCTGTGCAGCAACACCATGTTTTATGCTGTCCACAAACCAAATCACCTCCCTTTTGAGAGGGTTTTTAAGGCGATCGCCAAGCTGTTCAAGGGCTATAACGGGATCGCCATATGTGCCGTACATATTGCCCACAGCCAAAAGGAATTGCGGGGTTTGTCGTTTTAGCTTCTTTTGATTCCGCTTATAATCAATTTGCAGCAATTGGTAGGGTACTGTTGCGCCCACACAGCCCAGAAGAATACCGGCAATCGGGTTTTTCAGAAGCGCTGTTGCGGTAACAATTCCCAGCAGAAAACAGGCAATAGTTACACAGAAAAAATGCCACGCCAAGAGTGGCTTTCCACCCGGTCGCAAGCTGGTAACCCGGAGCATTTTTTCCAACGTATTCGCAATTCCTCTGGTGCGTTTATGCTGCCTAATTGCCGCCATGATCTGACGGTCGAACATAGCTCTCACCTTGTTATATTCAAGGCGGTGGCTTTTCCAAACAGCAATACCCCACAGATAATAAAAGAAAAAAAATAAAGCTGCCGTATTCAACAGAAAAAGGCAGACTTTCATATTTTCACACCTCTTTGCCAGAACAACTTTCTCAAGTTGCTGCTTATTGAACAGAAGCGACAGTTTAATCTTCCATCCTCAGCCCTTTCCGTTACAAAAACGGGGTTAAGAATTACGTCGTTCTTGTTTTCATCAAAACCGTCAACGCTTGTCACTTCAACAACCCGGTAGTTTTCGATATAAATTATCAGATCAACACTTTGGCTGATAATGCGCTTTAGCTGCGTATATGACAGGGGTTGATTAGCGTACATCATCATTACCGCCAGTTGCTCAATGGCGTTATACGTATCATTGGCATGAATAGTGGTAAGCCCTCCATCGTGCCCGGTTCCGAACGCCCGTAGCAGAGTAAAAGCTTCTTTGCCCCTCAGCTCTCCGAGAATGATTCGGCGCATTGCCATACGCAAGGCGTTCCTAACCATATCTTCCATCTCTACGCTGGTATCCTCTTCACCTGACTTCTTTTTAGCCTCCAAAGCTACCAGGTTATGCAGACGAAGCATAAGCTCTTCCTCTTCCTCCAGCACCACTACACGTTGGTTGGGTGGAATAAACTGCTCCGCCAAAAACCTTAACAAAGTTGTTTTACCGCTGCCGGTGGGGCCGGCTATCAGCAAGTTGAGCCTGGCTTCGACTGCTTTTTGTTGAAAATCCAGCACTTCTTGCGTAAATGTGCCGTTTTGCAGGAAGTCCTCCAGTGTAAAGTTATACACTGTATGTTTCCTAAACGTTATATAAGGTATTTTGGCTACCGGTGATATGCCGGCATTTATACGGAGCTTGTTTTTCACATCCCGGGCATCAACCAGGGGGATACCGGAATGAATTTTCCGTCCGCACCTTACTAATACAGACCGGATGTACTGCTCCAGGTGGTTATTATTCTTCCAATGCACTTCAGGTATGAAAATGTCTTCACCCTTAACGCGTTTATAGACGTTGTCGGGGCCGTTGACAAAAATATCGGTTATTTCAGGGTCGTTTATATACGGCTGAAGGATTCCGTATCCAAGTATGCTGTCCATTACTTTTGTTACCGTTTCCCGGGTTGAGCAAGCCCTTCCCAGCCCGGCCCCCAAATCGACTATTGTTTTCTCTACCACATTTTCAAGAACTTGTACTTCCTTTTCGCCTCTACTCACCTGATTTACCAGATCACCGTAATCAGTTGTTATCTTTTGAGTTATGGTTTGAATAATATTGTCTACTTGCTCTGTATGGCCAGGGGCAACCGACTCAATGCACTTGTTCTCCCGGCCTCTTTTTCGCCTATATACTTCTTCCTTCAAATCGACTGCCGCGCCCAAGTATCCGCACCCCCGCTTTTTTCGGTTTCAATCTCATACCTTTTTCAGCAGAAAGTTTATTGTGTTGAATGCCGGTCAAAGATAACATCATGTAACATAAATCAGGTTTAACTTCCGGCAGACCGCATTCTTCAAGATCATTTAACTTTCTTATAACGCCTGCAACGGGGAACTGAAGCAGATTCGCTGTTTCTTTAGCCGTAAAGTTCCCGTTCGCATACATATTTTGCACTACCCTGATTTTTTCAGCGTCAAAGCATAGTCTTTTGGTAAGAAATTCAAGGAAGCGCCGGACATGTCTGATATAACTAGCCCTGCCGATTACCGGTATTATTATCACGTCGGCAATATCCAGGGCCGCCAGCGTGGGGGCAAGGTTAATCTCTCTGCCGGCATCTACGATCACATAATCAAATTCTGTTTTCAGAGCGCTTAGCAGACTGTCCATAACATTATTGTCAAACTGATCTAAAGACAAAACGTCTGTCAAACCGCCAAGATGATAAACATTCTTGTAATCCCTCACTGGAGTGATAGATTTTATAAACCTTTTGGGGTCAAAATCTCCCCTGAATATCATCTCTGCCACTGTATTCAGGTTCATCCCTTCAGATGGTAAGTTTGGCGTAAATAGATCAAAATCCGCAAGACATATTCTTGCACCCGCCAGCTCTTTTGACAATACAGCGGTAAAGACACTTGCAAGCATGCTCTTTCCCGTTGCCTTCGGTGACCAAAATGTTATAACCGCAGGTGTCTTACTTTCCTCAAACTGATATTTTAATTGTTTCTCTTCAATCACAAGTGCATTTTCTTTCTCTTTTTTAATCCGAGGAAGGTTTAGTTTCACCTATAAGCCCTCCCATTGAATTTTGACTTATTACAGGCACGTTTACAGATTCGCTGCCGGGCTTATATTTAGCCAGTGAAAGCAAGCCGGTGTTAACGGCCAGATTGAGCTTATTGGCCTGCTCCGCCGTTACAAGAAGTTCCACAACCGCAGGCGTTGCTTTTTCCCCTATTTTATTATCTTCAAGCGTTTTTTTATCTATTTCATTACCTGCCGAATTAAGCACTCTGTTAATTAACACACCGGTTAGAATCTGCTCACTTCTTGCAGCACTGTTTTCGCCACCGAAAAACCAGTACACGTCAACCATATCCCCCTTCATTATCTTGCCCGCACTGGATAAACTAACCGGAACGGGGTATATCCTGTGCTCCGGCTTTTCAGCCACTGTTTTATGGTCGGCCAGCATTTGCGGAATTAAATATTGCCCGGGGTAAATGTTATAGGCTGCAATTTTACCGGTTGGGAATTCATTTAATGCTCCCCGGGGTATGCTGTCAACAGGTGCCTTCTTAGTTAAAAGACTGGCGGGGCTAATTTCTTCATTTTGGTGAATTATTTCTTTAACTACTACCGCATGCCGGTATTCAACCTTGTTTACCCCCTGGGCACCGCGGAAAATAAAAAAGCTGGCAGAGAGAGCAATTAATAGCGACGTACCAAGGCGTAAGTAATGTTTATTCATAATTTCACCTCCCGTACATTTCTTGCTTTTAAACAAAACACGAAAAAATCAGCTCCTTTCTTAAAACCAATCCCCATAAAAAAACAAAAACCGGATTTAACCGGTCTGTTGTCTTTTTGATATACGGTTGGACAGTTTATGATTGCTTTGGCATTGGAGCCATTCTGAGTTCGCATGATCCATCTTCCAATGGCCTCTTTATCATTTCCCTTTCAATGAATGGCTTTTAATCAGAAAAGCTCACCAACTCACTGTTAACCTTTACATTAATGTTGTATTCCAGGCTTGCAGCATCCGCGTCGTGCCCGGTTATAAAGGTAGTAAGGAGCGCAAGAACCATCACTAACACGATAAATCCTCTCATATTTTTTCAACCTCCCAGGATATTGTTGAATTATTATCCACCCTATACTTTTAGACGCACAAACAAATGTTTTGGTTCCCTTTTTCACCTCCTGAAAACAAAAAAAGGCCGTCCTATGCCTTCTTTAACTGAACTAATATGCTATTTCCGGTTAAATCCAGATGCAGAACGTATTTAAAATCACCAGGATTGTTCGTGTATAAAGGTAATTTTATCTAAAATGAATATAGGCCTTCCCTGTTGGGTTAAGCCCATACTAATAAGTCTTACATTTAAACCGGATGTCTGTATCTCATTCTTAATGCTGGAAATATAATGACTAAAGTTCTTATATTTTTCAAGAGGACATTTTTTTGCCGAATCAATAATATCCTTTGAAGTAACTACCTGACTCATTTAACCATTTTTCCTATTGTTAGATATAAAGTGGCCCAGTTGTTAGCATCAGCAGCCTCAACCTCAGTATAGCATCGTGAGTATCTTTTTGTAATAAATTCATCTGAAGTCATTTTATATTTTTGTTCATAATGCCGGATTAAGCTTTTTGCTTCAGAGATTTGTGTCTTATATTTTTCATAAGGGTTGTTATAACGATTAAATAAACTCATCAATCTACGAAGCATCGTGGGCCACCACCTTTCTAATTATATCTAGATTTTACAGGGCAAGATTTTATAGGCCTTACCTATATTTTAAGAGATTTTTAAAATATTAACAAGTAGCTCGTTCTCGAAAAGCTTCTTATCAGACTAATTTTCTCACGTTTTCCTCATTTTAAAGCCCTTCCTTCGCCTTGCACAGATTCGTGCAAGGTTTCCCGCCTCTTGGCGGAGGCTTGGCGAGCGTTACCGGTCCCACCGAAGTCTTGCCGGCACTTCTCGCCCCCGGGTACCGAATCGCCCGAAAAAGTAAGACCGGTAACAACCCGGTCAAATTTAATTGTGCACCGATTTTTATTTTTTCAACCAATTGCCTGCGGTAATCGGCCACATCCAATGGAGTTATAGCGGCTGCGTCAAACTCTCCATGAACCTGCTCCACCCACCTGGCAAACCGGCGCATCGTGGTTATATAAGAATTTACTGTACGTTTAGACAACCCCCGGCCTTGCAAGTGTGTTTTGAAGCTATATAAGATTTCCACTTTATCTCCCTCCGGTGATTTCCTTATACGAAGAAAAAAACCCCCGTTAACAGGAGGTTTTTTAATACTTATACGTAATTTTTTAGGCTATTTTTTCGCATAAGACCTCTTATGTGATTTTTTTTATATGACATAATTCGACCTTTTAAGCATAATTTATATGCTAAAATTATAATTAACTAGGCTAATCGCTATTATTTATTTTTACCAATAAGAACAAAATCATGATAATGATTAAAATTACATAAAGCGGCTTATATTCATCATACATATTAGTAAACATATCAAACAATACATTATTATTCATTATGCTAAATCACCACCAGAAAGGATTTTACCATGTTCGAGCAGATTGACCAAAAAATAGTGCTTTTTACATATACACTAACAGCTACACTTTTGTTTAAGTTCATATATAATATTTTTAATACAGTAGGAATGATAGATGTTCAAAAATTTTTATCTTCAAAAGATAAAAAATTTTTTTTAATAGTTAATGAATTTTTAGGAATAACAATACTTATGATATCCATGACTACATCTTTTCTAGCTATTTTCAATGAGCACAACTGGATAACAAAATTTTTAAAAAATCCAAATACTATAATCTATCTAATTGCCATAAACTTAATATTATTAATAATAACATGGCTTTTAGGTGCAATTTATATAATACATCAAGAGATGTCACGAACTTTTATTAAAATCAATATTTACAAAAATCTACATACATATCTTGAAGCAATTGAAAACCTTACAAAAAGAACACACCCATATCTCAACGCAATAACTTGCCTTTCCTGTCTTTTATTTTTTCCGGTTTATTCAGCAAACTACATAGTCTACCTAATAAATAAGTACTCACTATCCACAAAAATCGAACAATGCATTGCTTTCAATCTTTTAATGTATATTATAGCTTACTTAATATACAGATTTTATTTATACCAAGAAACATTGTACCGCAAACCTACATTTAAAATAGTAACCATAAAAACTAATGATGGACAGGTTTTTCATGATTTATACCTATACAATCATGATGATAAGCATATATTTCTTGGTAGCGAGCCTAATCATATTACTTCTAATGAATACTTAGTTGTGAGCAAAGAAGCAATTAAATACTATCTAATTAAGTTGGAAATATATAGTTGGGGTAAAAAAGTAATTTCAGAACATGGAAGCTCAATTTATGACTTAAACATAGAGAGACCTAGTAATATAATTAAGTTCTAATTAATTGCCCTCGTGGTACGGCGCATCCAGTGTTTTAACCTGTTATCGTACAACCCACACTCATAGTGACTTATTAAGACTGGACCCGGATGCTCGTCTAACGCATCCAGTAGTTTTTCGTGGGCTGCTCTGTCCATTTCCTTTGCGTATATCCGCTTAGACTTGGTCTCAAGAAGATAAGGCGGGTCAGCATAAATCAATACATCCGGCTTTCGGTATCTCTCAATTAGCTGCAGGGCTGGCTGACATTCAATCTGTACCTCTTTAAGCCTCTCGGCAACAGCAAGAATCTTAGCCGGTATTTGGCTCCAAACTTTAGGTTGACTGCTTCCCCTGCCTTTTCCGGTGATATTGTTCCTCCAGCCGGTTCTGTCGCTGGTTTTTGAACCATAAGCCATATGCATTCTGACTAGAAAGCGTCGGGCATCCTCCAGCGGATCACCGGTTCGAACAAAAGTTTCCATTATTCCACGTTCCGGAAGGATATCCTCATACTCTTTCCGTGCCCAGGGCGTCCATTGAATCGCCTCGGCCAGGGCTTCCGGCATTTCCCTGATTACTCGAAAAAGGTTGACAACGTTCCCGTCCAAATCATTGATAGTTTCAAACTTGGCCGATTTTTTACAAAAAAATACTGCCCCGCTGCCGAAGTAAGGCTCAAGATAAACCTCATGCTGTGGTATATGCTCAATTATCCAGTCTGCTATTGACCATTTACTCCCTGGGTATTTCAGTACTGCTGTGGTGTTCATTTTCATCACCTGCCATGTCGTTATGAACAACCGTATTTATCTCGCTTTCTTTACCGGCTGCGCGCCCCAGATAATAATTTTTGCCAACCGGCTATTAACAGCACCAGCAGAACGCCCCAAACGCTCACCAATTTCCTTGTAAGTCAGTTTGTTTTCCCTGAACATCCTACGTAAGGCGGCGTCTTCTGCAGGTGTCCACCGCATGCGCTCTCTTGGGTGTCTGGATTGATCCTGTTCGAGTTTCGACCGAAACCATTCCGGACCTTTTCTGGCTTCAGCGATGCGGTCACTATAGTCCAGTGCTACTTGCACTACGAAGTCCATGAATCTATCACGAAGCATTGCCGGCACTTTACGTTTAACTACTCCCTCGGAACGTTTTACTTTAGTTTTCTCGACTTCAAGCTCTTTGGCGCGAATGGCTTTTATAACACTCTTGGCCTTTCTCGCGTCCCATTTATCAGGGTTTTCTCTGAGAAATCTCTCAAGTTCTTTGGGAGTGATTTGTTTAATTCTCCCCTTTTTAGTTTTTGATCGGGTTGCCTTAATCAACCCTTGTTCGATGTAGCGCTTTAAGGTTTGGTGGTTGATTCCGGTTATCTTTTCAATCTCGCTTTGATTGAAATAGCCCGGGTTATAAACGGGACCAAGCTTGAGCTTTTTTGCTTTTTTCTCAACACTGTCAACGGATCTACTAAGTTTCCGGGCAATGGCCTTTACCGTCATTTTGCCCCAGTTTTTACGAAGGAAATTAACCTCATCCTCACTGTACTCGGCTTCTCTATCACGGCGGATGCCGAGAACGCCGGCCATACCTGAAACACTGTTCACATCTCGCCCCATGGCCTTTGCGACCGCCGTCGGGCCACATGTCTTATAATGATCAATCAGGTATTGCAGTTCACAAATTGACCAGCATGACATAAATAATCCCTCCCGCAGTGCTTGTTAAAAAAATAGCCCCGGGTGTTATCATCCCGGGGCAGTTTTAGGGAGAGAAGATGGAAATTAGTAATTAGTATTTACTTTTTCGAATGCCTTACCCGGATTCCCGTGGGCATAACAACATATACCCCCTGCCCCAAAGGGGCTGCATAGCCAATGTATAAGTGCGCTTTGGGGTTATCAGAACTTAGGTTGGCTTCATACCTGCCAGCCAGCCAGTTCCTAGCTTCAAAATGCTCCCCTTCGTTATCCGGCACCCATTCACCAAGTTGGACTTCAAGTGAAGAGCCGCAGTGCAAATCGTAATGACTGCCATCACCAAGCAATATATAATGCCGCCATCCGCCGGCGGTTTTCTTGACCTGCAATGTTCCCTCAAAATAAGCAGTATCCAAATTAATCAACTCCTTTTACAAAACCTTTCCTCCCGGAACCAAGTTATCTAATTAGATGTACCTTGATCAAAAGCAAGCATTTTTTGAGCAGCCACAATGTAATTATCCAACTCCTGGCTAATTATAAGCGCTTCCTGGCTTGTATAAGATTCATACAGTCTACAAAGTTCAGAACGCAACTCTTCAACTTTTTCTAACGCTTCACTCACGTTTTTCATAAACTACCTCCCGGATTTTGCTAATAGCTATAAAAAATAACCCCGGGCTTTACGTCACCCGGGGTTATTCAGGGAGAGGAGGTGTTTAGTAAAAATCTCTGTGATATTGAAAAAGAAAAATCACTGCCACATCTAAAGAAAAAACCCTGCCGGATAACGGCGGGGTTAGTTTCTTTCAGCGCTTCATCAACAGCAGCTGTAAATTGTTCTAAACTTTTTACTGTTAGTTTTTTAGTGACCTGGAGAACTCTTCAATTGTTTCAGCATTTATAACTTTACGAATCGCATCTTTAATAGCCGTCACATCTTTAAGCTCCGACAATTGGCTGCGTAAATCATCCGGCACCTTACCAAATTTGGCTTCTAACATATCAAAAAGCGTATCCAATCTGCCCTTAACTTCACCTCTGGCTTCACCCCTGGCTTCCCATTGTTCGCGGATACCATCGAATAGCGGAAGGTTTTCCAATTTACTCACCTCCAGGACTTTTAGAATTAGCTCCTTTGAGAACTTCAAAGACGACAGCGCGGCAAGGGCTACGTAAAGGGTTGCTCTCTCGTCTTGCGCCGCGACTTCACTTTCCAGCCGCACCGCACATTTTTCCAGAACCTGTTCAGGCGGATCGTCCTGCCGCATTAGCGGCACCAGCGGTAAAAGACCCACCGGCCCCCGGTAAAGAAAATCCCTGCCGGTTATGTCCTCCAGGTTGATCATGCGATAGTTAAAGTCAACCACTGTCAATTCCAAACAATCCATTGTGTATCGCTCGGCCTGCCGGCCTTTGCCGGTCAGGTTAATTATTACCGGGTATACCGGCTTATCGTGTCGGCAGTGGTGCATGGCGGTGTACTCTAAAAGCCGCCCGGCCATCTTTCGATCCGGCCTGGCTTGAAATTCCACCAGCATTAAATACTCGTAATCGTTCTCGCGTATCTTAACTAACGCATCAGAAGTGCGTTGCACGGCTACGGCTTCTTTATCAACGGGTTCAATCCGCTCGGCCTATACTTCCACACCGCGCACCAAAGCGGCTATATGGCTCATGTAGCGTTCGGTCAGGGCCTTGATAATTAAATCATACTCGGCCAAGGACATCATCCCTTTCTGGTGCAATTATATTATTCATGGGCCATTCCCTGAATCCGTGAACTAAATATTAGAAAACCGCCCATAACAGGTGAAATATTTAGTATAATAAAGATACGCTAAGATAATTAAGATACTAATATTTCACCTGTGGGGTGCACACATGAAATTCATCATAGAACAATCTAACGAATACCTTACTACTCATTCCGGGCTTACATTTGTAGGTGCTCTTATTGCTAAAACCGACCTAAAAAAGCGACTTGATAAATCAAGAATACCAGGTGTATATACACCAAATATATCACATGGTGATGTGG
>NZ_FOYM01000043.1 GCF_900115975.1 Desulfoscipio geothermicus DSM 3669
CTCGAATATCTGTTGCAAAGTGTCCTTGAATAGATTCTTGAGCATCTCATGTACGTCTTCTACACTGCGGCAATCCTTGGCTAATTCCTTGATTGTTTTGTCTTGCATGGCTTGCATAAATGGTCAACTCCTTTAATGGTAGTATTAACCATTTACACGTGATTTAATATATTCTCCAAGGCTGTTGCTGGCGTCAGCTCAGTCGATGTGGGGGGTGTTCAGAAGCTTGTAAATTTGTCAAAAGAATTTGCCACGGCGAGGATGGTATACACATCTTTGTCATGGGAGATATAGTTACTGACTTGTAAAATATGCCCAAAACTTATTTTTGAAAGGATGAGGTTCATGTCAAGTAAAGTTTATTTCATCAATTTGCGATCTAGAACATATCAGGAAAATAAGATTAGTAAGATTAGAAAATTATTTGATCACGCTGGTTTAAACGATCTTATTCAAAAAGATGATCTTACAGCTATTAAACTTCATTTTGGTGAACGCGGTAGCGATGGTTTTATAAACCCTGTATTTGTGCGGCAAGTGGTGGACAAAGTCAAAAGCAACGGCGCCAAGCCATTCCTTACGGATACGAATACACTGTACTCAGGAAGCCGCCATAATGCAGTGGATCATTTGATAACAGCGATGGAACATGGTTTTGATTATACTGTTACCGGTGCACCACTGATTATTGCAGACGGATTACGTAGTGAAAATTTTATGGAAATTGAGATCAATAAAAAACATTTTAGCAAGGTAAAACTGGCCAGAGATATAGTTAGCGCTGATAGTATTATTGTGTTATCGCATTTTAAAGGTCATGAAATGGCTGGTTTTGGTGGCGCGATAAAGAATCTTGGCATGGGTGGGGCACCGGCAGCCGGAAAAAAAGAACAGCATGCCCCCAAGATGGTCGTTAATCAGGACAAATGTATTGGTTGTGCGCAGTGTTGCACTGTTTGTCCGGAAAAGGCCAGCACTCTTACCAATGATAATAAGGCGGAAATCTCACCAGATAGTTGCATCGGTTGTGGTGAGTGTTTAACCACGTGCCCTGAAAAGGCTATTGAAATGGATTGGGAAACCGAAATTCCAGCACTTCTTGAAAGAATGACTGAATACGCGTATGGGGTGGCAAAGACTCATGAGCAACATATCGGCTATATCAATTTTCTTCTAAATATTACCCCTGATTGTGATTGCGCGTCATGGAGCGATGCTCCCATTGTTCCCGATATAGGTTTTCTGGCGTCAACAGATCCGGTGGCTATTGACCAGGCCAGTTATGACCTTGTGAATAAACAGATTGGTTTATCCGCGTCTTTGCTTTCGTCTGACTGCGGGGCTGGCGTTGACAAGTTTCATTGTTTGAGATCACACATAGACGGAACGGTCCAATTATCCTACGGAGAAGAAATCGGATTAGGCAGTCGCGACTATGAACTAATTGTCCTATAGTGTAGAGAAAGCAGAATTTTTTCCAATCTCTCCAAAAAGAGATTGGAAAAACCTTTGTGATGAAAGAGGTTTTGAACATAAATAATAAATATTTTAAAAGCGATTTTTTTAGGAGCCGTTAGGCTCCTGTTTTGCTAAAGGGCAGCGATAGATGAATAGATTTTTTTACTGCACAGTATAAAGAAAGTGCGTCACAGTTTCAAAAAATTGTTTTACTCGCTATCTATTTGGACCGCGATTCTCGGTCCACTTTTTATTTTTATAGTAAAAAAATCAAAAGGAGGTTTTTTTATAATGCAAAATGAGCTTTCCATTACAATGAAAACGGAGGAAACAAAGCAGGCTACGCTTCTTGTTAATGAAACCGGGGAAGAAGGAAACAGAGATGCCATAACATCGCTTCAACCTGAAGAAACAGGAACCGAAAGCGCTGAAAAAACTCCAAATAAAACTGAGAAGAATTACACCCACGAGGCAGACGACCAAGCCTGGCGGCTCATCTACGCCGCGCTGCGCAACAATAACCCCCTGACGGATTACCCCGCCATGTCGGTAGAGGAAATTGCGGACCAGAAGTGTCTTGTCATCTACATCCCCGACCCGCTCACCGGTGTCAAGGGCATCCTGCCTGAAAGGTACGCGGGACTGCGGGAGCGGGAAAAGCTTGAATCGTTGATGAACTACCCATTCCTGCGTGTCCTGCCCGTCAGCGTGGACCGGGACAACAACATCGTCGTCCTGCGCCGCGACCGGGCGGAGGCAATCCACGCCGCCCGAGCCTGGAGGGATATCAACGAGGGCGACATCGTAGAGGGTGTCGTTACCGGCGTCGATTGCTCCGATAGCGGCCTGGCCAACAGGATATACCTTGACGTTGAGGCGATCCGCGCCATCCTGCCCATTGGCGAAGTTTCACACAACTACACTGAGGACGTGGACTACCGGCGCGGCGATATTATCAGGGTAAAGGTCCTAAAAAGAAACGAATTTGAAAAAGACGACGGTGTAAGCAGGGTTTTGCTGGTCAGCGTCCGCGCGCTGACCCCCGACCCCTGGGAACTGGAACACTGCATTCCCGTGGCCAAGATGCCCTATTTCGGTACGGTGGTCAATATTGTTCAGACCGGCATGTTCGTCCGGCTGGCCTCTGGCATCGAAGTAAAAACCCCGCATCTAAGCTTGAACTACCGTGGCAATGTCCGGGTTGGCGACAGGATCAGGGTTTACCCCGTCATCGTCAACCGGGACGAGCATCGCGTCTACGGCATGCTTACCGAATCCGAGATAAAAAGAACCATCCGCAACTACGAACTCAGGCGCCGCCGCAAAGAGCGCAGAAGCTCCGGCCTCTCCGGGTAGGTGGTGTCACGTGATCAAAAAATGGGAGGACGCCTATGCGCTGCGCTCCCACGGTACCGTGTTCCGCCAGCGGTTCGACGGCATCGAGCCTGTAGGGGAATACATGATCATGGGGTTGTGTGTGCAAATTAGTTTTTCGGTTTATGTTATTGAGCACAATTTTCTTGCTTAATTAATCGTGATAAATATTATTATGGCTCCTTATTGCAGTATGGGAGTTGACCCGGGTTCCAAGCAGCACCCCGGTCAGCATACATAGCAGTACCACCGGCAAGCCGACAAATAGAGGGTGCAGCTTGACAGGGGAAAAATACGCCCACAGCAATGTTATAAGCGGTGCTAGAATAACCGCCCGGTGTACCCCCGCCGGGTGAATACGCCCGGGTAAAAATACTGCACCCAGTAACGGCAAAAATACCGTGGCCCCCCTAAGTGCATTGGACAGGTAAGTCCAGTCAAGAATCAAAGAGTTCAGGGAGAAAAACACCAGAGCCAGAGCCAGAACCCCCACCCCCAGAATGATGCCCCTGCTTACACGCAATATCTCCAAATCCGTAGCCCCGGAGCGGCAAAACCCGTAAATGTCACGGGTCAGCACCGTACTTACCCCCAGGGCCAACGCACCACCCGTAAGGATTAAGGATATCAAAAGCGTAGCATTGGCCATACCCCCCAGCCATGGGTTCAGGTGCATGTAGAAAAAAACCGGCAAGGCAAAGGCTGGATTTATATCGGGGTGTGCCACCCGCATAAAAAGACCTATAGCTACACCGGCCAGACCGTAAAGGGGTATGAACACTGCAGCCCCCAGTGCCCCCATCCTGGCTGACCGAACTTCCCGGCCGGCAAATATGGGTTGCAGAAAAGTTTGGGTGGATGTAAATCCCACAATTGTGGAAAACACGCCACCCAGGTCCAGGGCGAGTCCCCGGGGAAAAAGAGAAAAAGTGGGTATTGTCGGGAGCAATTCCCTGGCACCGTGAAGCCCACCAAGATGAAGATAGCTTAAAATTCCTCCGGTGAACAGAGTAATTGAAAGTAAAAACAACTTGATTAGGCCCACCATACTGGTGCCCCAAACGCCGCCGCCGATAATATATAGTATTATCAAGAATACAGTTAAAGTTGCCGCCAGGAACGGGGAAATGGGAACCATGCCTATAATAACAGGTACAGCGGCCATAACCTGTACCGCTATTTGAATAAACATTCCTATTGCGGTAAACAGGGCAACCCAAGTGCGGATTTGTTTCCCGTATTCATCTACTAGGTATTCCGTTACGGTGCTTACTTTCTTTTCCCGCATGGGGCGGGCCAGAAAGAGAGCAAGCACTAAACAGGAAATACCGGCCCCCAGCGTAAACCAGATGGCACCTATCCCGTATTTGTAGGCCATCTGGGCTGTCCCGATGGTGACCGTGCCTCCGGCAAAGGAACCTACAATCGCACCGGTAACTCCAAAGGGCAACAGGCTTCTACCACCCACGATAAAATCATCCGAGGTTTTAACTTTTGAAAAGGAAAGCAAGCCCACCATGGTAACTACTGCCAGGGTCAGGGCTATACTGATATAGTGGGCGGTTGTCAGCAAATTATCTCCTTCTTTCTGAAAAAACAGCTCAGTTTTAAATTTTAAATAGGTGTCACCCGTTGGTTTAATGATAAGACTATGCTTTACATCAGTCCAATGGAGATTTAGTTATATTATAAATGAATTGTTCATGCAGGTATATATGACGATATTGCATCTTGAAATATTAAAGACTGGTCGTGGAAACAAGGAGTTTCGCAAAAATAGGAGAAAATTTAGGTTAACTCAGTTGCAGGCGAAAACATTCATGAATTAAGATCCACAGAGTAGCAAAAAATGTCTAGACCTTTCCAAAAGTTATCCATGCTATGATAATAAATAAAGCGGGCTAATGTTAACCGACTTTTTTATGATGGATTTTACCCCGTAACAAAAACTGGTTCCAATAACCTTTGAGAACAGAGTAATGTGCCTTGATTATTAGCACTGGAAAATAGCGGTCATTGTTAATCAAAGAATTTCTTATTTACTACGCTTAAGCGAACTCCTTGGTTTTTATATTAACGAGGGAGGGTGTCCCGATACGTTTCAGTAGCTAAACTATTTACACCCATATTTTTAAGCGAAAAGCATGCTAATGTCACCCATTGGGTGATTTACTATTTTCTGTCAATATGATATTTTTTAGTATAAGAAGATCACAAGAGAGTTATTTGCATAATTTTGAGATTAGGAGGTTGCGTTGCGCCGGGATAACGCCCCTCGGTTCACTTTTACAATAAAATCACTGAAGGGTGGGAGGACCTGGGAGGTTTAGTATCTGGGACCACTATTCGGGTTGATGTCAACCACTTAACCAAATTTTCCGTATTATCGGTGAAAAGCAAGGTGCCGGTAGACATGCGGAACCATTGGGCCGAAGCCGTGGTTATAGACCTATTGGAGAGATTTCCGGTTACCCGGACGGCACCTTCGGGCCGGATAGGGACATCACCCGGGCTGAGGCGGCCTCCATCCTGGTGAGGGCCCTTAAACCGGCCCCCGCGGCGGAAAGCGAGCTGGCGGGCGGCGTTCAAGGATACCGCCGGGATCCCGGAATGGGCGCAGGAGGCTGTTGCAGCGGCGCTCAAGGAAGGTCTCGTCAAGGGCTTGCCCCATCCCGAAGGCGGCCTCATCTTTGCGCCAACTGCCCCTTAACCAGGGTTTGGCCCATTCCTTATAATGCATATAATCGGAGCTTCTAACGACAGGTGGGATTACCCCTCCGGTAAAAACCATTTTTTTTGTATCCAGTTGCTGTCGAACGCGGGGGTCAGTCATGCCGTTGTAGGAATTATTGGTGATACACTACTGATATTCAACAAAATTTCAGTTTCCATTCAGCTCGGTTTCAGTTATGACATTGATAATATAAACATGATGAATTTAAGGAAAGGGGACACACCTCCTTCGGAGGAATGTCCCCGACTTGTGAATGTCACCAAAATAAAGGTGGTAGGTCAGGAATGCAACAATTAAAGGGAATCAAAATATTATTGGTAGATGATGAACCTAATATACTACAATTTTTAGAGATTGGTTTGCAAAATGAAGGATTTGACGTGCAAACCGCCCAGGACGGTATGACAGCCATTACCCTGATGAAGCAATTCCAGCCGCATGTCGTTATACTCGATGTGATGATGCCCGGAATGGACGGTTTTGAAGTATGCCGACTGCTCAAAAAAATGGATAATGTGGCGGTGATCATGTTGACGGCCAGGGATGAAGTGGATGACCGTGTAAAAGGCCTGAACTTGGGTGCCGATGATTACATGGTAAAACCGTTTAGTTTTGAGGAACTGCTGGCCAGGATCTATGCCAGAATCCGAAATCAATTTCCAAATTTATTTGGGGAAGTGGTGATCGGGCCGTTTCATATTGATGACCGCCGCAGGGAAATCAGGCTTGAAAACCGGGTTTTGGGGCTGTCTCCGACAGAGTATGAACTTCTTAAATTTTTAGTACTCAATCACGGGTTGGTTTTAAGTAAAACGATGATTTTGGACAAAGTATGGGGATATGATTTTGCTGGAGATGATAATATTGTCGAGGTGTATATTCGTTCATTGCGAGAAAAATTAAACGACAAAGACCATCAATTAATACGAACTTTACGCGGATCAGGATACCGGGTTGATCTGCCATGAACCAAAAGGCAATTGTTCGGTTGAAGTCTTTTTTGGCCCCCAACTCACTCCGGATTCAACTATTATCCCGGTCACTGCTGATCCTTGCCGTTTTGCTTGTGCTTATCGGTCTGTTGCAATATGTTTTTATGCAGGAGGTTATTTACAGAAATAAAGCTGCCAGCATGCAGAGCCAGATCATGTCGATTCCTCCCGATGCTTGGCGGTATTTCGGCGTAAGCCTGGAATATGGCCATATACGCCCGCCGCGCTTTTTTATTCCTGAGACAAACTTGGCATTTATTGATATGCAGGGAAACTATTCCGTATTGTTAAATGGGCCGGACGGCATAAATCCCCCGAAATTAGCTGCGCAAGAGTATTTCGATGTATTGAAGAAAAAGCCGGGACTGAACTATAAAGTGATTAATGTTGGGGGAGCGGAACAATTAGTGGTATTACAACCTGTTTTTGACCGCGGGCAGGTGCTTGGTATCGTTCAAGCAGGTACTTTGACAAGCCCGCTCAAAGAGCTGCTTATCCGTCAACTGCTCATTTTTTTGGTTCTTTCCCTCATTGCCATGTTGTTTGGATTGCTTGGCTTTTTGCCCATACTGAAAAGGACATTGGTTCCCTTATCCAACATGGTGGATACCGCGGAACAAATTGATGCCGGAAATTTGGCCAAGCGTTTTCCAACCCGGCAGGGGCAGACGGAAATCGATCGTTTGGCTGAATCCTTTAACGGAATGCTGGAGCGGCTGGAAGCCTCCTTTACAGCGGAGAGAGAAACCAAGGAACAGATGCGTCGTTTTATAGCGGACGCCTCCCATGAAATTCGTACGCCGTTAACCGCCATTCACGGATTTTTGGAGGTACTGCTCCGCGGCGCGGCCAATCAACCGGATCAACTGCATAAAGCGTTAACAAGCATGCATGGCGAATCGGAGCGTCTCAATAAATTGGTGCATGATCTTCTTCTCCTGGCCAAACTCGACCGCGCACCTAACGTTGAGCTTACGGAAGGCTTGCTGGATACCGTTATCCGGGATATGGAGCCGCAACTGCGAATTTTGGCCGGCAAAAGAAGGCTTGACTTATCGATCGAACCAAACGTGAAATGCAAATATGATGCGGATAAAATGAAACAGGTGATTTTGAATTTGTTTCATAATGCGGTCCAGCATACGGACACTGAAAAGGGTCATATTCAGATTTCATTATTTAAACATAACAACGGCGTGCAATTGTCCGTTCAAGATAACGGACCGGGGATCAGCGCTGATCATCTCTCCCGCGTCTTTGATCGTTTTTACCGCATTGATACCTCCCGGACGCGCAAGTATGGCGGAGCCGGTTTAGGTTTATCCATCGCCAAATCCATTATAGACGCTCATGGAGGAACCATTAGCGTTGAAAGTCAAGAGGGAGAAGGATGTGCTTTTCATGTATGGCTTCCAGAATAAACCTTCTTTAAAGTGATGACGACTTGGATGATGAAGATGACGAGTCTATATGAACAACTAAGGAATTTAAAGGAGAGGGAATACTGAATGAAAAAAATTCGCCAGCTTCATTTGTGGATTGGTTTGTTTACCTCTTTGTTAATACTGGTAGAGGCTGTTACGGGACTGTTACTGGCTGAGCCTTTGCTTATGGGTGTTAACAAGCCGTCACCGGAACAGCGGGTGGAGTTTGAAAAATTAGCAAAGGGTGAGGTTGTCGGAAGTGTTGATTTTGAAAAAGAAACTGCGGAGGCAGATGGACATTTTGAACCTCCCAATCAAGGAAATAGTTTAATGGGATTTGTTAAAAATCTTCACACTGGAAGAATAGGTAATACAAACGTATCATTTTTACTTGATATAGTGGCCATAGGTTTAATTATTCTGACTATAACCGGGATCATCTTGTCAATTAAAGCATTAAAAGCGCAGAATAGTAAACACGGGAGGTAAACCCAAAGCCTCTCGGCTTGACCGGGGACAGGCAAAAAAGGGGACAGGCACCTTTTTTCAAAAAACGAAAAAGGAGCCAGTCCCCTTTTTGCCGGTCTCCTTTGTGTTTTTATCTTGTATACGCGCCAGAGCCAGCCGGGCACAACCGGCTGCTGCGTTTTTCAGCTTACATTCAGCTATTGCTCAATCAATGTTCAGGTACCGTTAAGGGACAATTCAGCTAAACAGGTTATTATTGTTGTAAGAGTAAAAGGCCCGTACATTACGGTGGGCTGCTCATAGCGATAATTGAAAGGGGGTATTGCTCTAATCATTTTAGCCAAAAGGGTAGAGGATAATACATATTTTCAATGAGGTGATATGATGAAGTTTAGTAAATTCATGTTAGTGTTAATACTTACATTCATTTCAATCGTAGCTGTTGGCTGCGGCGGTACCGCAGAGACTCCGCAAAAAAATAATAGTACTGCTGTTGAGGGTGAAGAAATAACTGTTCCGGAAGAAAGGCCGGCCTTAATCGGCAAGGTCAAAGAGATTGTCGGCAATGAAGTAACCGTATATAAAGCCCAAGTTGCTCAAAATGAAGGAACACCAAAAGAAGAACCTGCAAACCAAGCCCAAAACCAAGATAATAGAGGTGGAAGACCGGAATTCGCGGGCTTTGAAATGAAATTTACCGAGGAGACAGAAACCATTCTTATACCGGTAGGAGTTCCCATCGTAACAATGCAAAGGGGTGCTAACGTTAAACAGGTTGAGCTCACCAAAATAACAAAGGATACCATTTTACGAATATGGAAAAAAGACGGTACAGTTTCATTTATCCAGGTATTAGGTGGTAATAGATCATACAATACCGGACAAGGTGAAGAAAACAAAGGACAGGGAACCGGAGGCGGCATGCCGCCGGATATGGGCGGTGGTCCCCCACCGGATATGGGCGGTGGTCCTCCGCCAAATATGGGTGGTAACAATTAACATGGAACATGGTGCAAAAATTGTTATAGACACCCGTCAACTTGTTAAGATCTACCAAAATGGCTCTGAAGAACTTAAGGTCCTGGATGACGTAAATATCAAAGTATCTAACAGTGATTTTATAGCCATTCTAGGACCTTCCGGCTCAGGAAAATCTACTTTAATGAATATATTAGGTTGTCTTGATATACCCACTTCCGGTCAGTATTACTTAGATGGTTTAGATGTCCTTAAAGCTTCCGATAATGAATTGGCGGAGATTCGTAACAAAAAAATTGGTTTCATCTTTCAAAAGTTTAATTTATTACCCAAATTAACTGCTGTTCAAAACGTTATGCTTCCTTTACTCTATCGCGGAGTAAAGGAGGAGGAAGCTTGGGAGACAGCCAGGGAGAAATTATCAATTTTAGGGTTGGAGGCAAGACTTCATCACCGTCCCAATGAGCTCTCAGGCGGGCAGCAGCAAAGGGTGGCCATAGCAAGGGCTATTGTTGGTACTCCCCAATTATTATTGGCAGATGAGCCTACCGGAAACCTGGACAGTAAATCAAGTGGTGATGCAATGGAGATTTTTAAAGAGCTTAACAGGCAAGGAAATACCATTGTCATCATTACCCATGACATTGAAGTGGCTGAACAAGTGCGAAAAATATTTTATATACGGGATGGTAAGATCCATGAAAATGGTTAAGGGCTGGGGATTAAATATATTAACTCAGCTAAAAAACAAAAAAGCTCTGTTTATTTTATTGATACCGGCAATTGTATTGGCAGGTGGAACAGGGTTTTGGCTGCAAACGCAAAGTGCGGCAAAAAGTTCTGCAGTTCAATACGAACAGGCCCGAGTGCAAAAAGGTGATATTATTGTCGGCTTGGACTCCGATGGAAGTATAGAATTTTCTAAAGTTATCTTAAGATTTGGTGTTAAAGGCACAATTGCAGATGTATTGGTGAACGAAGGTGATGAGGTAAAAAAAGGTCAAATAATTGCCAAGTTAGATGACAGGGATTATCAGGACCAGTACCAACTGGCTTTGGCAAAACTGCAAGAAGCCAGGGAAGATAATGTAACAAGCCTTTTAGATAGTGAACTAAAGCTTCAGAACGCTGCAGCTGAATTAGAAAGCCTGAGAGACGAGTATCAAGAAATGGAAGCAATTCCCGATGCTTATTCAGCCAGTGAGTTAAAACTGAAAAAATTGGAACTGGATAATAAAGAGAAAGAATACCAAAACCTGCAACAGAAGTATGAACTGCAAAAGGCCCAAGGGTTAGATCAGAATGAACTGGAAGTGAAAATGGCGAAAGAAGATTTAGAAGATACCATTTTATATGCACCCGTTTCCGGCGTTGTTTTAGACCTGGCAAATAAAGCCGGGGAAAGTCTTACTGATGAGGATGACTTCGCCACAATACATGAAAACAATAAAATTAATGCTGTAACAGAAGTCATTGAATATGATATTAGTCAAATCAAGGTGGGACAAAAAGTATATGTGATGGTAGAAGCGATACCGGACACAAAATTCACGGGCGAGGTGAGCAAGATTAATGCTTTGCCTTCGGAAGATTCCAGCGGCCTGGTCAATTATACAGTAGAAATCAATATTAAAGACCCCGGAGCTGAATTGAAGGATGGCATGACTTGTGCGGTTTCCTTTGTCATTAAAGAAGCCAAGGACTGTTTAATTATTCCTTATCAGGCCGTTAAAATGGTGAACGGTAAACAAGTTGTAACCGTGGTTGATGAAGAGGGCCGGAGTGTTGAAAGGCAAATAAAAACCGGGTTTACGGACGGCGCCAGTGTAGAAGTTTTGGAAGGTCTTAAGGTAAATGAGACGGTCATTTACCAAAAAAGCAGGTGATATCTTGAAGCTGAAACAGCTGCTTAAACTGATATTAATAAATATTACCCAGAATAAAATGCGAACCTTTCTAACTACGCTGGGAGTCATCGTGGGTACAGCCACAATATTTTTGGTCGTAGCCATTGGTAAAGGTGGAGAAGCACAAATAAACGAGCAATATTCCAAACTTAATGTGGGAACCATTATTGTTATGGCCGCTCCAAGGGGGAGGGTAGTTGATCCCTTAACGAAAAAAGATGCCCAATTGTTTTTGGCAAGTGAAAACATTACCCGGGCTTTTCCTGTTTTACGTGGTAACGGAGATATTAACTATGACAATTATTCAACCAGCGGAAATTATATGGCGATTCAACCGGAGTTCCAGGTAAGTAATAACCTAATTGTTGAGCAAGGCAGAGAGCTTGAGGAAGAAGACGAAAATAAAAAAAATAAGTGTGCAGTCATCGGCGCAGAACTGGCAAACACACTTACAGACGGCAACCCTTCTGAAATAGTTGGTCATAGTATTAGTATAAATAGTCGGAAGTTTGAGGTTGTAGGTATTTATAAGGCAGTGGGAGATTCCGGTTCGGGCATGAGTTATGATGACTCCGTCTTTATTCCCTATTCGGTGGGAGAAAGGTTTTTATTAGGTACCAGGGCTAATCCTACCATTAATGTGCAGGCAACAAGCATAGATACAGTTCAGTTAGCTATTGAGGATATTACTGCTATCTTAAATGAAACCCACCGTGCGGGAGGAGCGGAGCAGTTTCGTATCCTGGACGCAGGGAGCAGGTTGGTGGCGGCACAGGAGTCGGCCAGATCCATGTCCATGCTTTTGTTGGCCGTGGCGATAGTAGTGTTGATAGTCAGCGGGATAGGAATCATGAACGTTATGTTTGTGACGGTAAAAGAAAGAACCAGGGAAATCGGCACTCTGAAAGCTATTGGGGCCAAAAAACGGGAAATACTGGGCCAGTTTTTGATCGAGGCTGTTGTTATCAGTTTAGTTGGAGGAGTGTTGGGAGTAATTGTAGGCTTTGTTGCTGTTCCCCTGTTAAAGTATTTTGAGCTTCCCGCTCTTCCTTCCATAAGCGGCATTCTACTGGGGCTGGTATTTTCTGTAATCACAGGTGTGTTTTTCGGGTTTTATCCAGCCTGGAAGGCTGCTGAATTTAACCCGATAGACGCTTTAAGATATGAGTAAAAAGGTGGTGCATGGTGAAAGGGAAAATCATCTTATTGTTAACTGTGCTTATTGTGCTGGGCGGCTTTTCTAAAGTATATGCCGCAGAAAATGTTAAAGAGGATGTTATTACTTTGGAACAGGCAGTGGAACTGGCTGAAGAAAACAGCAGAAACCTGACAAAATATGAAATCAGCAAGCAGAAAGCAAAATATCAACTTTATGAAAAAGAAGACCAATACGATGAGACAGGCTATGAATCTGTTGCTCTCTTAAATAGATATAACAATTTAAGTGAAGAGTACTCTACTCTTCAAGAGCAATTAAACGAAGGGGATACCTCGGTTGTCTCCAGAATGAATGAAATTGAAGAAGAAATGGATATGATATGGGAGGATATCGACACACAATCTGAAGCATTAGAATCTTTGTCAGATGATGTAAGGGATGCTGAAAATAATTATGACGACGCGGTTGTGGCAGAAGAAAACTATCAAAAGCAATTAGAATTTATAGTAGAAGAGCTTTATACAACAATATTGATCGAGGAAGAATACTTACTAACTTTAAATAAAGAATATGAATTAAAGCTTAATTTACTCAACAAAGAAAAAGCAAAACTGCAGTTGGGCAGAAGCACTCAGCTTAATGTGGATCAACTGTCTATGGATGTCACGGAATTAAACAAAGAGATTATCGAGTTAAACAGTTTAATCCGGAATTTAAAAGGTGAGTTAAATGACATGATGGGGAGAGAATACAACGACGAATTGAGTTTGGCCCCGTTTGAAATCCAGGAGAACGTTGAAATACCTGAATATGATGCATTATTGTCAAAAGCCGTCCGGGAATATGACACAATAGCGGTGATCAAACGGGATATTGAGAATAAAGAGGACGACCTGGATTCCGTCGATGATGACGGCTACCAGGAAGAATTGCTGGAACTGGAAATTAAAGAAGAAGAACTCGAGTTGGAAAATGAGAAGTATAAATTAAAGGAAGCAATAAATAACTTAATAACTGAAGTCAAATCAAAGCAAGAAGAGTACCAATCAGCATTAATTAATTATAAAAATGCACAAAAAAAATATGATTGGGATAAAAAAAGATTTGAATTAGGCCAGATATCCAAATTGGATCTTATACAAAGTGAACTGGATTGTTTAAGTGCAAAAGATAAAAATGTCTCTGCCGGATATAGTTTCTATTTAGCTTACCGGTCTCTAAAGCTGGCGGAAGCTGGAATTATTGATTAAAGGTTAAATTTGGAGCAAGAGTACCAATTTTGGGGCTCTTGCTCATAGTTTTGCTCGGGATAACACTATATACTGAAATGAAAAAAATTCGCCAGTTTCATTTGTGGATTGGTTTGTTCACCTCTTTGTTAATACTGGTAGAGGCTGTTACGGGACTGTTACTGGCTGAGCCTTTGCTTATGGGTGTTAACAAGCCGTCACCGGAACAGCGGGTGGAGTTTGAAAAATTAGCAAAGGGTGAGGTTGTCGGAAGTGTTGATTTTGAAAAAGAAACTGCGGAGGCAGATGGACATTTTAAACCTCCCAATCAAGGAAATAGTTTAATGGGATTTGTTAAAAATCTTCACACTGGAAGAATAGGTAATAAACGTATCATTTTTACTTGATATAGTGGCCATAGGTTTAATTATTCTGACTATAACCGGGATTATCTTGTCAATTAAAGCATTAAAAGCGCAGAATAGTAAACACGGGAGGTAAACCCAAAGCCTCTCGGCAATCGTTGATAAACCCTCCATTCAGCTTATTGTTGATGAAGCCATTGCCTTGGGTATCGAAAATATCCTGATCATAGGCCTTGGTCATGCGGTGTTATGCGCCAGAAAATACGGTATAATAATATTATGTCTTAATTCTAAATAACTAACCAGTGTCTAACTAGCAAGGAAAAGGTGTAAAAAAGTGACCGGACAGGTAGTCGTTGTTGTTGACCAGATTATAATATTTGCCATAATAATGACGATAGGATTTATTGCGGCAAAAACCAACGTTATTACAAAAGATGCACTAAATCCTCTATCTAAAATTATAGTTAAAATCATTATTCCCGCATTGATATTTAGTATAGTTGGAAACGGAGTTACAGCAAAGGAGTTCTTGATTAGCGGTAGATTCGCCCTAGGGGTATTAGTTTGTTTTTTCCTTCTTATCCTTGGCGGGATGGTTATGAGTAAGCTGTGCAAGCTTGAAAGTAAGACTGCAAATGTCTTTGTGGCTCTTTCAACCTTTGGTAATATGGGTTTTATGGGTATACCGCTTATACTGGAAATATTTAAGGAGCCGGTTGCACAAGTTTGTATCTCTGTCTACACAATAGTAGACATGGCACTGTTGTGGACATTTGGGGTTTACTTATGCAGCAGACATCAGAACAATTCAAAACCGTTGAGTGCTGTCAGAAATATGATAAATTCTACTACAGTTGCATTATTTATTGCTTTTATCATAATGATTTTTAAGATTCCTGTGCCGGATATGCTTATAAATATAATCTCAGGAATAGGAGGTACGAGCAAGTATTTAACGTTGATGTATTTAGGTAGTTCTCTGGCTTATGTTTCGGTGTGTAAAACAATAAAAAAGCCAAGTATTTTTATTTTGACAATAGTTAAAATGCTGATTATGCCAGTTATTATATATTTTATATTAGGCTTTTTCTTGCCACAGATTCCAAGAACAATTTTAACAATAATTGTTGGACTTCCGTCTATGACTACAGTTGCTATGATAGCCACCTCCTATCAATCGGATGATGAGTATGCAACCGAAATAATTTTTGTTACTACATTAGCCAGTATAATTACCATTCCTATTGTAAGCGTTATAACAAGTATGATGTAACGCATTCGCGATAACTGTAAGAGTTATGGGGATTCAATTTTTTTATTATTGAGTTGCCGATAATACAAATTCAACGGCATTCATGCAAGGTTTTTTTTGTGTATGAATGCTGTTTTGTTTATAGGCTGTTTTGTTCTGGATAAAATGCTCATCTACTAGATATTGAGGAAATATTAAGGTGAAATTAAGGGAGTACTCAGGAAGCCTTCAGGCTATTTTCAGCTTTTTAATCTAAGATAATTACAGAGATTAAATTACTAAAAAAATTGAGAGGTGTTTAGAGTGTTAAAATTAGGAAAAAAGATTACTGGTCTTGCCGTTGGTGGAATGCTCTTAGCCGGGTCTATTGCCGGGGTTGCGTTTGCAGATTCAAACACACAAAGTATACCGGATCAGTCTAAAAATCAATTCTATCAGGAGTTTATAAGTGACTTTGCTACAAACTTAGGTGTTAGTGAGGATCGAGTGACAGCAGCCCTTGAAGCCACGAAAAAGCAAATGGTTCAAGAAGCCGTACAGCAAGGCAAGATAACGCAAGCCCAGGCAGATGAGATTCTCGTACAGAAAGGGTTTGGGTTTGGGTTTGAATTTGGTATGGGCGGCCCCCGCCATGATAGGGGCGACATTACACAAGACACAAATTTCCTTAACGACGCTGCCAGTGCCCTTGGCATGACTGTTGACGCGCTGAAGTCTGAACTACAATCAGGCAAAAAGCTGGATCAGATTATAGCTGACCATGGCATGACTATGGAACAATTCCGCCAAAAGATGCCTCGACCCCAACAGCCCCCCATGAATAAAGATGTAGCTACCAGTAATACTTCAAATTGAATCTTTAGCATGAAGATGAGCTTTGAAAACAAGAGTACCATTGGGTACTCTTGTCTTGTGTGTTCGCCCGGCATGTCTGCCGAGCCGATGGGTTGAAAGAAACCCTGTCACCTAACCAGCGGGAAGACAACCCGTAGGCAAGGGCGTCACTGGCAACGGTGGGGTCTGAAGGAAGCTGAAGGGGGAACTTGGAACATAGCGCAAGCGAACCGGCGTTGGCCTATCAGGTGGGTAACCTTGCACAAAGTGGGAAAGCCCGAAAGCTGGATAACCTGGGAGGTTAGGACGGATGCGTTCAAGTTCAGGTAAGCAGACTTAACCGGGGAAGCCCGGCACCATCCTGCCACTAAAAGCAGGTAAACTCAAACAAGCGGAGACGCAAGGGAG
>NZ_FOYM01000006.1 GCF_900115975.1 Desulfoscipio geothermicus DSM 3669
GCCGTATACATGGAAACATGTACGTACGGTTCGGGGGAGAATGCACCAAAACCTACTCAAGTAATTGAGTAAGGCGTGGTGCATTTATCCCACTCAGGCTCACCCGGGGGTGGATGTACTTGGTAGCCGTGATAGACTGGTATTCCCGTTATGTAGTTAGTTGGGCTATGGATCAGACTTTGGAGATCGATTTTGTTTTAAAAGCTGTTAAGCAAGCATTGATGCAATCCACGCCGGTCATCTTAAATAGCGACCAAGGAAGTCAATTTACCAGCCCTCAGTACATCCAGTTGCTCCAAGATGCCGGAATTAAAATTAGCATGGATGGTAAGGGTAGGGCCATTGATAATATTTTCACCGAGCGTCTCTGGCGGAGCCTGAAGTATGAGGAGGTGTACCTGAACGAATATACAAGTCCACGGCAAGCTCGCCAAAGGGTGGGTGATTACCTCGATTTTTATAACCACCGGCGCCCGCACCAGTCCCTGGATTACCGGACGCCGGCGGAGGTCTATCAGTTTCAATGAGGTTTTGGCCGCCCTTTACATGGAGCCTCTCGGCCTGTGTTTCCGGGAGGCCGGCGGGGAGGCCGCGCTGTGCTTGGGCCTCCCGCCCAAACAGGCTAACACAGGCCGCACTCCATGTAAAGGGCTTCGCAAGCGGCCAAAACCTTGGGTCGGCACTAATGGCTAAATTGTTAATATGTGGCAAATATGAAACTTGAATATTATAATTCCTCTTGATATATTGCCGTAATTAACTAATTAAAAACACTTGTTTGTATCTTGAATTTTAAAAAAATATGTCTTGACAATGGGGTCCACCTTGGTTTGGAATTTAAATTGGCCTTTCACCTTGGTGAAGTCATAAATGATATATACATGCCTTTGTTTTTTGCCAAGAGGATTGTTCCAGCTTAAAAATATTGATGAAGGTACAATCAATAAATATTTGCTATCGGCACCAAAAGTGCGGAAGAGCCACTTTTTTCTTGACATTCGCAAATTAAACCGAATTTCCAGGCGATTTTGGTTTTTTCTTGCAGTATTTTGCTGGTTAAGGTAATTATTGGTTGTTACTTTCCAGATTGAAGTTTAATTCTATAATCATTATTATAATAGGAGTTATGCAGTTAGTGCAAATTAATCCCAAAATACACAACTCAAAAAATATAAAGATGGCATTTTTGTCATTACTTTGGCAAATATGGGTTATACAAATGAAGGAATTATGCAAACCAGCCTTCGAGAAGAAGGATCACGGTCGAGGGGCCGGGATACCGGTACTCAAAACAATCTAGGATTTGTTCGATCTGCCCCTCTTGTTCTCCCAAACCGGAATCCGTAAGCACTCTGGTATTCCCGCATGGCTTCTGGCTTTTACCTACATATGCGGATTGGTTGATAATGCAAGTTCTGCGATCCAAAATGCAAAGTTTTCATCGGATGCTCCGTTTTTACAGCAGTTGCTTTCGGGCCGTATGATTTCACAAAGCACCTTCAGCCGGTTTCTGTCAAAACCTTAAGAACCTATGCCAAGCAGTGGAGAATAGAAGTTTTTTACCGGTCAGTCAAGCAGAATCTTGGTTTAACATCCTGCTATGCTCGGTCTGAAGTAGCTTATTTCGCACATGTGGAACTCTTGTTTACGGCGAAGACCCTTCTTTGCTATGCTACCTGGGAGTGCAATAAAGAAGGCGCTGAACAAGCTCTCTCCCTCTGCGAAGTTATTTGGTACTTTTTAACGCCGGTTGTCGGATCCGCTGTTGCAACCAGCTAATCCAAGTGTATTTTGACATGACAACCTAGCGCATTACAAGTCTGATCGATAAATTGTGGCCAACTTCTTTGGACTTTAAGTTATGGAATTAGGAGTATTATCCTGAAACTGCATAACTACTGTTTTTTACTTAAGTACGTGCCGAGGAGGAACCAATACGCAATATGGGTTTTAGTACCTTTCGAATCTCCACTATTAATTTATCGTCCTGCTCTCCTGGTTGCGGGCCAGTTCTTTTTGACCCGGCAGGAAGAGGGCCAGCAGTAAACCGATCACCGGGAAAATTATCATCACTTGAAATGCTGCCGGGAGTCCCCATTGATCAGCCACCCAGCCTAATAAAGTAGTTCCCACCCCGCCCATACCGACGGCGAAACCTAACATTAACCCTGAAGCCAGGCCCACATTATTGGGCAGGAGTTCCTGTCCGAAAACCACTGTTACGGCAAAGGTGGAGACTATGAGAAATCCGGCCAGGGCCACTATTACGGTTGTCCAGATGCCGCCAATCCTTACAAATAAAAACAATAAAGGCAACAGCATGGCCGTGGATCCGATGATTACATTTTTGAAGCCCCAGCGGTCCGCGGCCGGACCCCCTACTATGGTCCCAAAAGCGCCGGCAAAAAGAAATACCGAGGTGAGAGTAGCGGCATATACCTCGCTTCGCTGCAGGTAATGAACAAAATATTGCGGTAAAAAGGTGACCATTCCGAAGTGCACCCAGGAACGCATGGTTACCACCAGTACCAGCAGTATCACCGGTACAATTACTTTCCCAATATTCAAATTACCTGTTCTAGCGGAAGATTGTTCTCTATTTCCGGGGGCCGACCCTGAAATACCCGGCTGGGTACCCATGATGTTAGAAAGGTAGATCCAGAGCAACAGGGCCATGGCCCCGTTTAACCCCAAAAAACCTATGGACCCTCTTAAACCCGCCAAACCAAATAAAAAGCTGGCCAACACGGGGCCTGCCGCAAAGCCGATATTGCCGCCAACTGAAAACAGGGCCATTCCGGAAGCTTTTCGTGACCCGCTAGCAAAACGGGCGAATTTCGAGCCTTCGGGGTGGTAGGCGGCCACGCCCAGCCCGCTGACCAGTGCCGCTATTAATAAAATCATATAGTTGGGACTGTAACCGGTGAAAGCCATACCCAATCCGGCCAGTAAACAGCCCAGGGGGACCAGCCAGGCGGCCCGAAACCGGTCGCTAAAAATGCCGAAAATTGGCTGGATAACGGAAGAACTTAAGTTAAAAGCCAGCATCACAATGCCCACTTGCAGCTGGCTGAGTACAAAAGCGGGCTGTAAAAAAGTCAGCATCATAGGGATTGCTCCCTGGGTAATGTCGGTAATGGCATGACCCGTGCTCAACAAAGCGAGCACTTTTTTGTTCATTTTCATGTTATATAGACCTTTCTTGTTTTAGGATATGGAATTAACATTTTAAGAAGCGTTTTCCCCGGCAAAAGGTTTCCCATTGAGAACACAAAATTCTTTTTTCTCCTCGAATAAAAAACATGCTAAATAAGTTCAATGAGATGCTTATTCGAGCCTTCGCTAATGGTCGCGTTCCGGTTGCTTTATAAGAGCGGAATAATTTTTGTTTTTGCAAGCTCATCCTCTTCTCCAACCAATATACTTCTCAGCCCAACCTATCCCCAAATCCATTAATTTACCCTGGGTGGGAACCCCGTCTTCATCCCATCCCATAATTCTGTAATAATTGGCCCGGGCTTGTTCTAACTCTTCTTTGGAGAATTTGACTCCTTTCAAGGGCCCCTCCGCAAAAGAATGTTCAAACCACCGGCTCTTGATCATATCATCGTTTTTGGTGAACCCTTCCCTGATGTTAAAAACACGGCAAAGGGTGGCCGCCCTTTCTCCAACCTTTAATAGTTCCCAGAGACTGGTTGTCCACCCGGTAACCGCTTCCACCATTTGAACCACTTGCCTGTAACTCCACGGCACGAACATACAGCATAAGGTGCAGTTGCCAAGGTGGATCCAGTTTCCAAAATAGGCTAACAGCCTCATTTTTTCTTCCCCAATATTCTGCAGCGGGATGGGGTTTAACAACCCCAAGGGTTTGATCATATCGGCAGTCACATTAAAATACGTATCGTGGATATTGTGGCAATGGTCCGCCCCGGTGGGGGATACCATATAACCGACCCCCAGCCCCTGTTTGAGCCTCGGTTCGTGCATCGGGATTTCCTGGCCCTTGATATGCATGGCAAATTCGGCGGAATTACGGCCAATTATCTCCGATGCCCTTTTCACACCTTCACTTAATATTTTTCCAAAGTCACGCCGGTGGGCTATTTGCTCAATCATCTCCAACATCGCTTCGGCATTGCCAAACTTAAGTTCAATTCCTCCGGTATCTTCCCCGGTTAATATCCCCTTTTCATAACATTCCATGGCAAAAGCAATGGAAACTCCTGTGGAAATGGTATCGAGTCCATAACTATTGCATAATTCATTTCCTTTGGCCACAGCGGCTAAATTATCAATTCCCAGCAGAGAACCAAGTGAAGCAATGCTTTCATACTCCGGCCCTCCATAAACCGGATCAACGTTATATGGTTCTAAAACCTTTACTACGCGTTTACAGCGTACAGGACAAGAATAGCAGGATTCACTTTTTACGTAAATGGTATCCCTGATTGTCTCGCCGGATATTTGTTGAGCGCCATCAAAAGTGCCGCTGGTAAAATTACGTGTCGGCAAAGCACCGAGTTCATTAAGCATGGTTACAAAACAAGCCGTGCCTAAATCGTGCAAGTGGGAGACTTTATTAACATTTTGGCCCATCCACTGAGCAAGTTCTTTTACGGTTTCAGGGTCGGCCAGCGCTGTCTTTTGGGTGCCGCGCACGGCGACAGCCTTCAAGTTCTTTGAACCCATCACTGCCCCCATTCCGGTTCGACCGGCAAAATGGGTAAGATCATGGGCAATATTCGCGTAACGGACTAAATTTTCTCCCGCTATACCTATTTGAGCTATTCTTATTTTATTGTCCCCGAGCTCTTCCTTGATCATATCCTGCGCTGCTGCGGTCTTTTTCCCCCAAATGTGCCCGGCGTCCCGAATTTCCGCCTGGCCGTTCTTAATCCATAAATAGACGGGGGAGTCCGATTTTCCTTCAATAATCACGGCGTCAAAACCCGCCTTGTTTAATTCGGCACCCCAGAAGCCGCCGGCCTCGCTATCCCCGTAGGCTCCCGTCAACGGGGACTTGGCACCTACACTGCTTCGCCCCGTCCCCGGCAGGGGCGCCCCGGTAAGAGGTCCGCCGGCAAAAATTAATTTGTTTTCCGGTCCCAAGGGATCTATTCCCAGAGCCAATTCCTTTAATAAGTAATGTATAATGAGGCCCCTTCCGCCAAAATACTGTCGATAAAAATTTTCACCGGGCCGTTCAAGCGCTGTGGTTTTAGTTGATAAATTAACCCGCAAAATATTTCCCGTGATACTCATCAGCAATATACCCCCTTATAAACATGGTCCCTCTAAATATAGCTCAAGCGGATTATTTATTTTGATCGTTTACGTCTTGGTTAAGAACCCGAAGCAATGTCGAGCACCTTGACCAACAATTTCTCCGGCCCGCTTCACGTCCTCGGCAAGGGCACCATAAAACCGCAGCGGAATCATCAAGAGAACAAAAACAATTAGGGTTAAAAACGGTCCGTTTTGGATGAGCGCACTAAACCAGGTGGACTGATCGGCTCCGCTGTACAACATAATGCCCGTCCACAAAAAAAATAGACCGTATCTTACGTACCAATTTACCCTGCCCCGCGCCCGGACCAGTCGGCGGCATTCCCAACGACGGGTTGGCGGCCAGACCCGAAGTAGTATTAGAAGCGCCGCATTCCAATCCAAGAATTATTTGATCCACCGGGTAAAAATCAGGCTTTGTTTCCGCCACCTGTTTCATCAAATTGTTTACTATGGTTACCTTTTGATATTGTTGCCGAAATTCCCCCGGGCTCCTGAATGATGATCTTTCCCGTTGGTTTTACGGAAGCGGCTATTTGATCCGCCAGCAGTTCCGGCTTTAATGTTTTACCCCCCAATCCCACAACTAAAACAGAGCCTACATTAGGCTTGCGTCCCAATCCGGCCAAGGTGCGGAAAGTTTGATCCAGATTTTTTCTATCTGACCGCAGCCATATTGATTGGCTAAATATACGGCTCCGGGAACATGGCGAGCTATCATTTCCGACACATCAGGGCACATCCTAAACCGGAAGTAAATAACACATGATTGCGGACGCCGACCCTGCCGTCCGGTCGCACCCCATTTTTACCACCCTTAATATTTTTTCTTTTGCTCTTTACAATCTCATGTTGGTCAGAGCTTAAATAGAAAATCATCTCATATCTTCCAAATTCGGGGATTAACCAGATATTTTGGTCGCTCCCCGCGTAAAACGGACACCACACCCTCCGCCACGTCCCGGGCCATGCGCACTAGCGCCCCGTCGGTCATGGCCGCGATATGCGGCGTCACGACAACATTATCCAGCGTAAATAAGGGATGGTTCTTGCCGGGTGGCTCCTGCGCAAAAACGTCCACTGCGGCCCCGGCAATAGACTTTTCCTTTAGCGCCTGGTAAAGATCATCTTCATTTACTACGCCACCCCGGGCCGAATTAATCAGAAACGCGGTCGGTTTCATCAGGTCCAACTGTTTTTTCCCGATCAGACCTCTGGTCCCCGGAGTAAGCGGCACGTGTACGGAAATAAAATCCGCTTTTTCAAACACCTCTTCTAGAGATCCACAGGGTTCCACCCCGGCCTGTTGGATAACGTCAGGCGCCAGGTACGCATCGTAACCGCAAACCTGCATATCAAAACCCTTGGTGCAAATCTCAGCAATACGGCGAGCTATTTTCCCCACACCAACCAGTCCGAGCGTTTTGCCGTACAGCTCCTGAGTTGTGTAACCCAGTTTGGTAACCAAGCCGGGCAGGGAACCGGGCCGGTCGAACTCGCCCGTTCGCAGAGCATTGTCTACTTCTTTTAAACGCTTGCACAGGTAAAGCATGGTGGCCAGAACGTGTTCGGCCACCGATAACACGTTGGCATCCGGCGTATTGACCACCGCCACGCCATACTGGTCGGCTGCTTTCAGGTCAATATTGTCCAAACCCATACCATGTCTGCCAATTACTTTTAGCTTTTTCCCCGCTTCTATGATTGCAGATGTCACTTTACTGCTGCGCACGATCAATGCATCAGCATCAGCAATAGCCTTGATAACCGTTTCTTCTCCCGGGTCGGCGGCAATCTCCAGTTCCGCGGCCTCCCGGATAATGTTCATCCCTTCTTCATGAATGGCCTCTGTTAATAACACCTTTTTGGTCATTTATGTACACCTCTTTATAATTTTGGCAACCAATTACAGTTAATTACTTATTGTCATAACTCTACCACTGCCGCGAAATACTTACTGCATTTGCGACCAATTTTTCATTACTTCCCTAAAACACTTATGCTTGCGCCCTTTTACCGGCGCCAGCCGTCCTGTTCATACAGGTAAAGAAAGGTATTATCGAATCTTTATTCTGTACCATGGCCAAACTCAAGTTCACTCCCATAATGAGCCCAGGATAAAAAAATGCAATAGTTACTTTAACAGAATTTTATAGAGTCACAACCTATACGATCAGCTAAGATAATGGCATCACTTATCTGGACAGGTTCAATATCAAAAAACATGTTGGATGCTGTTCCTTGCTCCCAAGCGATATTAGCCAACTTGTTAATCTCAGTTCGATCATTATAATCCATACCTAATTGACTAAGCGTACAAGGTAAACCTACGTCTTTAAAAAAACCAACTATTTGTTTAATTTCTTTTTTAGACCGGCCTTCTAATAGCATTTGTACTAATGTACCAAATGCCACTACTTCTCCATGGAGGCCATCCTTTTTGCCAAGGCTCCTGTATCCGTGGTAAATACTATGAGCCACAGCGAGCCCACCGCTCTCAAAACCGATACCACTTAATAACAAATTAGCTTCCACACATCTTTCAAAAGCAAAACCCCATACTCCGTTTTCTGCAGATAATTTAGCTATGCCCCCGTATTCCAGGAGAGTTTCTCGAGCCATCTTAGCACATTGAATGGCTAATAAAGACGGACGTCCACCGGATATCGTCTTGGCTTCCGACTTGTAACAGGCCTCCGCTTCATAGCTAACTCCTATAGCCCCCCCCATTCCAGACACGAAAAAGCGTATTGGTGATTTAGCTATAACCTCGGTATCTACCAAGACGATATCAGGATTACGATTGAAAAATTCGTAATGGCTAAATTCTCCTTTATCAGTATATATTACGGAAAGTGCACTCGTAGGAGCATCAGTTGAAGCTACTGTGGGTATTATTACAACTGGTTTATCCAAGTATTGTGCTACTACTTTGGCTGTATCAATGACTTTCCCACCACCAACTCCTATTACCGCTTTAACCTTGTTTTTCCGCCCTAAGCTAACTAAACACTCAATTTCTCGCTGCGTGCATTCTTTTGTAAAAAATTCCTTAATCCATCCTATTCCAGAATCTTTAAAAGATCTTGTAAGAGTAGTTTCAACAGCAGCCCATGCTCTTTTTCCACTGCAGATTAAAAATTCATCTCCTAAGCCTCCCAAAAAATCAGCTGCCCATTTTAAGCTTCCAGGCCCCTGAATGTATTTACCAGGAAAAGCTGCTACAGACGGTAGATTAGAATACTTTATTCTATTACTTTTTAAAGTTTGATCATTATGGTCTTTCATAAATATTCCTCCGCCTTTTTATTCCTTTATTTTACATTAAAATTTTTTTCATAATTTCATAAAATAATTACCATACTACCTTACAAGCCACTCCCATTCTTCGAAACCATCTTTCTAATTCCTGCATTCTCTCTCGTGAAGGAGGGGATAGATGAGAAAGAGGAAAGATAAGACCAAAAAGTTTATATTTGCTCGCACCTAGACGATGATAAGGAAGAATCTCCAATCTTAAAAATGACTTATTCTTTATGAATTCCCCTAAACTAACAAGATTTAATGGTTCATCGTTGTAGCCAGGTATCAACGGAAATCTAATTACCACATTAGAATTTAATTTAATTAAATTCTTTAGATTTTCCAATATTAGTTTGTTATCTTGACCTGTTAGGTCTTTATGTTTAATAGAATCCATGTGTTTTATATCATACAAAAACCAATCTACTTGATTAGCCAGTTCCTTAAGCAAAGACCAAGGGCCATAACCACTTGTATCCAAAGCAACATTTATGTTTTTTTCTTTAAGACTCTTTATCAATTCAATCAAAAAATCCCCTTGCATAAGAGGCTCTCCTCCGGAAATGGTAACTCCTCCGCCGGAAGTTTCGTAAAATGGTCTCTCTCTTTCAACTTCTTCTAAAATTTGTTCTACTCCCATGTACGTGCCCACCTTTTTTAATGCCTTTGAATAACAGGCTTGTAGACACTGTTCACATAAATTGCATTTTTCTTTGCAAAAATCCACACTGCCTTTTTCATTTAAAAACAATGCTTTCAAGGAACATACTTTTAGACATTCTTTACATTCCGGAGGGCACAAAAAGGGATCAAAGGTAAGTTCAGGAAAAAACTTCTGAGTATCAGGATTTGCACACCAAAGACAACGTAGTGGGCAACCCTTAAAAAAAATAGTGCTTCTAATGCCAGGGCCATCTTGAATGCTATAGTGTTGAATACTGTGAATAAGTCCCTTCATAGCTATAATTTCGTACTCACTCCTCGTAAGATAATAATTACCAAAGTAAATTTTATCCAGAAGTGGACACAACCTGTATATCTATATCCACAACTCACTACTTGGAGCTATATCTCAAGTTCGCTGCGGGCTATAATTTCATCTTGCATTTCCTTGCTTAACTGGGTGAATAAAGCCACATAAGCAGCTACCCGTACCATTAGGTCGGGATACTTTTCCGGGTACTTTTGTGCTTCCCGCAGCAATTCAACATTAACTACATTTACTTGGATGTGAAACCCACCAAGTTCCATAAAAGTACGAACATAGCTAGCTAGCTTTATAATTTTTTCCTCGCCTTTTAAGGTAGACACTGGAAACTTGACATTAAGAAGTGTACCATTAGCCACCTGCACATGATCTAGTTTTGCTACTGAGCGAGCTACTGCTGTTGGCCCTCTCCTAATACGGCCTTGAGCAGGTGAACAAGCATCTGAAAGTGGGTCATTACATTTCCGTCCGTCGGCTGTTACTACCCCTTGACCAAATGGGACATGGGCTGATATAGAGAATAACCCCGGGATAAACTTTCCACCCCGACGGTTTTGGTAACGAAATACTTCTTCACAGTAATGCTGAGATATAAGACGGGCCAGGCTGTCTACCTGGTCGTTATCATTACCATACTTGGGAGAATCATTTAAAAGAAGCAACCTAATATTTTCTTTGCCTACAAAGTTACTCTTAACTGCATTAAGAAGTTCGGAAGGTTTTAAACGCTTGTGTTCAAAAATATGGCTATTAATAGCCGCTAAAGAGTCTGCCGCAGTAGCTAATCCAATACCCTGAATACCCGTAAAATTATAACACGCGCCACCCGAATTTAATTCCTGCCCTTTTTCTAAACAATCATCAATTAAAACACTTTCAAAGGGAAGGGGGAGAACCTTACGATGGGCATCTTCCACGACATGTAAAGCTGTTACTAAAAGGCGAACAGCTGAAGCAACCTGCGTACGATAAGCATATAAAAAATCATCAAATGTACCAAAACTTTCAAAATTACCTGTAGGTGGCCCTAGCCTCTGACCAGATTTCATATCTATTCCATCGTTCATTGCTAATTCAACACATTTGCCAAAATTGATCAAGCCAGCATTGTGCCACCCCCATGTTTTACCAGGGACAGAACTTTCTACACAACCGACAAAAGCATAATTACGCGCATCCTGCAACGGTATACCAAGGCTTAATAAAATATCAAGACCGATATGAGCATTAAATATTTTCGGTTTCATTGTATGCGGAATAAGAGAACATGCCTTAGCAAGAAAGTCGTTACTCATTTCTTTAGTGTACAAGACACCAATATCGGGTTGGGGTAGCTTAACTCTCTCCTCAACCTCTAGGATTAGTTCAGAAAGCTCATTTGTGGCATCCCTACCCTCAGGTGTAAAACCACCTACTTGCGGAGCCTGCGTGATAGGAAAACCTCCATAATAGGATGCAGCCGTATTATTATATAGCTTAATAATTTCATTACACTTAATCCAGAAGGATTCTAATAGGGAAAGAACCTTTTCCTTATCCATAACCCCCTTTTCTATATCAGTTTTGTAATAGGGGTATAGGTACTGGTCCATTCTTCCAAGAGTTACAGCTAAGCCATTTTGGTTAATATAACAAATTAGATGTATAAACCATAAAGATTGCAAAGCTTCATGAAAAGTTTGAGCAGGTTCAGCGGGTACTCTTTTACATACTCGAACAATTTCCTCCAAGGCCGCTTTCCTCTTTGTAGAACATGATGACATCTGGCTCTCAGCCAAATCAGCATAGCGCTTTGCAAAATAGATAACGGCTTCACATGATATTTTTACAGCTTTGTAAAATACATATTGGTCAAATTCCTCTGGGTTAGTTAGGTCAAGTTTTTTTTGTTTTTCATCAATCTCAGCCAAAATATTGCGTAGACCCTTACGCAAGACCTTTTCATAGTTCGGCAAGTAGTGTCCAATTCCGCCCGTTAGCATGTTTTCAAAAGCAATAAGCTTAGCTTCTCTGGCGGCTTTTACTTCCTCTGGCATTGCTGCAAGAGCCACATCTTCAACTGCTTTGCCCCTCCAATAAGGAAGAAGGTCAGACAGAATTTTTTTGTCTTCTTTACATACATTAAAGCGATCACCGTCACGCCTATTGAAATCATCAAGTTGTTCGAGTACCCATTGCCAGGAAAATTCTGGATAAATTGGGGCTGAAAAGGGTTCAGGCCCAAGCCCTCCCACAATTAGTTCATAGTCTTTAATATATATAGTCATTTTACTAAGAATTTTTTTAAGCATTAAAGCTCTACGCATTATAGTTGGAAGACCTTCGCTCTCCTTGTGGACTTCAGTAACTAAAACAACGCGCTCCGTGGTTAGTTTTGGCTGGCGCAACTTTTTCAAACAAGCTTCACGAAATCTCTTTCTTTCAACATCAATAGACATTATAACAATACCTCCTTTAAAATAATTAGTTTAGAAAAATAGATGTTCTTATTTTATTATCTAAATATATTAGCCATATATAAAACAGTCCCGGGGAAATAAGTAACTATTAATAAAACAACAATGGACACTGCCACAAAAGGTAATACTGCCTTAACTAATCTTTCAAAAGTTGTATTAGCTATCTTACAAGCTATAAATAAGCAGACTCCTACAGGTGGCGTAGTAAGTCCAATTATTAGGTTTAACACCATTATTACTCCAAGATGTATTGGATCGATTCCTGCCGCATTAGCTATAGGAAGAAAGATTGGAGTTAAAATAAGAATACTGGCAATAGTTTCCATAAACATTCCAACAAAAAGTAATATTATATTTATTAAAAGTAAAATAACGTATTTATTAGAAGAAATACTAAGTATTAATTCACTCATCATTTGCGGGATTTGCTCATAAGTTAAAACCCACCCAAACAAAGCACCTGTGCTTACTATCATTAAGGCTGCCGCTGTAGTAGTCGCTGTCTCAATCATAATGCGTGGCAAATCTTTTAATTTTAGCTCTTTATATACAAAAAAACCAATTATAAAAGCATAAATAACAGCAATGGCACCAGCTTCGGTTGGTGTAAATATTCCAGATAGAATTCCACCTAAGATAATTATAGGAGCAATTAAAGCAGCTATTGCATCAAAAAAACTTTTAAAAATATTTTTAAAAGATATACGGGCTTCTAATTTAGGATAGTTCCTTTTAACAGCATAATAATAACAAAGTCCCATCTGGCTCAACCCTAATAATATTCCTGGTATTAATCCTCCTAAGAAAAGTGCCCCAATTGATTGTCCGGCAACTATTCCGTATATTACCATTACTATGCTCGGTGGTATTATCGGCCCCACACAAGAGGAAGCCGCGGTAACTGCAGCAGAAAAATCTTTATCATATCCATCTTTTTTCATCGCCGGAATAAGAACACTTCCAATAGCCGAAGTATCCGCGGTTGCTGACCCGGAAATTCCTGCAAACAGCATACTTGCCATTACATTAACAAGAGCAAACCCTCCCCTTATATAACCAACGATCATTCTACAAAAATTAACAATCCGAGTCGTGAGGCCCCCTGCATTCATAATACCGCCAGTTAGAACAAAAAACGGAATGGCCATTAATACAAACGAATCAAGGCCCACAAACATTCTTTGAGGAATCATAAGTGAAGAAGCATCAGAAATAGATATATACGAAAAAGAAGTAAGACCAAGTACAAATACTATTGGCACACCAATTATTAGTAAAAATATAAATATCCATATAACTATCAAAATAATCCTCCTTATGATTAAACTTCTTTCTCAAGAAACCAAGAACTTATAACAAAAAAGAACATCAAGATTACGCCCATGGGGATTGCTCCATATGCTAAACCCATTGGGATTCTTAAAGCAGGACTTAATTGATTTCTGCTAGTAACAAGATAGATAAGATCAAAACTATATACTATTACCACCACAAGAAAAACAACAATTAAAAATTTTCCCAATATCCTTAAAGGTCTCTGTACAACCTTAGGAACCGCATCAATAAATAAACTCACACCAACAAGTTCATTTCGACGGAGCGCAAGACTACCCCCAACAAAAGCAAAGTAAACACATAAATACCTTACCAATTCCTCTATCCAAAAAAAAGAGTAACTAAAAATATAACGACTGACTACCTGAATACCTACTAATAAAACTATTACCCCAAGAGTAAATATACACATTCCTTTTGCAAAATTTTGTACATATTTATCTATAATTTTTATTAATTTTGTTAACTTATTCCTGTCCATTAAAAATAGCTCCTTGATCAAAAATTAACAACTTACGCATAAAGTGAAGGAATATATTTTTAACATACTGTTTGTAATTTAAAAAGGTTATAGATTGGAGTGCAAGAGCACTCCAATCTCGTGTAATTTTCCTTTTTATTTTAATCAACTGTCTGAATTTTAGGAATAAGGTCCTTAACCCAATCCGGTTGTTCAGCAAGATATTTATCCCAAACGGGTTTTACACATTTAATAAAAGGTTCAAAATCTTCAGGTTTATTAAACTGGATACCTGCTTTTTTCATTTCCTCTATTCCAATATCTTCAAGTTTCAAGTATTCTTTATCTAATACTGAAACCACTTCTGGCATAACCTCGATGATTAGTTCCTGAATATCTTGAGGCAGTTTTTCCCAGTTATTTGCTGAATATAGCCATATAACACCGTTGGCAACAACGGGCATCCTGGTAATATATTTTGCATTCTCATATAACTTATCAGCATATATAGTTCCTATTGCATTTTCAGCACCATCTACAGTTCCCAGTTGAAGGGCCGTGTATAGTTCTGAATAGGCAATAGGTGTTGGATTTGCACCCATAGCTTTATAGCTATCCATATGAAGAGGTACTTCCATAAGACGAATCTTAAGACCCTTAAAATCTTCAGGTTTTTCTATAGGGCGAACATTATTAAAGGGTTCTCTAAAGATACTAGCGCCAAAATGCAATGTCTTAAAACCATACTTCATGTCAACCTTCTCTAAAAATTCTTTACCGATATCTCCATACATAACTTTCTGATAATGCTCTGACCCTTTAAAGAGAAAAGGTAGTGCAAAAGCATTAAGTTCTGGAATAAAACTTGCTCCTACTCCTAGCGTTAAGAGATTCATATCGATGGATCCCGCTTGCATACCTTCCGCTATATCTCGTTCCCCTCCAAGTTGCATAGCTGGGTATATTTTTACTTTTACTCTGCCATTACTTTTTTCCTCCATAAGCTCCTTGAATTTCAAAGAGGCATATTGATATGGATGCTCTATTGAACAAACATGAGCAAGTTTTATAATAATGGGTTCTTCTTGCGTAGCTTGTCCATCCTCTGTAGCCTTTGAAGACTGGCATCCAAAGAGAAATAAACTAGCGATAAGTAACGACATTAATAATATGATACATTTTGCCTTGTTCAACCTCATTTAAATTTCGCTCCCTTCTATGATTAATATAATTAAGTTTAAATTTAATGTAAGCTAATGTTTAAGCCTTAATCACCTCCTTCATATTTTCACTTACAGGCGGGAAGATCTTTAGCCAGGTTGCGGGCTGTACGGGAGTCTTAAGGCACACATTATTTTGAATTGTTCCTATAGTTGCATAATTGGGACAAAACCGGTTTTTAGAAACTCAGTATCAACAACAAATGAATCAGCTTTTTTATTTCGAACCTCCATTTCAAGAATTTTTATTCAGTTGTCACATCCAACATTGAAAATCCGCTTGCAAACCTGAATTTATCTTGGACTTACCACCAACCTTTCCTGATTAAATTCCCTTGGTTATCAAATTCCAGATTTACTTCATCCAGAATCTTAAAATCCTTATTTTTCGGCAAGTTATTTAATAATGCTTGGGATACCATTAACTTGGACAGCTGCATGGTATTATTAATAAACATGATTTTGATATCCCGGAGATTCTTCCCCTGGACGGCATTTAAACCAACCGTTATGGCGTCCAGGTCGTTTTCCATCACCAGCGGCATCTTTCCTCTGCTAAGGGAGCCTGCGGCAATTACATTGGCGTAGGTGGCCTGAAAATTAATTTTATCGGCAAAGCGGCGCGTAATCACGTCAGCAAGTCCCATACCTAAGGCGTTGCCGTGTGAAGCGTCGGACAAATCCAGGGCCACTATATTTTCCACGCGAGGCTTCTCCTCACTGGACGCAGGGCTGGTCACCCTGCCAATTACATTAACATCAATTCCACTGCCGCTGATATTTTTACCCATCTCATCAACTATTAGCAGATCGATATGTTCAGCAGGGAGAGATGGCATTAAATCCTTTGCCAGAACTAATAGCTCAGCATCTACTTCTTCCATTTTTTCTTTCCTAACTGCTGCAATTTTTGCAGTCTGTTTTAATGCATTTTCCACTATACCCAATCCGGCTTTTATCGGGGCCTTCTCTAGTGCAATGCGGGCAGCATAAACTATTTCAGGATATAAGCCAAAGGAATGTAATTCAGTACACCCTTTTTGTTTGCCAAGACCGATAGCTATCATTTTCATTAAGCCGCTTTCGATCCTTGCTTTAAATTTCGTATGAGGTTTTACCCTATTAATAACAAAGATCGCATCGGCATTAAATGCGTTTTTATCCATATAAACTGCGGCACCTTTTTCGGTCCGTCCTAGTTCTACTACTTCCGTATCAGATATTATGGGAGCGCCAACAGCTTCTTCATTTATACCTAAACTATCTAAAACTTCAGTTTGTCCTTCAGCAGTACCACCACCATGACTTCCCATGGCCGGCACAATAAAAGGCTTAGCGCCTAAATCTTTAAACTCTTTTACAACAACCTTCAAAATTTTAGCAATATTTTTAATGCCCCTGCTACCGGCAGTTATAGCTACTTTTTGATCCTTATGTATTAATTGGTCTATTTCAATTTTTTTCAGTTGTTGTACTACTTCTTCTTCTATATTTTTAACTACCGGCTGAGAAAAGCTTTGGTAAATTAAATATAACCCGGGAACGTCCATAAAGCTAATAATCATTCCCTTCTTAATTGAAAAATTATATTTTACCAGGTTTGGGTTAGCATATTTGCTTTAAGCTAAGTTGTCTGACAAATATTCTGCATACTAATAGCAAAATCAGGACATACGTAAAGGCATTTCAGGCAGCCAATGCAGTTTTCCGTTCTTGCGGCTACAGAGGGCTTGTAACCCTGAGGATTGAAGGTATCAGATATTTCAAACACATCCAAGGTGCATACTTCTTTACAGTACTGGCATCCCTTGCAGATCGTAAAGTTAACTTCAGTCTTAAATTCGCGGCGGTCACAGGCCAAACAGCGTTGGGCTTCGGCCATGGCCGCTTGTTTATCGTACCCGAGTTCTATCAAGTTGAAGCCGTTAAGGCGCTGGTCTACAGGTATATATTTTGCCTGTACACGCAATGTACCCCGGGGGCTTTCTTCTTGCATTTCACCTTGCTCTGCCTTTTCAGCCGGCAGGTCAATTATGCCAGAGCCACCTAAAAATTTATCTATGGAGGAGCTTACCTGTCTACCCTGAGCAATGGCTTCAATTATGGAAGACGGTCCGGTCACAGCATCGCCGGCGGCAAAAATACTTTGTCTGGAAGTTGCCAGGGTATTTCTGTCTACTTTTATAGTGCCGTTATCATTGGCTTCCAGGCTCAATGTTTGCGCATCCACTTTTTGCCCCACGGCCAGGATTACATTATTACATTCGATGATATACTCGCTTCCTTCAACCGGCACGGGAGCTGGCCTGCCACTGCTGTCTGTAGGGCCGAGAGTCATTTTAATACAGGTTATACTTTTTTCTGTTATCTTGACCGGAGCAGTTAAATATTCAATTCTTACGCCTTCTTCAAGCGCATCTGATATTTCTTCGGGGCCGGCCGGCATTTCGGCCCTGGTGCGGCGGTATACCATGGTGACTTCCGATCCGAGTCGTACCGCGGCCCGCGCAGCATCTACCGCTGTGTTTCCGCCACCCACTACAACTACTTTTTTGCCTATGGCCGGGTTATTTCCCGAGTTAACATCTTTTAAGAAGGAAATGCCGTTCAATACACGAGTGCTTTCTTCTCCTTCGATGCTCATTCTTGTTCCCTGCCAAGCACCCACAGTAAACAGCACAACGTCATAACCTTTATTAAACAACTCTTCCTGGCCGGTTATTTTGGTATTGTTGACTATTTCTACACCCTGACGGGTAATCAACGATATTTCCTTGTCCAGCACGTCATTAGGCAGCCTGTACTCGGGAATACCATACCGCATCATGCCGCCTGCTGCAGGCAAGGCCTCAAAAATTTTAACTTCGTGTCCATTCCGAGCCAGGTAATAAGCGGCTGTTAAGCCGCAGGGGCCGGCACCCACTATGGCGACTTTTTTCCCTGTTGCCGGTGCTTTAGCAATATCTGCTTCGTTCACCTGTCCGTATTCCTGTGCTGCCCGTTTGAGCAACCTGATAGCTACCGGTTCATCATATTGCACCCTGGCGCATTTTGATTCGCAGGGGTGTATGCAAGCATAACCGCAAACTGCGGGAAACGGTATTTTTTCGCGTATTACGGCTAATGCCTCTGTGAATTTTCCTGCTCTTATATACCTTATATAGCGGGGCACATCCACGCCCGCCGGACAAGCTGCTTTACATGAAGCGGTGGTAGATTTTCCGTTTTTCATGGCGGTCTCCTTTCTGGCTCACTAATTATTGTTCTTTACCAACTTAACACCGGTATTTAATGCTTTTATATTCATCTCAGCTACTTTCCCGGAAAATCTCCTTTTTAAAGCCTGGGCCAGGCTTTCTATTTGTACCATGTCAGTTTTTGTGACCATGGCGCCCAGGGCGATGATGTTGGCGGTACCCACATGCCCCAGTTTACTGGCAAGCTCGGTGAATGGATAACCATAAAGATTATCTCCCACACGGGTTTTCAAGAGGGTGGTATCATAAAACACCGGTATTTTGGATTCAATAGTGGCATACATTTCCATAGCCTGTTCCGTAAGGGCCAGTACTACATCCGGTTCCTGCACTTGTTGAAAAATTATTTCATTTCTACTGATAACGACTTCGGATTTGGAAAACCCACCCCTACTGGCTATACCATATGATTGAGTCTGAACCGCGTTCTGGCCTTCTATAATTGCTGCTTCAGCCAGTATAATGCCGCATGATACCAATCCCTGGCCACCTGAGCCAGCCATGATGATTTCGTATTTATCTTTCATTTGATTCACCTTCCCTTTAAGAACCCATTGCCCTAGCCCTGATTTCTTCATATCTGGTATTATAGTCAGGAGCATCCCGATCAACCAATTTGCCAATTATAAAGTATCCATCTTTTTGTGAATCAGTCAGTTGGGCATATTTTTCTTTAGTTACACCTTTTTCTTTAAGCCAGTTAAGCATTTTAACGGCTACTTTCATGTTGTTGTTGCGGCCAAAATGAGTGGGACATGGGCTTACTACCTCTACCAAGGAAAATCCTTTTTTGCTTAGGCCTTCTTTAATCAGGTTTTTCAGGTCCCAGCCGTGATATACTGTACCCCGAGCTACGTAATTGGCCCCAGCAGCTTCAGCCAGTGCACAGACATCCAGTTCTCTCTCGGGGTTGCCGTATACAGTTGTGCTTGTACGCCTGTCAGACGGGGTTGTGGCGGAAACCTGCCCGCCTGTCATACCATAATTGTAGTTGTTAACTATTATAGCGGTGAGGTCTATGTTTCTCCTCGCGGCATGAATAAAATGATTGCCGCCTATGGTTACGCCGTCGCCGTCACCCATTAAAACTACTACGTTTAATTTAGGGTTGTATGCTTTTACGCCGGTGGCAAAAGCTAACGCCCTTCCATGGGTAGTATGTAGGGCATTGGTTACCAGGTAATCATCGGCTTTCCCCCAACAGCCTATCCCTGTAACCACTACGGTATTTTCATTTGTAAAATCCAACTCTTCAAATGCGCGTAGCATGTTGCCCAGCGTTATCCCGTGACCACAGCCGGGACACCACATCAGCGGTAGGCAGCCATTCTTCAAGTATTTCAAGCCTGTTGCATGTGTCACGTTAACACCTCTTTCTTAAGTCATTCCTTGTTTATAACTTTTAATATATCCTTCGGAGTGATTATTGTGCCGTTATATCTATTAACCCGCCTTATTTCAATATTGGGGCCCAAAACCCGTTGCACTTCACCCGCCACCTGACCGCTGTAATTCATTTCCGGTACTACAACGGTCTTGATTCTTGGGCCCAAGGCCGCTATTTCTTTGTCAGGGAAGGGCCAGATAGTTAGAAGCTGCAGTACTCCGGCCTTGATACCCATTTCCCGGGCCTGTAGGGCCGCTGCCCTGGCTGCACGGGTGGTGGCACCAAAGGCAATAAGCAAAATATCCATGTCTTCGGTGTCAAAAGTCTTGGTCATAACTATTTCGTCGCGATAACGTTCTATTTTACGGTGCAGCTGCGCCACCCGCCACTCAGCATTAGCGGGATTATTGTTGCTGTAACCATCATAGCCATGCATGGAACTGGTTACGTGAAATACATACTCGCTTCCGTAGGCTGCCAACGGGGCGATATCATCATCTTCCGGTAAAAATGGTTTATACTCTTCCGGCGAGACAGATGGTTTTTTCCTATCCACTATTTCTAATTCTCCCGGGGCCGGGTAGCTAAGGTTTTCACGCATGTGAGCAACTATTTCATCCGCAGCCAGTACTACCGGCACACGGTACTTTTCAGCAAAATTGAACGCCTTCACTGTTAAGGTAAAGCACTCTTCTACTGTGGCCGGTGAGAGGGCAATGATACTCTGGTCGCCATGGCGTCCCCATCTCACCTGCATAACATCAGACTGTGCAGGCTTGGTAGCCAGTCCGGTGCTTGGGCCGGCACGCTGCACATTAATTATTACACAGGGAACTTCACCCATTACCGCCAAGCCCAGGTTTTCCTGCATAAGCGAAAATCCTGGACCACTAGTAGCGGTAAAAGATTTGGCTCCGGCCAGCGACGCTCCCACCATTGCTGCTATGCTGGCTATTTCATCTTCCATCTGCATGTAAACACCCCCCACTTTGGGAAGCAATTTTGAACATTCCTCTGCTATCTCGGAGGAGGGTGTTATTGGGTAGCCGGCATAAAACCTGGCTCCGGCGTATATTGCCCCTTCTGCTATCGCCTGGTTACCCTGAACCAGTCTTGTTTCCCGTTCCAATTTTATCCCCCTTTTCGTCCTTTACCCTTGTAAAAATGTATCCAGCCAAAATGGATACAAAAGTTACACTTAATGAACTTACAGTAAAATATACCATTACGTGAAACGCATACCATTAATTGCTTATAAAAAAAAATTGAGTTAATTCTAAAATTTGAAAACCTTATGATAAGAGGAAATTTCAGCTGCACCTTCCTTAACTAATTGAATAAAATTTTCTATTTCTGACTGGCGATCCATAGGTGCGGCAATGGAAAGCGTTGAAGTTACCTTACCATCCTTGTCCCAAATTGGAGCGCTAACGGAAATCACGCCAGAAACCTTTTCTCCTATACTTGTAGCATAACCACGCTGGCGTATCAGTTTTAAATCTTGCTCCAATAAATCTCGATTAATAATTGTATTCGGGGTAAGAGGCTTTAATTCAACTTCGTTAAAATACTTTTCAAGTTCTTCTTTCGAGAAATATGCCAATATTGCCTTTCCAGATGCACCCGCATACAATGGTGATTCTTGTCCTAAATAGACCATCACTCTAACCGCACTTTTACCTTGTAGGCAATCGATGCATATCCTCTGGTTGTTATGTAAAAAGTAAATATAAACGGTTTCCATACAACTATCCCGAATTCTTCTTAAAATAGGCGCTGCCACCTGCTTAACGGTTAATCGTTCAGAAACCGCGTAGCTATAATGAAGAAATTTCATTCCGAGTGCATATTTTTGTAAGCTACTGTCCCTTTCCACATACCCCCCTTTTTCAAGTGTATTCAGTATTCTTGCCAGGGTTGTTTTAGATAAACCCAAAGTCTTATGCAAAGAAGCAAGGCTTTGCGGTTCTTTTTCTTTGCAAAGCACCTCTAATATTTCAAAAGCCCTTTTCACCGCTCGTACTTCGGTCAAATGCATTCACCCTCTATCGTTTCATCTAGTGGGATGCGTAACAAATTTGATTATTAAGATAATTTTAAAAAACCAATGTTAACCTGTCAACAATTTTTCACAATTTTTTTACGAAATTGTTAATTTAAATTTGATTTTGCTGCAAAAACCCTATTTTCTATAAATCAACTACAATATATAACCGTCAAAAGTTTACTCATAACTATATATAGACAATAATCGCTTAAATTTAGACTTTTCGCAGTGAAATCAAATTTTACATAAAAGCCTGACTCAAATTGGATCAGGCTCTATGGCTAGTTCAGGATTAATATTACACATAAAACGCAACTTAACTTCGCGTTGCAAACTTTATCCCCCATTTTCGTATTGCTTGTTAGTTAATTAAATAATTGTTAAAACTTACACCCAGCCCCTTGCTTTCATAGCTTCCTCCCCCCTGCGCAAAGCCCTTACCCAGGCCGCCATGCGCATACTGATATGCTCTATAATAAAAATCCTGCTTTACCTAACTTTTTAATTGTTTAATATTGCATAACAAAAAGATAAGATATATCATCATTACTAACCCGGCTGTCAAAGATGACATATAAAAACGCTTTACCAAAAAGGCCGGGCCGGCAAGTCGAAATATTTAGTCGCATAAGGTGGTGGGAATAAATGATGGTCGAGAAACATGTTTATATTTCCGGTATCGTCCAGGGAGTTTACTTCCGGGATTATACCAGACGCGAAGCCGAAAAACTGGGGGTAAAAGGCTGGGTGCGCAACCTGCCCGACGGCAGGGTGGAAGCTGTTTTTGCAGGCCCCGCGGAGGCTGTGGAGAAAATAATCGCCTGGTGCCATCAGGGTTCCCCCAGCGCACATGTTACCGGCGTGGAAGTGACGAATAATGTACCGGCAAAAGATTTCAACGATTTTAAAATAACCGGTTGAAATGTACCAATCTCTTATCTGTTGCACAAAAAACTGTATAGTGCGAGGTGACTATACTTGAGTGATCGCCCTTTGCTGCTGGTGGAGGAAACCGGCTCAACCGATGGCCGGTCGCAAGAACACAACAACCAAGAGATTATAGCCATTGCAGTTTACGGTAAAAATATGGAGGTACCTTTGCCGGTATCCACCCAGCGGGTATTCACAGGTGACAACCGGTTTAAATTTCCCACGGAAATAACTGCCGGGGCCGCCAAAACCAGGGTAGTTTACCGGTATACCATTGACCAGTGGCGGGAACTGTTGGAGTCCACAACCCGGACCTCTTCCCCCGGTGGCTTAAAGCAACTAATGATACCCCTGCTGTTACATATGCAAAAGCAATTCCCGGATGTATTCGGGAATATTGATTACGACCGGGAATTTGACCCCGGTGACTACGCTGAACTAATTGCCATGCAGTAGCGGCCACCGCTATGGTGGACCGCTTTTAGGCCAGTGTTTTGATATTGCGCTGTTTGGGCAATGTAGGGATCTGTGATTTATTTTCCGAATCTTTTAAAAATAATAAACAGACCTGCGCCGGGCGTGGAGATAGGTCTAAGGGCTTTTCGGGAGCGGGATTCCGGGAATACATAAATTAAAAGTTCCTGTAGGTATGCAATGGAGGTAACCTGAATTGACCAAACATGATATTCAGTTAGTTGAAAAAAATGAAAAAATTGCTTTACTGATCGAAGAGGCCGCCCTAAAGGGCACGCGGCGGGCGGAACGCTATCCGGAACGAAAATTTTTCGGTTATTTCTGCAGTTACTGGCCTGAAGAACTGGTCCTGGCAGCAGGTCTTGAGCCGCTGCGCATCCTTCCCCCGTCCGCCCGGGGCACCCCGGCTGAACTGCCCGCGTACTGCTGCTCACTGGCCCGGGTCAGCCTGTTCATGTCTAATACAGGCAGCTTCCAGGACCTGGCCGGGGTTGGTTTTGCCCATACCTGCGATACCATGCAATGCCTCGGCGGAATATGGGCCGGGACCACACAAAACAATACCACTCCGGTAATAGTACCGGTAATTTTAAACGCCCCGGGGGCAAAAAAATACTACGCGGCGGAATTAGAAAGCCTGTTATTGCAGTTGGGACAACTGGCGGGAAGCGAACCTGGCGATGCAGAACTGAACCGGGCATTGGAATTGTGTTCACGGATTCGCAGCCTGGCGACGGAACTGGATGGCTTGCGCGACAAACTGCCCTCCCCGCTTGTACCGGCCCTGCTGCGCGCGAGCCAGGTAATGCCCCGGGATGTATACGCCGGGACACTGGAAGAAGCCATGCCCGCACTGCGCAACCAGGCCCGGGAACAGCCGGACCGGCAGCGTGTACTGTTAAGCGGCGCGGTACTGGAAAACGACAGCCTTTACGAGATGATTGAAGAACTGGGCGGCCGGGTCGTGGCTGATGATACCTGCACCGGTTTTCGGCACTTCGCGGCAGCGCCGGAGGCGGAAATACCAGGCGCCCCGCTGGAAAAAATCGTGTCCCGCTATATGACCATGCCGCCCTGCCCGTGCCGCAACCGGGGGGGGGAATGAACGCATGCATTACCTGGTAAATCTGGCCCGCAACCGGCAAGCCGCGGGTGCCGTACTGGTTAACAGAAAATATTGCGAGCCCCACGCCTGGGACGCAGTGCCGGCGGCCGAGCGCCTGCGGGCCGGCGGTGTACATACCCTGGTGTTGGAATTGGAAGGAGCTGACGTTGGCGGGCAGGAGCGCACCCGGCTGCAGGCTTTCCTGGAGAGTCTTTAATTTTATCCTTTATGTAATACCGTGCACAGGGCAGGCGCTCACCCGTTGCCAGTACATATATTGCCAATACACAAGTTAGTCAAAGGAGAGAATTCAAATGGCCGAAAAGCGCAAGTATCTACCGCTGGCCAGCACCAAACACCTGGAGAAAATGATGACCCGCCACTATGCCCTGTCCCGCTATCACCGGCTCTGGGGCAAGCCATTAAAGCGCCCCCTGGCCTGGATAACCAGCGGCGCTCCCGTGGAACTGCTGCGGGCATTCAATATCCATCCGGTGTACCCGGAAAACTACGGAGCCATATGCGGTACGAGACGGGTATCCGCAAAACTATGCCAGGTGGCCGAGGCGGCCGGGTACTCACAGGACCTTTGTTCTTACGCCCGCACCCATATCGGTTCCATCCTGCGCCCGGACCTGGCCCCCATGGGCGGACTGCCCAAACCGCCGGACCTGCTGGTATGCTGCAATAACATCTGCGGCACTGTTTTAAAGTGGTACGAAGCCCTGGCCCGGATTTTTCAAGTGCCGCTTTTGGTTCTGGATACTCCTTACTTGCCCGCCCGGTTGACCGACCACACCAAAGAGTACGTGCTTGCGCAGTTCGAGCAAATGGTGGTTGACCTGGAACGGCTGACCGGCCGCCGCCTGAACCGGCGGGAGCTTGCGGAGCAACTGGCCAGGAGCAGCCAGGCCATTGCGTTATGGAAAGAAATACGCGAATTTTGCAAGACCAGTCCCTCCCCGCTGAATGCGCCCGACCTGTTTATCCACATGGCACCCATAGTAACCTTGCGGGGAACGCAACAAGCCGTGGACTACTACCGCAGGCTAAAGGAAGAAGTCAACCGGAGGGTACGGCAACGCCAGGGCGCCGTGGATGGAGAAAAAATCCGGCTGGTCTGGGACAACATTGCCATCTGGTACCGGATTTTCGGATTTTTCAAAATGTTTTCCGAAAGGGGCGCTTGCTTTGTAACCGATACATACAGCGGGGGCTGGGTGATGGAACTGCCTTCCGGCGACCCACTGGAGAGCATGGCCATCACCTATACCGAAATTTTTTTAAATCGTTCACCGGACTTCCGGGCAGAGCAAATGATTAATCTGATCAAGGAATATAACGCAGACGGATTCGTCATGCATTCCAACCGGTCCTGCAAACCTTATTCGCTGATCCAGGAAGTGATCCGCCGCCGGGTGACGCGAGAAACCGGCGTCCCCGGTCTGGTGGTGGAAGCGGATATGGCCGACGAGCGGGTTTACGCGGAAGAGCCCATTCGCAACCGGGTGCAGGCTTTCCTGGAAACAGTGGGCGGAATTTAAAATATCGCAACTACATTGTTTGGAGGAATAAACAAAGTGGCTCGTTATTTTTTAGGCGTGGATATCGGCTCCCTGACCACAAAAGTGGTACTGGTCAACAAAAACGGCGATATGGTAGCCCGCGCCACCGGGCGTTCCGGGTACAGCGGGCGCAATGTGGCCAACCGGCTGTCGAACGGATTACTGGAAGAAAAAAAACTGGCCCCCAAAGACATAGCGGCCGCTGTGGCCACCGGTTACGGGCGGGTGACCTTCCCCGCAGACCGGGAAGTATCCGAGATCACCTGTCAGGCCAAGGGCATCGCCCACCTGTTTGCCGGTGCCGGAACCGTCATAGACATCGGCGGTCAGGACAGCAAAGTGATTAGATTGCTGCCCGGCGGGAAAGTAATTGATTTTGCCATGAACGACAAGTGTGCCGCCGGAACAGGGCGGTTTTTGGAAGTGATGGCCGCCGCCCTGGAATTGGAAATACAAGAACTGGGCCCCCTGGCCGCCCGGGCCCGGGAACATTGCGCCATCTCTTCTTTTTGCACGGTCTTTGCGGAATCAGAGGTTATCTCCCATGTATCCGCCGGAGCGCCAAAGGCGGATATCGTGGCCGGCGTATGCGATTCCGTGGCCGCCCGGGTCGCCTCCATGACCTCCCGCACGGGGTTGGAACCCGAAGTAGTTTTCACCGGCGGGGTGGCCCGCAACAGCGGGGTGGTCAACGCTCTGGCCAAACAACTGGGCTGCCGGCTGTCGGTTCCCGAAGAACCCGAGATTACTGCCGCCCTGGGTGCCGCCCTGTTTGCCAGGGATAATGCTGATTAAAATCAAACACCCCCTGCCCTTGGCCGGGTAGGGGGTATATTTAAATATTTACTGGCTTAATTCAATGCAACCTTCTTTTGTGTATTTTAACAACCCGCTACAGCTTTCTCCCCAGTAAAAACTGCAAAGTCGGCATTCCAGGCAAATTTGCTCATTAACTTTGGGTTGCGGCGCCATAGCAAACCCTCCCTTGCCTTGTTTGTGAAAATAATTTTAAAATTTATGCGGCGCCGCAGCAATGAATTCTCCTTGAATTGGCAAATTATAATATTTAACGGCTTTCATCCGGGTTAAAAAGCGTTTTCTATATGTGTAATTTGCATATCTTCCACACAGTTTACCGCCACCACGTCAAATCGTACATTTAACTCCCCCATTGACCTTTGAACCAGGTAATATTGAGCCAGCCGGCGCAATTTACGCACCTTGGCCGCCGTAATGCTTTCCTGCGGAAGTCCGAATGTCCGGGTACTCTTTGTCCGCACCTCAACAAAAATCAGACAGCCGCCATCCCGGGCGATGATATCAATTTCCCCCAGGCGGCACCGGTAATTACGCTCCACTATGCGCAGTCCTTTTTTTTGCAAATAACTTGCAGCTATATTTTCACCCCTGATTCCAAGGCGACGCCTTTGCAAAGTCAAGCCGGTTACCTACTTTCCCTGCGGCAAAAGACCTTTTTCCATTAAATATTCAGTTAATAATTTAGCCGTGTTTCCGGTAATTTTCAAACAGTTTTTCAGGTGCTCCTTGGTGTCAAAGGGGTGGGGATTCAACACGCGGCAGCAGGTGGCGGAAAACTTTTGTTCAAAGCGGTCATGCAATTCCTGCGTCAGTTTATAGCATCCATCCCTGTCTTCACTGGCACTGATGCGTCCCTTTAAAAGACCGAGCATTGCAGCAGATGCGGTAAGCGCCCCGCACATGCAGCCGGCATGGCCCAGCCCGCCCCCGAAGCCGGTAAACATCCTGGCCAGAGTGGGGTCAATGTCCGGCGCCAGCAGTTCCCGAAAAGCGATAAATATTGATTCCGCGCAATTGTAGCCGTTGCGGAAGTTCTCGCCCGCCTTGTTGCGCATTTGGGTAGCCAGATCGTTATCCATTTGTTACACACTCCTTTTATTATTTTTTGACCCGCAACTTTTTGATCGCCGCATTTAAACCATCCAGGGTCAGTTCAAACATGGGAAACACTTCACCAATCAGCTTGATGGTTCGGGCCCCCTCCACCATTTCCCAGTGCGCCCTGGGGATGGGATTCAGCCACACGCTGTGCTCAAAATGCCCGGCCAGTCGCTGCAGCCAGGTTAAGCCGGGCTCTTCGTTGTCCGCCCCCCAGTCCAGCGCCCCGTACGACATCAATAACTCACCGGGGCCCATGCTGGCATCGCCCACGATGACCAGCCTGTAATCCGGGCCGTAGCGGCGCAGGAAATCGTACGTGCCGGTGGCGTTTTTTCTAAGGCAAAAAGGATCGTTAAAAATGACTTCGTAGATACAGTTATGAAAATAATAAAATTGCAAGTCCCGGAAGTGAGTTGACTTGTTGGCTGCATTGAACAGGCGGCTGCAAAGCCTCTGGTAGGGGTTCATCGAGCCACCGGAATCCATGAGAATAAGTAATTTGATATTGTTTTTACGTCCCCTGGCCCAGACCAGTTCCAGCCTGCCGGCATTGCGCCCGGTGGCCTCCACGGTGCCGTCCAGGTCCAGCACGTCCCGCTCACCGTCCACCGCCGTGCTGAGCAACCGCAGCTTGCGCAAGGCCAGTTCAAACTGCCGGGTATTTAGCGTTTCATCCGTACGAAAATCCCGGTAAGCCCTGGCGGCAGCCACCTTCACCGCTGAGCGGTTCACCGATTCCCCGCCGATGCGTACGCCGGCCGGGTGGTAACCGGAATGCCCGAAGGGAGAAGTACCTCCCGTACCTATCCAATGCGAACCCCCGTGATGCTCCCCGGTTTGCTTCATCAGGCGTTCAGCCAGTTTTTTCTTTAACTCATCCAGGCTCCAGTGAAAATCCGCAACCTTATCAGCCTGGCCAACTTTAAGGGGCGGCAGGGCGTTCTCCAGCCATTTCAACACTTCACCGGTAATTTCCGGCGGGGTTTCAATTCCTTCAAAGCACTGCAAAAACGCCCGGTCAAAGGCGTCATACTGGGTCTCACTTTTGATGAGCACCGACCGCGCCAGGTAATAAAAATTGATCAGGCTGTTATTGGCCAGGCCGAGTTCAAGCGCCTCCATCAGGGCCAGCCATTCGATGACAGTAACTTTGACCCCTTCCCGGCGCAACGCGTAAAACAGGCCGGTAAACATGCGATCAACCCCGCCGGTATCCGGTTAGATTTTTTCTCCCCGCGCCGGGCAGTTCGCCGCCGCCATACCTGCGCTGCAATAAAGCCATGTCATTATCCTTTTTCAGCAACACGCCGGGCAGGGGCATTTCGGCTTCAATCATATCCGGGTCCACGCCGCCCGCGGCCAGCGCCTGCACCCAGTCCAGCAGTTCGCTGGTGCTGGGTTTCTTTTGCAACCCGGGCAAACTTCTAATCTTATAAAAAGCTCTTACCGCACTGCGCACCAGCTTTATGTCCAAGTCCGGATAATGCACATTAATAATTTCCCACATCATTTGCTCGTCCGGAAAGGCAATGTAATGAAAAATGCACCGGCGTAAAAAGGCGTCCGGCAATTCCTTTTCCGCATTGCTGGTGATCACTACGATGGGCCGGTGGCGGGCCGTGACGGTTTCACCGGTTTCCGGTATGTAAAAGCTCATCTGATCCAGTTCCCAGAGCAAGTCATTGGGAAATTCGATATCCGCTTTATCAATTTCGTCAATCAACAAAACCGTCTGCTCTTCCGAAACAAAGGCTTCGCCCAGTTTGCCCAGTTTAATGTACTGTTTGATGTCCCGTACGTCTCCCTCGCCAAACTGGCTGTCATACAGCCGCTGGACGGTGTCATAAACGTAAAGCCCGTCCTGGGCCTTGGTCGTGGACTTGATGTTCCATATAATCAGCCGCATTTGCATGTTTTCCGCAATGCTTTGAGCCAGCATGGTTTTGCCCGTGCCGGGCTCGCCTTTGATCAACAGCGGGCGTTTTAACAGTGCAGCCACGTTAACGGCGTTTATCAGTTCTTCCGACGCTATATACTTTGCCGAACCCCGGTAATGTTTCTTTTGTTCCATAACTCCCCCCTGTAAACACTATTTTAAGCATACCAGTTTACCCAATTATAACACGACTGCTCCCAAATGGCATCGCCCGTTCTCTTCTATATAAATAAAGATACTATCAACAAAAAACACTTTTTTTAAATTTTATAAAAACAAAAAGGAATCCGTTTATTTATTTAGAATATTGTTAATATAATGTTACGTCAAGGAGGTGCGCTAAAAATATGGACTGGAGCACGTTGATACTGGATAAAAAAGAGGGAAAAGGATACATAAAGCTAAACCGTCCCAATTACAACTCCCTCAACTTGGAAATGGCTAATGAACTTATCCAGGCATTGGAAAATTGTTGTGAAGATGAGAATGTTAAAGTAGTTATTTTGACCGGGTCCGGTAATGGTTTTTGTTCAGGAGGAGATCTTAAAACCGCGCGTGAGTCGGAGAATCCCGACCCTTCGGATTACTGGAAACATCTAACCCGCCGTTTGAATAGAATTATTGTGGACATTCGCTATGTGCGCAAGCCCGTAATTGCGGCCATCAACGGGCCGGTGGCCGGGGCGGGCATGAGTATCGCCGCCGCCTGCGACCTGCGCATCGCCAAGCGAAGTGCAGTTTTCAAACAGGCCTGGACCAGCGTCGGCTTGGTGCCCGACGGCGCCTGGACATTGCTCATCCCGTTAATGGTCGGCATGGGACGCGCCAGCGAACTGGTATTCATGGACTCTGTAATTTCAGCGGAAAAGGCGCTGGATATGGGCCTGGTTAACGCCGTTTTTAATGACGAGCAATTTGACCGGAACGTGGAAGCCTGGGCGAATAAATTGAAAAGCGGCCCCACCGAAGCATTCGCCAGGGCCAAGGAATTGCTTAACGAGTCCATGCTGTCGTTGCTGGAAGCCCAGCTCAGCCGCGAACGACGGGAAATCGTCACCACCGCCTTGACCAGCGACTACCTGGAAGGTATGCACTCCTTCCTGGAAAAACGCAAGCCAAGTTTTAAAGGCGAGTAAGTTGCACACACATTTAAACATTACGTACCGGTAAAAAGCTAGAGCGTGTTTAACCACTCTAGCTTTTTATCGGCCCCAAATTACCTGCAGCTAACTTGCACAGTGTAACCAAGAACCAATGGCAATTAAGCCATGACAGTGGACAAACGTGACTGTTTTATAGAGGCCGGTTTAAACATCAGTATTTAACCTTAGCTAAAAATGTCCCTCAGTTGTATTTCTAACCCGGTTAACAGAGGGGACGTTAACGTGTCCTCATCATCATAAGATTGAAACAGATTCCAGTTTTTCTCGGCAGGTATAAAAACTTCAATAATCTTATGGTCGGGATCAACTATCCAGTATTCCTTTACTCCATGCTTGTAATATATTTTACTTTTCTCGACTTTATCATATTTGCCTGTTGACGGCGACAATACTTCAACCACTAAATCGGGGGCACCTTGAACATTCATTTCGGTAATAATGTCCAAACGTTCTTTTGAGATAAATAGTATATCCGGCTGGGGCTTTTCTGTTTCTGATAAAAGAACATCCGTTGGGGCGATTAATACCTTGCCTAAATTGTTTCTGCGAACAAAATCTCTTATAATTGAAGCTATTGCTAATGTAATTTCCTGGTGAATCGTTCTTGGTGCTGGAACCAAAATTAACTTCCCTCCGATCAGCTCGTATTGATTGTCGTCGTCAATTTTTAAATAATCCTCATAGGTATACAACCTGTCGGCATTTTCGGTTCGCATGAACACCCCCCCTTTTACCTAAAGCCTACCTGTTTGATTAAATAATGTCAAGTTAATGGTGCACACTATTATGCCCAAGATAGCCGCTTCCAACATGCTGGAAGCCCGGCTGATGCATCTGTGGCTGGAGTATACAAAAGGGGACAGGCATCGTAAAAGGGGACTGGCTCCGATTCGCTTTGTGAATCGGTGCCTGTCCCCTTTTGTAATTAGCTTAGTGTTTAGTGCAAGAAGAACGTATGCGCCGCGTTGTTGACCACTTCGGAAAGCGGCCCCGGATAGACCCCAATGATCAGTGTGGCAATCATGGTAACGATCAGGGTTACGGCGACGGGGCTGGAAACACTGATGGGCGTGGCGTCGATGGGCTCATCCCGGTACATAACCAGGGCAACCCGCAGGTAATAGTACACCGACACCATGCTCATGATCAGACCGATGAATACCAGCCAGAGGTATCCGTCCACGATGGTCTTGAACAGGTAGAACTTGCCCACGAAGCCGGCCAGCGGCGGAATACCCGCCATACTGAGCATGGCCACCAGCATCACTGCGGCCATCAACGGGGAACGCTGGCTCAGGCCGGCGTAGTCCTTTAATTCGTCACTGCCCGTAATATTGTAGAAGTAGGCTGCCACGGTAAAGGCCCCCACCGTTGCAAACACATACAGGAAGGCGTAGAACATGACACCCTTGATGCCGGCCTCGGTGGCTGTAACCAGGCCGACCATGATATATCCTGCCTGGGCGATGCTGGAGTAGGCCAGCAGCCTTTTAATGTTGGTCTGCGGAATAGCCACCAGGTTGCCCACAATGATGGTCACCGCCGCCAGGATGGCGATTACCATGGCCCAGTTTTCCCAGATTCCCGGCAGCCCGGCGATGAACAAGCGCAGCAGGATAGCGAATGACGCCGCCTTGGAACCCACGGCCAGGAATGCCGTCACCGGAGTGGGCGCGCCCTCGTAAACATCGGGCGACCACATGTGAAACGGCACGGCGGATATTTTGAAGCCCAGACCGGCCACCAGCATCACCACCGCCAGCACCAGCGCCGGGGAAACGGGCTGCATGGCCACGATCCGGCTGACATCAAGCATGATGACGCTGCCGGTCAAACCATACAGCAAGCTCAGGCCGTAAAGCAGCACCGCCGAACTCATGCCGGCCAGCAGGATATATTTAATGCCCGATTCCACTGATTTTGCTTCCAGTTTGCGGAAGCAAACCAGAATGATAAAGGAAATGGTCATTAATTCCAGGCCCAGGTACAGAGTGATGAAATCACCGGCCGAAGCCATGACCATCATGCCCAGGGTGGCGAAAATGGTTATGCTGTAATATTCGGCCTGGTCTCCTATGCTGTCCACATAGCGCATGCAACCCAGGATTACCAGCGCAGCGGACAAAAGGAAGGTAATTTTCCAGAACAACGCATAATTATCCACCAGGTACATGCCGTCCAGCAGTTCCCGGTTGTCGCCCCACAGGGCCACGGCCACCCCGATAATGCCCAGCAGGCCCAGGAAACTGACCCAACCCAAACCGTGCCTGGAGCCTTTGGGTACAATCAACCCGAGTATGAGCACACCCAGGCCCAGGACCGCAGTTAACATCTCCAGTGTCAATGCAGAAGGATCAAATGGCATTTATAACTTCCCCCCTATCTGAAGAGCGTCGCTAATGGCCGCATGGAGGGGTACGACGCCGCTGTTAATCATGTCGAACAACAGGGATGGGAGGAAACCCCCGACAACCAGCACGGTACCCAGCACCACCAGGGGTACCAGTTCCGGTCCTCTGATATCCTCCAGGTGATTATATTCCGGGCGGGGCGGGCCGAACAGGGTGTTGGCGCCGGCACGCAACACGTACAGTGCGGTAATGATGATACCGGCGATACCAATAACGGCCAAGCCGCCGAAATTATTGAAACCGGAAATGAAGATGGTAAACTCAGGAATAAAGCTGACCAGACCGGGCAGGCCCAGCGAAGCCATGGCCGCCATCATGAAGCCCACCGCCAGGCGAGGTGTTTGCCTGGCCAGACCGCCCATATCCGGAATCCAGCGGGTATGGGTTTTTTCATAAATGAACCCGATCATGGAGAAGAAGAGGGCCGCCATTACGCCGTGGGCAAACATGTTGGCCACCGCGCCGTTCAATCCGATGACGTCCAGGCAGGCCACGGCCAGAATTACATAACCCATGTGGCTCACACTGGAATAACCGACGACATACTTGAGGTCCTTTTGGGCCAGCGCGCCCATGGCGGCGTATGCCACGCCGATAATGCCCAGCACGGCCATGTAAGGCGCCCAGAAGGATGCGCCCACCGGCAGCATGTAAACCGCAATCTTCACCAGACCGTAGCCGCCGATCTTTTTCAATACGCCGGCGTGAATCATACTTACCGCCGTGGGAGCGCCGGCGTAGCCGTCAGGCGACCAGGAGTGGAACGGCCACATGGATATCAGTGAACCGAAACCGATCAGCATCAAGGCAAACAGCCAGATTTGATCAAACCGCGACAACTGCTGAGCCACCTGGGCCATACCGGTAAAACTCATGTCCGGCACGCCGGCCAGTGCGGTGGTCTTCACAAACAGCGCAATCACGCCGGCCAGCAGGAAGGCGCTTCCGATCAACAGGTAGATGGTCAGTTTCATACCGGCGTACTCTTTAGTGACCCGTTTGGAACTACCCCAGATAACCACCATGATGTAAATGGGGATGACCACCACTTCATAAAACAGCAGGAAGATAAACAGGTCGTGGGCGATAAATGTGCCCATAACACCGGTAATCAGCAGCATCAACAGGATGAAGAATTCCCTGGGCCGGTTGTTGATGTTCCAGGAGGCGAATACCGCTGAGAAACCGATCAGGTTGGTTAAAAGCAGCATGGGCAGGCTGATGCCGTCCGCAGCCAGGAAAAATGTCACGCCCAGGTCCTTGATCCACGGCAGGTCATGTCCAAAGACAAACTGCAGCCCGCCGATTTCCTTGTTGTAGGTGAAATAGACGAACAAACTGAGAGCCAGGGATACAAAGGTGCCGACCGCGGCGATGCTCTTGTGCAGCATGTGTTCTTCCTTGGGCACAAACACCATGATCAATGCTGCAGCCACGGGAGCCAGCAATATGGTTAGCAAGATCGGAAAATCCATTTATTTCACACCTCCCAGTAGCAGGCTGGTGGCAGATGGGCCGCTAAAAGCCATTAAGACGGCCACAGCCAGCACGCCAAGGAAGAAAACAAGCACATAGTTTTGCAACCGGCCGGACTGGAACACGCGCAGGCCGTCCCCCGAAAACCGGGCAAAAGCACCGATGCCGTTTACTATTCCGTCCACCACGTAAATGTCAAACAGGTAGAATAACCGGGCGGTGCCGTCCACCAAAGCGTGGTTGAACCAGAGATACAGTTCGTCGATGTAGTACTTGTTATACAGCATCCGGTAAACGGGTCCGAACCATTCGGCCATCCTGCGGGCCCGTTTTTTCTTGGCGTCCTTGAGATATAGCGTATAGGCCAGGTAAATACCGGCAGCAGCCAGTACAATGGAACCGATCATGGCACCGTAATTGATGGGGCCGTGATGCGGGTGTCCGAAACGGATCCATTCGCCCCAGATATTATGCCAGGGAGTGCCCAGCCAGCCCACGCTGATGGCGCCCGCCGCAAGAACTACCAGCGGCAGGGTCATGACCCACGGGGATTCATGCGGGTGATTCTCGGGATTTTCCTCGCCGAAGAAAGCCAGGAAAATCATCCGCCACATATAGAAAGCAGTCAGAAACGCGGTAAATGCGGCCAGGGCGAACAACACGTAATGCCCGCCGCCCAGAGCGGCCACCAGAATTTCGTCTTTACTCCAAAAGCCCGCAAAGGGCGGAATACCGGCAATAGCCAGGCCGCCTACAACAAAGGTCCAGGCGGTGATGGGCATTTTCTTAACCAGTCCGCCCATCTCCCATACGTCGGCTTTATGGTGCAGCGCATGCAACACACTGCCGGCGCCCAGGAACATCAGGGCCTTGAAAAAGGCGTGAGTCCACATGTGGAACAATCCGGCGCTCAGGCTGCCCACTCCCAGGGCCAGCATCATGTAGCCGATCTGGCTGACGGTGGAATAAGCCAGAATGCGCTTGATTTCCCGCTGGGTAATAGCTATGGTTGCAGCGAAAAATGCGGTAAAGCCGCCCGTAACCGCCACCAACTGCATGGCGGAAGGCACCTCGTGGAATAAGAACATGGTCCGGGCCACCAGGTATACACCGGCGACGACCATGGTAGCGGCGTGAATCAGCGCGCTGACCGGTGTGGGGCCTTCCATGGCGTCAGGCAACCATACATGCAGCGGAAACTGGCCGGACTTGCCGATAGGCCCGATAAACACCAGCACGGCAATCAGCGTAATCATGCCAAAGGTAGTGTATTCTTCAAAATGAGCAATCTTATCACTGAGTTCCACCAGGTTCAGGGTGCCGAAAATGATTTGCAGGGACAACAGTCCGAGCAACAAACCGAAGTCCGCAATCCGGCAGGTGACGAAAGCCTTTTTGGCCGCCTCCCGTGCGGATACTTTATGCGTGTAAAAACCGATCAGCAGGTACGAACAGAGTCCCACCAACTCCCAGGCAATAAACATCTGCAACAGGTTGCTGGAAATCACCAGCAGGAGCATGGAGGCTCCGAACAATGACAGGTAAGAGAAGAAAACTGAAAACCCTTCCTCCCCTTCCATATAACCGATGGAGTACAGATAAATAAAAGTAGCTATAAACGATACCATGAACATCATCATGGCCGATACGGGGTCCAACTGCACTCCTACTTCCACCAACAAGTCCGGCATTCCCGGCAATCCCAGGGAAAACCAGCGCGTAGCATATACCAGTGGTTTCTCAATATATTCATGATTGGTAAAAATCCCGTAAGCCGCCAGAGTGGCAATTACACAGGACATAGCCATGGAACCGACCGCCACGATGGCGCTTAACTTTTGCCATGGCCGGGTGAGGAACACAATTACCACAAAGGCACAGGCGGGAAGGAGCGGCACCAACCATGCATGCTGCATTGCAAATTCAACAAGCATTATTTTAAGCACCTACCTTCACTATTGAAAATCCTACCATTTAAGCCAGTCGAAATCATCCAGATTCACTGACAGCCTATTCCGGTAGATGGCAATGATGATGGCCAATCCTACCCCCACTTCGGCAGCGGCCACAGTTATGACAAAAATGGAGAAAATCTGCCCGATGAAATCTGCCGGGGTAATGTATTTGCTGAAGGCCACCAGGTTGATATTGACCGCATTGAGCATCAACTCAATACAAATCAAAACAGCTACGGCATTACGCTTGGTCAAAACCCCGAACAGGCCGATGCTGAAGAGGAGTGCCGAAAGCACGACGTAATGGGTCAGGCTAATCTCTGGCATTGGCCTTCACCTCCTCGTCCCTGGCTATAACAATGGCGCCGACCAGCGCCACCAGCAAAAGCAAGGCCGCCACTTCAAAGGGTATGACATACTTGCTGAGCAGCAGCGTTCCGATAAACTGCACTGTATTGGCCGGAACCTCTTGCGCGGTTACCAACTCCGTCCAAGCGGTGCGACCGGCCAGTACGGCGCACAAAGCCACTACCAGCGCCACCAATCCGCCGCCGGCAAGCAACTGCTTGTTGAACAGGTTTGTTGCCTTCATATCGGCCCGCTGAATGAGCATGATACCGAAAACCACCATGATACAGACCGCGCCGGCATAAACCAGCACCTGTACTGCGGCGATAAAGTCGGCATCCAGCAACAGAAACAGGCCGGCCATGGCGACAAAGGTAACCGCCAGAAACAAAACCGAATGCACAATGTTGCGCACAAACACCACCAGGGTAGCCGCTCCCAGGATGGTTAGCGCCAGACCGTAAAACGCCACTACACTGTATATACTGCTTTCCATCTGTTACTGACCCTCCTTATCGGGTGCCTTGCCGGCGGCAACCTCGGAATCAGCGGCGGGCTCGGCAGGTTTGTCGGTCTTGGCCTTGGGTTTCGGTTTTGCCTTGGCCTTTTTATCGTCCCCTGCTTTGGCCGCCGGCGCTTCCTCATCCACCGGTTCGGCAGGCGCTTCCCGCTGTACCAGCACAAGAGGGAGGTCCCGGTAAAAATACTGGTTCATATTGAAATCCTGAGAAAAGTGCAACGCGTCTTTGTTGCATGATTCCACGCACAGCCCGCAGAACAGGCAGTACTGGATATTCATTATATAATCAGTCATAAATTGTTTTTTGCCCACTTTTTGCTTTTTGATTGTAATTACCTTATTGGGACAGGCATTGGCACACAGCGAACAGGCAATACACTTGTCAACATCCAGTATAAAACGACCGTGGAAGCGCTCCGGTACCGGGTGCTGTTCATCCGGGTATTGCACGGTCAGCTTCTGCGCCCAAAATTCCTTCCAGGTAATTTGCAGTCCTTTGATCAACCCTTTTCCAAACATGCAATCACCACCCTATCGCCTGGTATATTTTCATCCCTATACCGGTTATAAAGATGTTGGCCAGGGCAAGGGGCACCAGCACCTTCCAACCAAAGCCCATAAGCTGGTCCACCCTGATGCGCGGATAGGTCCAGCGGAACTGCATGACGATGAAAATCAAAATGTACATCTTGAGGAAGAACCATACCCAGGACGGGATGAAGTCCAGGCCGAAAGGCGCGTGCCAGCCGCCGAGAAACATTATGGTGGCCATGGCGCAGATTACCATGATATTCGCATACTCGGCCAGGAAGAACATGGCGAATGCCATCCCACCGTACTCGGTATACGGCCCGGCGATAATTTCGGACTCACCTTCCACCAGGTCGAACGGGGTGCGGTTTGTTTCCGCCACAGCAGCGATAAAATAAATCAGAAAGGCAATCGGTTGAGTGAAAATAAACCAGGTGTGTTCCTGCGCAGCTATAATATCGGACATTTTCAAACTGCCCACTATCATGACCACGCCCAAAAGTCCCAGCACCAGCGGCAGCTCGTAACTTACCATCTGAGCCACCACGCGCATGCTGCCGATCAGCGAGTATTTACTGTTGGAAGCCCAGCCGCCCATCCAGAAAAACAAAGTCGATAATGAGGCTATGGCCAGCAAGTAAAACACGCCGATATTCATGTCAATGGCCGCCATATTTTTACCAAAGGGTATCACGGCAAATACCATAAGCGTCGGCACGAAAATCAGTACCGGAGCCAGCAAAAACACAACCACATCGGCTTTTTTGGGGATTACAATTTCCTTGCTGATCAACTTGCCGATATCCGCCGTGGTTTGTAAAAGTCCCTTGGGACCTACCCGGTTGGGGCCAATACGGGCCTGCATGTAGGCGGCAACCTTGCGCTCCATGTATACCAACCACAGAGCATTGACCAAAATAAAAACGAGGATAGCCACAAGCTTGGCCAGCATAACGATGGCTTCATTTATCTCCCCCGGCGTCCCCAGACCGCCGAGAAGTGATCTAAGCCAGTCGGCTATACCTACAAATAAATTTTCCAACATGCCACTTCTCCCCTATGATCCCGTATTTGCTAACAGTCCACTTCACCAAGAACGATATCAATACTACCCAAAATAGCCACAACGTCGGCGATCAAATAACCCTTGAGCATTTCATCCAGGTATCCCAGATTGATAAACGACGGGCGCCGCACATGCACACGGTACGGTTTATTACTGCCGTCACTGACAACATAGTAGCCGATAATGCCCTTGGAAGTTTCAATCTCATGGTATACCTCGCCCTTGGGCGGTTTCAGCACCTTGGGTACCTTGGCCATTACCGGACCGTCGACTTCTTTGATCTGCTCAATAGCTTGTTTGATAATTTTTACCGACTGCTCCATTTCCAACACCCGGCAGTAGAACCGGTCAAAGCAATCGCCGTTTTCACCCAGCGGTACTTCAAAGTCAAAACGGTCGTAAATACCGTAAGGCTTGGCCTTGCGCAAATCGTAGTTAACCCCGCTGGCCCGCAGTACCGGACCGCTCAAACTGTAATTGACAGCCGTTTCCGGCTTGAGTTGACCTACGAACTTGGTCCGGGCCTGAAAAATTTCATTGCCGGTAATCAATCCGTTATACTCCTCTATATAGCCCGGCATTTCATCCATAAGCTTATCCAGCTTATCCAGCCAGCCCTCGGGCGCATCGTCGGCCACACCGCCTATGCGGGCGTAGCTGAGGGTCATTCGGGAACCGGTCAATTCCTCCAGCAAGTCCATCATTTTCTCCCGCTCACGGAAGCACAGGAGGAAGCCGGTGAAGCCACCGATATCCAGCGCGTATACGCCGGTAGCCAGCACGTGACTGGTAAGCCTGGAAAGCTCGCCGGATATTACCCGTAAATATTCGGCCCGTTCCGGCACTTCAATGCCCATCATCTTTTCAACCGCCTGCACATAGCCCAGGTTCTGCAGCATTGCCGCCAGGTAATCCATCCGGTCGGTATAGGGAATCACCTGGGTATAGGTGCGCGACTCGGCCAGTTTTTCAATACCCCGGTGCAGATAACCGCAAACCGGCTCGGCCTTGACAATTCTTTCTCCGTCCAGAGTGAGAATGATCTGAAAGACACCGTGGGTACTGGGGTGCTGTGGACCGAAGTTCAGAAAATATTCTTGCGTCCTTAACATTTGCTACACCTCTTATAATCCCTATAATAGGTTACTCCCTGCCGCCTTCCCAACGGAAGTCCTTGCGCAGAGGGTGTCCTTCAAACTTATCGTCCAATAAAATGCGTTTCAGGTTGGGGTGACCGGTAAATACAATCCCCAGCAAGTCATACACTTCCCGCTCCTGCCAGTTGGCGCCGCCCCAGACAGGGAAAACCGACGGCACTTCCGGATGCTCCCTGTCGACATCGGTTTTAACCATCAGTGTGTAGCCCTTTTCAATGGAGTTGAGGTTGTATACCACTTGAAGTTTGTTTTCTTCGGGATAATCAACTGCTGTCAAATTGGTCAGGAAATCCAGCGCGTATTCATCTTTCATCGCTTGCATGAACTCCAGCAGTTTATCCGCCGGAACATTGACGGTCTTTTGCTCATCAAATTCAATATAGCTGAACTTTTGTTTCATTTCATCAACCGGTGCGAGTTGTTCTTTCATTTAACCCGTCACCACCTTGCTCTTATTCTGCAGCCGTTCACGTTTATCCAAAATCTTGTCCTTCAACATGAGGAACCCTTCAATAACGGCGTCGGGCCTGGGAGGACAACCAGGCACATAAACATCCACAGGCACCAGTTTATTGGCGCCGGGCACCACATAATATGAATCGACAAACGGTCCGCCTGATATGGCGCAACTGCCCACGGCGATGCACCACTTGGGCTCGGCCATTTGCTCCCATAAACGAAGCACGAAGGGGGCCGCCTTTTTAGTTATGGTACCGGCCACCACCATGACGTCCGCCTGACGGGGCGTACCGCGCATAACCTCGTATCCGAAACGGGAAAGATCATAACGCGGGCCGTTGGCGCCCATCAAAGCCTCGATGGCGCAGCATGCCAGGCCGAAACCCAGCGGCCATATTGAGTGCGCCCTGGCCAGGTTCAATATTTTTTCCACCGGTGCCAAGTAAACCAATCGCTTCAACTCGTGCATGGTGTGGTAATCAGGGTTATCTCCGAAATATTCAGGGGCCCAGATATCTTTTTGCACGGTTTCAATCTGTGTTTTCCCCTTGTTTACTTCCATTCCAACGCACCTTCCTTCCAGGCGTACCACAAGCCCACAATCAAAATGAAGATAAAGATGATCATCTCAATGAACGCAAATAATCCCAGGCTCTGGAATTTCACCGCCCAGGGATAAAGGTAAATTGTTTCTACGTCAAATATGACAAAAAGTAATGCATAGAGGAAGTAACTGGTCCTGAACTGCACCCAGGTGGGGCCCACAGTCGGCAAACCGCACTCATATTCTTCCAGTTTGACCGGGTTTAACCGCCTGGGGTGGATAATAAAAGATGTAACAATTCCACCCGCCCCAAAGATTAATGCAACCACAAAAAATATAAACACACCCGCCCAATCTGACACTTCTCTCCCCCCTTTCCCTTTAATTTTTCATAGCAATAAAACAATTGCTTTATATATTCAAACCGGGGAGAACAAAAACCACTACATGTGAAATTCGTAACTCCCTGGCACGCCAACAAACATTTTGAAAACAAGCGCCTGTTCAAAATCAACAAGCCCAGTCCGGCAATTTATGATCGCTTTCTCACAATGTCGTCTACCTGACAGAAGTATTTAAAGATATTATATAAAATTTTGTCAAATTAACTATTTTGGTCCGTATTGTCATGTTTGTCAATTAACTGCTTGACCGGCGCAAAACCGCGCCTGTGTATGGGGCACGGTCCGAATGCCGCCAGGGCCGTCATATGGGAAGCGGTACTATATCCTTTGTGGCGGTCGAAGCCGTATTCGGGGTATAGTACGTGACAAATATTCATCAACCTGTCCCTGGTGACCTTGGCCACCACCGAAGCCGCGGCAATGGAGGGACATAACCCGTCGCCCCCGACCACGGCCCTTTGTTCCAGGTCCGTCAATGACAGGGTAAACTTCCCGTCAAGCAAAACCAGGTCCGGCTTTAATGCCAGGTTTTGTACCGCCCGCTGCATGGCCAACATTGAAGCACGGTGAATATTGTATTTCTCGATTTCGCCGACGGTGGCCATGCCCACCGCCCAATCCAGGGCCGCATCCTTAATCCTGGTTTCCAAAGTTTCGCGCCTGGCCGGGACAAGTTTTTTGGAATCATCCAGCCCGTCCAACAGCCAACCTTCGGGCAGGATAACGGCTGCCGCCACCACCGGCCCGGCCAGCGGACCGCGGCCCGCCTCATCCACACCCGCCACCAGGCTCTGGCCCGGTTTTTTCAAGGTCTGTTCGTATTCCCGCATCCTTGCCAGGCGCTGCCGGTTCGCTTCATACTTTTGCCGGTCGGCCACGCACCGTTTGTATAAAGCCTGCACCGCTGACCGGTTGTCCCGGGCCATGGCCGCCAGCAAATCTTCAGCCGGCCCGCCACCTTGTTGCAGCAGCTTTTTTATCTGGGTCACCGTCAGGGAACTTATATCCACGGCAATAACTCCGACAGGAAAGCTAAACTTATATTTTTTTTCGCGGGTTGACCGGCAAATCCCTGCCCGCAGCAAAATATTTTTAGGTTTTTTTACTTACTGTCCAGGCAAATCAAGGGTATACTTCCCCAATCTACCCTCCCTGAATTCTTTAAGCACCAGCACCGCGGTCTTGTACCCGTCCACCTTTCCGCCGGAAACAATAAACCCTCTCTTGGTCCCAATGCTTATCAAAACCTCCCAGGCAGTGCCCGGCGGATTATCCAGTTTGTAACGCTCAGCCAATACGCCCGGGGCCCGGTCCAGCAACCATTCCACCAGTTTCAGACAAACATCTTCGGGGTCGTAAACCTGTTCCTTGATGGCGCCGGTCATGGCCAGTTTATACGCAGCCTCCGGGTCCTCAAACTTGGGCCACAAAATACCGGGCGTATCCAACAATTCCAGGCCGCTGCCCAGCTTGATCCACTGCTCCCCCCGGGTGACGCCGGGGCGGTTGCCCGTGCGGGCGGCCTTTTTCCCGGCCAGCCGGTTGATCAGCATCGACTTGCCCACGTTGGGCACGCCCACCACCATGCAGCGCGCCAGTCGGGCCCGGCGGCCCCTGGCCCTGTATTTATTCAAGGCCGGGCGGGCCTGTTGTTCGGTCAGCGCGACCATCTGCTTGACCCCCATGCCCCGCTGCGCATCAACGGCCACCGCCGGCAGGCCATTTTTTTTGAAAAAATCCAGCCAGAGCGCGGTTTTTGCCGGGTCGGCCAGGTCAGCTTTATTTAAGGCCATCACCCTCGGTTTGCCCTGCAAAATCCGATCTATGTCAGGGTTTCGGCTGCTGGCCGGTATCCGGGCATCCAGCAGTTCAATAACCACGTCCACCAGTTTTAGATTTTGCTGTACCTGCCTGCGGGCCTTGGCCATGTGCCCGGGGTACCACTGGATATCCATGCTTTCACCTGCATCGTCCTAATATTAACTTATTCTTTCCACCAAAGCTTATGATTCATATTTACAGCAACCTGATCCGGTCCAGGGGCCAGTATATCAACACTGCCTTGCCCACGATGTTTTCTTCCGGCATCGGCCCCCAGACCCGGCTGTCGTCACTGTTGTTGCGGTTGTCGCCCATCATGAAATAGCTGTCCGGCGGTACTTTCACCGGTCCGAAATCATCGAACCGCAAGCCTCCCGGCAAGTAATTCTCCGCCACCGGCTTGCCGTTTATAAACAGCCGGCTGTTGCGAATTTCCACCGTTTCCCCGCCGCGGCCGATCGTGCGTTTGACGAAATCCCGACTGGGGTCCAGGGGGAACCTGAACACCATGATGTCGCCCCGTCGGGGCTCGCTGAAACGATACGTCAATTTGCTGACAATGATTCTATCCCCGACTTGCAAGGTCGGCACCATGGATTCCGACGGGATATAAAACGGTTGAAAAACAAACATCCTTATTACTACCGCCAGTAAGACCGCTATGGCAATCGACTCCAATATCTCCATGACAGCCGATTTTTCCTTTTTACCCGGCTTGTTTTCCAGTTGCTCCCGCCCCGCCTGTTCCATTTTCATCCCCTCAAGCTTTAACAGATTTAAAAAGGGACTGTCTAACAAGCAGTCCCTGATTATAACTAGCGAATGTCTTTAATGCGAGCGGCTTTGCCGCGCAGGTTGCGCAGGTAGTAAAGTCTGGCCCTGCGGACGCGCCCGCGTCTGACCACTTCAATTTTGTCAATGCGCGGGGAATGCAAAGGGAAAGTTCTTTCTACGCCAACCCCGTATGATACCCGGCGAACGGTAAAAGTTTCACCCAGACCGCCGCCGCGGCGCCTGATAACCGCGCCTTCAAAAACCTGAATCCGCTCCCGGCCGCCTTCAACCACCTTGACGTGCACCCGCACCGTGTCACCGGGACGAAACTCGGGAATGTCCTGTTTAAAATGTCCTTCTTCAACGGCTTTAATTAAATCCATGCAATGTACCTCCTTCCCCCCGGGCGTTCATGCCCCGCATCATTTCAGAGCAGCGGACCGCCGTAATCAACAAGAAAAATTATACCATAATCGGCCTCGTAGCGCAAGAATGCCTGCATTAGTCTAACTGCAAAATTCCCCGAATTACTTCTGCCATTTCGCGGAGTATGTCACGATCTTCGTCGGTGAGGATTTCCTCCCGTAGCAAGTCGGGACGGCGCTCCAGGGTTTTCAGCAAGGCCTGGCGACGGCGCCAGCGCCTGATATTTTCATGGTGGCCGCTGAGCAGGATGTCCGGCACGATTAGCCCCTCGTATTCCCGGGGCCGGGTGTACTGTGGATACTCCAACAGTCCCCGGTAAAAAGAATCCTCTTCCGCCGAGGCGCTTTCGCCAAGGACACCGGGGATCATGCGGGATACCGCGTCCACCACCACCATGGCCGGCAGTTCACCGCCGGTGAGCACGTAATCGCCGATAGACAGTTCGTCCGTCACCGCCAGTTCCCGCACCCGCTCGTCGAATCCTTCGTAATGACCGCAAATGATCACCAGGTGTTCCTCCCGGGCCAGATCCCTGGCCCAATTCTGATCAAAGGGCAGGCCGGTGGGGCACATCAGCACCACCCTGTTCAGAGCGCCGCCCCGCAGGCCTCGCACATGCTCCAACGCCCGCATGACAGGCGGCGCCTGCATTACCATCCCGGCGCCCCCGCCGTAGGGAGTGTCATCCACGGTATTGTGCTTGTTGCCGGAAAAGTCCCGGATGTCGGTGAAGTTTATTTCCAAGAGCCCCTTTTCCCGGGCCCGTTTGATAATACTGCTGTCAAACGGCCCCGCGAACATTTCCGGAAACAGTGTCAGGATATCGATTTTCATGATCATTCCTCCAACGGTTCAACGGTGCCTGGCACCAAGTCAGCAAGTTATTGCGTTTCCTCCAGCCCCTCCGGCAGTTCCACGGTCATCCTTTTCTCCGCCGTATCGACGCGAAGCACCACTTTTTTCAGCGCCGGTATTAAAAGCGGCCGCCGGGTATTTCCTTCCACCACATAGACATCGTTGGCTCCGGTTTGTAACACTTCCTTCACATGCCCCAGGGAGCGCCCTTCGGTGGTAACCACTTCCAGTCCGACGATGTCAAAGATATAAAAGGTATCCTCCGGTAGGGGCATCAACTCTTCCCGGGGAATCATCACCAACGCCCCCTTGAGCGCCTCCCCGGCGTTCATGTCGTTAACGCCCGCAAACTTAACAATAATAAACTTTTTATGTTGATAGGTTTTCTCAACAAGGCGGATTTCAAACCGACCGCCCTGCTGCAGATAGACCCTTTCAGTGTCGGCAAAACGTTCGGGGAAGTCGGTGAGCGGAATCACCCGCACTTCGCCCCGGTTTCCCTGAGTGTTTACTATTTTGCCTATGGCAATAAATTTATTTGCCTCTTCTGTCAATAATCCCACCCCCTCGGGAAGGTCCAAGCCGGTTTCCAATACGTTCAAATATGTACAAAAGAGGGCCTTGAAGCCCCCTTTGGTAAATCGTTATTTATTATTTCACGGACCGGCGGCCATTAAATAATTTCCACGGTAACCTTTTTGCGCTCTTTGGTGGCTGCCGCTTTCACCACGGTGCGTATGGCCCTGGCGATCCGGCCCTGTTTGCCGATAACCTTGCCCATATCGTCCGGGGCAACGCGCAACTCAATGGTACAGGATTTTTCATTTTCAATCATGTCCACGGTTACCATATCAGGATTGTCGACGAGGGCTTTGGCCAAAGTTTCCACCAGTTCCTTCATGGGATTAACCTCCTCAAATTACTGGCCCTCGCTGCCGGCGGCATTTTTGGTGATGCCGACCTTATTAAACAGGGCTTTGGTGGTGTCCGTCAGTTGTGCACCTCTGCGCAACCATTCCGCTGCCTTCTCTTCGTTGATTTTGATCACTGCAGGTTCTTTCAGCGGATCATAATAACCTATCTCCTCAATAAAGCGACCATCTCTGGGAGATCTGGAATCAGCCACCACTATCCGGTAAAAAGGATTTTTTTTGGCCCCCATTCTTTTCAGCCTGATCTTGACTGCCACTTGTGTTCACCTCCTTATGCTGGTTTGTACGTCATACACCATGCGATTGGATATGTTTGCTGTTGCATTAAAAAGGCGATCCTTTTTTCCCCAGTCCGAGCAGATTTTTACCCAGCTTGCCTTTTTTGGCGCTTTTTTCCATTTCCATGAGCTGCTTCATCATTTTTCGGGTTTGCTCAAATTGCTTGAGCAGGCGGTTTACTTCCTGCACGCTGGTGCCGCTGCCCCGGGCTATGCGCTTGCGCCGGCTACCGTTGATCTCCTGCGGGTGCTGCCTTTCCCAGGGCGTCATGGAGCTGATAATGGCCTCCACGTAAACCAGGTCCTTTTCATCAACTTCCAGGTTTTTTAGTTTCTTCATATTTCCCAAACCCGGAATCATGCCCAGGATCTGGTCAATAGGACCCATCTTTTTTACCTGGTTAAGCTGCTGGACGAAATCATCCAGGGTAAATTCCATGCTCCGGATACGCTTATTGAGTTTTTCCACCTGTTCGGCGTCAAAGCTGGCCTGGGCTTTTTCAATCAGCGAGAGCACGTCGCCCATACCCAGTATGCGGTCAGCCATCCTGTCCGGGTGAAAAGCCTCCAGGGCGTCCAGTTTTTCGCCCATGCCGACGAATTTAATGGGACAACCGGTGACCGCCTTCACGGACAGCGCCGCCCCGCCCCTAGTATCGCCGTCCAGCTTGGTGAGCACCACCCCGGTTAAGGACAAGCGCTCGTTGAATGTTTTGGCCACGTTAACCGCGTCCTGGCCGGTCATGGCATCGACCACCAGCAGTATCTCATTGGGCTTGACAGTTTGCGCGATATTTTGGAGTTCGGTCATCAGTTCGTCGTCTATGTGCAGCCGGCCGGCGGTGTCGATAATCACCAGGTCGTTGCCGTCCCTGCGGGCCTTTTCCACCGCAGCCCGGGCAATATCCGGCGGCGCCACGCTGTCGCCCATGCTGAACACGGGCACATCAAGCTGCCCGCCCAGCACTTGCAGCTGCTTGATAGCGGCCGGGCGGTAGATATCACAGGCCACCAGCAAAGGCCGCCGCCCCTGGCGGCGCAGGTGATTGGCCAGCTTGGCGGTTGAGGTGGTTTTACCCGCCCCGTGCAGGCCCACCATCATCACTACCGTGGGCGGTGCAGGAGCCGGTTCAATCTTGCTCTGGGTGCCACCCATCAGCATCGCCAGTTCATCGTGCACAATTTTTATCACTTGCTGGGCCGGGGTCAGGCTTTGCAAAACATCGCTGCCCACAGCCCGCTCCCGCACCCGGGCAATAAAATCCTTGACTACCTTAAAGTTAACGTCCGCGCCGATCAGCGCCCGGCGCACTTCCTTTAACGCCTGGTCCACGTCCTCCTCGGTCAGCCGGCCCTTTCCTTTCAGTTTTTTAAATGTTTCCTGGAGCCTTTCAGCCAATCCGGAAAAAACCATCACCTTACCCCCTGTCCATCTCCAGTATTTCCTGTAATATCTCTCTGGCCCGGGCAATTCTACCTGGCGAATTTTTATTATGCTCTTCCAGCAACCGGGCCGCCTCGGCCAGCTTGTTACGCTGTTTTAAAAATTTGTCTATCAGCCCCAGTTTCCGTTCATAGTTCCGCAGCGTGCTTTCCGCCCGTTTCAGTGTATCATAAACCGCCTGCCGGCTGACGCCGTAGTTTTCGGCAATTTCCCCCAGGGAATAGTCGTTTCCGTAATATAATTCAATGAACTTCTGCTGCCTTTTGGTCAACAACTGGCCGTAAAAATCACACAGCAGCGTCATCATGGTTACTTTATCCATACTCATTTAAAAAAACCTTCTCGCATATAAAGTAAAAATACTTTACAGCAAGATTTTACTCAAAACTCTTTCGAGTGTCAAGTATTCTAATTAACACCCCGTGATAACGTGTTTTTTAATAAAAAGGGGACTGGCTCATTTTTCGCTTTTTGAAAAAGGTGCCTGCCCCCTTTTTACGCAAAATATAAGACTTTTTAGCGCTACTAAAAATTGACAAAATAAATGTGTAATGATAAATTTAAATTGTGCACAAAAATTTGCACAACCGGGAGGGATGAAATTTTGATCTCTGAAAAACAGGTTTCCATAATTTCACCTGAATTGATTATAACTCTGGATAACGCGGTGGCCTTACAGAGGAATGAAGTCCGGTCCTTGCATAAAAATTACGGCAATGCCGGCCTGGTAAACCTGATGGGCATATTGAACTTTGACCGGCAATTTGTCCGGGCTGAAGGAACGCGGGTATGGGACAGCGAGGGGAACGCTTACCTGGATTTCCTGGGTGGATACGGCTCGCTGAACATAGGCCATAACCATCCCCGGGTTATCGAGGCCGTGGAGCAAGTCAGGGAATTACCCAATATATTGCAAGCCAGTATTCCGACCATAACAGCGGCGCTGCTGCACAACCTGGCCGTAATCACCCCGGGTAAATTAAAAAGATCCTTTTTGTGCAACAGCGGCGCCGAGGCCGTGGAAGGCGCTCTCAAACTGGCCCGGGCCGCCACGGGGAGAAAGACATTCATTTACTGCCGCAACTCTTTCCACGGCAAATCGTTCGGTGCCCTGTCCGTGACGGGCAGGGAAAAGTATCGCGAACTTTTCGAGCCCCTGCTTTTCGATTGCCGGGAGGTGCCTTTCGGCGATATTGATGCACTGCGCAAGGCCCTGCGGAAGTATCAAGCCGCAGCTTTCATCGTGGAGCCCGTTCAGGGCGAAGGGGGCATTAATATGCCGCCCCGGGGCTACCTCTCCGAGGCAGCCCGGGCCTGCCGGGATGCCGGCACCCTTTTCATCGCCGATGAAATCCAGACCGGTTTTGGCCGGACCGGGGCCATGTTCGCCTGCCAGCATGAAAATGTGGAGCCGGATGTCATGTGCCTGGCCAAGTCCCTGGGCGGGGGCATCATGCCCATCGGCGCGTTCATCACCAACGACGACATCTGGCAAAAAGCGTACGGCAGTGTGGAAAAAGCCACTCTGCATACCTCCACTTTCGGCGGCAACACCTGGGCCGCCGCGGCCGGAATAGCGGCCATAGAGGTGCTGGTCAAAGAAAAGCTGCCCGCCGCGGCGGCGGAAAAGGGCACTTACTTTATCTCCGGCCTGAGGGATTTGCAAAAAAAATACCCCCTGCTGCAGGAAGTACGGGGGCAGGGTCTTTTAATCGGCATAGAGCTGGCCCAGCCGGGCGGCCTGACCAACAAGGCCACCATGGGACTGGCGTCGAAACTTTCCCATGAATACCTGGGCAGCATGGTGGCCGGCGAATTGTTGAACCGGCACCGCATCATTACCGCCTATACTTTAAACAACCCCAATGTAATAAGAATGGAACCGCCTTTGACCGTAACCGGGGAGGAGCTGGATTATGTGCTCAACGCCCTGGACGACGTGCTTAAAAAGCATAAGGGATTTTTCAGTTTCGCCGCCACCAGCGCCAAGACGGTGCTAAAAAGTATCCGGGGCAAATAAGAACCGGTTTACTGATACAGGCCCTTGCCATACCCAAAGCAAGGGCCTTCTCTATACACGGCGCCGGTTATTTGCGTTTGCCAGGTATCGTTTAAACAGCACTTTGCTATCATCTTTTAAACCAGCGTACAGGGTTAATATATTTTTTTAACCGGACAACAACTTCCTTGCCCAAAATTAAACCACCGACCCAAAATGACACTTCACCTGTAACAGCAAGCGCCGTAGAAATGCCTACTTTCACACCGGTGGAAAAAGGGGTAAACGGCACAACTAAAATTAAGCCATATAAAATAAATGACAATACAATAAAACCTGCACCCAGTTTCCTGAACTTATTATTCCTAGAATCAACCGTTGTACGAACCTCTTCTTGCTTTTGATCCATCACCTGGTTTTCCTCTCAAAGAATGATTTTCCTTTTCCTGCATACATGCGATAAAAAAAGCGTTACATACTTAAGATCACATGTAATTATCTTTTCAACCGTAAATCTTCTTATCATAAATTATCTTACCCGTCAAATGACCTTTCCACAGTGTAACATATCCTCATCCGGCCAGGCAAAATATATTTTCGTTTTTTACCTAAATTTTAAAAAAATATATTTTTTTGTCTCTAAAAAAAGTCAAATATAACATAAATACCTCCCTAAACGGAAAAGCTGTTTTAATAGTAAGTGTTATAAAAGAATATGCTTGATAAATGGTTTTAAGGGGGAATATCATGCCCAAGGCCGGTAAATTACGTTCTATTCGGGCAAGTGAATTAAGGAAAGTCACTGCCGGTAAATTAAGAACCTTTGATGCCGAAGATCTACGAGATGTTACAACGGAAGAACTGGAAGAATTATGCGAAGCCCCAGGGGATCAGGGGTGCGCGGATCAACTAAAGGCTGCGGCCGAAGACCGCCAAATGTTAAAAACTACCGATTTTTTTAAAGAGACACGAGACTAACTCAGAAAGTTGTAAGATTAAGGAGTAATAAAAAAATTAAAAACTGTAAAAAAATTTCAAGAAGGCGAATAAAAACCCGTACCCCCTGTTAGAAAGGTAAGGACGGGTTTTTGTTGCATTTCTTTCTGTAATTTTTTTTAAACATAACCCAAGTGTTAACATTTTTGTCCAAAATGGCTTAGCTGGCATTTTTTTAGTAAGCTGCAGAAATCACAATGAGTTTTCCCCTTAAAGTCCGGTAGGTTGCGTCCCACTCCGGCTACCATGGCAATTGATTTGCGGGGCATCATTAAGTTTAAATCTGTCAGACGAAGGCCAATTTGCTCAGCTTTAAGAAAGTGAAAGATAGTTTGCATATCTTCAAGCGAACGCCAGTATGAGTGTCCGGGACCCATGGGAAAGGTCGTTTTCAGGCCTGCGTTACGGTAATGCTCCTTGATTTTATCCATTAATGAACTACTGCTTTTGACAATATATGCTGTTCCGGCCGCACTAAGGGCAAAAGCTTCCAACGTTTTCCCAGCCTTACTATAGTAATCCTCACGATCGTCTAATGCACTTCCGACGGTCATCGCGAAAATAATTAACTTATCAGCAGTTCCCGCCACCCTCACCAAAAGTCCGCTGGTTAACTTTTGCCCTTCCTCAAGAAAAAGCTCCTGCTCTCGGGCACCCAATATATCAACCTCACGCCAAATCACGGTTGGGCGGACTAAAGCGGTGGCTTCCGCCAATAACTGGCGGTGTAATTCCACCGTACTTGGACGGGGAGGACGTTTGCTGTAATCAGCCCCTTCTGCTTGGAAAAGATCTTCTACAGTCACATCCGGCAATGTAATTTCCCAAATCTTCGGCTCTGTCATAACTTTGCTTCCATCCTTTTCTATTCAGGCTTTAGAATAATAAGGTGTGGCCAACCCAAATAAAGTCTCAAATGGTTTTAAAATACGTGCATTCTGCAAAAATACTATTAAATTTGGGATAACTGCCTAATTCAACAAATTTAACAGAACCAGCTATACCAGCTGCCCGGCGATACTCACTTAACGATAGTAAAGCTAATTTGGACCCGGTACCCGCGGCATTGCCGACCATTTTGATTTTACTTTCCAGTTCCAGCGGAATTAATCCGATCATACATGCGCTGTGCGGGTTTAAATAATTCCCAAAGGCCCCGGCCAATAGAACTTCTTTGATTTCGCCGGCCTTGATACCATAAACTTCCATCAAAACCCTAACACCTGCCGCTATTGCACCCTTGGCCAACTGAAGTTCCCGAATATCACTCTGGGTAATCATAATCGGCCTGCCGTGTCCGGTTTTACTTGCGTCTGCAAGAAGAAAAGCGGCTTCACCTTCGCACTTCGTAAGACGGTCTTTAAATCCTTGTGCCGCATTATTTGTTAATTGTTCAAAAGGTAATATTTTTCCCCTCTTATTAATAATACCCAATTCCAGCAATCCCGCCACCGTATCAAGCAAACCAGAACCGCAAATGCCCAGGGGTCTGCCCCCTCTAATTACAGAATATTCAAGTTTATCCCCAAAATAAACATGGTCAATGGCTCCGGTGGCGCCCCTCATGCCGCTGCTTATCTGGGCTCCTTCAAAGGCAGGCCCGGCCGCGGCAGAACAGGCAACTATTTTTTCTCTTGAGCCTAGAGCAATTTCCCCGTTGGTACCAATATCTATGACCAGCTTGATATCATCACTCCGGTCAATTTCTGTAGCCAAGAGCACCGCTGTTGTGTCCGCTCCGACAAAACCTGCAATATTGGGCAGCACGATGATTTTACCTGCCTGGTTAATGTCAATTTGCAGTTCATTGGCATTTATCACCAAGGGTTCACTGATAGCTGATACATATGGTGATACCGCGACATTCCGGGGGCTTATACCAAGAAAAAGATGATTCATACAGGTGTTTGCCACAATGGATATCCCGTAGATATGCTTTCTGCTTATTCCGGCTTTTTCTGCCGCTTCCCCAATAAGTTTATTTATTGCCTCTAACACAACGGCATGCAGTTTTTCAAGCCCGTCTTTTTCCTGGTTTGCAAAGGTGATACGTGAAATAACATCTGCGCCGAACTTCGCCTGCGGGTTAAGCGTCGATACCACACCTAACTCATTCCCGGAATAAATGTCCAGCAAATATCCTACGATAGTAGTTGTCCCAATATCAAAAGCCATGCCCAGCATGGTCCCCGTGGTATCTTGCTCCTCGATTCCCACTACTTTATTGCCATACATAACTGCAGTAAGGCAATGCTCGGCCTCTCGAATGGTTCCCGGCAGCTGGCGCAAAAGGGAAACCGGCACTTCTAAATCGGAATGATTATACCCGTGTTTAGCCAGGCAATCTTTCAGACGACGCCAATCTGACCGCTGAGCATCCAGCGAAGGCTTCTCAACTTCAACAAATATTTTGTTTAAGTGCGGCTCAACCTGAAATGCCCTTTGCCCTGAGGTTATCAAAATATTGTGCTGCAGCTGTTCAGGCAGCTCCACGGTAATATTACCGTGGATTTTGGTTGAGCAAGCTAAGCGAATTCCGTCTTCCAATTCTTTTTCCTTAAGGATTTCCTGCTCCACAGCGGTCGGTTCGCCCGCACCCGCCAAAATCTTCACCCGGCATTTTCCGCACTTTCCCCTGCCGCCGCAAGGAAAATCAGCATCAAATCCAGCCTCGTTTATAGCTTCCATAATGGTGCTGCCTGCCAATACTTCTATTTCCAAATCTCCGGGTTGGAAAATCACTTTATAGCCTTTCAAGGTAAATCCCCCTAACACTAGAGTAATTTAAAGGTTAGCGGAGCCATGGGGACGGTTCAAGCGTCCCCGAAGCGCAGCGAAGGGCCGAAGGGAAGACGATGGAACCGTCCCCGTGGCGTAGCCGGAAAAAACTAAACTGCACCGGTAACTGATGCAGCTTTTCAACCCCCATCCAATCATCTTGGAATTTCATTCACTAATTCCCTGTAATTTAATATAGTCTCCCCGATAATAAGTTATCCCCAGGCCCATTGGCTTGTTTTCAGTGTTATAAAGTTTCTGCTCAACAACCAATAAGGCGAGCCCGTCGTAAATATTTAAATATCTTTTTATATCATCACCAGGCACTGCGGAATAAATTACCAGTTCTTTCTTCAACGCAAAAAGAGGAACTTTTTTAGATAACATTTCGGGAAAAGTTGCATGTTCAATTTCCTTTTCTACAATAGGCATCCCTTTTTGATAAAGTAAATATTTAACGTCATATGCTACGGGGGCGCCATCTGTATAGAACAGCCTGCGAATCATAATAACGTTTTTGTTTTTGGTAATTTGCAGATCACTGGCCAACTTTTCATCCGGCATAATAATATTAACTTCTAACAGTTTTGTTTGATCAACACTGTTAATAGAGTTGTTCTTCTCGTCGTAGTATATGGTATATTTGTTAAGCTCAGGTTTCCGAACAAAATTACCTTTCCCCGGAATAGAATAAATGTATCCTTCGTTAGCTAAAACGGCTAGACCTTTTCTCACAGTCATCCGGCTGGCGCCATATTCATCACATAATGCTTTTTCTGATGGTACGGTATCACCCGGTTTTAATTCGGCGCTGTTTATCTTCTTCTTGATATCTTCAACTATTCTTAGGTAAACCGGACTAACCATTATCAATTACTCCCTGTTCTTTAATGCCGTTCATCCACTCTTTGCAAACTTTAACCCCAACCGAAGCGTCGTTGGCAAAGTTATCCGCCCCAATAAATTTACAGATTTCTTCTGTGAGATGGTTGCCGCCAACAATAATCTTGACTTTGTCCCTGACCCCGGCTTCTACAAAAGCATCTACTACCTCTTTCATTGTATCGACGGTATTGGTCAACACTCCGCTAAGCCCCAAAATGTCCGGTTTGTATTCCTCATATTTTTTTAAAAACAATTCTTTGGGCACATCCACCCCAAGGTCAATAACCTCAAAGCCGTTTGCCTCCAACATCCCCCTGAAAATATCCTTGCCAATATCATGGATATCCCCTTTTACAGTGCCAAGAAGAACCTTGCCAATTTTGTTATTATGTTTAACGTAAAAATGGGTAGTCATTTTATCCAATTCCAGCACTTGTTTGAAAATAAGTCCTGCCATAATTAAATCAGCTATATAATAATCCTTGCACTCATAAAGTTTACCTACCCGGTTCATGCCTTCGTTTACCAGGTCCAGCAGGTAAAGTGGATCCATACCGTCATTTAACAGTTCGTCGGCTAATTTAACGACATTCTCTTCGTCCAACTGTTCCACAAGCCTTATTAATAACCTTTCCTTTTTTCCCAAATCTTTCATTCTGCCCTCCGTTAAACATAACATTGGAGTTTTGCTTGACTTTATATAGCCTGATGGGCTGGTACTGTATGCGCCAATCCGAGGTGAGTAATACTTACCGTTCCGCCTTTGGGGACAACGCAAAAGTCTTCATCATAAGGTCCCGTCAACAGCTTTTTCAGGAACCAAATGTCACCTTTAGCCATAACCAGTTCCAGGGCAGTGTTTTGGGCCAACTCTTCAGCTTTTCTTAAACAGTCCTCCAGATTATAAGCTCCGGTGTCTATAAGCATAAAATAATGGTAGTGCTTAAGCATTACTTCAAACAATCTTTTGGTCCTTTTTTCGCCATAACGTTTTAGCGCGTGCTCGTATTCCACAAATATGCTTTTAGAACCTTCCATCCAACCTTTGGTTAAAAAATATGTCTGTTTATGGCGTTCAAATTTTTCATCAGGCCGGCTTAGTACCATAGATATACAATCTTCCGTCTTAGGGATAATCAGGTTAGCCGTTGAGGCCTTTAAACCTACCAGACCGTTCCCGCAGCAACCATAGACAAACAAAATGTTATCTATGTTTTTCAGGCTATCTATTTCTTCCTGCAGTTTTGCCCTTAATTGGTTGGGGTCGTTATGGTAATCAGACTCTACCCAAATTACCGGAGGCCGACATCCGGTTTCGTGCATGGCCAAATTCAATTCATCATGCAGTGTTTGGCAGGCAATAATCGCATCACTCACAAAAATCATCCCCGTAAGCAATGTAGTAACAAAGCCAAGTTTAATATTTAGGTTAAACCGGAAAACCTGCGGTAACAATGCGAGACGTATATACAACCATATACTAATTCTCATCATAAATTTAGTAAATCTTTTTGTCAACTATAGGATGCCGGTCCGGCCCACTATTGAAGATGCCGAGTTTAAACCAAGTTGCGCGGCTTAAGTATAAGGGAGGGGGAACAGGAAAGTTCCCCCTGCTTCCCGACACAGCTTCTCCTTTTATCAGGTGGCTTCGGCAAAGTCAGCACCGGCTTTAGCCCGGAGCTTGGCGCCCAGTTCAGGAAGCAACAAGACCACAACGCTCACGAGGGAAAAGCACAAACTGCCCAGGGAGAAGAACAGGTTGTAGTTCTGACCCGCCAACGGAGCAATAACAAAAGATGGGATAAAGACAGCTCCGATAACCTGAAGGGTACCGATGATTCCTCCGGCGCTTCCGGCATAAACGGGGCCTATTTCCGGAAGCAGCATCGGAAATGCTATAAGCAACGGTGCGCACATTCCCGACATGATGCCGAGAACGACAAGCAGCACCGGCATGGCCGCCCCTTGGGGCGCAACCCAGGCAGAGTACCCGGCCATCGCTCCCAAAATTGCTACAGATGCCAAAAAGGGCTTCATTTTGCCAATGCGGTTGGAGACGACAGGCCCTAAGATACTGCCGACAATGGTACCAAACGTGATTAAAGACGTCATAAAACCGGCCGTTACCGGACTCATCCCACGCACATTATGTAATGCATTTGGTAGGAACCCGGAAAATGCCATGGAAGAGCCCATAAAAAACATCAATGCCACACCCACCAGCCAAACGTTTCTGCTCCTGGCAGCAACACCGATATACTTAGTCACGGGCATAACCGGCAGATCAGGCGCTCCCTCAGGCTTGGCTTTAATGAACACCATCCATAAAATCCATACTGCCAGCATGACTAAACCTGCAGTAATGAAGGCGCTTTTAGTTGTGGGAAACAATGCTGATGTGGCTAAAGCGATACTCATGCCGACACCGGTGGCAGAAAAATAGATACCCATAGCGATGCCCATGTGCTCTTTGGGAAACCATGCTCCCAGAAGCTTTGATACGTTAGCATTCAAGAAGCCGGGACAGATCCCGGCCAGGAACATCAGGGCAAACAACTCCAAGAAGTTGTCGGCGGCAAATCGGAAAAACGCTCCTGCTATAGAAAAAACAAATCCTACTGCAACCACTCTTTTGACGCCCCACCGGTCAGCCAAGGCGCCTGCCGCAAAGCTAAAAAATAAACCTGCCAACATGGGCGCGGTTAGGACCATGCTATACTGCCCGGATGTCAGTTGGAAATCGGGGATAATCTTATACGCCAGAGCTGCTACTTGAAACTGTGCGGCAAGCCCGATACACACGGCAGACCACATGATGGCCAGGATCACCCAGCGATATGGCGAGAGCACTGTTTTTAAACTTTCATTCATATTTATATTCAACCCTTTTGAGTAATTTTTAACATGTATCTCCCGCGGGGCTAAAAAAGTAAAAATAATACAGAGAGACGGGGGCTCTCTCTGTATTAACCGGGGTAAACCAACCCGCTGCTAAAATATTACATTAACAGGAACATAATGAATGAAAACATCATTTCCTCATAACCCTGCATTTTGGGAGCCATTACCTTGGCTTGTTTTTCGTCGATTTCAGGATGCTCCGCCCGATACTGTTCCCAGGTTTTATAATATTTTGTATTCATACCCAACCCTCCCCTAATAATTAGCATTGGCGGCCACATACTCCAACACCGCACGCGCGTTTTCCACATTCACGCTGTCCAGTGTAATCGGAACCTTATCAAAATCAAAGTAATACCTGCCGCCCGGCGCCAGAATATCTAAAAGTTCCTTGGCCTTGTCAATGCACTGCTGCTTGGTTCCGGTTTTGAGCAATGAAACTGGATAGAAACCTGCAATAATGTGTTTTTTGCCGAGTTTTTCTTTAACCAGTTTGGGGTCGCCGTATTCAAATCTCATGATTGTGTTTTCCGGTAATTCATACAGGTAATCAAGATAGCGCATCCAGTCATGCTCAACAAAAAGATTTGAAGGGTGTCCCGCTTCGGCCAGCGCTTCAACCAGTTTCTTGAATGTAGGCCAGTAAAATCTCTCAAAATCTTTAGTGCGCATAAACGGCGCCATATGCAGCGGGATAAAAGTGGCATTGTATTTTGACGGAAATGGCTGCATCCCGGCTTTGATCATCAGCGGAGTTGCTGCTTCCACCGCCGCTTCCACTTTATCCGGAACTCTTCTTATATCGGTTGAAATACCTTTAAAGCCCCTTAACTGGTCGGAAATAAAATCAAAGGGCGCCTCGGTAAACCCTGCAAAGAAATTTACGTCACCATAGCCATATTTTTGGTTCAGCCTGCCGTAGATCATTATGGCAGTGCCCATTTCGTCATGGAAAGCTTTAAATGCTTTGGCCAGGGCCAGTGCTTTTGTACTGGCATCGGTATCAAGTTCAGTATATATACGCGGCAGTATTTTCTCGATGATACAGTTGTAGGGGGAGGCAATGAAATCATCGTATTCTTCCTGCAACAACCCTTCAACTTCGGGGTGCTGCAAAAAACCATTGGAGCTCATCACAAAATTTCTTGCCCCCAGCAGTCTGTAGAAGGAAGGGAATCTGAAGGCGTTCACAGGAAGCAAGTCCGAGTAGAAATCCCGGCATATTTGATCAAATATTTCTTCAAGCTGGCCGGTGTCCCATTGGGCTTCCATCAGGTTTTTTCCAGCATACTGAATAGCAAATTCGATGGAAAAACTCACAAAAATGGGCACCCTTTTGGGGATATTACCGTCAATCACATCGCGGAACAATTGTGTTCTTTCCCGGGCCAAAGCCATTACGTCGGTCATACTATTTCACCCACCCTTGACATATTTTAACGCCTTCGGCGGCGTTGGTTGTGAAAGCGTCCGCACCGATAGCCCTGCATGCTTCCTCTGTAACAGGGTTCCCGCCAATAATTACTTTAACTCCATCGCGCAATCCGGCTTCTTTAAGCGCATCCACTGTTTTTTTCATGGAATCCAGGGCGAGGGTAAGCACGCCGCTCATGCCCACGATTTCCGGCTTTATTTCTTTTACTTTTTCCACAAAAGTGCCGGCGGGAACGTCGATGCCCAGGTCGATGACTTCAAAACCGGCTGCTTCTGACATGCTCTTAAAAATATTTTTACCGATGTCGTGTAAATCACCTTCAACCGTGCCAAGAACAATTTTCCCCACTTTGGCGGTGCTTTCCCCACCTATGACAGGCTTTAAGATATCGATTGCCGCATTAAGTAATTCCCCGGCAAAAATTAAATCACCGACAAAGTACTCTTTCGCGTCAAATAGGTCACCGACTATGGCCATTCCCTGCTGACATGCGTTTACCACCGCTGCGGCTTCTTCGCTGCCGGGGTTCGCAGCTACAAATTCTTTTAACATTCCTAACACCTTTGGTTCGTCGAGATCTCCTACGGCCTGAGTTAATACTTGCATATCCAACATTTGTAAGTCCCCCTTTAGTATAGTAGTTGTTAGATAATCCGTTTGCGTTTGCTGGTTGCTCTTACTGCTTGATGCTTATTATCCCCCCCTCATATAAGCTAATTTTTGTGCGTATTCATCGGTAAATAATAAAAGCGTTGGTTTGGTTCTTTCTCAGCCTTTGCATAAAACCTGACTATATTGTACATACTTGTACATACAAGTTACGCAAAAAAATATATTCTTGTGCTGGAAAGGCTTGTCTTTTGCTAACTGTTTACTTGTCAAATGTTTATTTAACGGCACTTCTATCTGGGCCAATTTTGTTTTTCCGATAAGCATTGGCAAAATTCCTGCAATGCCTGTCGCGCCCGAGTAATGCTTCAGTTGCCAGAAGGGTGGTTAATATATCTCTGTTGCATGGGTCAAGGATGGCCGAATCCATGCCCGCATAGGCTGCAATGGTTAAGAAGTGTTGGTTAATAATTTTTCTTAGGGGCATGCCAAAGGAAATGTTACTTAAGCCTGAGGTTACTTTAATTGTGGGGTAGAGTTTTTTTACAGTTGTTAATGTCTCAATGAAGTTTAAAAATGACTGGTTATCTGCTGATAGCGCCATTACCAGTGGGTCAATGTGGATTCTGTCGGGGGTTATATCATACTTTTGGGCTTTTTCTACCATTATTTTGGTTATATCAACCCTTGTCGGAACATCAGACGGAATGCCCTTGTTATCACAGGTTAAGGCAATAACCTGCCATTCCGTCCCCTGAATCATGGGGTAAATAACTTCACACTTTTCGCCTTCTTCAGATACCGAGTTAATGATGCCAGGCTGCTTTGCGTACTTGAAAACCTGTTCAATTACTCTTGGATTGGGACTGTCAATACATAAGGGTTTATCGACGGCATTCTGAACAATGTCCATTAGCCATTTTAAAGTTTCAGCTTCAATCTCCGGAGCAGTGCTTGCACATACGTCAAGATAGTCGGCGCCTGCTTCAACCTGCTTAACGGCCAGATTACGAATATGCTCTTCGTCCTTGTTTTCTATAGCCTTTTTTACGCTCGGGATCGTTCCATTAATTTTCTCTCCAATAATTATCAATTTGAAAACTTCCCCCTTATTTTATGCTTTTAAATTTTTGTATTTACTTGTATATACATGTATATTTATATATTATCATACTTGACTAAATTGTCAATACATAACTATCTGATAAATTAAAAATTTAAAGTTTTTTTATTTTTTTGAAAGAGCGGGATAGGACATTCCTTAGTTGGGGACATTCATACGTTGGGGACGTTCCTCCGAAGGAGGTGTGTCCCCGTACCTTATAACCGTCCCCATGGCTCCGCTAACCTTTAAATATATTAGAAGAAGGATTTTATAAAGCAACGTCGAAAAACATATCTCCGTGAAAAAATTACCCAGGAAAGGAGAATGAACTATGCCCATTTTTGAATATAAGTGCAAATGTGGTAAAGTATTTGAAGCCCTTACCCTCCCTGCTAAAGAAAACGAACAGCTTAAATGCCCGGAATGCGGAGGAATAGAATTGACCAAATTGATCTCCAAGCCTTTCCTGCCCAACTCGGTGGGCGCACCGGCGGACTTGCGCGGTTCTTCCGCATGCTGCGGCAGTAAACCGGAAAATCAGGGCTGCACGCCGGGCAGCTGCTGCGGGGATACTGCGGAAAAAGGGCTGGAACACTAAAAAAAGCCAAAAGGAGCCATTCCCCTTTTATAACTTAATGCAAAATTTTTAAAGGCCCGACCATTTTGGTCAGGGCCTTTACTTTTAAGCAGCGCCAAGAAATAATAGTATCCAAATATTAACCTATTTTTCCTAAAACAGCGCGACAGAAGGCCGGCAGGTCGTCGGGCATGCGGGAGGTGACCAGGTTGCCGTCCACCACCACTTCCTGATCAACATATTCTGCACCGGCATTGATTAGATCATCCTTGATGGCAAAGAAAGACGTCGCCTTTTTGCCTTTTAATATTCCCGCCGAAGCCAGCATCCAGCCGCCGTGACAGATGGATGCCACTACGCCGCCTTTTTGGTACACCTTGCGCACCAGATTGACCATGGCCGGGTCGCGGCGCATGAAATCCGGAGCAAACCCGCCGGGGATAATCACCGCGTCAAATTGCGCGGGATCGGCGTTCACGGCGGAAACATCTTCTTTGGCCGGCAATCCTACCTTGCTGGGGTAAGCCTCCCTTCTGCCCGTGCCCACCACCGTTACTTCGCAACCCGCTTCCTTAAAGCGATAGTACGGGTAGATAAACTCGTACTCGTTGTACATTTCTTCCAGCAAAATAGCCACCTTTTTAGCCATTGACTTTGGCCTCCTTTCTGCTTACCAGTGATTCAGCGGTACGCTGGGCTTCCTCCAGTACCGCGTCCTCGTCCAGCGTCAGAATACGGCGGTTTTCCATAACTACCCGGCCGTCGATAATCACCGTGTCCACGTCCGACGAAGCCGCGGCATACACCACGTGGGCGTACAGGTCAAACAAAGGGTAAAGGTGCGGTTTATGCATATCCAACAATATTATATCGGCCCGCAGGCCGGGTTTAATGCGGCCAATGGTATCTTCCATGCCCAGCACCCGGGCCCCCTCGGCGGTAGCCATAAGCAGGGCCGTATAGGCCGGCAAAGCTCTGGAATCGCCGGTATGCACTTTTTGCAGCAGCGCGGCGGCCCGGATTTCCTCCAGCATATCCAGATTGTTGTTACTGGCCGCGCCGTCGGTGCCCAGGCCGACTACCGCCCCGGCTTCCAGCAAACGGCTCACCGGGGCCACCCCGCTGGCCAGCTTCATATTGCTCTGGGGATTGTGGGCAATGCCTACCCGGCGCCGGGCCATGATTTCAATATCGTTGTCGTCCAGGTGCACGCAGTGGGCGGCCAGCACGGGCAATTCAAACAGCCCCACTTCCTCCATCAGAGCAACGGGTGACTTGCCGTACCGCTCATTAATTTCCTTTATTTCATCCAGGGTTTCGGCCAGGTGAATGTGAATTCCCACCCCCAGTTCCTTCGCCGCCTCTATTACCCTTTTCAAATACTCGGGCGGGCAGGTGTAGGGAGCGTGGGGCCCGAACATGGCGGTGACCCGCCCGCCGGCGCCGCCGTGCCACTCTTTGATAAACTCCACACTTTCCGAGAAAGCCCGGTCGGCCTTGGGGCCGAAACCGATCATGCCCCGGCTGAGCACGGCCCGCATCCCGGACTCATCCACCGCTTGGGCCACCCGCCCCATGGCATCGTACATATCGGCGAAGGTGGTGGTGCCCCCGCGAATCATTTCGGCGCAGCACAGCAACGTGCCCCGGTAGATGTCATCCGGCGTCAGGTGCTCCTCCAGGGGCCAGATTTTTTCTTTCAACCACTGCATCAGGGGCAGGTCGTCGGCATATCCTCTGAGCAGCGTCATGGCCGCGTGGGTGTGGCAGTTAATCAAGCCGGGCATGGCCATCATCCGGGGACAGTCCAACACCCGGTCCGGTACAAAATCCTCCGGCGTGGAACCGGCCGGCCCCACGTGGGATATTTCATTATCCTGCACCGCAATTTCCCCGTTGCGGATAATCTCCCCTTCGCCATCCATAGTTAAAACAGCCATACATTTAATCAGCAGCTTCGACATAACACCCTCCTTTTACGGGGTCAGACTTAAACTTATTTAAACTAACTGCAATATTAATATATTCCAATAAACAACAAACAGCAACTACAACCATTTTTTGTCTTGCGCCGGGCCGGCTCTCTATCCTTGTCGGGGCTGGCCGTAAGCGGTCAAATATGCATCCCGGAGGGCTACCACCTCACCGGGGGGAATAATCGCCGCCCGGCCCAGCAATTCCGCCAAAGTATAAACCCGGGCCGCCTTTTCCACCACCTGACAGACTGTAAACGCCTCTTCCACAGTACGCCCAATACCCACCAGACCGTGGTTGGCCAGCAGCACGGCGTTGTTTTGACCCAGCGCTTCCACCGCCACGGCGGCCAGGTTGCTCGTGCCCGCCCGCGCATAACGGGCCACCGGCACTTCGTCGCCCGCCAATTGCACCTGGTCCTCCAGGATGGGCGGCAGCGGTTTACCGGCCACCGCCAGCGCGCTGGCGTAGACGCTATGCGTATGCACTATCGCGCCCGCATCGGGGCGGGCGTTGTACACCGCCAGGTGCAATTTCAACTCCGTGGACGGCCGGCGCTCGCCCTCTATCACGCGGCCCCCGCCGTCCACCACCACCAGGTCCGTCTTGGACATGGCATCGTATGGAATGCCGCTGGGGGTTACCACGAAAATATGTTCACCGGGCACCCGGGCCGTTATGTTGCCCCAGGTGCCCGCCACCAAACCGGAGCCGGCCATGCGCAATCCTGTCTTTAAAACCTGCTCTTTTACTTTTTCCGCTGTCACCGACATAGCTGTTCCGCTCCCGTACTGTTACTCAAACTGCCATTCATTGATATACTTGACCTGTTCTTCCGAAAGCCGGTCTATTTCTATACCCAGTGATTTTAATTTTAACTCGGCCACCCGCGCATCCAGTTCGGGCGGTACGTTGTACACTTTCTTTTCCAGTTCTTTACCGCGCTGCACAATGTACAACGCTGACAGGGCCTGCAGGGCAAAGGACATGTCCATTATTTCCGCGGGGTGCCCGTCACCGGCCGCCAGGTTCACCAGCCTGCCTTCAGCCAGCAGGTACAGGCGACGACCATCGGGAAGCATGAATTCCTCAATGTTTTTACGCACGGTACGCCGGGAAACGGAAACCCGCTCCAGTTCCGGTATGTTGATCTCGACGTCGAAGTGACCGGCGTTGGCCAGGACGGCCCCGTCCTTCATCCGCCGGAAATGCCCGGCGCGCAGCAAATCCCGGCATCCGGTGACGGTAATGAAAATATCGCCCTCGGCGGCGGCCTGCTCGCTCTTCATAACCCGGAAACCGTCCATATAAGCTTCAATGGCCTTAACGGGATCCACCTCACAAATAATCACATCGGCCCCCAGGCCCTTGGCCCGCATGGCCACCCCTTTGCCGCACCAGCCGTACCCGAAAACCACCACGGTTTTACCCGCCGTAACCAGGTTGGTGGTACGCAGTATCCCGGCCCAGGCGGACTCCCCCGTACCGTACCGGTTGTCGAATAGATGCTTGCAGCGGGCATCGTTGACAGAAATCATGGGAAACAACAACTGCCCGGCCCGCTCCAGGGCACGCAGGCGCAGCACCCCGGTGGTGGTTTCTTCGGCACCGCCCAGCACCTCCCCGGCCTGTTCCCGCAGGTCGGTATGCAGCAAGTGCACCAAATCTCCTCCGTCGTCTATCACTACATGGGGACGGTTGGCCAGCACCAGGCGCAGGTGCCGGTCGTATTCTTCGGCGGTGGCGTCATACCAGGCGTAAACCTTGATCCCTGCATGGGCCAGGGCGGCAGCCACATCGTCCTGGGTGGAAAGAGGGTTGGAACCCGTAATGGCCACATCGCCCCCCCCGGCCCGGAGCACTTCGGCCAGGTAAGCGGTTTTGGCTTCCAGGTGAATGCTCAGAGCCACCCTGATCCCCCGGAACGGCTTCTCTCTTTCAAATTCCGCGCGGATTACGTTTAGCACGGGCATGTGGGCCCGTACCCAGTCTATTTTAAGCCTGCCCTGTTCGTGCAGGTTGATGTCCCGGATTACATAGTCGGACAAGAGATCAACTCCTTTAATTTGTGTTTCCGCCATAAGAGCATTATTTATACAGGGCCGGTTGTTCTCACAACCACGTTGCGCGCATTATACAGGACCGCCGGAGCCGGTCCGAGGCAAGCTAAATTCCCGTCGGCGCGTAGATTCTGAACGCAGCGGAGAACAACCGGGACCCTACTTTTTGCGTGACCATTCTTTATTCCTTCCCCGCCAGCGCGGCCAGCGAATCGATATAAGGCGGGCGGGCCACGCCCCGGTCGGTGATGATGGCGGTGACCAGGCGGGCCGGGGTGACGTCGAACGCCGGGTTCCAGACTTTAACCCCCTCCGGGGCCACCCTTTTACCGGCAATGTGCGTAACTTCCTGCTCGTCCCGCGTTTCTATGGGAATATCCCGGCCGCTTGCGATATTAAAATCAATGGTGGACATGGGCGCGGCCACGTAAAAGGGAATGTTGTGTTCCCGGGCCAGCACCGCCACACCGTATGTACCGATTTTATTGGCCACGTCGCCGTTGGCGGCAATGCGGTCGGCCCCCACGATAACCAGGTCCACTTTGCCCTGCGCCATTAAATACCCGGCCATATTGTCCGTTAATAACGTAACCGGTATATTCTCCTGCAGCATTTCCCAGGTGGTCAGGCGGGCACCCTGCAGCAGCGGCCTGGTTTCATCGGCATAAACGTGCACATTTTTTCCGGCTTTGTGTGCCGCCCGGATGACCCCCAGGGCAGTGCCCAGACCCGCCGTGGCCAGGGCTCCGGCGTTGCAGTGCGTCAATACGGCGGCATTGTCGGGAAACAGGGTTTGCCCGAATTCGCCCATCCGCCGGTTGCTTTCCAGGTCTTCGCGATAAATGGCGTGGGCTTCTTCCAGTAGCGCTTTCTTGAGGTCGTTGATATTATCGTTTGTGTTCCCCCGCAGCGTCTCCAGCATCCGGTCCAGGGCCCACTGCAAATTTACCGCGGTGGGCCTGGTGGCGGCCAGATCGCCGGCGATTTTCTCCACGGCGGTGATAAATACTTCCCTGCTTGCGGCCTGCACGGCATTAGCCCCCAGGGCCAGTCCGTAAGCGGCAGCGGCGCCGATGGCCGGCGCGCCCCGCACGCTCAGCCGGCGTATGGCGTCACAGACGGTTTCATAGTGCTCGCATTTGATATATTCCGCAGTTTCCGGCAGCAACGTCTGATCCAGAATCTCCAGTCGCCCGTCAACCCAGCGCATTGTTTCCATTTGCGACATCCTTTCAACAGCTTTCATCTTTCAACAAAACTACGATTCAACACCCGGCACCGGAGTTATTTCACCGCGGACGGGTCCTGGGGATGCCGGTGGCACGGGCAGTCCGCATCCTCATCAAGAGCGGCAATGGCCTCCATCACCAGTTTTCGCAGGTTGTGCACATTTTCGTCCATGATATCCACCACTTCCTGGTGCGACAGCCGGTCCGGGGAAATTCCCGCGGCAAAATTGGTGACCATGGCAATGGTGGCGTAGCATATTTCCGCCTCCCGGGCCAACACCACCTCGGGCACGCTGGTCATACCCACCAGGTCCCCGCCCAGCTGGCTGAACATGCGAATTTCCGCCGGCGTTTCAAACCGGGGCCCTTCAGTACAAACATATGTGCCGGTTTTATGATAGGGCAGCCCGTGCTTTTGCGCCGCCTCTTGCAGCACCCGGCGCAGTCTGGGACAATAGGGATCGGTCATATCCAGGTGAATGACCCCTTCTTCCAGGAATGTTTGCGGCCTGGACTTGGTGAAATCCAGAAACTGGTCCACAAAAACAAAATTTTTGGGCTTCATGTCGGAATTCAAAGAACCCACCGCTGCGGTGGCAAATATGTTTTTGACCCCCAGCATATGCAATCCGTAAACGTTGGCCCGATAATTAATCAGGTGCGGCGGTACGGAATGGTCCTCGCCGTGCCGGGCCATAAAGGCCACCCGTTTACCCTGGTAACCGCCCACCTTTACCTTTACCAAGCCAAAGGGTGTATCCACCTTTTCCTCGGTGATATCCGTGAGAATATTGGGGTCGTAAACCCCGGTACCGCCGATAATGGCAATGCGTACAGTCATGACAAACCTCCGTTTTTTTAATGTTAGCATAACGTTTAACATTACCTACTATTCGCGTTTTTTCCATGTTTTCCTTTCACAAGAAAAAGGGGACAGGCACCTTTTTCGCATATACTTTCCTTAACAACAAGAAAAGCGAGTATGCTTCACTCGCTTATACCACCTGTTCCTCGGCCCGGCTTTCCCGGTCAAACAGGGCCTCCACAAATTCCTTGGCATCAAAGGGACGCAGATCGTCCATCCCCTCGCCTATACCGATCATTTTAATGGGGATCTCCAAACCCTGCTTGACGGCTATGATTACCCCGCCCTTGGCGGTGCCGTCCAACTTGGTCAGGGCCACGCCGGTAACCCCCACGGCCTCATTAAAGAGCCTGGCCTGGTTGATGGCGTTCTGCCCGGTGGTCGCATCCAGCACCAACAGCACTTCATGCGGAGCGCCCGGCATTTCCCGGCCCAGCACCCGGTGCACCTTTTTCAATTCCTCCATCAGGTTGCTCTTGGTATGCAGCCTGCCCGCGGTATCCACGATAACCACATCCGCTTTCCGGGCCCTGGCGGCCTGCAGCGAATCATAGGCCACGGCAGCCGGGTCGGATCCCTCGGAGTGTTTAATTACCGGCACCCCCACCCGGTTGCCCCAAATTTCCAGCTGGTCAATGGCTGCCGCCCGGAAGGTGTCGGCAGCGCTTAAAAGCACGCTTTTCCCATTTTCCTTGAAATAGTGCGCCAGCTTCCCGATGGTGGTGGTTTTACCCACGCCGTTCACCCCCACCACCATAATTACGGCCGGTTTATCGGCATCAACATTCAGAGAAGGAGTTTCTTCGCCAAGTATGGCCTGTATTTGTTCTTTCAGCAAGGCCCGCAATTCCTCCGCATCGCTGATGTGGCGTTTTTTAACCTCGCTGCGCAGGTTCTCCACCATCTCCACCGCGGCATCAATGCCTACATCAGCCTGGATAAGCGCTTCTTCCAATTCTTCGTACAGATCTTCGTCGATTGCTTTGCGGCCCGTCACAATCTGGTCGATTTTTTCCACAAAATTTTTCCGTGTTTTAATCAGGCTTTCCTTCAGCTTACCGAAAAACCCCATGGTTTACCTCCCGGATTAGTCGCTCTGCAGGTACTTTTCCAGCGCCATTTTGGCTGCCTGCTGCTCGGCTTCCTTTTTTGATTTGCCCCGGCCCCAGCCCATTTTCTTACCCCGGTGTTCCACCGCGGCAGTAAACACTTTATCGTGATCAGGGCCTGCCTCATTTATAATATGGTAATGAATGGGGTCGGTGGATTTGCGCTGCAGTACCTCCTGCAGGTCGGTCTTGTAATCGCGGGCCGTTTGGCCCGTTTTAATTTTCTCTAAAATGCCGGCCAATTCCTGCAAGGCCACCCGGCGCGCCTCTTCCAGCCCCGCGTCCAAATAAACCGAGCCCAGCAGGGCTTCGAAGGCATCCGCTAAAAGGGAGGGCCTGTCCCTCCCGCCGGACCGCTCTTCGCCGCGCCCCATTAGCAAATACCGGCCCAGTTCCAAGCGGCGGGCCACCAGGGCCAAAGAAGGCTCGCACACCGTCAGGGCGCGCATTTTGGTCAGCTCGCCTTCGGTTTTTTCCGGGAAAGAATGATAGAAATAGTCGCTGATAACCAGCTCCAGCACGGCGTCACCCAGGTACTCCAGGCGCTCGTTGTTATAATGTTCCCGCCCCTTGTTTTCATATGTATAGGAGCTGTGCACCAGCGCCTGGCGCAACAATTCCGGGTTGCGCCAGGTGTAATGCAGCCGCTTTTGCAGTTCGGTCAGCCCGTTCTCAAACCGCTCCATATCATTAATTCCTTTCTCTGACAAACCTCTCAAAGACCAGCGTGGCATTGTGGCCGCCAAAGCCGAAGGAGTTGGTCAGCGCCACTTTGACATCGGCCCGGCGTGCCACGTTTGGCACGTAGTCCAGGTCGCACTCCGGGTCCGGCGTATCCAGGTTGATGGTGGGCGGAATCTCCCCCCGGTCAATGGCCAGTACGCAAACCGCCGCCTCCAGGCCTCCGGCCGCTCCCAGCAGGTGTCCCGTCATGGACTTGGTCGAACTGACCGCCAGGCGGGCAGCGTGCTCCCCGAAAACTTCCTTGATGGCCAGGGTTTCCAGCTTGTCGCCCAGTGGGGTGGAGGTCCCGTGCGCATTGATGTAATCCGCGTCCTGCGGCGCAAGGCCGGCGTCCTCCAGGGCCAACCGCATGGACAGGGCCGCCCCCGCGCCTTCCGGGTCCGGGGCGGTGATGTGATAAGCATCGCAGGAGGCGCCGTAACCCGTTATTTCGGCCAGGATATTGGCTCCCCGGGCCAGGGCGTGTTCCATTTCCTCCAGGATAAGTATTACCGCGCCTTCCCCGATGATAAAACCGTCACGCCCGGCGTCAAAGGGGCGGCTGGCACCGGCCGGATTGTCATTACGGGTAGATAACGCCTTCATTGAACAAAAACCGGCCACGGCCAGCGGCGTAACGGGCGCCTCGGTGCCGCCGGTGATCATCACATCGGCCTGCCCGCGCTGAATCAACCTGAAAGCGTCCCCCACAGCGTTGGAACTGGAGGCACAGGCGCTGGTAGTGGTCACATTGCAGCCGCGCAGGCCAAAGTTGATGGCCACCCGCCCGGCGCCCATATTGGAAATCATCATCGGTATAAAAAGCGGGCTCACCCGGCCCGGCCCGCGCTCCATCAGCACCCTGTGCTGGTCCTCCAGCGTTTCCAGGCCGCCCACCCCGGAACCCAGGATAACGCCCGCCCGCTCCCGGTTGATTTTAGTCATATCCAGGGCGGCATTTTCCACTGCCATGGTCGTGGCGGCCACCGCGTAATGGGTAAACCGGTCCATCCGGCGAGCCTCTTTGCGGTCTATAAAGTCAGTGGGATTAAAATTCTTTACCTCTGCCGCTATTTTACTGCTGTATCCTTCGGTGTCAAACCGGGTTATCGGCCCCACCCCGCTGACCCCGCCGGTGAGATTGCGCCAGAACTCTTCCAGGCTGTTCCCCACCGGGGTTACGACGCCGATACCGGTTACTACAACTCTTTTTAACAAAGCCCTATACCTCCCAGGGGCAATTATATAATTTCAAAAAAGCCCACCGGTGTTCCGGCGGGGCTTTTAATTTTATTGTTGATGTTCTTTGATATACTGTACGGCTTCTCCCACCTTGCGGATTTTTTCCGCGTCCTCGTCGGGGATCTGCAGCTCAAAGGTTTTCTCCAGGGCCATGATTAATTCCACGATGTCCAGGGAATCCGCGCCCAGGTCATCGACAAATGAAGCCTCGGGAGTTACTTCTTCCTGGTCTACGCCAAGCTGCTCAACTATTATTTCCTTAACCTTTTCAAATATATCGGCCACTTTTTCACCTCCCCTCACAGCTTAAAAAAATAATCACATAAATATGGTATATTACATGGTCATGCCGCCGTCCACCGCTATAACCTGCCCGGTGACATACCCGGCCCCGTCGCCCGCCAGAAAGGCCACCACGGAGGCCACTTCCTCCGGCTCACCCAGCCGGCCCAGGGCGATGCGGTCGAGCATGCCGGCCTTGTTTTCTTCCGTCAACCCGGCAGTCATGTCGGTTGCTATATAGCCCGGCGCCACAGCGTTAACCGTAATATTACGCGAGCCCAGTTCCCGGGCCAGGGATTTGGTGAGACCCACCAGACCGGCCTTGGCGGCGGCGTAATTGGCCTGCCCCGGGTTGCCGGCCAGGCCCACCACGGAACTGATATTGATAATTCGCCCCCACCGCGCCTTTAACATGGGGCGCATCACCGCCCGGGCGCAGTTATAAGCCCCTTTTAAATTGACATTAATCACCGCGTCCCAGTCTTCTTCCCGCATGCGCGGCAGCAAATTGTCGCGGGTGATGCCGGCGTTATTGACCAGTATATCGATGCGCCCGAATGTTTCCAGAACCTGTTTCATCATGGTATTGACCTGCTCCTGGTCGGCCACGTCGGCCCCTATCACCAGGGCTTCGGCGCCGCATGCGCGCACGGCATCCGCCGTTTCCCCGGCGGCCGCGGCATTACCGGCGTAATTGACCACCACCGCGGCACCCCGGGCGGCCAGTGCAACGGCCACGGCCCGGCCGATGCCCCGGGAAGACCCGGTAACAACGGCCACTTTTCCGTTCAGATCCAATTTATACAGCCTCCTTCAACCGGGCAATAACCTTTTCCGGCTCGGCCTCGCTTTGGAAATTGACAGATTGGGTCTGCCGGCTGATTTTTTTCAGCAGGCCGGTCAGTACCTGCCCCGGCCCCACTTCCACAAACAAATTGTAGCCGTCAGCCAGCAGGCGGCGCATGCTTTGTTCCCATAGCACGGGACCGGAAACCTGGCGAATCAGCGCATCCCGCACTTGCTGCGCGGTGTATACGTAGTCAGCGGTAATATTGGCCATCACCGGCACCGCCGGGTCCCTGATCTCCACCCGGGCCAACTCCGCCACCAGCTTTTCGCCGGCGGGCGCCATCATACTGCTGTGGAAAGGAGCGCTTACTTGCAACAGAATACACCGCCGCGCGCCCATCTCTTTAAAAATTTCCTGCGCCCGTTTCAAAGCTTTGTTTTCACCGGCCACCACCACTTGACCCGGACAGTTGAAGTTGGCTGCCTCGACTATGCCGGCGTTCGCCGCGCGGCGGCATCCTTCTTCCACTTCGTCCGGGGTCAGTCCCAGCACAGCCATCATACCGCCCCGGCCCAGGGGGACGGCCTCCTGCATAAATTGCCCGCGCAAGCGAACCAGCCGCACGGCATCGCTGAATTTAAGGGAACCGGCCGCCACCAGGGCCGAATATTCGCCCAGGCTGTGCCCGGCAACCGCCCCGGGACGTACCCCGGCCCGCCTGATGACCTCGTACAACGCAATGCTGGCGGTAAGGATAGCCGGCTGCGCGTTAACGGTTTTCTGCAGTTCTTCCGCCGGACCCTCAAATATCAACCCGGAAAGCGAAAACCCCAGGGCCCGGTCCGCCATATCAAATACTTCCCGTACATAATCATACTTATCGTATAAGTCCTTACCCATACCCACGAACTGCGACCCCTGCCCGGGGAAAATGTATGCCAGCATCTTAAACCACCACCTTGCTGCAAATATTTTTGATAATTTTTTCTGCTTCCGTTACCACATCATTTATAATTTCCCGGGCCGGCTGGACCCGGCGCACCATGGCTGAAACCTGGCCGGCCATTACCGATCCCATAGCAATGTCACCGTCAACCATGGCCAACTTCAAGCGGCCCACGCCAAGCCTTTCAAACTCTTCTGCCGGAGCACAGGAATCTTCCAGCTCCATAAATTGCCTGGCCAGCTTGTTTTTCAGCACCCGTACGGGATGGCCGGTGGGCCTGCCGGTAACGATGGTGTCCCGGTCCTTGGCCTTGATAATCATTTCCTTGACCTGCGGGTGTACTGTACATTCTTCAGCGCTGATAAACCGGGTGCCAATCTGCACGCCCTCGGCGCCCAGCATCAGCGCCGCGGCCATCCCCCTGCCGTCGCAAATGCCTCCGGCGGCGATTACCGGCACCTCCACGGCCTCCACCACCTGGGGAACCAGGGCCATGGTGGTCAATTCCCCCACGTGCCCGCCGGATTCCATGCCTTCGGCAATCAGGGCGTCAACCCCGGAACGAACCAGCCTTTTGGCCAGGGCCACCGAGGATACCACGGGAATCACTCTGATGCCGGCCCCGTGCAGCAAGGGCAGGTATTTGCCAGGATTACCCGCCCCGGTGGTAACCACGGCCACCCGTTCTTCCGCCAGCAGTTGCATGATGTCCTCGGCGTGGGGTGAAAGCAACATCACGTTGACCCCGAAGGGTTTACCGGTCAACGCCTTGGTTTTTCTTACCTGCTCCCGCACCCATTCGGGCGGAGCCTGACCCGAACCGATAATACCCAGCCCGCCGCCCTCACTCACGGCGGCGACCAGTTCGGCGGTGGAAACCCAGGCCATACCGCCCTGCAGTACGGGGTGCTCTATACCCAGCAATTCGCAAATGCGCGTTCTAATACTGTTTCCCTCCTACCGCTTTTTATAATCATACCACTTAATCAGCAAGCCAGCCCAGGTGAGACCGGCACCGAAACCCACCATCACCACATTGTCGCCGTCTTTAATTTTACCACTGTGCAGTGACTCTTCCAAGGCCAGCGGAATGGAAGCCGTAGAAGTATTGCCGTAGCGGTCCACATTCACGGCCACCCGCTCCATGGGCAGTTTCATCTTTTTAGCGGCGTGTTCGATAATGCGAATGTTGGCCTGGTGCGGGATCAAAAAGTCCACGTCCGCGCCGGTCATGCCGGCCCGGCGCAACACCTCGTTTGCACCGTCCTCCATGGCACGCACGGCGAACTTGAAAACTTCACGCCCGTTCATGGTCAAACAGTGCAAATTTCGTTCTACAGTTTCCGCTGTGGCCGGTTGCCGGGATCCGCCCGCCGGCAACTGCAAAAGGTGGCCGCCGCTGCCGTCCGAACCCAGCGCGGTGGCCAGGATGCCACGGTCGCCGGGCACCCGGCGCAACACCACCGAGCCCGCCGCATCGCCGAACAGCACGCAGGTATTGCGGTCCCGCCAGTTTAAAATCCGCGACAGCGTTTCCGCGCCCGCCACCAGCACCGTCCGCGCAGTACCGGCGGCAATAAATTGCGCACCAACGGCGACCCCGTAAATAAACCCGGTGCAACCTGCCAGCAAGTCAAACGCCCCGGCATTGGCCGCACCCAACCTGTCTTGCAACAGACAGGCCGTGGCGGGAAAGAGCATGTCCGGTGTATTGGTGGCCGCAATCACCAGATCCAGTTCTTCGGGCCGTACGCCGGCATCGTCCAGGGCCCTGCGGGAAGCGGTCAGGGCCAGATCGGAAGTGGCCTCATCCGCGGAAGCCAACCGCCTTTCGAGAATCCCCGTGCGCGTGCGAATCCATTCATCGCTGGTGTCCACTATTTGCTGTATGTCTGCGTTGGTCAATACCCGCTCGGGCGCGTAAGTTCCTACGCCCACAATACCCGCCCGGATTGTTTCACATCCCATCGACATATCCAACCTCTCGTACCGGATCATGCAAGCTGGCGCCAATGGCGCCGATCAACCCGGCTTCCACGGATTCCCGGGCACGGAACAGGGCATTTTTAATGGCCAGCGCCCTGGAAGTACCGTGGCAGACAATAGCCACCCCGTTAACCCCCAAAAGCGGTGCCCCGCCGTACTCGGAATAATCCAATCTTTTCTTTAAATTCCGCATGGCCGGCAATGTCAGGGTGGCACCGATTTTCGCCAGGCTGCTCTGCTGCATTTCCCGCTTGATCATTTTCATCAGCGCGTCGGCCAGCCCCTCGCCGGTTTTCAGCACCACATTGCCCACAAAACCGTCGCATACGGCTACGTCAACCGTACCTTGAAAAATGTCCCGACCCTCAATGTTGCCGTAAAAGTTCACCGGCGCTTCCTGCAGCAGCGGGTAAGTCTGTTGGGTCAGTTCATTGCCCTTGGAACTCTCTTCACCGACATTCACCAGCCCCACCCGGGGGCTGTCAATACCCAAAATCTTTTGGGCATACAGCGAACCCATAACTGCAAACTGCAACAGGTGCTTGGGCTTGCAATCCACATTAGCGCCCACGTCAAGCAGTATGGTAACTCCCCGCACGGTGGGCAGCACACTGGCTATGGCCGGGCGGGCAATGCCGGGTATGCGACCCCAGTTCAGCAGGGCGGCGGCCATGGTGGCGCCGGTACTGCCGGCGGAAACCATTGCCTTGACATGGCCGCTGCGTACCAGTTCAGCGGCCACGACCACCGAAGCATTTTTTTTACGTCGCACTGCCACAGCCGGCGCCTCGTCCATGGCGATCACTTCCGTTGCATGTACAATTTCCAGAGCAGAACATGGTTCTGCCAGTTCATCAATTTCTTTTACCAAAGTATCTCTGTCACCCACCAAGACTACTTCCAACCCGTTTTCCCGGCAGGCTTCCCAGGCCCCCCGCACTATTTCCCGGGGCGCGTGATCGCCACCCATGGCATCAAGGGCTATTTTCAAGCCTGTTAACCTCCTCGGATAGATCAAATACCAAAAATTTTCCTTGAAACACTAACTCATCCCGAACATGGGAAGAAACCCTTACCATATATTTATTGCCCTTTTTCCTGGTGATTAACGCCCGGGCCACTACTTTTTCATTGCGAAAAACCGGCCTTTTGAAACTGGTTTTGGCCGTTCCCGTGAGGACCACATCGGCATCGATAAGCGACACGGCCAGCGAATTGGCCTGGGCAAAAAGATACCGCCCGTCAAGTACCTTGGTTTTACGCAACGTCATTTCTTCGGTGACGGTAAGGATGGATAATCCCTCCCGGCCCACCTCCAAGGTAACCAACTCGCCCACTATCTCGGTGCTCTCAATCGACCGCAGGTTGCGGTACGCCCCCCGGGCCATTTTTTTAACCCGCTCCCGCATTTCCGGAATGTCCAGTTCAGCCCGGTCCAACCTGATGGTTTGAATGCTGACCCCCAATACTTGCGCCAAATCCTCGTCGGTCAAAAAAGGGTTCCCGGCAAGATACCTGGTCAATAAAACATGTCTTTCCGATTTTACACAACCGTTTTTACTCATTTTTACACCTTGCTGTGTACCCGGAAAATTAGCACCAGGTACTAAAACAGAGTATATATCAATTGGGAAATAAAAGCAACCTCCAGGGGCATAAAAAAATAAGCTCTTTTTCGAGCTTATTTTTTGCAAATATTCCTTTATTTGGCTGCCACTACTTCTCTGCCTTTATAATAACCGCATTCAGAGCAAGCCCGGTGCGGCACCGTCAGTTCATGGCATTGCGGACAGTTGACCAGCTTGGGGGCTTCAATTTTCCAGTGCGCCCTGCGCTGCCGCTTGCGTTGTTTGGATGTTCTCCTCTTTGGCACTCCCATGTTTCTCCACCCCCTTTAATTTATGACTCAAAGAGGATGTTCGAAAAGTCCGCGCGAGATCCACTTCGAATTTCTGCGTTGGCTCGGCTTTTGCGGTGCTCACGTATTGTTTTAAGTGCAGCGACATAAAAGTCCTTTTTCATAACATACGGATAATTTCTAAGCCTACATTGGACTTTTATGTCAAAGCTGCACGTTTTCAATGATACTAGTGCCGAAGGCACTAGTCGCTCCGCTCCTCAAAGCCTTCGCCGCCTTGAACTTCTCGTGTCTATCGTGCTCCTTTTCGAACACTCACTTAAATAAATCCTTTAATTTAGCCAGGCGCGGGTCTGTGTCGTCCTGGACGCAATCACAGTTTTGTTGGTTCCGGTTGACACCGCATACGGGGCATAATCCCCGGCACTCTTCCTGGCAGATAAACCGTAACGGCAAATTTACCAAAATGGTGCCCTGTGCCTCCGGCGTAATATCTATAGTGTCGCCGCTGTACGGGATCCATTCCTCACCACTATCCCCGGGTGCCTGAAAGGTCTTATCGTAATAGGTTTCGTGAAAGTCCGCATCCATGGTCAGCGTGAAATCCTCCAGGCAACGGCTGCACTGTACTTTAATGTCGGCTTTAATACCGCCGTAGACATCAATGGCGTTACCCACATTGGTCAGCACCAGGTCAAATTGCGCCGGCTTGGCAAACTTCACCTGATTACCGTCCACCCTAATCGGCGGCAGGTCACCGGCAAAGGAAACCTTTTGCCGCTCGCCCTTCACCTTCTTTAATCGTTCCACGTCCAAAAAGGGCATAAACTTACCCCTCCAGTAGTTCAACAGGTAAAATTATATAAATACGCAGGGACTTTGTCAAGAATAACAAATGTTTAACCTCATTTTTCATCTGCACAGCTTCATGCACCGGTTATTATTCTCTTAGCAATCAATATAAATTATCGAAAATTTATTTTTAAAACGATTTAGAGCCCGGTAAAAAGATTTACCCAATAAAACAGTAAAAATAACGTTCCCCACGGCGTGGAAAGTATCAAAGGTAAAACTGGCTAAATAGGTGGCGATAAAAGTTTCCAATGTCAAAGGATAAACAAAGCCGACCCAGTGCCATATATTCATAATCCAGCCGAAAAGATAACCCCAGAATCCAGCCAGTATTATAAAGGTACTTAATTTAAAACCTTTTTGTCTGCCTGCCAGCAGTGCCGCCGATACCCCGCACAGGCCCCAGCAATACATCTGCCAGGGTGTCCACGGCCCCTGCCCCAAAAAGAAATTAGATACCAAAGCCGCAATAGCTCCAACCATAAATCCGGTTTGTGCACCGAAAACATAACCGGTAATCATAACGATAAAAGTTGTCGGCTGAACACTCATAATGGCAGCAAAGGGTATTCTCGAAACAGCAGCCAGTGCGGCCATGGTAGAGATAAGGGCAATCTCTTTTGATGTTACCGCGCTTTTCTCGAAACACCGGAAAAAAGCCAGCATGGCCAGACCAATTACAACTGATGAAAACAAAGCCCAGTTCACATTATATAATGGATTGACGGGAATTACGCTAACGGCCAGCAAAAGGCCGAGAAACACCAGTATCGCGGCAAAAATTTTGATTTTCATTAAAATCCATCCTGTTTCGATCTTATTACTTTAATAGGTTTCTTAACCGCGTAATACTGTAGGCACACTGGGCCCTGGTTGCCTGGGCCCGGGCATCAAAGCCGGGATACAACAGCCCGTTATCCCCGGCCAGCTGTACGCTTCCCGAGTACCAGTAAGAGCCGGCCTCAACTTTGACCTGTTTTTCCGGCGGCAATGCCCTGACCAGCATGGCGGCCAGTTCCCCTCCGGTTATATTGCCGCCGGGATCAAAAACTCCGCCCGGTTTTCCTTTAACATACCCCATATCCACCGCTATTGAGATAACCCGGTTAGCCCAGTAGCTTTCTGATACGTCCTTAAACCTCAAAGCGGAATCACTTTCCAAGCTCCGGTAACCCAGGCCGTAAACCATAAACTTGGCAAATTCAGCTCTGGTCACCGGATTCCCCGGCTTAAAGGTTCCGCCGGGATACCCGCTTAATACTTTTTCTTTCACCAGTTCCATAATGGAGCTGTGAGCCCAATGACTGGTGGAAATGTCGGAAAATATCCCACCACCGGGAAGTTCCGTTTTTCCAGCACCGTATTCAATATTCACCGGGAACGGCTTTTTCGCCAGAGCCATTACTGCATAGGCCGTCATCATCACCGGTGAAGATCGTACATCAGGCATCCAATTAAAGGAACCGTCACTGTTTTGCAGGCTGAAAAGGTGAGTTACCGCATTCTTACCGTTTACTGACCATTCTTCACTTGCCGGGTTTTCACCGGCGGCAAACAGCCCCTGCAACACCCAGGCATCGGTAGCGCTGTTGGACTTGTTACCCTCCCAGCTAAAGCCGCCGTCTTCTTCCCGGCAGCTTTTTAAGTAATTCAGAGCACCCCTTATGGCCGGAGAACTTTGCGGGTCCTCTCCCAGCACAACCAGGGTTTGGATGGCTACCGCCGTGTCATCCGGGTCACTGTTTATTCCCTCGGCCCAGCCGAAGCCGCCGTCCTTATTCTGCCGGGCCAGCAGCCACTCTTTGGCCCGCTCTTTGTTTGGTATATCCTGTCCGGTAGAGGCAAGGGCCAAAACCGACCACATGTGATAGTTTATCAATCCCTGCTCTCCCCGGGCAGGCTGGGCAAATTGACCGCCGGTCTGCTGAAAGGAAGCTATTTTCCCGGCCAGGTTAACCCCTTGATAAGCATTACCCTGGCGGGCAGCTGTCAAAGCCAGTAGAGTAACAGCATAGTCACCGGTGGATTCCAGGGAATTTTTACAATTCTTTAAAAAATCAATGGGACTTTGGCCGGAGGGAGACCATCTGCTGCCGGCAACATCCTCCCCCGCCGCCGCCAGGGCCATGATAACCCAGGCAGTTATAGCCCGGCTGCTGTCGCGTCCCTTCTGAGTGGGAAATCCGCCATCATCATTTTGAATACCGCGCAGGTATGTTATCGCTTTTTTAATACTTTGCTCAGCCTGCTGCTCCGGAAATAAATTGGTTGCCGAAGCGATACCGGTAAATGGAAAAATAAATGATAATGCAATACTTATACAAACAACTAGTCTTTTACTTATCATAAAAATTCCTCCCTGTAAACTAACCACAATTCACCCGGTCTTCATTTAATCCCATTAACCGGGTTAATATTTCGCTACCCTGCTCCAAAGTGACCACGTCTTCGGCCAGATTATTGAATAACTTGCTGATCTGCGGAGAATAAAAGGTGGAACGGGTGAGCATTTCATATTTACTTCCACTGGCAATGATGGTACCTTCAGCCATTAATATAATATTACCGGCATATTCCGCGGCAAATTCCACATCGTGGGTAACAACCAAAACAGCCGTCCCTTCCGCCTGAAGCTGCAAAAGGATATTCCCCAACTCCGCCTTCAGCCGGTAATCCAGCCCCCTGGTGGGCTCGTCCAGCAGCAGTACTTGGGGCCTGACTACCAGGACAGAAGCCAGGGCCACGCGCTGGCGTTCCCCCGCGCTTAAATCCCGGGGGTTGACTTCCGCGCAGGAAGTTAATTGCAACCGTTTCAGCATTTTTTCAATAATCCCGTCATCGGGCAGTCCCAAATTGTTCAGGGTGAAGACCAGTTCTTCCCGTACAGTAGGTAAGAATAAATAGTCATTGGGGTCCTGTGACAGGTAACCGACGGTAGAGGCCAGTTCTTCCACCGATAATTTTTTGGTATCTTGGTTTAAAACTTTCACCTGTCCCCTGCCGGGTTTGAGTAAACCGTTTATATTTTTCAGCAAAGTGGTTTTCCCCGCTGCATTTTCTCCCAGTATTACCGTAAAATCACCGGACCTGATTTTAAGATTGATATTCTTTAATGCCTCTTTACCGTTGGGATAAGCAAACCAAAGGTTTTGTATATCTACCAGGCATTTACCCCCGGCTGATCCCGCTCTTTTTATTTTTAAGTTCTGCATTCTTAAGCCGGGAAGCGGATCATAAGATTTAAGAATCTCCCTGCCCTGTTTCACGGTGAGCGGCACCTCCGGAAAGCCCGCGCCCGCAAATAACCTGGCCAGCGGCGGAATAAAGGGTGTCTTATTTTTTGCCGCCCACCGGGCTACCACATCCGGAGCATCGTCACATAGAATACGCCCGTTTTCCATAACCATCACCCGGTCAGCCAGGTGAAAGCACCTTTCCAAACGTTGTTCCACCAGGATAACCGTAATGCCGTTTTCCTCGTTTAATCGCCTAACCATAGTAAGTATTTCTTCACCGGCTATGGGATCCAGCTGGGAAGTAGGTTCATCCAATATCAGAATTTCCGGCTGCATGGCCAAAACAGAGGCCAGGGCGACTTTCTGTTTCTGCCCCCCTGATAATTCCGGGGTAAAGCTACGTAAATAACCGGATAACGCCAGGGCACCGGTAACCTCCATTACCCGCCTTTTCATTAAGCTGTTGGGCAAACCCAGGTTCTCCAGACCAAAGGCCACCTCCTGTTCCACGTCGGTCATAACCAGCTGGCTCTCCGGGTCCTGAAAAACCATGCCCACCTGCCGTACCAGGCTACGCCGGTCGAGTTGTCTGATTTCTTTATCATTAATATAAACCTTGCCCCCGTAAGTTCCACCGTAAAAGTCGGGGATCAAACCCGCCAGGGCACGAACCAAGGTTGATTTTCCGCAGCCGGATCCACCCACCAACAGGATAAACTGTCCCCCGGGGATTTCCAGATTGATTTTATCCAGGGCCGGTTTCTGTGTCTCCGGATAATAATAGGTTAAATCTTGGATTTTAATAACGGCCATTTCTTCCACCCCCAGCTCAGCACGGTCGGAACTGTTAATGCTAATACTATAACAGCCGCCATCTTGAGATCATTTAGTTGTAAACTCTCCAACCGGGGGTAATAGGTGTAGCCGGCCCACCCCTGCCAGACCGCCCAAATTCCGGTTAGCAAGGAAAGAACCGCAGCGGAAAAGATTAAGCAGTCCCTAGGTCGCCATAAATCACGGGTATAACAAGTCCTTTTCCCACTACCATATCCCCTGGCCTGCATTGATTCGGCCAACTGCAGAGAGCGCTCCAGAGAAGACAACAAAAGTACATTTATTACCGGCAGCCGGTTCTTAACCCGCTGCCACCGGCTGCCCGTATCCAGTTTTACCCCGCGGCAGCGCTGCACCTCGGTTATTCGGCGCACATCCCGGATCATCAGGGGAAACAACCTGGTGGAAAGGGTTACGGCCAGCACGGATTTGTTGCCAAACTTGCTGAATAACTTTAATGCTTTATCGGGGTGTACGGCGTAGGTGTAGAAACAAAATGCGCTGACAATTACCAGCAAACGAATACCCATACCGATTCCGAAACATATGGCTTCCAGGGTTATTCTAATTTTACCCAGCACGGGAACCCGCGGGCCGTAAAACAGCACGGTGGAACCGGCCTGGACAAAGACAGCGTTAACCAGCATAATCACCGTAATCATACCCAGGCTGATCAACAAGTAAGGTGTCCATTCCCGGAAATTGCCGGAAGCAATGATCACCGTTCCCACCGCCAGCAGCAGGCCCAGCAGGTATACAGGATGGGAAAAGATCAGGGATAAAATAATAATTATGGAGATATAGGCCACCGCCGCAAGGGGATGCAGCTTATGTATTAAATTATCCTTTTCACGGTAAGCAAGCATGATTCATCCTGTTCCTTTAAGTTTTTTATTCCAGCGGCAGGCTGACAACTTCTCCTGCTACAATTGCCGCACTAAATAACCCGGAGATTTTACCGGGACTTGTAACCAGCACATCCACTGCCTGCTGCAGGCCTTTCCGGTCGGTACCCACAATCAGCCACAGCGGGCTTTCGTCTCCGCTGCCCTCACCGGTAGCTGTTATAACCCCGGCACTACTATCGATTATACGGGCGACCCGCCCCCTGTAATCCAACAACTCCAACCCGTCACTGGTAAAATGTACGCAAGTGCCGTTTTTGGTGTAAGCGTTGTTTAAATTGGCCAGCCAGTCAATTTGGCTTAATTCGCTCCATTGTCCCAGTACAATGACCGGACCCTGCCTGTTTTTCAACAAGCCGGCATCCGGATTCTTGATGGTGACGGAAGCCACCCCTTGAGCCTTTAAGGCTTCTTGTAGATTTTCAGCCAGCATTATGTTATCTTCAGAACTCATGATGACGGTAGGCCCGACCTTACCCCGGTATCCGCGAACGAATGGTTCGGGATAGCAACCGATAACCGCGGGGAACATAGCCATTCTTTCCCACCCGTGGTAATCCCACCAAATAATATCCCCCGGTCCGGGGTAGTAATCCAGCGCCCCCACGTCGGCGAATATTCCATTAACGTAATAAAACCAGTCTTGCTTCTTACCTCCAAAGCCACCGAAATCAGATTTTATCCCGTTAATACTATCAATAAAACCGCCGCCATGGGCAGTGGTTACACGGGTGCTTGTTTCGAGAACATCAAATACCGACCAGTTTTTTTGCAGAGCCACTGTTTTTTTTAATATGGAGTTTCTGCCAAAATCCCTCGTCAACCGTAAAGCTACTTTTTTTTCAGTACCTGCAACCGGCACCGATTGAGATCCCGATTCGGACGTGCCCGGCTTTTGCGCAGCTTTTGACTCAATCCCGTTGGCAGCAGGAGTAACATTGGCCGGTTCATCACCGGTTCCTTTGCCTGCACAGGCAGTAACGATCAGCAACATTAAGCCAAGAATTAGTAAGCATAAAAAACGGTGTTTTTGCACTTTCCCTCATCTCCTGTGGTACCAGGTGTTGAATTGTTGAATTACATCATGAAAAAGATAATGATACACTGCCGGCAAGTTTTAGCTGGCAGTGTATCTTTACAGTTAAATTTACTCTATATGCTCAAGTAACCGCCCGATTATCACAGCTACTTCAGCCCGGTTAACCATACCTTTCGGAACAATGGTATCTGCTGTACGGCCGTTAACAATGCCACTTTCCACGGCAAGGGCTATCCATTCTTTAGCCCAGTCGGGAATTTGTCCGGCATCGGTATATTTAGCCAGTACTTTATTTAGATCCGAAACTTCCCGACCTGTTTTGCTTTCAAGCACCCGGCTGATCATTACCGCCAGTTCAGCCCGGGAGATACCCTTATCAGGGGAAAACGTACCGGCCGATGTTCCCTTAATAATTCCCGCCTTTACAGCTGCCGCAACATCACCCGCATACCAGGCACTTTGGGAAACATCGGTAAATGTATGGCCGGCATTACTTTTGGGTATGCCCAGTGCACGGACCAACAGAGCGGCACACTGGGCTCTGGTTGCCGTCTGACCCGGTGCAAAGGTGGCAGGTGTAGCACCGCTTACTATATGCCTTGCGCTCAGCACCCGGATATCTTTTTCAGCCCAGTGACCGGCCAGATCGGTAAATTGCTTATCATATTCCAGCAGGGTAAAGGTACCTCCAGTGATTGTTTTGGCACTTATCATTTCTCTGGTTTTATCTGGTTTTGCTCCGACATAAGTGAACTTGCCGTCCTGATACCTGTAAATGCCGGTAATTTCCGGGTCCTCGGTCAATCCCCGGCAACTCATTTCCAGTTCCAACGGTTCGGCCAGGCTGTTTACAACTTCTTTGTTTATCAGATCCTTAACAGTCACCGTGTATGCTTTACCCACAGGGCGCAGGGTAAGATGCGAAGACGAATTGGCATTGGCATCCCGGACCAATTTATCTGCTTTGGCAGAATCCAATTGGGACACCGATAATACGTAACCTTCGGCAGCGGAAGATGCCGGTTCATTTTGTGAAAAAAGGCCGGAGGCAATTAAATCAAGTAAGCCATCAGTATCACGGGCAGCCAACATTACCGGCTTATGTCCCGTAAAGACTGTTTGCCGGTCGGCCCGTTCTGTTCCGGACAGCACGATTGTGAAGCCATCACTCACCCTGACAGCCAGTTTTAGCTCGCTTTCCCTCAAGTTCCGGGCAACATCATCTGCAACCACAAGCTCGGTGTTGGCTTTCTGTCCCGCCACCCCGGCAAGATCCACTTCAAGCTGCTGAACCGGTGTCCGGGCCAGCACGGCTATTTCTTGTAGCCGGTCACCGCTGAGAATGTCTGACAATTCCCGCTGCGCCCGGCTAAGCTGTTCCAGTTGTTGCTCCAGAATATTGGCCGGTAGACTTACTGTGGTTGTTGAATCCGAGCCGAATACTTTCAGCTGCGCGGATGAAATTGTTCCTGCCTTGGTGATTATATCCCTAACCTGGGAAGCAAGGCTGTTTTTAAGTTCCCCTGCAACATCAACCCCATCGGGTCTGGCCAGTACAATTTTCACACCGTCGTTTACTACGGGTTTCAAAACCGCTGCGGCTTGAACAGCAGTGGCATTTTTATTTTCAATCAGGGAAGCAATGATTTTTTCCATAAGGTCCCGGACCGTTTTACCTGCCTCTGTAACGCTTGTTTCCGGGGATGCCAGTTCATTTTTCACATTGTTCATGATTTTAATAGTTTCTTCTACTGCATCAGACGGTGTTATTTCACCGCCGGCAATTTTATTTTGTAGATCAGTTACTTGATTATTATACTCTTCCAGTATAGCCGGATTATCTGTTGCACTGTTACCTTTTACCAAGCTATCCCAGGCCGGGCCGCTGGAATTCGGGTCCGTACTGTACCACCAGATTATTCGGTCTCCTTCATTGACGGTTTTATCGCTGGCCAGCACACTGGGCACGGAATTATTAACTTTATACATCCACCCGCTCATCCCGCTGTTGGCCTGCCCGGCTATGCTGTTGACAAAGCCTCCGTCTTCCGTATAACTTAGTCCGGTGGCATGAAGAGCGCCCATAGCAGTTACACCCCATTCTTTACTTTCTTTTAATGTTACATCACCCTCAAATAAAATTTCTTTATTTTTGCCAATTACTTTTATAGGAACTATAATACCCTGCTGGTTATTATTACCACTATTTCCAACACTACCGGTAACACTAACATTGGCACTGCCGCTGACACTCTGATACGTTGCAGTAACAACTGTATCTCCTACTCCAACCCCTGTAACTAATCCACTATTATTTACTGTCGCTACATCTGTATTATCTATAGACCAATCTGTTAACTGACTTACATCTTCTTCATTACCGTCAAATTTACAAACCTTTGCAGTATATTGCTGTTCGTCTCCTACAATAATTTCTGCACCGGACGGATTTACACTTATTCCAAGTGCGGTATCTTCTGCAACATTCCCTCCAAGTATCAGGTAGGTTTCCAATGCCATAGTATTATCTAGTGAAGTTCCGTAGTCCCCAAATGTACCATCTTGATTCAAAGCTTTTTCTTTCATGTAATCTACAGGACTTTTACTTGCTTCACTTATCCATGTAGCAGGATCTATCCCTAAAAGATCTAGGGTAATAATCGCTTCTGCCGTATCTATAACTTTATCATCCCAAAATGTAAACTCGCCCCATACGGATGATACTGTAAAACTTCCGTCTTCTTGCTGTTGATTTTGTATCCAGTTAACCCCTTTGTCAATTGCAGACTGAACATCTGCAGCCTGATCCCCTGAGTAATTCTTTAAATATGTTAACGCCCGCACGGCTTGTGCCGTGCTCAAAAAATCACACCATTTACCTGTTGCATCATCTTGTTCGCCTAAAATATAAGCTATTGCACCTGCTGTATCTATTTCACCTATGACTCCGGCTCTGCCTAATGCCTCAAAAGCAGACATATCACTATAGGGATTTTGGTCAAATGAACCGTCTCCACTTGCAAGCTGCTTAGCTTTTAATATGTTTAACAATTCCGTAAGAGTATTTGCTTCTACTCCCCATCTCTTTGCAGTTATATATTCATAAGCTACTCTCTTTGCCGATGATGCATTCTCTGTATCTTTGTTTGCTATAGTAGTAGCAATCAAATTAAGCACATTATCTTTGAAACTTGTACCGTCATATACCCATGTATTTAAATTAGCTCCCGCTTGTGTTAATACATATGCATCATATGCTCCAAAACCATATGCGCCGTCAACTGCTTTTCCACCTTGGTATAAATTGTAGTTGTTACGTACCGCTTTTAAAGCTAAATCATCATAAACCTCAGCAGCAACAGCCCTACTATCTTCAATGCCTGTGAATACAAATGCAAGTACAGGTACTAATAAAGTTGTTAAAAATATTAATAAAGTTATTTTAAAAGCCAAATATCTATGGCTTTTTCTATTTAATATATTCATCTTTTTCCTCCTATCTCAATTAATTTTCAAATAGTTCAATTCAACAACTTCTGCTTGTTTTCGAACTTGTATTCCCCACCGGATAATAACAAATATGTATTAACTCCTTGCATTACCGCCTTATATACTGTTCGTCCAATCAAATAACCCAGGTCAGTTGCAGTACCGGCATAAGGCAGCGGCTCTCCCCTACCGGTACAGGCAACCACAATGGCATCCGTTGTGGTCCCTGTTATCCGCTCACCGCTCGGCAGGCTGATTTTTGCGTTGAACAAAGCCCTTGTCTTAGCCTCGGTTGCCGTTATTATCGCATTCACCATTGCAGAATCAGTTAAATCTCCGTCAATTAACAAAATAAGATTTATGGTTCCCGGCTGATATTTGCCAGACACCTTTTTGATCGGTAAGCCTGCAACCCCAGGATTACCTATTCCCGCCGTGCAAAGAGTAGCCACTGAAAGCTCTTTTTGCCTCCCATTGCTCAATACGGTATGGGTAACACTTACAGCCGTCATCATGCCCAAAACATCATGCCCCAACTGTAAACGTTCAGCCACCTGCTTTAAATCCTGCTCCGGATTACTACCCTGATAGTTTTTGTCAACAGAGTGATTAATTATGTACCTGGCCCATCGTAAATTTCCACCAAGAACAGCAGAACCAAGCACCTTCAAAGGTCTGTTAGATGAAATAAGAAATGTTGTTTGGTTATGAATATAAAAGTTTATCCCGTGGATGGAAACCTGTTTATTAAACAACGTTACTTCTTCTAACAACACATTTTCCTCCCGGCTAATTTTCATAACAAAAAACCCCGGCCTACAAAGAGACCGGGGGTTAATCCCTGCTACCGGGATAATAATTCCACATAAAAATAGCCACCTCCCTATCACCCGTAGGTAATGGTTACAACAAAACAGGCAGGTCTCCTGGCTCTGGTTCATCAAGATCTCACGTCTTCCCGGGTTAACACCCAGTGACACTATGTGAGAACTTTCCCCATCACAGTGGCGGGACCGCGCCGGATTTACACCGGCTTCCCTTTTAAGCTTGCACCTTTCCGGTGAAGACACCTGTTTGCTTAAAAGTATATTCTGTTAAAAAAAATTAAACTGGTTAAATTTTTAAAAGTTTAACATACTTTTATCAGGTTGTCCATTATTATTATCATTTTTATTTAATGGCCTCAAACATGCCCCCCAAAAGCTATTGCTAATGTAACCAATATCCAAAACCCCATTTATTATGTTGCCTTTTTTGCTCCACAAACCGGACAGCCTTGCAAACCCAGGGGCATTTCAAGCCCGCACTTTTCCATCAATTCTTCATTGGCCAGAATATCTAATGTCGTCCCGTCGGTAATTATTTGCCCATTATTTAAGATAATAGTTCTTTCGCAAAGCTCCAAAACCATGTCCAAATCATGAGATGCTATGATTTTGGTGTGAGTAAAGCGCTTCAGGAGCGTTATTAACCGGCGCCTTGATTTCGGGTCCAGGGCGGATGAGGGTTCATCCATAACAAGAATATCCGGTTTCATGGCTAAAACTGTGGCAATGGCCGCTGCACGCTTTTCTCCACCTGAAAGCTTGTAGGGCGGCCTGTCCATCAAGTGGAGAATTCCGACAGTCTCAAGCGAACTTTTTACCCTCTTTTCAACTTCGCCTTCAGGTAATTTATAATTACGTGGCCCAAAGGCCACATCATCATAAACAGTTGTCATAAACAACTGGTCATCCGGATCCTGAAAAACCATCCCCACACTTTGCCTTATCACCGGCAATGTTTTCTTAATTACCGGCACTTCTCCCACACTGATTTCTCCCTCATCCGGAAATAAAATGCCGACAAGGTGCATTAATAATGTCGACTTACCTGCACCATTTGCACCTACGATACCAACGGACTCGCCATGTTGTATTTGGAATGTCACACCATTTAGAGCCTGTCGCCCGTCAGGATACGTATATTTTAAATTGTTGGCTTGGATAATATGGTGACTCATCTTCACACTCCTGTTATTAATGAACCTATCGCAGCCGGAATATTGAAATAGCGTATTACCACAAAGTATAAACCCCATCCGGTAAAGTATAAAATATCTCCAATTTGGATTCTTTTCTCGCTGCCGACATTATAATCTCCTGCAAATCCCCGGCAGCACATGGAATGATAAACACGCTGGGCTCTTTCCAATGTTCTGATCAGCAACTGTCCTGTTAAAGAACCCCAATCACTGAATCTGATGCCTTTTTCACCCCGGGAACGCAACGAATACGCACGTACCGTGCGGCCAACTTCCTCAATCAGCACAGAGATATACCTGTATGTCAGTAGAAGCTGCAATATAAATACCCTGGGTACCCTCATCATTCCAAGCGCCGCTGCAATCCTTGTCATTCCTGTCGTAGCTATAAGGACCAATGCTGCCAGTATCGTTAAAACGCCTTTCAATAGAATTGAAAAAAAGGATATCCAACCTCCTGAAATCTGAATCCATGGCAATACAACCATTGGGCTGTGATCAAACAACGGGTTAAATAATCCTATACCAATTATAAAAGGTGCAACTACAAGCATCCTTTTTAAAAGCGGAACTATGGGAATATCTGCCAGTGCTATAATAATAACAGGGTAAAACACAAGCGGCAACAACCCGCTTAACTCGTACTTGTTGAAAGATACAACTACAATTAAATAAACGCATGTTGTTAACACCTTTATCAGCGGGTGTATATTATGAATAATTGTCCTTTTCTCTGCAAGCTCATCAAGGAGCCTGATATTGTACAATGATGCTATCATATTTGACATAAAATCATCAATCCCAATTTAAATTATAATGGCGAGGCTTAAAGCCCCGCCTCTTTTCCCCTAAACAGCACCGGCTTTATTTCGTTTCTTGATCATATAGATACAATAACCTGTCATTCCAGCCAGCAGCAAGGTCATTACACCGCCGACCAATCCCGATACACTTGTTCCGGCATCCACTGCAGGCCATGCTTCTTCAGTCTCTGCAGCATTGGCATTTGTTTCCTGTTCCTGAACTTTAAAACCATAATCAGGCAAAAACGCAATCTTTTCCTGAACAGCCGCCAGCGTTTGATGAATTCCCCCCGGTGCCTCGAGTTCCTCTTTACCTGATGTATTAAACATGGACCACTCCAGTCCATCAGGATATGCAGATGCAAACCATGAGAAAACACCACCGGTTATAACTGCAACAATGGCAAGCCCGGCAAGGACCTTCTTGATTGAAACGCGGCCCAATGCCTCACCTGATGCCGCTTTCTCAATGATTTCAGGGCGTGCCTTCCAAACGAATCCGACGACAGCAGCAGTGACAAGACCTTCCACCACTCCAATGGCAAGATGAATGGGCTGCATCAACATTACAAACGTACCAAAGGGCAACTCCGATTTACCCGAAAGGAGTGTTTCGAGAACCACACTGAACGCGCCAAGCTGAAGACCTACAATTGCAGATAACATTGTCCCGGTAAAGATGCGTCCGGTGGAATACCCTTTGCGCATAATCCATTTATAAATTAGAGGATAAGCGATAAAGCACGTATAAAAACCAAGATTAAAAACATTACAGCCCAGCGCAAGCAAACCACCATCCGCAAAAAACAACGCCTGGATCACCAGAATAGACGCCATGGCAAGAAAGCCTGCATATGGGCCCAGTAATATTGCAAGCAGCATGCCTCCCCCTAAATGGCCGCTGGATCCGGTTCCGGGTATTGTAAAGTTGATCATTTGAGCAGCGAAGACAAATGCCCCCATTACCCCCATTAAAGGAATCTTTTGTTCATCCAAGTCATTTTGAACTTTTTTGACTGAATATGCTGCGACTCCTGCCGTCGCCGCCCACATGGCTCCACCCACAACCGGTGAAATTAGGGCATCTGCCATATGCATGTGTATCCTCTCCTTTCCAGATAAAAGATTTTTCCGGCGGCAATAGAAAAAGCCACCAAAGCTAATACACCACTTCTGCAGTGTGTTCAGCCTTCGTGGCTGTGTTAATATTTCATATTATCAATCGATTTAATTTATAGCGGATTCATCCCGCTGTTATCCTAAACTTGCTCATAAAGTATTCTATGCTTAATTTATAATTCCTGCTTTAACTATTAAAATTTTTGTAAAAATTTTTCCGTTCGGCCATGGCAACATTTCAAATGATAATCAAGACCATTTAAAGATGAATATTTTTTCATAAACTCCCGAACTCATGAAGGATAATAAGGATCAAACCGAAATCAACCACCTGAGAGAACACATCGAGGAAGCTTCCGGGTTGTTGTATCAATTAAGGTGCGACAGTTACATCCGAGTTCAACATATAGTACTCGGAGGGAGATAATACAATGCCCTTGACTTTATTGCTTATGGCCATATAACTCTTAGGATAGACCAGGAAGGCAAAAGCCGCGTCATTGAGCACCACTTGTTGAGCTTCTCTGGCAATAGAATTTCTTTCCCGGGTATCAAAAGTTGTTTTCAGTTGATCAGCTAAAAAATCAAGCCTGGAATTGCTATATTTTCCGAAATTAGAATTTGCCCCTGTCCTGAACATGGTCTCCAGAAGGTATTGCGGGTCGCCGGTGGGAGCAGTGTTCAAACTGTAAATAGCGGCGTCAAAGTCTCCTTTCATCAGTGCCTCAGTAATATTTTCCACGTTGGCAATATTTATCCTGATGCCGATATCTTTCAATGCTCCCTGGATGGTTTCTAAAAGAATCGGCAGTTCCGGCCGATTTTTATAGCAAAGAACAGTAAATTCCAACTTTTTCCCGTTTTTTTGGCGGATGTTATCGGGTCCAGGTTTCCACCCCGCATCATCAAGCAATTTCTTGGCCTCCTCGGGCCGGTAATCATATCCCTTCAGTTCATTACCTCCAAAAGGCAAAACCAACGGGAAGGGACCAACCGCGGGAATGCCGCTCCCTTCCATCACTTTGTCGGCCAGGTCTTCTCTATTAATGGCCATATTAATAGCCTTTCTCACGTTAATATCATCCAGACCCGGTTTATTAACATTAAAAATAATCATATGCGTGCGAACAGAGGACGCACCTACAACTTGATAATTACCCGTTTTAGTAATGGCTTCCGTGCTTTCTACAGGAATGTTATTCGCAACCTGGATTTCTCCCGCCTGTAATGCCATCACCCGGGTATTGCTATCAGGAATGTATTTGAAGGTAACCTCGTCCAACTTTGCTTTATCCCCCCAATAAACGTCGTTTTTTTCGACTACCACCTGAATATCTTTAACATAATCCTTTACCTTGAAGGGTCCGGTTAATACGGGTTTTTCGGCAAATTCTTCACCCATTGTATTGGCTGCGGTAACATCCACTATGACCGCAAAAGGATCGGTTAAAGCAGATATAAATGATGGATTGGGATGATTGTTCTTTACCGTTATTTCATTGCCATTTGCCTCTATTGAAGCAATATCAAGCAACTGAGGCGCCCTTTTATTTATTTTAACGGTACGTTCGAGTGAAGCCTTCACCGCATCACCGGTAACTTTTGCACCGTTATGAAAAGTCACATTATCCCTGATTTTTATTTTCCACGTTACATCGTCCACTTGTGTCCATGATTCAGCAAGCCATGGTTCAATTTTCATGTCCTTACCTATCTTTACCAGAGTCTCGCCTATGCCGTACTTAATAACATACCAGCCGTTATAATTATCGGCGGGGTCCAGGTTGCCGGGCCATTGGGCCAAACCTATAGTTAAGGTTTTCTTTTCGGTTTTTTCTTTATGTCCCGATTTTTTAAAAACATTCTGACCGCAGCCTGCCATTGACAGCAACAACGTTCCAATTGTTATAAATATGATAAAATGATTTTTTAGCTTCATTTTTACAAGCACCCTCTTTCAAATGATTTAGTCATCATATTGCTTGTTTTTTTATAACTGCTCATATTTTTCTTGCAAAGATGCATCGCTTAGCCTAAGGTACCAATTAGCATCAAAGATGATTAGCTTTCCATTCTTACTTAAAACTCTGTACCATTCTTTGTATGCGTCCCGGGGATTGATTAGTGTCCAAACAAGATTTCTGCAAACTATTAAATCAAATGAATTATCGCTAAAAGGTAATTTGTGCACATCAGCTTTAACAAACTTAATTGAAAGCCCGGTATTTTCCGCATTTTGTCTTGCTTCGAGCAGCATATTCTCTGAACTGTCAACTGCTGTTACATTGTACCCCAATTCCGCCATCAATAAGGCGAAAAAACCAGGACCCGTACCTATATCCAGTGCCTTGATATTCCCACTTTGCCCGGCATTTTCGCTTATGAGTTTCTTCCAGGCGTCTTTTTTAAAAGAGCTAATCTCCTCTTTAATTAATTGACTATAACCTTTCGCTCTTGCTGACCAATAGTTTTTCATCCTATGCTTTATTAACATATAAAATTCCTCCGACCAATTATGTAGCGTAGCGGGCAATGCACAGGTGTATTTTTTTAAATCTTAAACAGAAATCCTATCATTTTTATTAACGGCCTACCGTCACCCCCCTTAAGCACAACAAAATAAATAACCATGAAAAGTCCATCTTGCTTCTACAAGACAATGACCTTCATGGTCAAAATACATGTTTTTAAAATCAATAACTAATGAGTTTTATAGCATTACTGTTAAGTAAAAGTCTAAAAAGAACCCCGGCGCATGAGGTTAGTTTAGGGGTTACCAACCCCATACGCCGGTCGAAAAAAGGAATTATTCTACTACCGGTGCATGTAAACCTGGTAACAGAATTACTTTAAGGAGGTTAAAGACCCTGCCAAGGTTAAGCTTTTAGCTAAAATTAAAATACCATGAAAGTTTATACCTGCTTCTGCAGGTTAAAAACCTCCATGGCATAATATTTTTCAAATGAATACTCATTATCTGACCGCTTTCAGCGGTCCAACGGATGATTCTTATCATCCTATTTTAGTTTATTATATTTTTTTAAAAAGATTAACATACTTTCGCTAAACTGTCCATATAATTAAAACTTTTTTTAACCCCCAATTTAAGCAACCTTTGTTTAGCCCGGCAACAGCTATCCCAAAGGCCATGGCGGCAGAAAAAAATATCCCGATGGATACGTCCTCCTGAATTCCTCCATGCCGGCTAACAAAACCGATAACCCAGGCAACTAATGTTGCGAAAATTCCACCTGTTAGAATCGGGTTTACTCCCCAAAGAAGGCCCAGTGCCACACCGCCAAAGACGGAATGAGAAATCCCGACACCTACAAAAGAAAGTTCCAGCTGGTATTGCTTTGCTTGTGCAATTCCCTGGTACGCTCGCAGCACTCGAAATATGTTTCTATTACGGCCTGTACTATCTGGGAATGAAAGTCCGAAAAAAAATTGGAAAAGGAATGTTAAAGTTAGTATAATTACTTTAGAATTTTTCGGATGGGGTTAAAATGCAAAATAATAAAAAACAATTCAACCAAGAAAAACTTATAGAGATTTTAAAGCAAGAACCGGACATTATTGCTGTTTATCTTTTTGGTTCATACCTGGATGAAAAGGTTACTCAACCTGGAGATGTAGATCTGGCACTGCTTCTTAGTAAACCACCCAAAAGCAATGTGCAGCGTTTTATTAAGCTGTATCCCAAGCTGTCCGAGGTGTTTGCACCGTTTGAAGTAGACCTGCTATTTTTACACTCAGTTAAAGTCCCCATGCGTTTTGAAGTAATCAGTGCCAGTAAGGTTATTTACTGTACGGATGATGATTTGCGTACTGATTTCGAAGATAACGTAACCAGGGAATATCTTGATTTTATGTATCACCTCAAAGCTGCCCACCGGGAGTTTTATGAGGAGTTAATGGAGGGAAATTTATTTGTATAATCACCAGTTGATAGCCGAAAGATTGGGGATCATTCGGTCTTCTTTTAGTAGATTAAAAAAACTTGCCCAGATACCAAAGGAAGAATTTCAGAAAAACGAAGATGCCCAGGATATTGCTGAAAACAGGTTGCGCAAGGCTTTGGAAGCCTTGTTTGATTTAGGTCGGCATCTAGTAGTTAAATCCGGGGCAGGAATACCCCATGATTACCGGTCTGTTATTACTATGTTGAAGGAAAAAGAAATATTGCCGGCAGATTTTGCCGATCAAATTGCGGGTATGGCCGGTTACCGGAACCGCTTAGTACATGAATATAACAAGGTAACTGTGCAGGAACTACATGAAATATTACAGACAAGATTAGAGGACTTGGAGCTGTTTTGCCAATATATAACTAAACACCTTGTAAACAAGAAGTGAAGTTTGTACCTAATACTTTACTTATGCCTAAATGAATTAAAAAAGAACCCCGGCGATAGCGCCTGATTCTTTCGCTCGTTTTTATATAATCGGTATAGTCTTTGGCTCTTTTGTTCCAGTAAATGGCATCGCTAACCTTGCTGGTTTGTAATACTCATTATCTGACCGCTTTCAGCGGTCCAACGGATGATTCTTACCACCCTACTGGGGGAGCAGTAATAATCAGGCCAATAGTGGTAGAATGAATATCCCATAAACCAGCAAACGGTTGCCTTGCTTGGGATAATTTAAAAATTTTTATAAACGGCAGGAATTTATTATCACATGTCAAATAAAATTATTAAACTACTTGCCGAAGCAAGGTAACCAGGGGAGCTTGCGAATGGCGAAATAGAGACCACGAAGGTTTCTAACCCGGTAAGTGCGGGAGTAGACTTTCGTGGTCTTTTTATGTCAAAAAGAGGAGGTAAGCCCAGTAAAAATGAAAAAAAGAGTGGCGGCAGCGGGTATTGCTTTGCTCATGGTGTTGGTACTAATTGCCGGGTGTGCGGCCAAAGAAAGCAATAAGTTAAAGGTGGTCACCGGAACTTCTCTGATTAACAATATTGTGCAGGAAGTGGGCGGTGATAAGGTAGAGCCGATTAATATTGTTCCACCAGGTTCCTGCCCCGGGCATTTTGATCTTAAACCGGACGACGTACAGAAGCTGGCGACAGCCCAATTATTTTTGCTCCATACCTGGCAGGGCGAAATGTTTACCCGGGATCTTATCGATTCTGTGCATAACGAGCAACTGGACGTGATGCCGGTGGATGTGGCCGGAAACTGGATGGCACCGCCGGTGCAAAAAGAAGCTGTACAGAAAATAGCTGCCGTACTGGCGGAAAAGGATCCGGCTAACCAATCATATTATGAACAAAATGCCGCCCGTATAGCTGCGGATGTGGAAGCCAAAGATAAAGAATTACGGGGCAAATTGAATGCTGCCGGCGCAGCCGATGTCAAGGTGATTTGTTCTGAAATGCAACAGGGGTTTTTAAAATGGGCCGGCTTTGATGTGGTGGCCACTTACGGGCGACCGGAAGAACTTACTCCACAGGTGATGCAAAACCTGGTCGTACAGGGCCGGCAGTCCGGTGTAAAACTGGTAGTGGATAATTTACAAAGCGGGCCCGAAACCGGGGCCGGCATCGCCGGGGAATTGGGTGCGGCCCGGGTAACCCTGTCCAATTTTCCCGGAGCTTTTCCCAAAACCGATACCTGGAGCAGCGCGGTGGAAAAAAATGTAGACTTACTTGTAAGTGCTCTAAAAGGTCATTAGGAGGTAGAAAAGCTTGAACCAACAATACCGGAAATGGTTTAACGACATGGCCGGGAGGTGGGATAGTATTCACCCGCCCTATGTCAAGGAAAGATTACGGGAGATTATATTTTCTATTGACCTGCCACCGGAAGGTAAAATACTGGACGTGGGAACCGGTACCGGAATCATGATTCCCCTGTTGTTGGAAAGGTTGGGGCCGAACGGAGAAGTATGGGCCCTGGATATTGCGGAAAAAATGCTGGAGGCCGCCCGGGCCAAGGTTTCCGATAGCCGTGTACGTTTTGTCCACGCCGATGTGATGGACATCCCGGCGGAAGAAGGCACTTTCGATGCGGTGGTATGTAACTCCTGTGTACCCCATTTCCCCGATAAACCGGGGTCCTTGAGGGAACTATTTCGAGTAACAAAGCCCGGGGGGATGATAATTATATGCCACGCAGACAGCCGGGATTACATTAACAACCGGCACCGCAAAATCGGGGGCCTGGTTGCAAACGATATGATTCCCGAGGCCGGGGAGATGCAAGCCATGCTGGAAGAAGCCGGTTTTTCCGGGGTAAGAGTAACGGATGGCCGGGATCGTTTTATTGCTTTGGCCAAAAAAGAATGATTATAACACCGGAATAATATTCAGTTAACCCGCTTAAGAAATGCACGACGTTGTCCCCGCTCATTCCAGCGCATAGTGCCGGCGGCAACTACAGCTTGCTTCGGACCAGACTTGGCGGCGATGCAAAGGCGGCATGTTCAGGACAACGCCGTGTTTTGTTTCCATGTATGGCTGATACGATGATCCTTAATTTTTCAGTGTTAACCCAATTCATTCTTCCATTTTTTTACTTTGCGCTTGGGAGAAAAAGCAGCTGCTATTATAAAAATAACCGTTGAAACAAGCACGATGGTAGCGCCGCTGGGTGTGTTGAATAAATATGAAATTAAGAGCCCCAGCCAGGTGGAAAGGACGCCAAATAAGGCAGATAAAATAAACATTATCCGCAAACTGTAGGTAAGCTGGTAGGCCGCAGCAGCGGGGTTAAGGATTAAATTAAAAATAAGCAAGCCGCCTATACTGCGCAAAGATGCGGTAATTACCGAGCCGGTTAAAAATAACATGGAATAAAAAATCAGGTTGGCCGGAATACCAACGGCCAGGGCAGCTTCCCGGTGGAATATAACAGCCTGAATTTCTTTAAAAAAGAGCGTTACCAGCATTAAGACAATTACAGCCACGATGACCAGCAAAACAAGATCAAAATTGCTCACCGTAAGTATGCTTCCCCACAAAAGTTCCAAGGCCTCGGTTTTGGGGCCGGGCAAAAGGCCCATAAACAAGAAAGCCAGCCCCATGGTTAATGAAAAGATAATGCCGATGGGCGTATCGGGATTAAACTCTCCCCGGTCGGCAAGCGGGCCAATGACCGCCACAGCCACCAAGCTAAAAACAAAGGCCCCGGCTTGTGGGCTAAAACCCAGCCAGGCCCCGCAAAGAGCACCGGCAAAGGCAGCATGGGCGATAGCCACCCCAATAAAGGAAAGATTCATAGTCACGACAAATACACCGATAAGAGAACAAGCTACACCGCCCAACAGACCGGCCAGAATAGCACTTTGCATGAACGGGTATATAAAAATAGAAAGATCCAGTTTTTTAACCTCCCTACGAATTCATCAACTTCAAGACGGTAGCTTTTAGCAAAGCAAATAGCTCTAAAAATAATTTACCACTCTGTTTTCATCGCCGTATAAAAGATCCAAAACTTCTTCCTGCAATACGTCTTCCGGTTTACCCTGGGACCAAATACGCCCTTCTTTCATCAAAACCAGCCGGTTGCAAATTGCCGAAGCTGTCTTTAGTTCATGAGTTACCATCAAAGTAGTCAGGTTGCGGGAGCGGTGGATTTCGTTTACCAGGGCCATTATCTCTACCCGTGCCCGGCGGTCCAGACCCGTGGTAGGTTCGTCCAGCAGCAGGATATCCGGCTCCTGAGCCAGAGCGCGGGCTATGGCCACCCGCTGCTGCTCACCGCCCGAAAGGTGGCCGATGGGGCGGGTGGCCAGGTGGCTCATGCCTACCAAACTCAGCAAGCTCTCAACCACCTGCCGGTCGAGAATACCAGGCCGGCGCAACAGGCCGAGTCGCCCGTAACGCCCCATCATAACCACTTCCCTGGCGTTTACCGGCATCCGGGGGTCAATATTGTGTATTTGAGGTACATAGCCGATGCGCCTGCGTAAATAAGACGGACAGCCGTTATTTAACATACAGCCCAGCACCTGCACTTGTCCCTTGAGCAGTTTTCCCAACCCGTTAACCAGAGTGAGGATGGTTGTTTTCCCGGCACCATTTGGCCCTATAATACCAACCAGTTCACCTTTTTTAACTGATAAAGAAACACCCCTTAAGGCTACATCTTCCCGGTAAGAAACCACGGCGTTATTAATCGTAATCACCAAGTCCTTTGTGGACGGTAAGTTTTTCACTCTTTTTCGTACAATAATTTTTATCCCTCCTTCAAACTTATTAATACAAGCTGCCAAAAAACAAAAACCCATCCGAAAAGAAAACCATGAAGGACCCCTCTTCTGAGGAGCAAAACCTTCATGGTTTCGTTTTTACTCGAAATCTATATATCGCGCAACATTTATCTTTCCTTTAAAAATTTAATTACCTTATATTAGATCTTACAGTTACATCCGAGTTTAGTAGATAATACTCGGATGGGAATACCTCAATTCCCTTTACCTTATTATTAATGACTACATTTCTTTTAGGATAGACTAAGAAGGCAAAGGCCGCGTCATCCAGTATCACTTGTTGAGCTTGTTTAGCAATACAATTTCTTTCCTGAGTATCAAAAGTAGTTTGTAATCTATCTGCCAAGGCATCAAGCTCCGAATTACTGTATTTACCGAAGTTTGAACTTGCCCCGGTTCTAAACATTACCTCCAATAGATATTGCGGGTCACCGGTAGTAGCAGTGTTCAGACTGTAAATACTGGCATCAAAGTCTCCTTCTTTAAGTTTATTACTAACTTTTTCCATGGTAACAATGTCTATCTTGATGCCAATCTCCTTTAGCTGACCCTGAATGGTTTCCAGAAGAACCGGTAAGCCATGGTTCTAACTTCATATCCTTTCCTGTCTTTACCAGAGCTTCACCTATGCCGTATGTTACTACATACCAGCCGTTATAATTCTGGGCAGGGTCCAGGTTGCCAGGAGCAAAAGTTACGCCGATAGCTATTGTTTTCTTTTCGGTTTCTTCTTTGGTTCCAGCTATTTCAACAGCCTTTTGACCGCAGCCCGCCATTGACAGCAACAACATTCCAATTGTTGTAAATATGATAAAATAATTCCTTAGCTTCGTTGTCTATAACCCCTCTTTTTCATAATGAATCATTTTACTTGTCTTTTAATCAACGTAACCGTATGCAAGCGATCACCCCGAACCGCAACCTCTCATGGTAATACCTTCAAAATGGCAGGCCACCTGGTGTCCTGCTTTTACAGATTTCAGTACCGGTTCCTCCCGCCGGCATTTTTCCTCCGCCCATGGACAGCGGGGGTGAAAACGGCAGCCCGCAGGCGGGTTAACCGGGTCGGGAGGCTCACCCTTAACAATTAACTCCTTACCCTCCCTGAGCCGCGGATCGGACACCGGCACCGCAGCCAGCAAAGCCAGTGTATAAGGGTGACAGGCCTCTGTGGCTAAATCCCGGCTTTTCAGAACCTCCACAATCTTTCCCAGGTACATCACCGCCACCCGGTCGCTAATGTAGCTGATCACTGCCAGGTCATGGGAGATGAACAAGTATGAAAGTCCGAATTCCTGCTTGAGTTTTTTTAGTAAGTTCAAAATTTGCGCTTGAATGGAAACATCCAGGTTGGAAACCGGCTCGTCGCATATCACCAGCTTCGGCCGCAGGGCCAAAGCCCTGGCAATGCCGATACGCTGGCGCTGGCCGCCACTGAATTCGTGAGGATACCTCGTTGCGTGCTCGGGATTCAAGCCAACGGTTTCCAGGAGCTCCTGCACCCTTTCTTTTTGCTCCTTCCTTGTTCCCACGTGAAAATTGGCCAAAGGTTCACCGATGATAGAACTCACTGTCAAACGGGGATTAAGGGAAGAATAGGTATCCTGAAAAATAACCTGCATTTCACATCTTAACTCCTGCAATTCTTTTTCGGACAGCTCTGTTATGTCTTTTCCTGCAAATATAACCCTCCCGCCGTCCGGCTCTTCCAGCCTCGCTACCAGTCGCGCCAAGGTGCTCTTCCCGCACCCGCTCTCTCCGACCAGACCAAGAGTTTCTTCCCTGTCCATGGTAAAGGATATACCATCCACCGCGTGAACCTTCTCCCTGCCGCTCGAGAACAGTCCTCCCCTTGTCCGGTAATATTTTTCCAGATCGTCTACCTCAAGCAAGCGCACGCAGTGTTACCTCCTCCGGTTTGGCCGTAATTACCCGGTGGCATGCCACCGCATGGCCCGGGATAATTTCTTCCAGCGAAGGTACACCGGCCCGGCACCCTCCGGCTCCGTGCTCGCAACGGGGCAAGAAGGCGCATCGCCCGGGAAGATCAATAAGACTCGGCGGTTGCCCTAGAACCGGTCTTAACACTTCATCTTTCGTTCCCAAACGGGGTATGGATTTGAGCAGCGCCTTAGTATAAGGGTGCAGGGGGTTGTCAAAAATTTCATATACATCGCCGTATTCCACAATGGAACCGGCATACATCACCGCCACCTCGTCCGCCAGCTCGGCCACCACTCCCAGATCATGGGTAATGAGAATAACCCCGGCCCGGCAGTCCTTGATCAGCTGCCGCATTTCATAAAGAATTTGCGCCTGGACCGTTACATCCAGGGCAGTGGTGGGCTCATCGGCAATCAAAACCCTGGGGTTCATGGAAAGAGCCAGGGCAATCATTACCCGCTGCCGCTGCCCGCCGCTTAACTGAAAGGGGTAACGCTTTATTATTTTCTCGGGATGGGGCAACCCGACCCTTTTTAACATCTCGATGGCTTCTATCTTTGCTTCTGCCCCGGCTATTCCCATATGACAAATCAAGGTTTCAGTGATCTGAGTTCCGATGGTGAAAACCGGGTTTAACGAGGTCATGGGGTCCTGGAAAACCAGCGCCATATCTTTACCGCGCAACCGTCGCAGTTCTTCCCGGGAAAGACCAAGCAAATTACGCCCGTCCAGGTAAATTTCACCGCTCACAATTTTACCCGGCGGGTCGATCAAACCGAGAAGCGACAGGACGGTAACGGTCTTACCCGAACCGCTCTCTCCGACAATTGCCAGGGTCCTGCCCGATTTAACATCAAAACTAACGCCGTTTACAGCCTTGACCACTCCCTGCCGGGTATAAAAATAAGTACATAAATTCCTTACGTTTAATATAGTTTTACAGGAAATAGTACCAACACCTCCGCTTGGCTAAACCAGTTACAGAAGAAACTTTTATACGCGCATTATGCCCTTTGGATCAAAAGCATCGCGCAAACCGTCACCCAGTAAGTTAAAAGCCAGTACCACCAGCATGATCGCCAGACCCGGGAAAAGCATCAGATGCGGCGCCACCTGCATGTAGGGCCTGCCGTCATTGAGCATGGCCCCCCACTCCGGGACGGGGGGCTGGGCGCCCAGCCCCAGAAAGGAAAGCCCGGAAATGGCCAAAATTAAACTCCCCATATCAAGGGTTGCCAGTACAATCACCGGTGATAGAACATTCGGCAAGATATGCCGGAAAATAATTTTACTGTTGGAAGTACCGCAAGACCTGGCGGCCAGGATGAACTCTTTTTCCTTGACCGAAAGAACCATCCCCCGGATAATCCTGGCATATCCCACCCACCAGACTGCGCCCAGGGCAATCATCACATTAAGCAGTCCCGGTCCCAGCATACCGGCAACAACCAGGGCCAGAACCAAACCGGGGAAAGCCAGAAGGATATCGATAACCCGCATGACGATATTATCCAGCCTTCCCCCAACATAGCCTGAAATGGTGCCGGCAGGAACGCTAATGAATATAATGACCGTTAATACAAGCATTGCAGTGGATAGAGAAACCCGCGTTCCGTATATTAAACGGGATAGGATGCAGCGGCCCAGGTGGTCGGTACCCAGAGGGTACGTTGCGGAAGGACGGGCCAGCTTTTGGTTAAGGTCCACTTGCACCGGGTCATGGGGGGCCAGGTAGGGTGCAAATATACCCACAGCAACAATAACAATAATTATGCCAAGACCTATAAGGGCCATTTTATCCCGGGCCAGGCGATAAATGGGCGAAATGATGAATCTTTCACCCGTTCCAAAAGTAAAGGACTTCATCCCGGCCTTTACCCTTTTTTCCGTTCCCGCTTCTATACTTTCAAGCACCAGTACCACCCCTGTTAATAAATCCAGACATCGAAACTCCCTCTTGGACATATGTTCTCAAATCAAATCATGTTTGACTGCCCTTTTCCAGGCGGATGCGCGGGTCCAGAAAAACGTAAGTGATATCAACCAGTAAATTAACTATTACAAACACAACGGCCATAAACAGCGCATAGCCCTGGATAACGGGATAATCCCGGTTGAAAATGGAGTCGACAAAAAATTTGCCCACCCCCGGCCAGGCAAATATAGTTTCCACGATCACCGCTCCACCCAGTAAATGGCCAAAACTCATCCCGAAAGCGGTCACCACCGGCAGTAGGGCATTCTTGAGAGCATGCCGGCCCACAATCAGCTTTTCTTTTAGACCCCTGGCCCGGGCCACCTTTATATAATCCTGCCCCAGAACCTCCAGCATGCTTGCCCGCAGCAGGCGGGCATAGGTGGCCGCCATCCCGAAACCCAAGGTTACCGCCGGAAGTACCAGGTGTTCAAGCCCTCCACGGCCCATCACCGGGAAAATCCCCAGTTTTACGGAAAAATAGTAAATCAGCAGGAGTCCCAACCAAAAACCCGGCAGGGAAGCACCGACCAGGGCCCAAATCCGGCTAAGGTGATCAACAAAAGCATGGCGGTGCAGCGCCGCCAGAATTCCCGAGGGCATCGACACCAAAAGCATAAAAAATATTGCTGCCACGGTCAGCTCCAGGGTGGCCGGGAAACGATAAAGGATTTCCTCCGTCACCGGCCGGCCGGTGCGGTAAGACTCACCCAGGTCCAGGTGAAGCACATCCAGAACCCAACGACCGTATTGTATATATACGGGATCGTTAAGACCCAGTTCTTCGCGCAGCGCAGCCACCGCCTCCATGGTGGGTTCCACCCCGCTGGATCTTAAAATAATCTCCGCCGGGTCCCCGGGAGCCAGGTTAATAAGTCCAAAGGTAATTATTGATACTCCAAAGATAACGGGGATAAGATAAAACAGGCGTTTAATCAAAAATTGTTTCATAATTACCGGCAACTCTCCCCAAAAGCTACACCATCCCCGAGCACACTGGACAAAGGACCTTACCGTTTATACGTTGAGCGCGAGCGCTTAAAAATTCTTCGCGGCAGTTATCGCAACAAGTGAATTGAAACATAAACCCGGCAGGCATCGGACTTAGCTTGACTTTCTGTACATTAAACAACTCTTCAGAAGGTGCATTGAGGATATATTGCATAAGACCGGCTTGGTGATTATAAAACTGCTCCTTTTCTTCAACACCGGCCTCACCGTTGGCTACCTTTTCCATCAGTTTCAGGAAAGGCTCTCCCAAACGGGAAAGCACCCCGGGCCTCAACACTACTCGCACGGCCCCGTCTGTAGAGGGATAACCCAAGGAAAAGGCATATTTACCGGTCTCCTTCACTTTTAAACGTCTACCTCCAAAAGTACAACCGGTAAGCACCTGAACGGCATCCGTGCTGCAATCTACCGTTTCTACCAAAGCTACCGGCTGCTCACCCTTTTCCGAAGCTTCTTCCAACAATGACAAGGCCAACTTCGCAGCCCGGTAACCAATGGCCAGGATACAGCAGGCATGACCGTGAAAGTTGATTACTTTTTGCCAATCATCCAATTCCATAACCTCCTTCGTATAATAGATCTCGGTAAAACACCTTCCCTCCAAGCCGGACAACCCTCACTGGACAACCAGTAAGATGAATTCTGCGTCCTCCTTGAAAGTGGTGATTTTACCCCTAATACTTGATTAAGTGTATTTCTTCCCCGGCCGGGCTTGATTTTAACGTTTGGCATGTTCGCCTAATCGGCAATTCTGATTAAAGTGAGGCTGTTTTTTTAATTTAAAAGGACTTTTCCGGCAACAGAAAAAGCCACCAAAGCTAACACACCACTTCTGCAGTGCATTCAGCCTTCGTGGCTGTATTAATATTTTATATTGCCAATATTGTCAATCGATTTAATTTATACCGGATTCTTTCCGCCGTTACCCTAAATTTATATTTATTTATTCTTTGCTCAATTTATAATTCCTGCTTTACTATTAAAATTATTGTAAAATTTTTTCGGTTCGGCCATGAGAACATTTCGATGAAAAATAAAACAAAAAACCATGAAAACCTTTGCCTTGCTTAAACAAGACGCCAGGTTTTCATGGCCAATTCTTAAATTTAAAGAATCTTTTCCATATGCACAGTTTGCCCGGGACCACCCTCATCCAATCTGACCTTAAATCCTTGTGACTGCCAGAATTCAAAAGCACCCGGCAAATGCATATGAGTATGCAGATAAATTAGCTTATATCCAGACCTCTTGCAAAACTGTTCAGCCTCTTTAAATAACAAGGAACCAATACCGGCTCTCCGGTATCTCTTATTGACAAAACATTTGACCAACTCTGCCGTCGCTTTTAAATCATAATACCCCTCCAGAGCCTGAATTCGACCATCATACCGGCGCACGGCCAGGGTTCCGACGATTTGATCATCTTCAGTAAAAGCGGCCCAAAAGGAATTTCCTTGCGTGTTGATATATACCTCTTTAAAATTAAGCAGGTCGTGGTCCCAAACAGGGTTAATCCCCCTACCATAAACATCTTTAATCATTTTAAAGGTAAATTCCGTGGTGGGTTGGATATTACTATATCCCACTCTTTTAAGAAAAATCCCTGTATTTGTATCCATGTAACGTTCTCCTTATTTCTTTATATATAGTTTTAGGTTGGTGCCAGGTGTTGAAATGTTGAAAAATCTTCGATTTTCAACATTTCAACACCTGGCACCCATCAAGACAGCGAAGGCTTTGAGGAACAGTGCAACTAGCGACGTGAATCTCGCGCGGACTTTTCGAACATCTTCCTAAAGTAGGAACTTAAAATTTTGAAATAAATTATTTTTTTATCAATAAAATACCTGCAATAATGAAAAGAGTTCCTAAGAGCTTATACCAGTTAAACTTTTCTCCTAAAAACAACAGCGCCACTGCTACCGTCACCAACGGAAACGCGGCAACAATGGGGACAATACGAGACGTTTCGTCCAGTTTTAAAGCATGGTAATAAGCAAGGTGACCTAATAGAGAAGCAAAAATACCTTCTCCTGCAAGAAAAGCAGCCGACCTGAAATCTAATTGCGCCAACCCTCCCAGTTTCCCCGTCAGGATACCGTATAAGAGAATAATTCCACTGATTACAAAGGTTCGCAATGCCAAACCAATAAAGGGGTCCGTTTTAATCAAGCCTATTTTGGCAAAAACCGGTGCGAGACCCCAGAATACCATTGTTAACAAAGCAAAAGTAAACGCTTTCAAAACAAAAAAGCCTCCCCCGATCAATAAATAGCATTACATGCATGCTTATGTTAACAATACTATCAATCCAAGAGCGAGGCAAGTAGCAGATTCTCGCACCAATAACGCTGCCAGGCTTACCTTGCTCCCTAACCTGGGGCCAAAAATGGAAATATTAGTAGGCAAACCCCCGCTCCAAAATTCATAAAGGTAGTGCAGTACCGAGGTAATTAATAGCGTGGTAATTGCCTCACAAGGAGTTACCAATCCGGCCTGCAGGATCGGACCCAGGGTACCGATGCCGGCAACCATGCTCATCACGCCGGTGGTAATTACAATAATAGTAACCCCCGGCAAACCCAGGTAGTTTAAAGCCGGGTCAACCTTATGCATTATTTGATCCATCAGCGGAGTGTGTAACAGGATAGATACCACCAGGGTAACGGGTATAAAGACCAGAGCAAGGCGGCGAAAAGCCGGAAGAGTCCGGCGCACCGCCATAATAAATTTTTCCCGCCACGGTTCCCGAACCGTTTCCCGGCTTGGTCCAGCTTCTTCCTTGCCTTGCTCCGGCAAAGGCAAAAGAAACTTGCCCATTAACATTCCTACACCGCTCACTATAATGTTAATGCCAAGGTAAATGGATAAATATGTTACTCCTGTATGCCACCCCAGAGAGGAAATGACTACCGGGCCAATGAAAAAGGCAATAAAGTATAAGCTGGTGGGAAGGGCGGAAACCAAAAAAGCAACCACCACATCCCACGCCCTTATTAGTCCGGTATTTTTTAACTCGGCCAGCATGGTATAGGCAGCAATGCGGTTAACCATGCATAGAGTAAGGGATGTAGCACAACCTGCGGGTAAATTTCCCAGCCGTGCCAGGGGGCGCATTCCCTGGCCTAAACGATGCAAGAAAGCAGTATTATGAAATAAATTGCCAAGAAAGCAACCCAGCAGCATGGAAGGTAACACATTTATCCATAACTTCAGAACATCAGGTAGCACTTCTAAAATAACCTGCACCCCTCATCTCCACCTTCGGAATAAACCAATAGAAAAATAATACTGCTAGATGAATGACCCCGGTCAAAGCCTCACCCTTATGCAATAGCTTTACCTGCAGGGTGTCGCCCGCTGCCTGGTATAATTCGCCATGGGGCACTATTTCCAATGTATTGCCCACCGCCGGTACCGTGCCGTTAAGTGCTTTTTATTTTGTTACCATAAACGCGAAGGTGGCGGTCAGCGAAAGCTCGTCGTAGACCCCTTCTTCCCCTTCGGGCACCCGGTGGCGGGCAATCAGCAGGTACCGGCCGGGCTCCTTGGCCCGCAGGGTGAGCCACCCGTCATCTCCCGTCATTTCCTGCCACTGCCGGTACCCGCCGGGGCCGTTGCAGGCCACGTCCACCGCTGTACCATCCAGGGGCTCGCCGCGGAAAAAGACCCGGAAATTAATTTCATCTCCCAGCCGCCAATGTTTCCATGTCTCCGGCTGTATTTCCAGCTGTATGTCCGCTTTTTGGGGGATACCTTCCAGGTCGTGCCCCACCGGTACAATAACCTGGGCAAATTGGTTGTAAAAGGTGGCCTTCGCGGCATCCGGGTAATCTTTCCGGGTACCCTTTTGAAACTTTTCTTCTTTATCTATCACATAATTCCCGGTGATGTTGCTGATTACATGATATAAGCCGTTTACCTATAAGTTATATTGACAAAAATAATCTTGGTGAACTATTGTATGCACCAACTGATGTTTTACTAACAGAAAAAGACAAACCACAACCGGATATAATGTTTATTTCTAAAGAACGCCTGGATATTATTACGGATAATTACATAAAGGGTGCACCGGATTTAGTAATTGAAATACTGTCACCATCAACAGGTAAATGGGATAGAGTGAAAAAAAGCAGACTGTATTATAAACATGGAGTAAAAGAATATTGGATTGTTGATCCAGATTATAAGGTTATTGAGGTTTTCACCCCTGGCGAAAAGAACTGGAACCTATTTCAATCTTATGATGCAGAGGTAATTTTAGTTTCACCACTTTTATCGGGATTGGAAATACAGTTAAAAGATATTTTTAAATAAATACAGTTCCAGTTGAACCGGGTACTCCACCTGGATGTTTCAATGATGCAGTATATTGGCGGCAAATAATTCTTCAAGGACACGCCAACTGGTGTATTTATGAGCCTGGCGCATCACGTGATACGCTCAGGACATCCTTCAATAGTTGTTTTGTATAAATATGTTTCGGGCTTTCAAATATTTCAAAGGACACACCATTTTCCACAATTTCACCTTTATACATAACATAAACTTTATCGGCCACTTTCCGGGCCAGATGCAAATCGTGGGTAATATATAACAGGGCAAAGCCATGCCTGTTTTGCAGCCCTTTAAGCTCCCTTAAAAGGTTGGCCTGGGTTGAAGGGTCCAGCATTGAGGTTACTTCGTCTGCAATCAATAATTTCGGTTTTGTTACCAGGGCGCGCGCGATTGCCAGCCGCTGGCGCTGTCCCCCGCTTAAACCGTGGCAATAACGATCCAAGAATTCGGGGGAAACGGGCAGTTGTACTGTCTGTAAAGCTTTTACCGCTTCTTCTTCCCTTTCTTGTTTACTGCCCCGCTTAATTATGTCCAGCGGCTCTTTAACCACATCTAAAACCTTCATCCGGTGACTGGTGGCGGAAAACGGGTCCTGGAAGATAATCTGCATACCCCCGATCATTTTAGTGGCCCATCTTCCCTCCACCTTTTTATTCCTGTAAAATACCCGGCCCGCTTCAGCCGGCAAAACCCCCGCCAGAATGTGGGCCAGGGTAGACTTGCCGGAACCGGACTCTCCTACCAGGGCCACCACTTCACCGCTTCTTATTTCCAGGCTGACATCTTTTACCGCCTCAATTTCCATATTTTTCAGCTTATATGTCTTTCGGATACCTTCAGCCCTGAGAAAAGTTTCAATACCCCCCTTATGACAGGCCACCATACGCTCAAGGGCTACATACTTGAGGAGAGGTCTGGTTTGACTGCAGCTTTCTTCCCCCTGGCAACACCTGGGATAAAAAGCGCAGCCTTTTACAGAATTCCCTGAAGAAGGTTCCCCGTCAATCCCCCACAGGTCCTTATATTTAAAAAGATTGGGGGAAGAATTCAACAGGCCGCGGGTATAACAATGCATGGGGTTTTTGAGCACTTCCGAAGTAATTCCCGCCTCGATTACTTGCCCGCAATACATGGCCATAACCCTGGAGGTAAGTTTTTTAATTACCCCCAAATCATGTGATATTAAGACCAAAGCAAAGCCCAATTTTTTTTGTAATTTTTGCAGTAACCGCACAATTTCATTTTTACTTAAAGGGTCCAAAGACGTGGTAGGCTCGTCAACTATTAATAACTCCGGGTCGCACGATAAGGCCATAGCCAACAACACCCGCTGCCTCATCCCCCCCGATAACTGGTGTGGGTAATAGTGCCGCCACTTCGGATTTAGGCCTACCATTTCCAAAAGTTTTACTACCTTTTGGTCAATCTCCGGGGGAGAAAGATTGTAATGAGTTTTCAAGGGCTCTCCTATCTGCTCTTTAATGTTAAGTACGGGATTAAGCACTTCCAGGGAGTTCTGGAATACCAGGGCAATATCTTTCCACCGGTACTTTTTAAGTTTTTTCTCCGGTAAGCCGGTTAGCTTTTGGTCTTTATAATAAATCTCCCCCTCAATGCTACCTTGTTTAATAAGACCCATTATCCCCAGGGCCAGGGTACTTTTCCCACACCCGGATTCCCCGATAATCCCCAGGCTCTCTCCTTTTCGGAGCTGCAGGGATACGCCGTCGACGGCCTTTACCGGCGAGTGTACGGCGCGGTAAGTAACGGACAAATCTTTTATTTCCAGTAAATACTTTCCGTCAGCGGTCAAAGTATATCACCCCTCAAGAACAAGCGTTTACCTTCCCATACGCGGGTCAGCCATTTTTTCCAGCTCACGGCTGATAAAAGCCAGGGAAATTACCATTAAAGTCAATGCCAGCCACGGGTAGAGCAGCCACCACTTCCAAAAAGGAGTAAAGTATATTCCTGCAAAATTGATGGCATGGTGCATGATTAAGCCCCAGCTTTTGGAGGTAGGGTCCCCCAATCCCAGAAATGAAAGTCCTGCTTCGGCTACAACCGCCCTCCCTGTAAGCCTGACCATATTTACTGCCACCAAAGGGAAAACTTCCGGGAGAAAGTGCCTGTGAATCAAATACCAGGCGCCGGCGCCGTATGTCTCCGCCGATTTGATATAACCTTGTTCCTTTAACATTAATACCTGGGAACGTACAATCCGGGCCGGAAAAACCCAGGAAAACAGGGCCAGTACCAAAATGATATTTAAAAGGCTGGGGCCGAAAAAAGCCGCCATCACAATCATTACCGGCAAGTCCGGCAACACAATCATAATATCAATTATTCTCATTAAAATCTTATCGGTCCACCCGCCCAGGTACCCCGAAACAATGCCGATCAAACCGCCCCCCAGGGCTGCCAGCAGGGCGGTAAGAAAACCCACCAGCAAGCTGACCCTGGCCCCGTAACATATCTGGGCCCAGAGGTCAATGCCCAGTTCGTCGGTACCCAACGGGTGTTCCCCTCCCGGCGGAGAAAGAGGCGGTCCCGAGGAGACATTGTAGGGATGTATTGATATACAAGGGGCAAAGATAGCTACCAAAAGGATGAGTAAAATTACGATAAAGCTTGTTTTTCCCAGCAAGGAGAATTTTTTAATTGTTTTGATCGGCTTTAGTAACAATTTGAGTACTCCGGCCACAATTACCCTCCATATGTCTCGCTGTAGTCATTGACTCTCGGGTCAAGTTTCCCGTAAATGAAATCGGCAATAAAATTGGCCAGTAATACGCATATAGTAACCACCAAAAAAATCCCCTGAATAAGCGGGTAATCCCGGACCATAACCGCTTCCCTCATTAAATGCCCCAACCCCGGGTAGGCAAAAACATTTTCCACCAGGATTGCGCCACCTACAAGGGAACCAAGACTTAAAAACACGCGGGTCACTATGGGAAGCATGGCGTTTCTTAAAACATGGCGGAAAATAACGCGTTTTTCAGAAAGTCCTTTTGCCCGAGCGGTACGCAGGTAATCCTTTTCCAATACGGTGATAACACTGTTTCTGGAAAGCAAGTACATACCGCCCGTCCGCGCAATGGTCAAGGCGATCACAGGCAGGAAAGCATGGTGCAAAATATCCAATACTTTTTCCCACCAGTTCTCGTAACCGGCAAAATGGGTCATCGCCCCCGACAGGGGGAATAAACCCAACCCCGCGGCAAAGCTAAAGAGTAAAACGAGACCCAAGAGAAAGGCCGGTATCTCCGACATAATAATCAAATTAAAAAACAGAAATTTATCCAGCCATTTCTCCCGGTACCAGGCGGATATACTACCTAAAACAGTGCCAATGAAAGTACTTAAAATCACTGCCGCTATTACCAGGAAAAAAGTCCACGCCAACCGGCGCAAAATGATATGGCTAACCGGTTCATTGTAGTACAAGCTGTGCCCCAAATTCCCCCGTAACAACTCGGACATGTAAGACAGGTACTGCCCGCCGACGGGCCGGTCCAGCCCGTAGTATGCCAGGTAATACTGCCTCTGCTCTTCTGAAAAAATCACCTCTTCACCCACGTCCGAAGACAGGTACAAAAAGGGATCGCCGGGCATAGCCCGGGGAAGTAAAAAGTTGAGGGTCACTATGACCCAAACAGTGAAAAAATATTCTGCTAGCCTGGTGACCCTCTTCTTGTTCAATTGAGATCAATCCCTTTCCAGGTAAGACAGTTTACTGTGCGTTAAACTATGGTGGTCAAACATGAACATCCACCCGTCATATTTATCCGGCCTGTATACGCTGTAACCGGTAGTATAATAAAGGGGTATTTCCGGTACATCTTCGGCCAGGATTTCTTGAATTTTAAAGATTAACTGCTTGCGTTTTTGCTCATCCATTTCCAGACACTGTTTTTCCAGTAAGTCGTTTAATTCCTGGTTATTATATCCCTGCAGTCCCGAAGCGGAAGGTGAAATACCTCCCTTGAAGAGACCGCCGAACCTTTCGCGCAAGTAATCCGGGTCATTGCCCCATCCTCCATGCCCGAGTACGGCCAGCTGGTACTCATTGTTGCGCACGCGGGCGTCATGGGTTTTGGTGTCTGCACTTTGCACTTTTATCTCAATGCCTGCTTTAGCCAATTGCTCTTGTAATACTTCCGCCATCCTGACTGCTCTGTCGGGAACAGACAAAGTAAAGGAAAGCTTTTTACCGTCTTTGTTTTGACAAATGCCTTTTTCATCCAACCTGTCATAACCTAATCTCGCCAGCAGATCTTTCGCTTTCTTTAAGTTAAGGTTATATTGCTTGACATTGGAGTTATACATTACGTGGTCGGGAGGCAGGATTCCCGCACTGCCGGGAACGGCAGCCCCACGTTCCACTTTGTTAATTAATTCTTGGGCGTCAATGGCGTAACTGATGGCTTGCCTCAGCTCCTTATGGCGCAAAACGGGGTAATCGCCCATATTAAACAGTAAACGATATCCCCAGAACCCCGGGCTTTGTACAACTTTGTATGCCGGGTTGTTTTGGAAGCGGGGCAACACGTCCGGGCTAACGCCTGTCAGGTCAATTTCCCCTTTTTCAAAAGCCAGAACCGGTTCGCTGACCGGAATAAATTCAATAACTTTAACTTTCTGCACAGGCCCCCAGAAATCACCAAAAGCCTCAAAGCGGTAGGTGCCATGCTCCTTGTTGTAATCCGTCAGGCGGTAAGGGCCGGTGCCGGTGACTGCTTCCGGCCCGGTAAATTCCTTGGGATGATCAACGTTTTCCCAAATATGTTTGGGAATAATGCGGGTCTGGCCCAGGTTATAAAGCATTGAGGCATTGGGCTCCGAAACGGTTACCAGGACCTGGCGGTCCCCCACCGATTCTACTTTTTCAATATCATCACTGCCGATATCAGACCATACCATGGGGTGCTTGCTTGCATATTCAAAGGTGAACTTGACATCTTCCGCAGTAAATGGTTTTCCGTCATGCCACTTGACACCGTCGCGAATGGTAAAGAGATATTGCTTGCCGTTATCTTTTATTTCATATTTTTCAGCCAGCCAGGGGATGAGTCCCTTTTCGCCCCGTTCCAAGAGGCCGTCAAAAATCAGGGCCATTTTAAATCCTCCCGGACCCCTGGGATAATGGGCATAAGGACTCGGGTAACCCCAATCTCCCCCTTCCAGCCGAATGACATCCACCTGTCCCTGTTCTTCACTTGCAACACCGGCATTTTGGTCGTCCCTGGTTTGATCCGATCCGCAACCAAATAAAAGCAGACTTGCGGAAATAACCAGCACCAAAATAATTAATAAGTGTTTCCTTGGCATTATGCCACCTCCCGTGTTGAGTTTTAACCATGTAAAAATTTCAACCACCCGGAAAACAGCTGCAAAATTACCCTCCTCTTTTACCTGCGTATTTAAAAAAGAAAACCATGAAGGAACCCTCTCCGGAGGAGTAGAAACCTTCATGGTTTTCATTTTCCAAGCTTAAAATTTTAATAAAGCTAATTACCAGCTTACTTTTGCCCGGCAACCAGCTTTAATGGATGACTCCGGTCACCCCGGTTTGCTTTAATTAAGTAATTCGATTGTCCGACAGTAAAATCCTTCTATAATTTTAAAAATTAATTTACGATAATACGAGCGGTTTGGGTGTTCCCGTCCCACTCCACGCTTGCTCCCAGCGCTTCGCTTATAAATCTTAACGGCACCATGGCCTTGCCGTTAATGATCTGCTTTCACTGGATAACAACATTAACCCTCTTCTCTGGATATGCACACAAAAAACAAATAGGTCCCAATTCGGTCGATTCGGTTTTGTTGAGCGCTACAATTTCCTTACATAAAGCACAATTTACGTATTTCTCAGTAAACGGTTCAGCCGGACATTCTAAAACAGTTATCGTCTTTCTAAATAATGAATCTTCAGGGAGGCTTAAAACCTTTTGCACCGACACATTGATTTTATCCCGGTATTTATTGATTTCCTGCCGGCTCGCCCTGCCGGAAACAATTTTCTCCTCAATGTCCGGCTCGAATTGTATATTAATTACCGGGCTTGTCAAAGCTATGCGAAGTGCCTCTTGATGCCTTTGTTCCCTTGAAATTTTCATAAAGTAATAAACGTGCTTACCGTGGTCATAAGCAATAAAGTTCTTATTGCCTATTGTACAGCCAGTCAAATACTGAACGGCATCTATTGCCGAAGACATATTTTCAGAAATTCCCCAAAAACCACCGCAATTTTGTTTATTAATTCCCAGTTCCCTGCGGGCTATTAAACCCACCCGGCAACCGATTGCCAGTTCCGGACAAAAGTGGCCGTGATAGCTAACCACGTCCTTAAATTCAACCGTGGTTAGCATAAAATTACCTCCCAACTGTTGATTTTCACCTTTAACATCCTCCAAAACTTTGTAATTCAATACCCACTTACTCTTAGAAATAGTTAACTGTTTATAATCTTTTACCAATATCAGATTAAAAACCCCTTTATTTGTTAATACCAGATAGTTTAGATTTTCCCATAAATCCTTGCTCATTGTTAATACTTCCAAAACCTCATAATGCTGGTTATGCCACTGAAAACCGATAGGCGATTGCTGGCGATTATCAAAATCTACTTTTACCTCTTCTTGAATGATAACTATTTCTTCCTGCTCAATTTTCCGCATAATTTCCGCCTTGTTCAACTCATCATCTCCTCTCATGTAATAAGCTTAAATAAATAAAAAAACCATGAAGTTCAAAACTCCACTCCCTGTGAAGTTTTTAAGCTCCATGGCTAATTTGTTTCTTTAAGGAATGGCATATTGCCCTAACTAAACAACCGCGACTTTGCCAACCGAATCCACATGTATAGCCCTGTGGCAGGCTACCATGTGTTCATGCGTTAAGGACAACAAAGAGGGCTCCTGCTCCCGGCATATTTGTTCCCGGTACAAATAACGGGCTTGATAGAGACAGCCGCCACCTTCCAGGGAGTTAACCACAGGTTCTGTAGTAATAAGGTTTATGGTATTCTTTAGTTTTCTACGGTTGGCATCGGGATCAGGAATAAGTAATGAGGCTAAGAGGGACTGCGTATACGGGTGACGAGCTCCCTTGAAAATATTAAATATAAGTTTAAAAAGAACCCCCGGCGTATGAGGTTAGTTTATGGATTACCAACCCCATACGCCGATCGGAAAGAGGAATTATTCTACTACCGGTACATGTCAAACCCGGTAGCAGAAATATGTTAAGGAGGTTAAAGACCCTGCCAAGGTTAAGCCTTTAACCAAAATTAAAATGCCATGAAAGTTTATACCTGCTTCTGCAGGTTAACAACCTTCATGGCATATTTTTTAAAATGATACCAAAATTTAACCGTCTTCAGCGGTCTAACGGATGATTCTTACCACCCTGTTGGTTAGTGACATCTATTTGAGTTTAACATACTTTTACTAAATTGTCTATAAAATTTCGCATTCCCAGAGCTGACGCACGAAAAAGTTTATAGACCTTGCGAGTTCAAAATTCTCCTTTAAGTAATTTTCATTTCCCCCCTTGAATCAGTTTCACAGTTTTTGGAAAGAACCAAGAGACGCTCAATCCCATTTGATTTTTCAAGTAGTCAATATAGTAAGTCAGTAGAGCATAGGGAGAACAAGATGACGGACAATGTTTTCCTTGCGGGGGTGCAGTGTGTCGCAGGCATTAAAAAATCTTACGATTTCATCACCTGTGAAAAAATGCGGCATTGTCCGGATCTGCTTTTGGCAAACCTTTTTAGGAAGAATATATGAACCGGGATATCCCACCGACTGAAGGTATTTTCCGAACTCACGAATAGGTGCTACACGCACGTGTTGTGTGTTTGGACATTCATTATCCCTGAGGATTGCCCAGCGTTTAATTATATCTTTTAAAGAAGTGTCTTCCGATTCGTTTTCTGCACAGTACCGGTCAAAATCACGGAGATAGAATTCGCCTGTTCCATACTTCCATCTCATAGAATGCTTATATTCCACAAAAGCCTCCATGTAAGGAGCCAGCTTGCTTACATATGATTTTTTCATCATCGCAGCCCTCCCACCTTCATGGGGATGGCCGAAAGAGTTAATGCACAGTCACGCAGTTTTTTTTCGTCAGTAGTCAGGTAAATGTCGGCTGAATTTGGATTAACATGTCCGAGTGTCAATGAAATAGTTTGTACGGCAACCCCCTTTTTCAGCATTTTTGATGCCACATGGTGCCTCAGGAGGCGGGTCCCTTTAAGTTCATTCCCAAGCCTTACACCTGCAATTGACAATATATTTCTAACTATGGCATAACAACCTGAATGATATTTAGTGGCTTATGCGGTGCTAAACAGGATAAAAACATATATGGCGAATCAGTTTTAGGACGCTCATATACGATATATCTTGCCATTGCATTACCAATAGCCGGAAGTAGCGTAGACCAGTAAGTAGCGACAGTACCATTATCGCTTTGTCCCTTAAAGATACAGCACCAGTTTTTAACACATCCCAGACGGCCTGCTCTTCCTCCTCTGTCAATACGGGGATGATTTCCCTTTTTCTTAACAGTTTATTAGGAACTGCTGCAAGGAGTCTGCCTCCATCTTCTGCAAAGTTCAGAAATGACCTGAGCCCAGAAGCTGCTGTTCGAAGGCTTCCAGAGTCCCATGTGCCTCTCAAGTCGCAGAAAAACTTATGGATTAATTCCAGGGGAACATCTGTTAAAAATGTATAGCCAAGCCTTTCGACAAAGATAAGGAATTTACAGGAAATATTCCTGCATGAATCAATCGTATTTTTACTTTTTCTCTCTGCCTTAAGATATTCAAGAAATTTCACATGAAGGTTTTGAAATCCAATGGTTGCAGGCTTAGCAACTTTGCTTTCCACACATGGTTTCCAGCCAACATAGCCTTTTTCCTCGCATTCTCTTAGCTTTCTTATGCAGGAGTTATGTAGACGTTTACGTAAGTGGCAGTATTGCCCAGTCCTCTGGTTTGTCCCGGACGGTAGGCGGCACCGTTTGGGCCTCTTGGGCCAGTTCTTCTACAAGATCTTTTTGGGGCAGTAGCTGTTGCAGGTCAGCCAGGAGAAGGGGTTCCACTTTCTGTTTCTTGGCTTCCACTATACGTACCCAATAATACATAACGGTATGGGATACCGGAACCTGGGGGAAAAGTTCGTTCTGGAGTTTTCGTAAGCTGCATTTTGCTTCCTGAGTGTAGGTATATTGAAGTACGAAGGCTTGGCGTTCAAAGGTGTCATATTGATGACGTGATGCTAAAAATTCCGGTTTTAGCGCGTGTGTTACGTTACATTGCCTGCATTTATACCGGAGGATGACGATTTCGGTTTGTAGGCTATTGGATTTATATTGCACCTTATTACAGGCGTGATAGACCATCTGCGAACCACAGGTGTTGCAGTGGATTACGATTTGTACCGTATATATGATTTGCATGTAGGTCTTGACATCACAGCGCCCGGGTGAGAAGCCTTAATATTTTCAGCAAAAAGCGCATGGGTATGTGTTCTTCTTCTGCGATCAGCTTTGCCTCTACCACCTGTCCCCGGGGTAAGCGTGATAGGCGCAAAACAGCCCTGAACGCGTAATCCGTTGCCTGATTAAGCCTCTTTGCCATCTCCTTTGTTTTATTGGGGACATTCCTTCACTGGAGATATCAGAAATAACGCAAGACCGACCCTTTACGGATGAAAAATAATATGATCAACTATTGAAAACCCCAGAAGGCGTGTCCCCTTTTCTTATTTTTAGAAAAACTTGACAGGCAAATTTAATTGAGTTACAATACCCTTAAAACTATACCATATTAGTATACATATTTGTGCCAAAAGCAATATTAAAAACACATTGGCTTGTCAATTATTTCTATAGCTCGTCATGTCTTTATTCAAGTTGACTCCACAAGAACTGCAACCGTTTGCTGACCGGGAAAGCCAAGTAATTCTAATGAAAGATAGGAGGTTATTGTGCATATAAGTATACTAAACCACTCCAGTTTATATCTCTTATAAGGGAGGTGCATACCAGGGCAAGGCGTCTGCCAGGAGAACCACTGGCTGGGACCTTTGCCACCGGGCAATAAACCGAAAAACCTTTAAAAATCGGAAAAAATTCTAAGGGGGGATAATAACTGTGGATGCTCTCATACTGGCAAGATTGCAGTTCGCAATCACCTCAAGTTACCACTTTCTGTTCGTTCCGCTAACCCTGGGGCTTTCAGTCCTGGTGGCCATAATGGAGACCATTTACGTCCGAACGGGAAACGAGACTTACAAAAAGATGACCCGGTTCTGGGGGAAGCTTTTTCTGATCAACTTCGCCATGGGAGTGGTAACCGGGATCGTGCAGGAATTCCATTTTGGTATGAACTGGTCGGAATACTCGCGCTTCGTGGGAGATATTTTCGGCGCACCTCTGGCGGTGGAAGCCCTGGCTGCTTTTTTCCTCGAATCCACCTTCCTGGGAATATGGATATTCGGCTGGGATAAACTGTCGAAAACCATGCATGCAGCGACCATATGGCTGGTGGCCATAGCTTCCAACCTTTCTGCTTTCTGGATTCTGGCGGCCAACTCCTTTATGCAGGAACCGGTGGGTTACGTTATCCGCAACGGCCGGGCGGAGATGACTGACTTTTTTGCTCTTGTAACAAATCCTCATGTGCTCTATCAATTTCCACATACCGTGTTGGCCGGGTTCACCACCGCCGCCTTTTTCGTTATGGGCATCAGCGCCTATCACCTGTTGCGAAAAAACTATCCCGACTTTTTCCGCCGTTCCTTCCGCATCGGTTTGATCATGGGGCTCATCAGCACTTTTATGGTCATTGCGGTGGGCCACTTCCAGGGTCAGCACCTGGTCAACTCCCAGCCCATGAAGATGGCGGCGGCGGAAGCCCTTTGGGAAAGCGCGAACCCGGCTCCTTTGAGCTTAGTGGCCCTTATTGACGAGAAAAATCAGACCAATCCTATTGATATCCGGATTCCCGGCTTGGGGAGCTTCCTGTCCCACAATACCTTCAGCGGTGAGGTTAAAGGGATTAAAGACGTTCAGGCTGCGTACGAAGCCATGTACGGGCCTGGCGACTACATCCCGCCGGTCACTTCGGTGTTCTGGAGTTTTCGCCTGATGGTGGCAGCCGGGTTGTGGATGATTATCATCTCTCTCTACAGCCTGTACCTGTGGCGGAAGGAGCAGCTGGAAACAAAACCATGGGTCTTAAAGGCGCTGCTCTGGAGCATTCCCCTGCCCTACATCGCCAATACCAGCGGCTGGTTTATGGCCGAGGTGGGCCGCCAGCCCTGGATCGTGCAGGGGCTGCAGAAGGTGAATGAAGCCGTTTCGCCATCGGTTTCCGCCGGCGCCGTTCTTACCACAATGATTGCTTTTACCCTGATCTACGGGGTATTGGCGGTGGCTGATCTCTATCTCTTAACCAAGTTTATCAAGCAAGGTCCCGAGGAAACACCTGCAGGCAGGTCGCTGGAACCGACAAAGGAGGTGTCGTTATGGACCTAAACATTCTTTGGTTCATACTGATTACCGTACTGTTTACCGGCTATTTCTTTCTGGAAGGTTTCGACTACGGCGTGGGAACCCTGCTTCCTTTCCTGGGGAAAAAGGACAATGAGCGCCGCGTTATCATCAACACCATCGGTCCCTTCTGGGACGGCAACGAAGTCTGGCTGCTCACTGCCGGCGGGGCCATATTTGCCGCTTTCCCCAACTGGTATGCCACTCTTTTCAGCGGTTTTTACATGGCGCTCTTTTTAATGCTGCTGGCATTGATCGTCCGCGGGGTAGCCTTTGAGTTTCGCAGCAAGGATGACCGTCCCGTCTGGCGCAGCCTGTGGGATTGGATGATCTTCGGAGGAAGCCTGGTGCCCGCCCTGCTGTGGGGCGTGGCCATAACCAACCTGATCCGGGGGGTGCCCATCGCCAGCAATATGCAGTACGTGGGCACCTTCTGGAACCTGCTGTCGCCATATACCCTGGTAGGTGGACTGACGACACTGTTGATTTTCACCCTCCACGGCGCTCTTTTTCTGACTCTAAAAACCGAGGGCGAACAGTTGGAAGGTGCCCGCCGGGCGGCGTCACTGGTAAGCATATTAGCTGTGCCGGCCCTCCTGCTCCTGGTTACTATGAGCTACAGCCATACGGATATATTTACCAAGTCCGGTGCGGGAATCGTGTTTTGGGGCGCTCTTGTAACGCTGCTCCTGGCCTGCTGGCTTCTGCGCTCCGGCAGGTACGCCTGGGCCTTTGTCATGAACGGCCTCACCATTGCCTGTTCCACCGTGGCTGTCTTTTGGGGCCTGTTCCCCCGGGTCATGGTTTCCAGCCTTAATCCCGAGTGGAGCCTAACGGTTTACAATGCCTCATCGAGCCCGTATACGCTGAAAATCATGACCATCGTCGCCCTTACCCTGGTTCCGATGGTACTCCTCTACCAGTGCTGGACTTACTGGATTTTCCGTCAGCGCGTCACCGTCAAACACCTGGAGTATTAAATTGGGGACATTCATAAATTGGGGACATTCCTCCGCAGGAGGTGTGTCCCCATTCCTTAAGCGGAGGTGTGTCCCCATAAATTTGGGACATGCTTTCTCTGGAAATAGCAGAAATAACGCAGGGCTAACCCTTTAAGGATGAACAATAATATATCAAGTGTTGAAAATCCCATAAGGTGTACCCCCTTTCCGCTGAGGTGAAAAAAATGATGGACAAAAGGCTTATGCGCGAAGCTGGGGCGGTTCGTTCTTTCCTGGCCCTTAGCGTGGGGTTGGGACTGGGGACCGGCCTTCTTGCCATCCTGCAGGCCAGTTACCTGGCCCGGGTGGTGAACCGGGTTTCTCTGGAGGGACAAAGTCTGAGTGGTGTCTGGCCCTGGCTATACCCCCTCCTGGGGGTGATCATTTTTCGCGCCGGGCTGACCTGGATGGGCGAGGTTGTGGCCCACCGGGCCGCCGCACAAATTAAACACGCGCTGCGGCAGCGGCTTTTGGCCCACTTACTGGCCCTGGGCCCGGTATACGCGGGTGGAGAGCGCACAGGCGAGTTGGTTAACGCTTTGGTGGAGGGAATTGAAGCCCTGGATGCCTATTTCACCCGCTACCTGCCCCAACTGGCTTTAGCCGCACTGGTGCCCCTGGCGGTCCTGGGCTTTGTCTTTCCCCTGGATACTATTTCAGGTCTCATTCTACTCTTCACCGCCCCCCTGATACCCCTGTTTATGTTTTTAATCGGCAGATGGGCGGAGTCCCTCTCCCAGCGGCAGTGGGAAACGTTAAGCCGGATGAGCGCTCATTTCCTGGACGTGCTGCAGGGTCTCACCACCCTTAAAATCTTTGGCCGGAGCAAATCCCAGGCCGAGGTCATCGGGCAGATCAGCAGCCGTTTCCGGGAGACTACCCTGGGCGTCCTGCGGGTCGCCTTCCTTTCGGCCCTGGTGCTGGAGTTTTTGGCCACCATCAGCACCGCGCTGGTGGCGGTTACAGTGGGCCTGCGCCTGGTATATGCCCACATTCCCTTTGAGCAGGCCTTTTTCCTCCTGCTGCTGGCCCCGGAATTTTATTTGCCCTTAAGGCTTCTGGGCAGCCACTTTCACGCCGGACTGATGGGGGTTAGCGCCGCCGGGCGGATCTTTGCAATTCTGGAAACTCCCCTGCCCGAAAGAAAGCTGCAGGGAGAATGTCATCTTTCGCATGATCCCAGTTTCCAAATCGCCTTTGAAGATGTCCACTACGCCTTTGAAGATGGAGCCCGGCCGGCCCTGCAAGGGATTTCATTTGAGCTTCATTCCGGGGAAAGGGTGGCCCTGGTGGGTCCAAGCGGGGCCGGGAAGAGTACTGCTGCCCACTTGCTTTTGCAGTTCATGGCACCGGACCGGGGCCGGATCACGGTCAACGGAATTCCCCTGGATCGAATTCCCGTGGAAGAGTGGCGCCGGCACATCGCCCTGGTCCCCCAGAAGCCCTATTTTTTCTACGGCACCGTGGCCGAGAACATCCGCCTGGGCCGTCCCGGGGCTGCCCTGGAAGAAGTAGCGGCGGCGGCTGAGCAGGCCGGGGCCCACCAGTTTATCCTGGACCTCCCACAGGGCTACGACACCCAGGTAGGCGAAGGGGGAATTCGCCTCAGCGGCGGGCAGGCTCAGCGCTTGGCCGTTGCCCGGGCCTTCCTCAAAAACGCGCCGTTATTAATTCTGGACGAAGCCACTGCAGGCCTGGACCCCGTCAACGAGAGGCTCGTGCTGGAAGCCCTGGAGCGCCTGATGCAAGGGCGAACGGCGCTGATCATCGCCCATCGCCTCAACACCGTCCACCGGGCCGACCGCATCATTGTTCTTGAAAGAGGGCGGGTGGCGGAAACGGGGCGGCACAAGGAACTCATAGAACAGCAAGGGGTTTATCACCGCCTGATTGCGGCATTCGGGGGTGCAGGATGAAGACTTTTATACGTCTCATAGTTTTAATAGCTCCCCATTGGAAATCAATGCTTTTAGCAACGGTACTGGGCTTTTTGACTGTGGCCAGCGGCGTCGGGCTGATGGCCACCTCGGCCTTCCTCATCGCCGGCGCGGCACTGCACCCTCCGGTGCTGGAATTGATGAAAGCTATCGTGGGAGTACGCTTCTTCGGGATTTCCCGGGCGATTTTCCGCTATCTGGAGCGTTACTTCGCCCACGACGCGACATTCCGGGTTCTCAGCCGGATCCGGGTCTGGTTTTACACGGCCCTGGAACCTTTGGTGCCGGCCCGGCTGATGGAATACCGGAGCGGGGAACTGGTAAGCAGGATCATGGCGGACGTGGGAACGCTGGAGCAATTTTACCTGCAGGTCCTGGCTCCGCCCCTGGTGGCCCTGCTGGTGCTGCTCGGGGTTTTTGCCTTTTTGGCCTGGTTTGGACTCAGCCTGGCTCTGGCCTTGCTGTTCTTTTTCCTCGCCACAGCCGTGGCAGTGCCCCTGGGCGTAAGGGCGCTGAGCCGGGGAACGGGCCGGCAGATGGTGGAGACCAGATCGGCGCTGAACACTCAAATGGTGGACACCGTCCAGGGCATGACCGAAATTGCGGCCTTTAACCGGGCAGGCCAGCAGCAAGAGCAGGTTAAGGCGTTGAGTAGCAAATTTATGGATCTACAGGGGCGGTTGGCCGGTATCAGGGGTTTGTCTTCCGCCCTGGTCGGCCTGCTGATAAACTTGGCCATGTGGTCGATCCTGCTGCTTGCCATACCCCTGGTGAATCAAGGGAAGCTGGACGGGGTCTACTTAGCCATGCTGGTACTGGGGGCTTTAAGCAGCTTTGAGGCGGTACTGCCCCTGCCGATGGTATTTCAACATCTTGAGGAGAGCCTGGCGGCAGCCCGCAGACTCTTTGCCGTTACCGACATCGCACCTGTGGTGCGGGATCTTCCTGGGCCTTCACCCGAGCCCCTAAGCTATGACCTACGGGTAAGAGGCTTGCGCTTTCGCTATGCTCCGGACGAACCGTGGGCCGTGGACGGGTTGAACTTTGTGCTGCCCGAAGGAGACAGACTTGCCATCGTAGGACCCAGCGGCGCCGGGAAGAGCACCCTAGTGAACCTTTTCCTGCGTTTTTGGGATTACGAGGAAGGTTCAATCTCCCTCGGAGAGCACGAACTCAAGGCTTTTTCCCTTGAGGACCTGCGGCGCTATATCAGTGTGGTTACCCAACATACTTATCTCTTTAATGCCACTGTCCGCGAGAATCTGCTGCTGGCCAAACCCGGAGCCGGCGAGGAGGAGCTAAGGCAGGCTGCCCGGGAGGCCAAAATCCACGAATTTATTCAAAGCCTTCCCCGGGGCTACGACACCTATGTGGGAGAGAGGGGATTCAAGCTGTCCGGCGGCCAGCGACAGCGCCTGGCCATTGCCCGGGCGCTGCTCAAAAACGCATCTGTCCTACTGCTGGACGAAGCCACGGCGGGCCTTGATCCGGTCACTGAACTGGAGGTCATGGAGTCCATCCATCGCCTGATGGAGGGGCGGACCACCCTGGTCATCACCCACCGCCTGACCGGGCTTGATCGGATGGACGAAATCCTGGTCCTGGAAAGAGGCCGAATCGTGGAGCGGGGCCGGCACCAGGAGCTGCTGGAGCAGGGCGGGCTTTACCGCAAAATGTGGGAACTTCAGAATGAGCTTACCCCAGTTTGATGGACACATAAATGGCTGGTACAATAAAACCAGCAGAGGTATCTATCATGAAACAATATGACAAACAGTTTAAAGAACAAGCAGGTTCTTTAAGTTTATCTGCTATTTCCAGGATGATGCCGGGCTTCCCGGGTTAAGCCTCTTGTCTGAACTTGAACGGATCCGTCCTAACTTCACAGGTTATCCAACTCTGGGGCTTTCCCACTCTTAGCAAGGTTACCACCTATGCAGCCAACTCCGGTTCGCTTGCGCTATGTTCCAAGTTCCCCCTTCGGCACACCAATAGACCCCACCGTTACCAGTGACGCCCGCAGTGATCGGGTTGTCTTTCCGCTGGTTAGAACAGCCACCCTTTTAAAAACCGGTGTCAAACCCGGTTCGGCCTGTACCGCCGTAAGACCAAGACGCCGGGAACCGCCAACAGGGCGGAATAAACCAGGGTAGCCCCTAAAAAAGATATATAATGTGCCACCAATCCTCCCACCGCAGGACCCAGCAGAAGACCGGTGGAATAAGCGGCGTTGGCCAGGCCGAATTGACGCCCATAGTTTTCTCCACCGCCGGCATCGGAGTGTTCGGCCAGCAGGGGTAGGCAGGGGACCATCATGGCGCAAAAAACCAGGCTGTACAGGCAGATCACCACGTACAGCAACGGCAGGCTGTCAACTATGGTAAGGACCGGCATGACCATGGCGGTGCCGGCAAGCCCACCCAATATCACGTTCTTGTAACCCAACCGGTCGGACAAAAGCCCCATCAGGGGTTCAAACAAGGTGTAAAAGATACCCAGCACCCCGAATACAATACCTATACCCTGGGCGCCCAGGCCGAACTCCCTTGAAAGGTGCAGAGGCAGCAACGGTTCCACTCCCGCCATATGATAGCTCCTCTTTAAAAGACTGGTGTTCAAAACTCCAACATTTAATATTAATCCCGCATCCTGTTATTGTCAGGCCTGGCTGTTTAACGTAAGCCCCTGCCTCATCCTCACAGCATATTGCTTTGGATGAGCTTTGTCACCATGGCTACACGGTTATGAACGTCTAGTTTGCGCATCATGTTTTGTACGTGAAATTTAATTGTATTTTCACTGAGGAATAGTTGTTCGGCAATTTCACGGTTGGTTAACCCACGGGCTACTAGTTTAGCTATAGTGATATGTTGCTCCGTGAGCAATAAAGGGGGCGAATCTCCATCCGGCTCTTCTTTTAGTTTATCAATAAGACGTGCAGCCAGCTGGGAATCCAGTACGGTTTCTCCTCTGGCCACAGCTCTAATGGAGCGCTTTAACTCAGAAAGTTCAACGTTTTTGACCAGAAAGCCTTTTGCCCCGGCCATCATGGCCCGGACGATAGCTTCTTTCTGCATAAGCAATTGTTTTTTATCTCTACTTTTCCCGTGGTTAAACCAAGTCCCATACCAATTAAAGTAGCTCCAACCAAACGATTGAAGATTTTGGTCACCTTTACTTTGTTAAGTAAGCGCATCACGCTTTGCCCAAAAATTCCATAAATCATCAACATGATTATTCCTTTTGCTAAGGACCAAATTATAGGATACTTGCCGGCAATCCTTAAGCCATGTTGCTTTACGGCGCAATTAGGTAAGATTATAATAGTAAAAAAGTTTTGAAGGGTAGGTCTGATGTGTCAATGGTTTTATCAGGCAAAAACTACACCGTTGAGGATTACATGAAACTGAATGATGGTAAGCGGTATGAATTAATTGGAGGGGAATTGATTGTGGTACCAAGTCCAAGACCCAGGCACCAGAGAATTAGTGCAAAGATTTTACTTCAATTGGGCAAATACATTGAAAATAACCCAGTAGGTGAGGTTTATAGCGCTCCCATAGATATCGTTTTGGATAACCATGTAGTCCAACCAGATATTCTTTTTGTGTCTAATGACCGGCTAGATATTATTGGGGAACTGAACATCCAGGGAGCACCAGACCTGGTTGTTGAGATATTGTCTCCGTCTACCGCAGCCCATGATAAAAAGAAAAAAGGCCAGCTATACTTTAAATACGGGGTAAAGGAATACTGGCTGGTAGACCCGGAGACTAAGTTTATTGATGTTTTTGTAGCAGGCGAAAAGGAATGGCGCTGGATTGGAGCCTTTGATCAGGAAGATGTTTTAACTACGACACTTTTACCAGGATTAAAAATAAGTCTTAGTAAAATTTTTCAGGTGTCCTTAAAGTAATGGCTTCAGAAGGGCAGAATGTTACACAAAACCCACATCCGTAACATAATTGGGGATCATCGAACATTTGCCCGTTTATATTTTTTTTTCGTGCCCCCAATAGATACGTATCTCATCGAAAACTAATTCTGATACGGTTTGGCCTTATTCGGGTTGACCGGGCACAGAAGCTTGCAATTGGGGCAAATCCTGCGCCGGTAAAGGACAAGCGCATATATCAGCAGGCCGCTGGCCATCAGGCCAGGCATAACATGCCACAAGTATATTGCAACTACGTAAAAAATCAGGATTAGCATGAATGACGGGTAAAATACGGCTGCTTCCAGCTTCGTAAAGCCCGCCTGCGTACGGCGCGGATTCATGGTCTTAGGGTTGTAGGGACAGTTCTGGTCGCAGAAACTGCATACCCTGGCCCTGTGCAGACCGTACCACAGAAAGAAAAGGGCGCCAAGGGTTACAGCAGCCAGAAACCAATGAATCCGGTAAGCACCATACGCCCCCACCAGAAACACCGTAATGACTATGATCACAACCAAAGCGCCCTCCAACCTGCTGAAGCCTTTATGCACACCGGTTTTCCTTTCCCGACCATTTTGGCAGCCAACCGCAGATATGATCCAATTATCAAGCGCTGCCGAAATTAAAAATAAAATATCACCGGCAGTAAAACCCGTAACCGTAGTTTTCCCATAACCAATTTCCGGCAGATTTTGCCGATCAAATTGCGGGTATGACCGGTAAAAAAATGGGCGCATGGGGCCGGGGGATGAACACCAACCCCATGTTCGCCGGTCGAAAGGAGGTTTCCACCGCCGGTGCATGTCAAAAACGGCGGCGGAAATGTTTAAGGAGGTCAAAGACTCTGCCAAGTTAAGCCTTTGACAAAATTAAAGCCACGAAAGTTTAACCCGCTTTAACGGTATATCGCCTTCATGGCAATATTTTACAAACACAACAAATCACGAACCTTTTCCACCAGCATATCCACCAGGTGAGGCAGCGGCTCCGCTATACTGCCAATTACCTCCACCCCGGAGCGGTTCAGGTGCAAAACCAATTTGGGAGCCGGCGTAAGGGCTACCGCTTCCGCCGCGGCAGTGGTCATTTCCCCTCCGAAACCGAACGGCATAATCATTCCCACCGTCCCCGCCAATAAATCAACGCGCTTGGCGTTAAATACAATGGCGTTTTCACCGCAGGCCACTTCATTGGCCCCGGCTTTGTACATGCGACCGGCCGCCAGCGAGTTGGTACCCAGGGCGATTATTTCCACTTTCCTGGCCGGTAGCGCCCGGGCCAACTTCTCCACAATTTGAGCGCCTATACCGCCCCCCTGGCCATCAATAACAGCTATACGAAATAATTTTTGTTTGCTCACGATGTTACCTCACATTAAAAAACAAAACCACGAAAGCATGTCTCCACTCCGTGTGAAGCAAACCTTCATGGTTATATTTCGTTATTATTTACGTTTTTACAATAAGACCGACCGTTATTCTTCCACGGCCTGCGAATGGTTCTAACCATTCTATTGATAAAATATTATTCTCTATTATATGTTTAATTCCTCCCTGGTCGTTAAAACTTTTCGGCTTTTTTTATAAATTTTTATTTCCCCAACATTAAGGTATGACACCTGATTATTCTTACATATACAGTAAATAGGCCTGTATTTTTAGAGGTGATATATTTTGCCATCTCGTTTTTCCAATAAAATCAATGTCCGGAAAAATGACCTGCCAGGTCTTTTCTGGACTGTTACAGCCCTTTTATTTGTAGCAGCCATGGTTTACCAGCCCAAAACAGTATTCCAGGGCGCCACCACCGGGCTGAAAACCTGGTGGGAAATAGTGTTCCCCGCCTTGCTGCCTTTTTTTATCGCCTCGGAAGTGTTGATGAAACTGGGCCTGGTACGCTTTATCGGCGTGCTGCTGGAGCCCGTCATGCGCCCTCTGTTCAATGTCCCCGGAGCCGGCGGGTTTGTGATGGTTATTGGTTTCACCTCCGGTTTCCCCATCGGGAGTATGGTTACCGCCCAGCTGCGCCAGCAGGGGTTATGCACCAGGGTGGAAGCCGAGCGGTTGATGAGTTTCACAAACAACTCCAGCCCGCTGTTCATGCTGACCGCTGTGGCCGTAGGCATGTTCAGCCGGCCTGAACTGGGCATAGTCATTGCCGGGTCCCATTACCTGGCCAACATTATCCTGGGCCTGGCCTTGCGCTTTTACGGCCGCAACGATCCCCCCTCTCCACCCGTCAACGGCACGGCCGCCTGGTCCGTCAAACAAGCCTTCATTGCTTTACTGCAACACCAGCGGGAAAAAAGACAACCGCTGGGGAAACTGCTGGGGGAGGCCGTTACCACTTCAATTAACAAATTAATCAATATCGGCGGGTTTATCATTTTATTTGCCGTGATCATCAAGCTTTTTACCGAAGCCGGCATTATCAGCCGGATGGCCCTGGTCTTGGGCACCGTCCTGGCCCCCCTGGGCTTTCCCCCCGATATTCTGACGGCGCTGGCCAGCGGCTTTTTTGAAATGACCATCGGCACCAGGATAGCATCCGAGGCCGCGGCCACCCAGTTGCAAAAATTAATGGCCGTTGGTATAATATTAGGTTGGAGCGGGCTTTCTATCCACGCCCAGGTGGCCAGCATGATTTCCGGCACGGACATTCGCATGAAACTTTTTATCATGACCCGCCTGGCCCACGCCCTGCTGGCCACCGGCTTGACCTGTCTGCTTTACAGGCCGGAAAGCGCAACCGGCAGCCCGGCCCTGCCGGCGCTGGCCCCGGTTATGCTTGCCGCCTATTCCATGGTACCAGTCATTCTGGGTTCACTGGCAGTCATGATTGGCTTGCTGCTGGCCCTGATTGTCACTGCACAGGCCTCCCGGTTCATTTTCGCGTTCTTTCAAATATTCTTTCGCAAATCCTGGTTTTAACCCGGCTGGCCGGCAAAAATATGTGAAATAATTGACTTTATTATTCCTCCGGTTGATTACTCAATAACGCATTTGGGCATGCATTCGTTTACCTTCCACATTAGAAATCGTAATATATTAGTAAAGTTGGACACAATCAAACAAACCCTTCAGGGGAGGAATATATCGTGCAAGAGAAAAGGGTTAAAGACATTATGGTACCGGCGGAGGAATACTCCATTGTGTCGGCAACATGCACCTTGCGGCAGGCTGTCAGGGTGATGCGCAATTCCATCCATAGGTTGAATAACCGGGACCCCCATTGCTCGGGGCATCGCTCCGTACTGGTATACGATGAAGACAATGAATTGGCCGGGCTTTTAACTTTCCGGGCGGTAATGGAAGCGGTGGAACCGCCGTTTCTAAAGGTCGGCTACCTGGTGCCGGGGTTTTTTGAGGGAATTTTTTCGACAAAATGCATACAGGAAGCCAACCGCAAGGTCACCGAGGTGATGATTCCCATCAAGGACATTACCCTTAAGCCCGAGGATACCCTGCTCAAAGCAGTGCACATCATGCTGCAAAACAGGCTCAGCAGCTTGCCGGTGGTCAACTCCCGCAACCGGGTGATCGGCATGGTGCGCAACGTGGAAATTTTCCAGGAGATTGCCAACATAATTTCCAGCGAAAATAACGACACCGACAATTGCAAAGCATCATAAAAAAACGCGCAGGCTCAGCAAAAATAGGAGACTGACAAAAAAGGGGACTGGCTCTTTTTTCGCTTTTTGAAAAAAGTGCCTGTCCCCTTTTTTTTGCCGGCACCGGTAAAAGGGGGACAGGCACCGATTCACAAAACGAATCGGAGCCAGTCCCCTTTTACCGGTGCCTGTCCCCTTTTTGCTTTATTTTTTCATGAACCTGATACATTATAAATCACTTTCCAGGCAAGGATAAAACAAAAAATGGCGACTTACAGCACGAATAAGAGGGTGAAAAAAATGGCCGATTTAAACGGTTTTTTCAACCCCCGATCCGTAGCGATTGTGGGGGCGTCCAAAACACCGGGTAAAATTGGTAACGCCATTATCAAAAATATTGTCAACAGTGGCTTTTCCGGTAAGATTTACCCGGTTAATCCCAAGGCGGAGGAGATCGAGGGTTTGCCCTGTTATCCCAACATAAGTGCCGTTCAGGACCCGGTGGACCTGGCGGTGGTCACCATTCCCGCGGACCGGGTGCTGGATGCGGCCCGGGAATGCGCCGGCCAAGGGGTCAAACACCTGGTGGTGATCACCGCCGGCTTTAAAGAGGTGGGCAAGGAAGGACTGGACCTGGAAAAGAAGCTGGTGGCCATCTGCCGCGAGCACGGTATCAACATGCTGGGCCCCAACTGTGTGGGCATGATGAATACCCATGCCCGGCTGAACGCCTCCTTTTCAGGCGCCTATCCCAAACAGGGCGACATCGCGTTCATTTCCCAGAGCGGGGCCATGCTGGTGGCTATCCTGGACTGGAGCATCAAAACCGGCCTGGGCTTCAGTAAAGTAATCAGCCTGGGCAACAAGGCCCAGCTCAACGAGGCGGATTTTATCGAAGCCGTCGCGCAGGACCCCGGCACCAGGGTTATTCTCTGTTATATTGAAGACGTGGCCGACGGCGAACATTTTCTGCAGGTCGCCGCCCGGGCCACCAGGGAAAAGCCCGTGATCATCCTTAAATCCGGCACCAGCCAGGCCGGGGCCATGGCCGCATCTTCACATACCGGGGCCCTGGCGGGAAGCGATTTGGCCTACGAAACGGCATTTCGCCAGTGCGGTGTGATTCGCGCCCACAGCATGCCGGAACTCTTCGATCTGGCCATTGCCTTTTCCGCGCAGCCCATTCCGCCCAACGCCAACGTCGCCGTGGTTACCAACGCCGGCGGTCCCGGCATTGTGGCCACGGACCGGGTGGAAACCAGCGGGCTCAATATGGCCAGGTTTTCCAAGGAAACCATTGACATACTGCGCAAGGAATTACCCGCGGAATCAAATATTTACAATCCGGTGGACGTGCTGGGCGATGCCGGGGCGGATCGCTATCACCTGGCCCTGGACAAAGTGCTGGCCGACCCGTCTGTGGGCAGCGCGGTGGTGCTGGTCTGCCCCACTGCCGTCACCGACCCGCTGCCCACCGCCCGGGCCATTGTAGACCTGCATCACCGGTACCCGGACAAGCCGGTTCTGGCGGCCTATATGGGCGGGCCCATGCTGTCCGCCGGTGCCGAACTGCTCTCCGCCGAGGGGATACCCTGCTTTACCTTCCCGGAGCCGGCCATTGAGGCCATCAGTGGCATGAACCGCTATGCCGAGTTGAGCAAAAATAAGTTTGCCGCGGAAGAAATGGAAATACAGGTGGATGATGAAACCGTGCGCAATGTTTTAAGCGCGGTCAGGCAGGACGGGCGATTGGTGCTGCTGGGCAGCGAATCTTATCAGGTGGCGGCCGCGTACGGCATCCCCGCCGCCCCGGTGGAGTTGGCCACCTCGCCGGAGGAGGCGGTGGAACTGGCGGAAAAAATCGGCTACCCCGTGGTCATGAAGGTGGCCTCGCCCAAAATAATGCACAAAACCGATGTGGGCGGGGTCAAAATCAATCTGGCCGATGCCGACGCAGTGCGGCGCGGTTATATCGAAATTAACGAAAACATTCAGCGCTACCTGCCGGATGTAGTTATCCACGGTATTGAAGTGCAAAAAATGATGCCCAAGGGCGTGGAACTGATCGTGGGTATGTCCAGGGACGTGCAGTTCGGGCCGCTGATCGCTTTCGGGCTGGGCGGCATCTATGTCAACCTGCTCAAAGACGTAAGCTTTCGCCTGGCACGCGGCCTGACGCGCCGGGAAATAGAGACCATGCTTACCGAAACCAAGGCCTATACGCTCCTCCGGGGTTATCGCGGAGAAAAGCCAGCGGATATCGGCACCTTGGTGGAAATTATTGCCAGGGTGGCCCGCCTGGTTACCGACTTCAATGAAATTACCGAAATGGATATCAACCCTGTATTTGCATATCCCCGGGGCGCCTCGGCCCTGGATATCAAAATTACAATATCGTGAGGTGTTTTTACTGTGAAAAACCTGTTCATTTTAGGAACAGCAGGTAGCGGTAAAACGGCCGTCGCCGTGGGCCTGGCGTTAAAGTTACGGGAAGAAGGATACAAGGTGGCGTACTTCAAGCCGGCAGCCAGCCCCCCGGGAACCGCCGACAAAGATGAAGATGCGCTGCTCATGCGCCGGGTACTGGAAATGGAACATCCCCTGGAAGACATCGCACCTTACATAGTGGGACCTTCGTATCTCTCCCGGTACCGGCCCAACGAGACCATGGACCGCCTGCTGCAGGCCCACGAAAAAATATCGGCCGGCGCTGATATCGTCATTATCGGCGGGGCCGGCAGCCCTTCCGTAATGTCCACGCTGGGGCTTGACGCCGTCTCGCTTACCCGGAGGCTTAATGCAGCGGTGGTATATATTATTAAAATTAAAAACGACTTCAGCCTGGACCACGCCGTTTTTATGAATAATCATTTTGCCAGCCGGCAAATCCCCGTGATCGGCAACATTTTCAACAACATACCCCGCCCGCTGCTGGCCAAAACCGAAGGGATTTACAAGCAAAAACTGGCCGACCGGGGGTATCGCACCCTGGGCATCATCCCGGCCCGGGCGGACATAGCCAACCCCACGGTGGCGGAATATCACGAACTGCTGGGCGGGGAAATCCTTACCGGCACCGATAAGTTAAATCGCCCGGTGGAAGACGTAATCATCGGCGCCATGACCATTGAAAGCGCGCTGGGATACCTGCGCCGGGCCCCCAACAAGGCCTTCATAACCGGCGGGGACCGCGCCGACCTGGCCCTGGCCGCCCTGGAAACCAGCACCTCGGTACTGATATTGACCGGCGGGCTGTACCCCGACGTCAAGGTAATCTCCCGGGCCGCAGAGAAAGGTGTACCGGTCATTCTGGTGCATTACGACACATATACCACCATAGAAAGGCTCAGTTCGGTTTCCCGGCACATCCGGCCCCACGACCAGGCAACCATTGACAAAGCCCTGGAAAACATAAACCAGTATGTCGATTGGCGCGAAATCATCAACCGTATAAAAGAATAAAAAGGGGACAGGCTACTTTTTTGTTTTTTAAAAAAGTTGCCTATCCTGAAAAGGCATATTGGGTGCGGGCGGGTTGTTCCTCGCAAGTGATGTATCGGAGCGTCGGTAACGGGACTTGGTGAAGCTGAGGTTGCCGAATTGGCGGGACGAATCGCGCAACAAACCACTGGCATAGCTTGAAAAGAGAAAGCTATTGTTAATAAATGACCCAGTATAACTACCCGTTCTGCGCATTATGCAGGACCGCCAAATTCGGCCCGAAGCGAACCTTAGTCCCGTCGACGCGGAGATTTTGAACGCAGCGGGGAACAACCCGACCTGCACGCTTTTCATCCTCTGTTGGTGCCGCGATAGCGGCATGAAAGTCTGTCCCCTTTTTTATTCGGTTTTCATCCCCCGCAGTTCGTCCCGGCCCGCCTGAATCTGTTG
>NZ_FOYM01000038.1 GCF_900115975.1 Desulfoscipio geothermicus DSM 3669
CCATACTGCCATCGAGAATACCTGTGCCGAAAAGCAAGCTGTGCAGTTTTGAGGGAATAAAACAACCGAAAAGTTTTCCGGTAACCATAGCGGAGAGGATACACCCGTTCCCATCCCGAACACGGCAGTTAAGCTCTCCAGCGCCGATGGTACTGGGGTTCGCCCCCGGGAGAGTAGGTCGTTGCCGGAATTAAGTTTAAAGCCTCAGGGGTTTGTGTTAATAACCCTGAGGCTTTTTCGCGCGACAAAGGAGAACCGTCCCTTTGTCGCATTCTCAAGAGAAAACACTTACTTTATTACCAGGCGCCGCATCAAGTGAATGGCGATGGGCGTCAGTACGAGCGCCACAACCACCAGCCACGCGAAATCAAAGATTAAGTTCGTTCCCACGTTACCAAGCACGAGACCGCGGGTCAGGTTCACCACGTGATACAGCGGGCTGGCCCAAGCCAGTGCTTGGACTATGGCCGGCAAGCCGCTCAAGGGGAAAAATACACCGGAGAACAGGAACAGCGGCGTGATGACCAGGGAAAAGTAGTAATTGAAACTGTCGATATTCGGCACCAGCCCAATCCAGATCATGGACAGCGCCGCAAACAGCATGCCGTTCACCAGCAGGACTACGGGCACCAGCAGCGCCCAGGGTGAAGCAACCAATCCCAGCGCAAAGATAACGGCCAGGATCACGGAACCGTAAAGGAAACTCTTGAAAGATCCCCACAGGATTTCGCCCAGCGATACTTCGTCCATACTCACCGGGGTGGCCACCATGGCCTGGAAAGTTTTTTGAAATTCCATGCGAATGAAGGTGCCGTATGTGCATTCGTAGGCGCTGGAAAACATGGCCGACGAAGCGATCAGCGCGGGTGCGATGAACTGGATGAAGGTTAGGCCCTCGATTTCCTGCACGTACACGCCCAGGCCGTAGCCCAGCGCTGCCAGGTAGAGCAGTGGCTCAAAGAAATTAAACGACAGGCTGACTTTCCAGTTCCGGCGGTAAACGGTCAGGTGACGCTGGAAGACTTTAAAGACTCGGGGAGAGATGTCCATGCGCAGGAAGTTGATCATTCCGTAAGCCCCCTTCCGGTAAGTTTGAGAAAGACGTCTTCCAGTGTGGCCGGGCGCAGCAGGTAATGATCGAATTGGTGCGGCAATTCCTGTAGCCGGGAAAGGAGTTCTCTCCCGCTCACCGGGTACAACATCAGGTTGTTTTCTTCCATCAGGTGGCCCCTGATTTTGTTGTGGAACTGTTCAAGCAGGTCATCCGCGGCAGAGGTCGCCCCGCCCACCTCCAGCACTTCGGCGCCTATATGCTTTTCAACCAGGTAACCCGGGGCACCCTCGTCCAGGATATCCCCGTGATCCATAATGATCAGCCGGTCACAAAGCTGTGCGGCTTCCTCCAGGTAATGGGTGGTTAGAATAATGGTGCCCCGGTTGCGCAGCTGGCGGATACGCTGCCAGACTATATGCCTGGCCTGGGGATCCAGTCCCGTGGTCGGCTCGTCCAGGATAACGATTTCCGGGTCGTTGATCAGCGCCCTGGCGATGGTCAGGCGGCGCTTCATGCCGCCGGAAAGATGGTCCACCTTGGCGTCGTGCTTGTCGGACAGGCCGAAGAAGTCCAGCAGTTCCAGTGCCCTTTTCCGGGCTTCGCGTTCGGGAATGTTGAAAAAGCTGGCGTAGACAATAAGGTTTTGCAGCACCTTCAGGTCAAGATCCAGGTTGTTTTCCTGGGACACGATACCCAGCCGGGCCTTTATTTCCCTGGCATGACTGGTTACGTCCAGCCCCAGCACATGTAATTCTCCCGCGGTGATGGGCGAGAAACCGAACAGCATCTTTACGGTCGATGTCTTGCCTGCCCCGTTCGGGCCCAAGATACCGAAACATTCCTGGCGGCGGACGGAAAAGCTGATGCCGTTTACGGCCCGCATGCCGTTATACTCTTTAACCAGGTTTTTTGCGGTGATAACCTCCAACAGACTCGTCTCCTTGTTAATTAGTATAGCGCAAGAGTACGAATATATATAAAACAAGTCCTTTGAATATGTCTTTTTGTAGTCAGGCTACAGGAATGATAATCTCGGTTACTAACTGGTCCGGTGGGGTGACTTGCGGGTCGTTGCAGGAAACCTCGCGGTAGGGTGTCAAAGCCCGGTAACCGTTTTGGTTAATCCAGTCAAAAACCGCTTGGTAAGCGCCCTCGAGACCGTCATAGGGGCCTACATGCATTGTAACCGCTGCTTTTACCGCCGCCAGTGTGCCGGTCGCTAGAGCGTCGTCGTTAACCGGCCAGGCCACTTCCACATCCACTTGAGCAGGGTTGAATTCATCATCGTAATAAAGAACAATGGGCGCTCCGGAGCATATGCCGCCTCGGGAGTTTATTTCCTCCAAGACGGACCGGATCAGGGTTGGTAATTCATTGGGGAAAGATGTGAGCACCTCCCGTCTGGATCGAACCTTGATAGCCGGTATATCTCGTAAACGGACATCGTATTGTTTTTTTTCGGACACTTCGATCTCCTCCAAAGATTTTTTCCACCAGGCCAGCTTTGATAATCTACTACTACAAAGATCCAATTCCTGCAACAGGTGTCGGCGGTGCTCTTCCATTAATTGTGGCAAATCAGCCTGCTTGCCATCAATGATCTTTTTGACTGTTTTAAGCGGGATCCCAAGTTCCTTGAGAAACACGATTTGCTTTAAACGGGGCACCTGTTCACTGGTGTAATAGCGATACTGGTTACCTGTTTCGTCCCTGATGGGAACAAGCAAGCCCAGTTTTTCATAATGCCGCAGGGTCTTGGTGGTGACCTGACATATTTTTGAGAATTGGCCGATGGTAAACATAATTATTATCTCCTTTGCACCGGTGCAACTCCAATATAATGGTTTCCCCCGGGGTAAGGTCAATAGGTCCAAGATATTTTTTCATAAAAATTTTAGTTGTCCAACGTCATAGCTATTTACCGGAGACATATTTTTTATGTCTTTTTTTGCCAGCTCCGCCTTGTTGACCATAAATGCATTTATAATTATAATAAAAAAAACAAACAAATGTTTGGTGAGTATTCATGCAGCGTGTTATTTTGCTGGCCGATATGAATAGTTTTTTTGCCAGTTGCCATCAGGCCGTTCATCCGGAGTTGAAAGACAAAGAAGTTATTGTGGCCGGCGACCCCAAGAAAAGGACCGGCATTGTGCTGGCGGCATCCTATCCGGCCAAGGCGCTGGGTATAAAAACCGGCATGCCGGTGTGGGAGGCCAAACAGCTGTGCCCGCATGGACATTATTTTAAACCGGAATACCGGCTTTACGTGGATTTCTCTACCAGGGTTTTAAAAATAATGCGTGACATTACCGACCTGGTGGAACCCTTTTCCATAGATGAAGCGTTTGCCGATCTCAGCGGTGTGCTGCACCTGTGGGGTGCGCCGCGGGATATAGCGGTTATATTAAAGGAACGCATCCAAACAGAAGTTGGCGTATTATGCAGTGTGGGCATCGGGCCCAATAAATTAATCGCCAAGATGGCGGCCGGTGTGCAAAAGCCGAACGGGCTTACCATATTGGAAAATACAGATGATTTTAAGCGGGTCTTTTGGCCGAGACCGGTAAGGGATTTGTTCGGTATCGGACCAAGGTATGAAAGACATCTCCGGTATTTCAACATACATACAATCGGGGATCTGGCGCAGTTTCCCCGGGAGATATTAAAAAAACGGTGGGGCAAGAACGGGGAAATGCTCTGGCTTTGCGCCAACGGCATTGATTACAGCCCGGTGGTGCCCACTACCCTGGATGTTTCCAAAAGTATCGGCCAGCAGAGGACCCTTCCCCGGGACCTGCGGGGTTTTGATAATATCAAAGTGGTTATGCTGGAGCTGAGCGAAATGGTGGCCCGGCGGGTGCGCCGGGGCGGCTATGTGGGGCGTACCGTAACCTTGACGCTACGGGATACTCAGATGCGTTTTTTTTCCAGTTCCCATAGCATGTTTGACTATACGGACCTGGGCGATGAAATTTTTCGCACGGCGTGCGCCATTTTATACAAGCATTGGGACGAGTCCTGGCCGGTAAGACTTGTCGGTATTACCCTGGGCAATTTAATAAAGCGGGAGCGTTTTCAGTACGATATGTTCGGCGATCGCGAGCGGCAGACCCGGTTGGCCCGGGCCTGTGACAGGATAAAAGATCGTTTTGGAGAAAAAGCGATCATGCGGGGTGTGTCGTTGACAAAGGCGAGTATCAATAATGCCCATAGTAGAGAATAGTTAACTGTAAACTAGGTGGTAAAAAATACCGTAACGTAACAATGCTACTTTTGGGGACCTCTTTTTTTTAGAACGCCTCCTGCGCCAATTAGAATTAATGCTAAAATAGTTGTAAATGGCAATAATGGGCTGTTATTGGCAATAAAACCAAAAGCCAAACCAACGCCACCCAAGAAAAAAACTGTAACACCCAGTGTTAAAATTAGGTCTGCAAATTTGTACATGATAAAATATTCACCCTTATAAAATAAAATGGTATATAATAAAACCGATTTTCTTTTTATGTAAGGATAATAACCAAAATAACTAATGTTGTAAACTAAGATAGGTCGAAATGACTATTGACAAAATATTTAAAACCCTTTAGCATTAAGGATAGGTTTGCTGGCAAGAAGCTGGTTTTAGTCGTTACGTTTTCGGTCAATTTTTACAATATTAAAAGGTTTTTTATATTAGGCCATGAAGGCTTGTCTCAGGGAGGGACACTTTATGGCTTTTTGTGTTTTAAGTATAATCTACAATAATAGAAAAAAAGAGGTGTATCTCATGTGCATGGAAAAGACCCCCTGGGAAAAAGCTGTCGAGTTTCACGGGCATGCCTGTCCCGGCCTGGCTATCGGATACCGGGCGGCCGAAATAGCTTTAAAACGCCTGAGTGAAAAACGTTCCCCGGACGAAGAACTGGTGGCGGTGGTGGAGAACGACGCCTGCGGCGTAGATGCCGTCATGTTGCTTTCCGGTTGTACTTTGGGCAAAGGCAACCTGATCTACCGAGATCTGGGCAAGCAGGTATATACCTTCGGCAGCCGTGACGGCAACCGGGCGCTGCGGGTTTCGGTGAACGGTGCCATATTGCACCGGCCCAACCCTGAATTGGCGGAATTACGTAAAAAGGTTTTCGGCGGCACTGCCACCGAGGAAGAAAAGACTGAATTTCAAAAGGTCCAGGCCCGGCGTATCGAGGAAATTCTGCATATGCCCGAAGAACAGTTTTGCAAGGTGGAGAAAATTGACTTCAAAATGCCCTCCAAGGCGCGTATTTTCCCGTCTGTGCAATGTTCCCGCTGCGGGGAATACGTCATGGAGCCCCGGGCGCGGGTGCGTGACGGGCAATTTGTCTGCCTGGACTGCTTTGAAGACTACACGCGGGGCTGGTAAAGATTAATACTAAACCCCTGAAACCTTAAAACATTTGTATAATGGATTTAGCCATGGAGGCTGTCGCTGGATGGAAAGGCGTGGCTTGCATGGCTTTTGTTTTAATTTGTGAAAAAATATCCCCCGGGGGAGTCATGAGTTTTATATTTGATATCCCGGTATGGAAGGACACCGACGGCTTTGTGCCGGCCCTGGCGGAAAAATGGGACTATAACCGGGAAGACAATACATATACTTTTAACCTGCGCTGGGACACTACCTGGCACGACATGGCGATAAGACGCCGTTCACCTCTTACATCCGGCGGTTAACTGTTTTTATGTTGCTTCCGCCCGGGCAGTTCATATATTGTAAAAAGAAAGGGGGTTGATCTTATGATTGAGTCCCGCAAGGTTATTGATAGGTTTGGCAAGATGTTCGAGGCGGTTTTAACCGGTTTCCAAACCCACAATACGCAACTGCTGCATGAGGCCGGAAAAGACAGTATTATTTTGGGACAGGAAATTTTACAGATAAGAGACGCTTACTATATAGAAAATCTCGAGGCTGCCAGAAAGAGTTTTAATAAGCTGACTGCAGCGGTGGAAGAAAAGGTTGCTCACAAGGTTTTGTTCAGTGAAACTGCGGTGAAAGAGCTGCGCTTCTTGTTTGAAGGTTTTTCCGCTTACCTTTGCAATATCAATGATTTTTTGATTACCAAAAACGAAGTTCTCCGGCAGCACATCAAAGAAGAGACGGCAAATTATACCAAGTGCTGCCGGGACTTCGCCACCAAGCACGAGGAAAGGTTGATCAAAGGAGTTTGCCAGCCCAGGTCGTCCAGCATATATTTGAATATGCTGGATGGAATAGGGGGCATGTTCTACAACCTGGGGCAACTGGCGGACAAATAGTTAAAAATATAGATCTCGCTGGCCCTGTTCGATTAACTGCAGGCGTTCCTCGGTCAAACGCCGTATTTGGGGGTTGCTGATTTGCTCCAGGTGGGCCTGGATGGTCCTGGCACCCGTTTCCCGGGTGGCGGGTGAGGCATAATCCTCGAGAAATTCCTTAAACGTCAGTATGGCGTTGGGTTGGCAGACATTTTGAATTTGCCCGCTTTTGGCCAGGGGCATGAAGCGGTCGCCGGTGCGCCCGCTGCGGTAGCAGGCCGTGCAGAAACTGGGAATGTAGCCCGAAAGACACACGCTGCGCAGCATTTCATCGGGGCTCCGGTGGTCTTCAACCTGGAATTGGGGCGCTTCGTCACCAGTGCCGGCGGACTTTTTCTCCTATTCCATTTGGCATCCATGGCATGATGGTATCCCAGGTGATGGGCTGCGGCCTGCAAAAAGGCAGGAAAGAAATCTACCGGGGGACGGAGTACAACATCAAAACTGTTGCCCAAGGTGAAAATAGAAATAGTTGTAGCGGATAAGTATGCCGAAGAGATTATAAATATAATCACCAGGGTGGCCAGGACCGGGGAAATAGGTGACGGGAAGATATTCATTCACCGCATCGAAGACGTCATTCGCATCCGCACCGGCGAAAAAGGGGAAAGCGCTTTATAAACAGTATGCATGGAGAACAATAAAAGTATATTGTCATAAAATAATAACTTAATCACTTGACATATTATTGCTACAGAATATATATTTATACTAAGATATATATAAAATAATAAAGATTCGTTTAGTGAGGATAAGCTTTATCTGGGAAACCTACTGACATTGAGCTTTAAACTTGGTGTCTTTAAAATAGGTTAAAAGCCCAGTATGTCGATTATTTGACATACTGGGCTTTCTGTATTTTGGGTGTTTATTTCAATAAATAAGTTGGAGGTGTACAAATCTAAAGCTAGCTTCATTGGAGTTACTATTGATTCAGGTCACCAATAATTAAGTAACAAAATTTTGGATAAGAAAGAGAGGGATTAACATGGAAGCTGCGGCGAAAGTGCTTACACCGCAAGAGGAGAGAATAATTAAGGGACTGGATAAGGAAGAGCTGACAACCGAAGAGGCGAAAAATAAAAGGCAAAGAGTAAATAAGTTATTGGCTAGATTTAGGAAAGTACCGCGTGTAGATATTCAGAGAGCCCTTCTGTTTACCGAGTCATTTCAAGAAACAGAGAGTTTACCGGTGGTGCTCAGGTGGGCCAAGGCTATGGAAAATGTACTTAATAAAATTGAAGTTGTTATAAATGACGATGAGTTAATTGTTGGTACTTGTGGCGGGACAGGGAGACATAGTATTTTATACCCCGAGCTCAGGGGTTGCTGGCTGGAGGAAGGATTACAAAGGCTTAAAGAGCAAGGCGCTTATCTTGTATCAGACGAGGATATTAAAACAGTTAAGGAAAAAATTGTGCCGTACTGGCGCGGCAAGACAGCGCACGAGACATATATAAGCCTGCTGCCAGAGGAAACACGGTATTTGATTTATGGTGACGACAATTACGGCGCATCGGGTTTGATGCAGGATAATGCAAATATAAATGCCACGCTGAACTGGGCGGTGGATTATCAAAAGGTCTTGGAAAAAGGTTTTCTTGGTATCAAAAAAGACGCGGAAGAAAAATTAAATTCGCTGGATGTTGTTGACCCGCAAAATCATATTCAAAAAACACCTTTTTTGAAGGCCGTTATTATTGTATGTGACGCAATGATCGCTTTTGCCAAAAGATATGCGGAACTGGCCAGGGAAATGGCCCGGAATGAAAAAGATAAAATCAGAAAGAAAGAACTTGAGCGGATAGCCGAGGTGTGTGAATGGGTTCCAGCCAATCCCGCCAGAACATTCCACGAGGCGGTGCAGTCGCAGTGGTTTACCCAGCTCGGTTGCAGGCTGGAGCAGCCAACAACAGGAGTTATATCCAATGGTAGGATTGACCAGTACCTTTATCCTTATTACAAAAAAGACCTGGAGGAAGGGCGTATAAACGAAGATTCCGCGCTGGAGTTGCTTGAATGCCTCTGGTTGAAAATAGCTGATTTTGTACCACTAAATGCAACCAACGCGAAATCTTTCTGGGAAGGATATGCCCACTTTGAGCAGACCGTTATTGGCGGACAGACAAGGGATGGCCAAGATGCCACCAATGAGTTGTCATATTTGATATTAAAATCCAAAAAAGAATTCCCGCTGCATTATCCTGATCTATCTGTCAGAATACATTCTCAAACCCCGGAGCCGTTTTTACGTGAAGTATGCGAGTTGATCAGGGAAGGAACAGGTTTTCCGAAGCTTCTGAACGACGAGGAAATCATACCGCACTTGCTGGCCCAGGGGGCGACGCTGGAGGACGCCAGAGACTATACCGGTTGCGCGTGCACGGAAATCAGGATGATCAACACCAGCACCTATATGGTTGTTGGTGGAAATATCAACCTGCCCGCGGCGCTGGAGATGGCGTTAAACGACGGTGTGCTTAAACTGAAAGGTAATAAACAACGGCTTGGTGTGACCACCGGGGATGCAAGAAACTTTGCCACCTTTGATGAATTGATGAACGCATTCCGGCTGCAGGTAGAATATCTGGTAAGGCATTTCTATATCAGACAAACTGCCTTAGAGATGACAAATGCAATGAAATTGGCCGCACCGCTCATGTCCAGTTTGCACGATGTTTGTATGAATGAACTCACCGATATTCACCAACCCCTCAAAGGTGGGGTGTCCGCAGATACAGGCAATATTAACCTCAATGGCTTTGGTACTGCTGTGGAGTCTCTGGCAGCCATTAAGAAACTTGTATATGATGATAAAAAAATTACGATGAATGAATTGCTGGAAGCGCTCGAAGCCAACTTCGAAGGGAAAGAAGCACTGCGGCAGATGCTACTGAATGCACCAAAATACGGTAATAACGCCCCCTATGCGGATCAAATTGCCCGGGAAGTTGATGCCATGCTTCTTACAACTGCAAGAAAGTTTAAAACCCCAAACGGCCATCAATATATAAAGTTTGTGCCGGTAACTTCGCATGTCGGTTTGGGCGTGGTTATGGGGGCCACTCCTAATGGCCGAAAAGCCGGTGAACCATTATCGGAGGGTATATCACCAACCCAAGGTGTTGACATGAAGGGGCCGCTATCTACTCTTCTATCGATTGACAGGGCAAAAAGCAGAAAATATGCCAACAGCCTTGCCAGGCTACTGAATATAAAACTCAGCCCTCAAGTTGTGGCCGGGGAAAAAGGACTGCAGGATCTTATGTCCATGGTAAGGACATTTTGTGATCTAAAGCTGTGGCACCTGCAATTCAATATTTTAAACAGTGATATTTTAAGGGATGCGCAGAAAAATCCTGAAAAGTACCGCAATCTAATAGTAAGGGTGGCCGGATACAGTGCTTACTTTGTAGACCTCAGCCCGCAGTTGCAGAATGAAATTATTAATAGAACCGAGCATCAACATATGTAGCCAATTCGCATTTTGCATAAAACTTATGCTCTCCGCTGTTTTAAAAAAGCAGCGGAGAGCAATTTGTTATTTCAAAAAAAGGGGAGTTGTGAATGGATAATGATACAGGGAGTGTCAATCATAAGTTGGGCCGCGTGTTTAATATCCAAAAGTTTTCCGTTCATGACGGGCCGGGCATTCGGGATGTAGTGTTTATGAAAGGATGCCCGTTGCGGTGTCTATGGTGCTGCAATCCGGAATCGCAAAATACATTTCCAGAAATAGGTTATATCCAAAATAAGTGCATAGGTATACAAGAATGTGGGTATTGCATTAAGGCATGTCCTAAAAAAGCCATTACGAACTCCACGGTCGAAACGCCAAAAATCGATATTGACAGGCGGTTGTGTGATCATTGCGGCAAGTGTGTTGACGTTTGCCCGGCCAGGGCGATTACGTTATTTGGTCAGATGATGTCCGTGGAAGACGTGATTAAAGAGGTTCAAGGTGGCAATGCTTCCTGGAGAACCGGCGGAGGAATTACGGTAAGTGGTGGAGAGTTGCTGTTGCAAGCGGACTTTGTTCACGATTTGTTGAAAGAGTGCAAAAAACGCGGCATCGACACGGCTATAGAAACCAGCGGGTATGGTGATTGGAGGGAATTAGAAAGAATTTGCCGGCATTGCAACTTGATTTTTTACGATGTTAAGTGCATGGATTCAGATAAACATAAAGCGTTTACGGGAGTTAACAACGAGGTAATCTTGGATAACATTTTGAAAGTAGCCAGTCAATTTCCCGAGACGCCGGTAATTGTGAGAACCCCTGTAATACCTGAATTCAATGATTCCTGGAAAGATATAAAAGCTATTGTGGAATTTATCACCCAACTCCAAAACCTGACAGAGTATGAACTGATGGCTTATCACGCTTTCGGTGAACCCAAGTACAGGCAATTAGGAAGAAAATATCGATTAGAACGCGTTAAACCACCGAAAAAGGAATATATCTCCGATTTACAGCAAAGAGCAAATGCTATTTTAAAGAAAAAAAGTTATAAATAATTTGTAACATACGTGAGAACTGGGATAACAATTCCAAAACGGGAGGATTGTGTAGATGAGGGTGGCAAACTTTATTAATAAACACTTAATTGCTCTTTTAATGGGAGTAATTTGTTTGGGGCTGTTTTTAGGATATCTATACCCGGAAAGTGGGAAACGTTTGGAAATTTTTTACCCTTTAACACTTTTTATTATGCTTTTTCCGATGATGGTTACGATTAAAATTAGCGAAGTTGTCAAGGCGTCTAAACGACTGGGTTTTATGACAGTGGTAACGTTTTTAAACTATATTGTTTCCCCTCTCCTGGCGGCGCTTTTAGGGTATATCTTTTTATCCGGTTATCCCGATTTTGCCATAGGGCTAATTATTAACGGAACGGTTCCTTGCGGGGGCATGATTGTGGCCTGGACCGCAATGTCCAGGGGCAATACACCCTTAACCCTGGTTATTGTGGTAATCAGCCTCCTGGCCGGTATTTTATTGATTCCGTTTTGGATTTGGGCTTTGGCGGGCAAGTATGTGCCCGTCGATCCATGGAATATGTTGCATACCATTTTTTATACTATTGTAGTGCCTTTGTTTCTAGGAAATATAACAAGAATAGGGATAATAAGAAAATGGGGTCGGGAAAAATTCGATGAATTAAAATCAGTATTTTCGGCAGTTTCGGCTTTAGGCTTTTTTGCGGTTTTCTTTATCGCCATGATGTCTCAATCGGAGGTATTGTTAAAAAACCCGCAATATTTGGGTATTGTTACCTTACCATTAATAGTCTTCTATGTTCTTCTTCTTGGTGCAACTATCCTCTACGCCTGGTTCGCTCGAATCAATTATCCGGACATGGTATCCCTTTTTTATGGGGTTAACGCTAAAAATGCCTCTATTGCGTTAGCGCTGGCCGTTGTTTTCTTTTCACCTTTAACGGTGCTGATTCTTGCAGTTAAACCGGTAGTTCAAGTAATATTTCTGACAGTTTTTTATAAAAGTTCACATTATTTACAGAAATACTGGGTTAAAATTACCGACTTGAGTAGTAGTAAGTGCGTTAAAACCTAAATTTTGTAGAAGACATCTTTTACTTGTGTACAAGAGTCGATAAATTATTAAAATAGTGTTGAATAATTTTAAATATAATGCTAAATTATAAATATGTAAAGGAATTTTATTTTAATGGAGGCGTAATGGGCTACCTGGAAAAAAACGATTATGTTTTGGTAAGTGGCTTTGCTCAAACCCCAAAAGGGACTCCGCTCAATGAAATGTATAAGCATATCGGTGTACAGCTGTTAGTGGACAGGAAAAGCAACCGTATTATTAAATCTGATTTTAGCGTTATTTCCAGTCTTACCAAAGAGGTTCTACAAGATTTGGTTCAGGGGTACTGTATTGATGAACCTTTTGGGAATCTTGAAAATAAAATAAAAAAACATATGTCGATTCCATCTTTGGGGGCGGTTCTTCAAGCGATAAAATCCGCCATTGATCGTTATAAAGATACTTTTAAGGTTCTATAGTCTTATTGAAACATTTCACACATGCAAATATAGTAGCTGGTTACCTGTGGGTACTTGTCTAAAACATGTATCTATTAGCCGGTAATACCCAGCGCCAAAATCTACGGAACTTGTTCGGTAGATTTTTAGGTGGTGGGTATTTCTTTTTTTAGCTGCTTTTTATTAGGATACTGTTTGTATTGATGGTAACCGATTAAATTCAGAATTTTACGAAGGGGAAATAGACGTGGAAAGAATAGGTGTCATTGGTGTTGGGGTCATGGGTTCCCGCATGGTGAGGCGGTTATTGGCAAACGGCGCGGAAGTAAAAATTTATGACCTGGATCATAATAAGATGGAGCCACTTGTTCGGATGGGGGCAAAATTAGCCGTTTCACCGGCGGACGTGGCGGCAAGCAGCACATGCATAATCACTTGTGTTGCCGGAGCGGAAGCAGTAGAGGCTGTGTTAACCGGTAATAAAGGGGTTATTGATTCTATTCAGCAAGGCAGTGTGGTAGTGGAAACCACCACGTCTACCCCAACTGTCACAAGAAAAGTGGCCGCATCGTTGGAAAAAAAAGGCGCGTGCATTATTGATGCGCCCTTTTGTGGCGGGGTTAGTGCTGCCGATAAAGGTAAGTTATTATTCCTGGTTGGCGGAAAAGAAGATGTTCTTGAACGATGCCGCCCGGTCCTAAACGTTCTGGGGAAAGACACTATTCATGTGGGGGATTTGGGCTCAGGTCATGTAGCCAAAGCTGTAATTATGATGATGACGGGAGCAAATTTAATTGCCGCCGCTGAAATTATAGGACTTGGAGTCAAAGCGGGTCTTGATCGTAACAAAATATTGGATGTCATTAATGTGAGCAGTGGCGAGAGTTTTATAACTTCCAGTTATTTTACTAATTATAGTTTATTGCAAACTTACGATTCTGATTATACATTGGAAAACGTATTAAAAGAAATCCGGGTCTGTATGCAAATTGCTCATGAAATGGGGATCCCCGCCTTGGTGGGCACACGCGTTGAAGAGATTTACGCGCTGGCACACAATCAAGGGATGGGGTCGGGAGATGTTACAAAAATCGTTTCTTTTATCGAACATTTGATGGGTGTATCATCTTTGGGGCGTCAACCTGCCCGGTAAAAGGAGTGTTAAACTTTGGAACGGATCGGTTTTATCGGCCTTGGAGTAATGGGTAATTTAATGTGCCGGCGGGTGTTGTTATTGAAAAAACCTGTATCGGTCTACGATGTGGATAAAAAAGCGGTTGCCCGAATGGTGGAAGCCGGTGCGGAAGCAAGGAAATCGCCTGCAGAAGTGGCGGAATACAGCGATATTGTTCTTGCCTCATTACCGGATGATTCAGTAATAGAAAAGGTAATATTCGGGGAAAACGGTTTACTGGAAGGAATCAAGCCCGGAAATGTGTTTGTGGATTTATCCAGCTCCACCCCGGTCATGACAAAAAAAGTCGGCCAGGCTTTATTAGCCAAAGGGGCCGAGATGTTGGACGCTCCTGTAAGCCGCGGGGCACCCGCAGCAAAAGAAGGGACCCTTTCCATTATGGTGGGGGGTAAAATGGAAGTGATGGAGCGTTATCGCTTTATCCTTGAACAACTGGGAACCGATATAATTCATGTCGGGGAGTTGGGGGCTGCCCATACTCTGAAGTCATTAAATAACTTGCTCTCCGCAACTAATTTAATTGCTTCCCTGGAAGGAACTATTATTGCAGCTAAAGCAGGGGTTGACCCTTTTAAATTCATCAAAGCGGTCAATGCAGGCAGCGGGCGCAGTCACATGACAACGGTGCGGTATCCAAAATATTACCTGGCACGCAAATTTGAGTCGAACTTTACTGTGAGGCTGATGTACAAAGATTGTTCCATTGCTTTGGATCTGGCTAAGCAACTGGGAACGCCGATGCTATTCTCCAGCATCACGCAACATATTTACGCTATGGCAATTAGTCAAGGAATGGGGGGTGAAGATAATACGAAGATAATGCTGCTCTTGGAAAAGCTGATGAATTATAGCATGGGAGTTGGTGGTAATTAGAAGGAACAAGCAAAACAGTTAAAAAAGTTTAGAAGAAAAGGATCAATGATTAAGTTATACTTATTTATAGCATAATCTTAGTGCAAAAAATAGGAGGTAGTTATATGAAGAAGCATATAAAAGTTATAATATTACCGCTTCTGTTATCTTTAATCTTAGTCCTTTCCGCCTGCGGTAATTCCGGTACTAGTGATAACTCCGGCGGCACGGATTCGTCTTCCAAGCAGAATTGGCCCAAAGGGATTTCAATCTCTTCTGCACCGCTTGGAGGGACCTTCCAAGTTTATGCTACCGCCTGGGGAGACGTTATAAGTAAAAAGCTGGGTATTGCTACAAATGTCGAAGCTACTGCAGGACCAATCTCCAATATTCAGCTGGTTGATCGCGGAGACTCCGATGTGGGCATGGTTACAATGGGACCAGCATATGAAGCCTATAATGGAATCGGCTGGGCAGATAAAAAATACGAAAATATTCGTACGATTTTCCCAATGTACGTTAGTTATTTGCACTGGTTCGTGTCGCCGAGCGCAAATGCCGGCTCAGTGTATGATTTGGACGGAAAAATCATTGGTACGGGAGCAAAAGGAGGAACTCCCGATTATTACGGACAGAGATTGTTTAAAGATTTAGGAATTAATGTAAGTAGAATTGTTAACGGTTCATTTAGCGAATATTCCAATCTAATGGCAGACGGAAAAATAGATGCATTTGGTGTTTTTGCTCCCACCGGACATCCAACGGGAACAGAGGTTATTAAAACGCAAAATGCCAAAGTGATCGGTGTAGGTGAAAAATCAAAAGAATTAGCCAAACAATACGGTATTACTTCTGGAATTATTAAGGCCAACAGTTATGAAGGGCAATCGGAAGACATTGAAACTTTAACCATCTGGAGCGCTTTTATCGTTAAAAAAGATCTTCCCGAAGATTTTGTTTATGAGCTCGTAAAAACTACTTTTGAAAGTAAACCGGAATTAGCAAAGGCGGTTAAACAGGCTGAGGAATTATCCGTTGATGTCGTGCCGGAATCAATTACTACCGTTCCATTACACCCGGGGGCCATCAAGTTTTATGAGGAAAAGGGTGTTAAATTGCCAGATTCCGCTTACCCTCCGGAATATAAGAAATAAGTAAGGTTATTTTCTAGCCGGTGGAACGTTTTCACCGGCTAGAAGTAACATTTCCAAAAGGGTCACTTTTCGGAAGAGGGGGAATAGTATGGTTTCAAATAAGGATATGCGGTTGGACGATTTGGAAAAGCAACAACGAGAACTTACCGGCATATACGGAAAAATCGTCTTTGTCATCGGTGTTGTTTTTGGTATCTATCAACTTTTTATTCTTACTATCTACCCGATAGATCCGTGGGTATTCAGGGCGATTCACTTTGCGGGTGCAGGAGTAATAGCTTTTTTGACATATTCCACCTTTAAGGGGAGCGCCACTGCGCGACCGACAATCACCGACTTCGTGCTGGCGGTATTGTTGCTTTCATCGAGTGTATATGTTGCCTTTAATTACACTGAAATGCTGGATAGGGTTGGCGTTGCGCCTACCCGGTGGGATTTATTTTTTGGAGCTATTGCTCTTTTGGGGTTGCTTGAGATCACCAGAAGAACAACCGGATGGGCATTGCCTGTATTGGGAGTAATTTTTTTAGGATATGCTTATTTGGGGAACATATTTCCGGGTGACCTCTGGCACAAGGGCTACAGTTGGGACCGGATTATCAGTTACATGTTTAGTATGGATGGGATATATAATATTCCTTTAGGGGTATCTGCCAACTATGTTTTCATTTTTATCTTGTTTGGCTCTTTTCTGGAAGTATCCGGCTGCGGTAAATTTTTTATCGACTTGGCTTACTCGATTGCCGGGCGGTTTCGAGGCGGACCTGCAAAAGTATCCGTTATTTCCAGTGCCATGATGGGGTCTGTAAGTGGAAGTGCGGTTGCCAATGTTGCCAGTACCGGGGCTTTTACCATTCCGCTGATGAAGCGGGTTGGGTATAAGCCCGCGTTTGCCGGAGCCGTTGAAGCGGTAGCTTCGACGGGAGGACAAATTTTGCCGCCGGTAATGGGGGCCGGCGCTTTTATTATGGCCGATATTACCGGAATCAGCTACTCGACCATTATTATCGCAGCAATTATTCCGGCTCTTCTATATTTTTTGGCAGTAATATTTATGGTTGATTTTGAAGCTGGAAAACTTGGTCTGATGGGGCTCCCTAAAAGCGAGCTTCCCAATACTAAAAATATCCTTAAAGAACGCGGGATTTTGTTGATCCCTCTATTGGTCATGCTTTTCTCTTTGCTGGTATTGAAAAATTCACCCGTTCGGGCTGCGATCCTGTCTATCGGATCATTAATTGTTTTAAGCTGGTTCACGAAAAATAAAATTCTGTTTTCGCAGTTTTTCACGTCCGTCAGCAATGCCATGAAAAGCATGGCATCTATTGCTGCAACTACCGCTTGCGCCGGTATTATCATTGGTGTTTTTTCACTAACCGGACTTGGAGCTAAAATTGCCGCTTTTATCATAGCACTTTCCGGCGGTAATCTTGTTATTGCTTTGGTATTAGTGATGCTGCTTTGCCTCCTGTTGGGTATGGGGTTGCCCACGGTTGCGGCTTATGCCCTGGCGGCAAGTACTGTGGCGCCGGCTTTAGTTGATATGGGAGTACCTTTACTGGCTGCTCATCTCTTTATTTTTTACTATGCTTGTATCTCCACAATTACACCGCCTGTCTGTTTATCCGCTTTTGCGGGGGCGGCGATAGCCGGCGCGCCTCCGATGAGGGTCGGCTGGCTGGCGATGAAGCTTGGGATTACCTCCTTTATCATTCCGTTCATGTTTATGATGGATAAGACATTGTTGCTGCAGGGCGAGCCCGTGAACATTTTTATTGATGTGTTTACTGCTTTGATCGGGATTATTGCCCTGTCAGCAGGTGCCGAAGGTTTCCTTGTAAGAAAAATTAACTGGGTTAGCCGGACACTTTTTTTAGTATCCGCCATTCTGTTAATGGCCCCAAAAATTTGGTTGTCTGTTCCCGGTTTAATTTTGTTCCTTATCTTATGTTACTTTAACAGTATAAATCTAACAAAGGGTGTGTGTTCGCAGGTTAAAGCGGTTGAAAATTCAAATTAAAGTAATTGTTTTTCCCCTTTTTCAAACATAATACAGGCACCGGTGGTTCCCCGCAAGCGCTGTCCCGGATTTATTTTTCTGAAGCGGGGACCACCGGCTCCGTTAATTCCCGTAACTATAATTCCAAAATTACCATTGTCCCACATTGCAACGTATGGGTTTGGCGTGCTGACCCTGAGTATCTAAAGTGCAAACCCCGGGCGATGAAGCTTGGCCAGATGCCGGGTTCTTCCGGCCCTCTAGAAGTACAAATCCCTCCGCCCCTGCTCAATCAGGCGCAAACGTTCCTCGGTCAACCGGCGTATACCGGGGTTGCCGATTTCGTTAAGGTGCTCCCTGATGGCTTTTTCGCCCGCTTCCCGCGTTTCGGGCGAGGCGTAGTCCTCCAGAAATTCCTTGAAGGTGAGAATGGCGTTGGGTTGGCAGACATTTTGAATTTGCCCGCTTTTGGCCAGGGGCATGAAGCGGTCGCCGGTGCGCCCGCTGCGGTAGCAGGCCGTGCAGAAACTGGGAATGTAGCCCGAAAGACACACGCTGCGCAGTACCTCGTCGGGACTCCGGTGGTCCTCCACCTCGAATTGCGGGGCTTCGCCGCTCCCGGCGGCACAGGCGGATTTGCGCTCCTGTTCCTTTCTGTATCCGCCCACCCCGGTACAGGACCCGGCGCTGATTTGTGATATGCCCACGTTTAACAGTTCATCCCGAAATTCCGACCGCTCCCGGGTGGATAGGATCATCCCCGTGTAGGGCACGGCGAGGCGCAAGACGGCAATGATCTTTTTGAAGTCCGCGTCGCCGACCATGTAGGGGAAATTGTCGTAATCCACACCCAGCGCGGGGCGCAGCCGGGGCACGGAGATGGTATGCGGGCCTACGCCGAAGGTTTCTTCCAAATGCAGGGCGTGCATGAGCATGGCCAGCACTTCGAATTTGTAATCGTACAGGCCGAACAATACCCCCACTCCTACATCGTCTATACCGCCCTGCATGGCCCGGTCCATGGCTGTGGTGTGGTAGTCGTAATCACGCTTGGGGCCGCTGGGGTGCATGCTGGCATAGGTCTGCCGGTGGTAGGTTTCCTGGAACAGGATATAAGTGCCGATGCCGGCTTCTTTGAGCAGGCGGTAGTTTTCCACCGTGGTGGCGGCGATGTTGACGTTGATGCGCCGGATGCTGCCGTTTGCTTCCTTGACTTCGTAAATGGTTTTGATGGTTTCCAGGATATATTCTATGGGGCAGTTTTGGGGGTCCTCGCCGGCTTCCAGGGCCAGACGCTTGTGCCCCAGGGATTCCAGGATTTTTACTTCCTCTCGCAGTTCATCCATGGTCAGACGCCTTCTGGCGAACCGGTTGTCGCGCCGGTACCCGCAGTACTTGCAGTTGTTTACGCAGTAATTGCTCACGTACAGGGGGGCGAACAGCACCAGTCGCCGCCCGTAGATTTTTTCTTTGATCTCCCGCGCCACACGGTATATTTCCTCCAAAAGTACCTCGTCCTCAATGTGCAGCAGCACGGCGCATTCGTAAGGCGTCAAGCCCGAGGCCCGGCGCGCCCGTTCAATGATTCTCCGGGCCTCGCTTTTGTCTGCCCGCCCGGCTTCGGCCAACCAGGCGTGAATTTGTTCCTCATTGATAAAATCGGCCTGCATGTTAGGCATAAAAACTTACCTCCCTGTAATCTGGCAGGCGTGACCGTGGTCCTTTGCCAGCGGCCTGGCCAACTCAGCCAGTAATTTATTAATGTTTTTCAAAGTCCGGTCGGGGTGTTCTATAATGTCGGATTTTTGCGGGTAAATCAGATATTTGTCCCGCACGTGCAGCGGCGTCAGGTTGGGCATGATTACGTTGGCGCCGCTTTTCAGGGCCAATTCGCGCCCGCCGGGCGTCAGGGTAGACAAGGCGGTGGTGGCCGGCAGGTGGGCCCGGGGCAGGCACAGCCGGGCCACCGCCAGTGTCTTGAGGGTCAGCTCCAGGCCGCCCGGCGCGGCGTCCTTTAGGGGTGTGTCGTGGTGGGGCAAAAAAGGCCCGATGCCGGCCATTTCCACCTCCAGTTCCCGCATGAACAGGATATCCCCGGCCAGGGTGGTCGGGTTCTGGCCCGGCAGGCCCACCATGTTGCCCGAACCGGTCTGATAGCCCAATTCCTTCAGCCAGTGTAAACACTGCAGGCGCTCCCGCAGTCTGCTGTCGGGTTTTAAATACTGAAAAAGTTTTTCATCCACGGTTTCCTGTTTCAATAAATAGCGGTCGGCGCCGGCCTCCCGCCAGGTTTTATAGTCTGCATACCCCCGTTCACCGACCGATAGAGTAACCGCCAGGTCATATTTGTTTTTTATCCGGTCAATCAACCGGGCTATATTGGCAGCGGTGTAGTACAAGTCCTCTCCCGACTGCAGCACCACCGTGCGAAACCCCATGGCGGCCGCATTATCCACGGCTTCGATGATTTCTTGTTCCGTGAGACGGTAACGGGGCAGGGACTTGTTGTCCCGGCGCAGCCCGCAGTACAGGCAGTTTTTGCGGCAATAGTTGGAAAACTCCACTATGGCCCGCAGGTGTACTGCTTCGCCCACTCCCAATCGGCGAACACCGTTGGCGGCGGCGAATAGGGCGGGCATCTGCTCGGCGTCGGCGGACAGCAGGGTCGTGATCAGTTCTACGCCGGGTTGTTCGCCCGTTAGCAAGCTGTTCAGGGCGGCGTCCAAGGCGGGCATGATCAGATCACCTCGTTTTCGTCCAGCAGGGCCAGCACATCGGGGAAGGGTGCCAGCGCGCGCCGCAATATGCCGTGCACGTAGGCGATCAGCACCCCGTAGTTGACCATGGGCACGCCGGCGGCCTGGGCCGTCATGATGCGGCTGAGCATTTCCCGCCGGTTGGTCATACAGGCCCCGCAGTGCACGATCAGCCTGTACTGTTCCAGGTGGGCCGGCAGTTCGATCCCGCTGGACCACTCAAATTGCAGCTCGCCGCCCACGATTTGACGCAGCCAGCGGGGGATCTTCACGGTGCCGATATCGTCGGCCACCCGGTGGTGGGTACAGGCCTCGGCAATCAGCACCCTGTCGCCGGGCTGCAGGTCTTCCACGGCCACGGCGCCCGCCACCAGCGTGGCCAGGTCGCCCTTGTAGCGGGCGAATAGTATGGAAAAGGAAGTGAGCGGCACGCCGGGCGGGGTGTCGGCATCCACCTTCAAGAAAGCCTGGGAGTCAGTGATAACCAGGGCCGGAGGCTTTTGCAGGCTGTTAAAGGCGGCTTTCAGCTCCCTTTCCTTGACCACCATGGTCAGGCAGTCATGGTCCAGCATGTCGCGGATGGTCTGCACCTGGGGCAGGATCAGCCGGCCCTTGGGCGCGGCCAGGTCGATGGGCACCACCAGCAGGGCCAGTTCCCCCGGGGGCACCAGGTCCCCGGCGATGGTGGGCGCCGTCCAGTCTTTGGGGGCCAGTTGGACCATGGTCTGTTTTAATTGACTGATACCCCGGCCGGTTCGGGCGCTTACTTTTACCCAGGGGATATCCGGCAGCGGAAAATTCACCGCCGCAGTCTCCGGCAGCAGGTCGATTTTGTTTAACACCCCGACCACGGGCAGCTGCCTTTGCCCGGCGGCTTCAATCAATGTCCTTTCCACTTCGCCCGGATTTTGCTGCGGGTCCACCACCAGCAGTACCAGGTCGGCCTTGGCCAGCACGGCCAGGCTTTTGGCCACCCGCTTTTCCCCCAGTTCCCCCTCGTCGTCCAGCCCCGCCGTATCAATAAACATTACGGGCCCGATGGGCAGTATTTCCATGGCCTTGTACACCGGGTCGGTGGTGGTGCCGGCCACGGGGGAAACAATGGCCAGTTCCTGGCCGGTCAGGGCGTTAATCAGGCTGGACTTGCCGGCGTTGCGCCTTCCGAACAGGGCAATGTGCAGCCTGCCGCCCCGCGGTGTTTCATGCATTTCATTCATCTCCCCGTTTTAAGTCTTTTCCAAGCCGCCCGGCCAGCCGGCGCGCCCCGGCAATGCCGGGGCGGGTCAGTTCCCGCGGCGCAGCCAGCGCGTGCCACTCTTCCTCACTCAACAGGCCGCTTTCCAAAACTATTTCTTTAATGGTTTTATGCTGCTCCCGGGCCCGGCGGGCCAGGGCGGCGGCCTGTTCGTAACCGATATACGGCGCCAGGGCGGTGACCAGCACATGGCTTTCCTCCAGCCAGCGGCGGCAGCGCTGCTCGTTGGCGGTGATGCCTCGCACGCACTTATCGGCAAAAATCTGCGCGGTTTTGGCCAGTATTTCCAGGCCATGCAGCAAGTTATGGGCCACCAGCGGCAAAAAGGCGTTCAATTCCAACCGCCCCCCGGCGCAGGCCTGGCAAATCACCTGGTCTGCGCCCATCACCTGCCAGGCCGCCTGGGTGACCATCTCGGGAATCACCGGGTTGACCTTGCCGGGCATAATTGACGAACCCGCCTGGCGGGGCGGCAGGTTGATCTCGGCCAAACCGCCCGCCGGGCCGGCGGCCAACAGCATCAGGTCACCGGCGATTTTGGCCAGGTTTACCGCCGCGGCCTTGACCAGTCCGGACACTTCGGCAAACACGTCGGCATTCTGGGTCAGGTCCACCGGGTTTTCCGCTCGGGCCAGCCCCAGCCCGGTAATTTGTCGCAGTTCCTCCACCACCTGGTAAATGTAGCGCCGGGGGGCGTTCAGGCCGGTGCCCACGGCGGTGCCGCCCAGGTTGATCTGGCGCAGGCGTTCCTCCACTTTATACAGGCGCCACCGGTCCCGGGCGACGGCTTCGGCGTAGGCGCCGAACTCCTGGCCCAGGGTGACCGGCAGGGCGTCCTGGAGTTCGGTGCGGCCTAATTTAAGCACCCCGGCGAACTGCGCCTCCTTTTCCTGCAGGGCGCCCTGCAGCCGGGCCATGGCATCGCTAAGAGCAAGCACCAGGCGGATGGCGGCGATACGCAGCGCCGTTGGGTAGGTGTCATTGGTGGACTGGGACATGTTCACATGGTTTAGGGGGTGCACCAGGCGGTAATCACCCTTTTGACCACCCAGCAGTTCAATGGCCCGGTTGGCCAGCACTTCGTTCATGTTCATGTTGGTGGAGGTGCCGGCCCCGCCCTGCAGGGCATCCACGATAAACTGGTCGGCCAGTTGGCCCCGGGCCACTTCCCGGGCCGCCGCACTGACGGCGTCGGCGATGTTCGCCGTTAACAGGCCGGCCTGCCGGTTGGCCCGGGCCGCCGCCCACTTGACCTCCGCCAGGGCCCGCAGCAGTTCGGGATGCACCCGGCAGCCGCTGACGGCAAAGTTTTGAGCTGCCCGCAGGGTATGTACGCCGTAATAAGCCTGGGCCGGGACGGGCAGTTCGCCCAGCAGGTCTTTTTCCATCCGGTGCTCGGTCATATCTGCCACCACTCCTCCAAATCTTGTCTTCTGGTGCCGGGTTTTGAAATGTTGCGATTTGGCTTTGCTATGTACGGCTAACGGGTAACCAGGGCGCTTTTGACCCGGACGCCGCTGATGTTACCCAGTTTACCTGTTAAAGCGCCTATCTCATCGGTGCTGCCGTCCACGATCAGTGAAATAACCGACAGCCCCCGTTCCCGGTAGGGGATGCCCATGCGGCCCACTATCACTTCGCCGTGCTCGCTCAGGATAGCGTTGATTTTGGGGGCCTGTTCCCGGTTTTCAATAACGATACCGATTACGCCAATGCGCCGTTGTGTGCCCATCAGATTGTTTCTCCTTTCGATGAATTGCGAGGTCTGTATAACCAAATAAAAAGGCCTGGTTTCCGGCAAACAGGAAAACAGGCCTGGAGAAAGACAAGCGAGTAAAACCTCCCGTCCCCTTGACCGCAGTACCCGGAGTACCTGTATGCCGCAGGGTTTTTCAGTATTACCCTTCCGGTCGGGATAAGTGCCCCGGCCCGGTCAGGTCACAGCCTATTAACTTTTGTTGTGCTAAATTATATATCCCGGCCTGTCAACTGGCAAGCATTTTTTTTATACCTAAAGGTTCTAAATATTATAAACAAATAAAAAATTCCCAAATTAAGATAATTAGTTATTGATTTTTGCTTGAAAAACAAATATTATAATAAGAAAATCAAATCAATAGCAATAAATACTGCTTATCGCAATGACAGTCTTACAATAAATATTCTTTATTAAGGTCCAGTTAAGAAACTAATAAAAAAGTTAAGGGGGAGAGAGCATGTTTAACGGACTTTTTCAGCCTACGCACCTGATCCTCATTCTCGTAGTGGTCCTGATTATATTCGGCCCCGGCAAATTGCCCGATGTGGGTAAAGCGATGGGCAAGGCCATGCGGGACATGAGAAACGCCTTTTCCGACGATGAAGAGGGTAAAGAAGGCAAGGGCAAAAAGACGGAAGCGGACGGCGTTATGGCTGCCAAAGAACTTAAAAACTCCAATGTAAGCTAACAGATTCTGTTATTTGTTCACCTGGCGGCGGAAGGGGGCGGAGCAAAATTTCCAGCTACAATGAAATGACGGTAATTGAACATCTTGAGGAATTACGTAAGTTGTTGATTGTTTCCATCATATCCACTTTTGCTATGGCGGCGGTATGCTGGTTTTTTAGCGAACCGGTGCTGAAAATATTACTGGAGCCCGTGACCGGCGCGGGTCATAAGGTTATTTACATCGGTGTAACAGAAGCGATAATGACCAGGATCAAGCTGGCCTTTTTCCTGGGATTTTTGGCCTCCCTTCCGATCACCCTCTGGCAGTTCTGGGGGTTCATTATCCCCGCATTGCGTAAAATGGAGCGCATTTACTTTACTTTATTTGTTTTTGTTTCGTTCATTCTTTTTGTCGGCGGCGTGGCCTTCGGATTCATGGTGGTTTTTAAACTGTGCGTGGCATTCCTGCTGCAGCACGGGGGGGGCCAGCTTATTCCCATGCTGACCATAGGCAAGTACGTTTCCTTTACTTTGAACTTTTTGCTTCCCTTCGGGCTGATCTTTGAATTGCCTCTGGCCAGTTTTTTCCTGGCCAGGCTGGGAATTATTTCTTATCGCATTATGGTCAAGGGGCGAAAAATAGCCATTGTCACAGCGGTGGTCATTGCCTCCGCGGTGGTAAGTTCCCCGGATATATTCACCGTGCTGCTTTTTGCCGCGCCCATGTACCTCTTATACGAAATAAGCGCCACCATCGTCCGGGTTGTGGAATGGGCCATGGAGCGGAAAAGAGCGGGAAAAACTCTCAGTGTTACAGCGCCTTTAAAACGGTTGCTGCAGAGGATTAAAGACTTACGGGCCATGGCCGGGTAATATTCCGCCGTGCCGGCACGGTCCGGTATGGCAACATTGATTTTAGTGCAGTAAATTGATTGGTTAAGGAGGAGCGTTTTATGGAAGACCAGCTGAAGCTGGAAAAGCGCGTAACTAGACGGTCTTTTCTGAAAATGATGGGAGGGCTTGGACTGGCCGGCCTAACGGCCGGCCTCGCCGGCTGCGGTGCCACAACGGTTGCGGGGCAGGCCGGCGGGGACGGTTGGCTGCCGCAACAATACCAGGTCCCGGGCACCTGGCCGGCCCAGGTGCGGGGGCGGGTGCCCATTGAAGCGGATAACCCTTCTATTGTGCGGGATGACGAGAAATGTGTATTGTGCGGGCAGTGCCTGGAAGTATGTAAAAACACGCAAACGGTATTCGGGCATTACGGTTTCCCACTGGTGGACGAAATCGTTTGCATAAACTGTGGACAATGTGCCCTTTGGTGTCCCACCGGGGCCATAACTGAGCGGGATAATACCGAAAGGGTTCTGCAGGCCCTTAAGGACCCGGAAAAACATGTGGTGGTGCAAACCGCCCCGGCCACCAGGGTGTCCCTGGGCGAAGAGTTCGGGCTGGCCCCCGGCACCTGGGTGATGGGCCGGCAGGTGGCGGCACTGAAGCGCCTGGGTTTTGACGCTGTGTTTGACACAAACTTTACCGCGGACCTGACCATCATGGAGGAAGCCACCGAATTGATCAAGCGGATCAAGGGAGATATCAAGAAGCCGTTGCCGCAGTTTACTTCCTGCAGCCCTGGCTGGGTTAAATTTTGCGAATATTTTTACCCCGATTTGCTGTCCCACATGTCCAGTTGTAAATCCCCCCAGCAAATGCTGGGCGCGCTGGTGAAAACCTATTATGCCAAAGCCAAGAACATCAAGGCGGATAAAATCTTTTCCGTGGCCGTGATGCCCTGTACAGCCAAGAAATTTGAAGCCGGGCGACCGGAAATGAACGGCAGCGGTCATTACTGGCATAACAAATCCCTGCGTGATGTGGACGCGGTGCTGACCACCAGGGAGTTGGCCCGGTTGCTCAAAAAGCAGGGAATAAATCTTGCCGCCCTGCCGGAGGAAAATTACGACATGTTGCTGGGCAAAAGCACCGGCGGCGCCATTATTTTCGGCGCCACCGGAGGAGTAATGGAGGCTGCGGTCCGCACCGCGTATTACTTCATCACTCAACAGGAACCCCCGGCCAACCTGCTTTCGCTGAACCCGGTGCGCGGTCTGGACGGCGTAAAAGAGGCGGCGCTGGAAGTTCCCGGCGTGGGCACGCTCAAGGTGGCGGTCTGTCACGGGATGGGCAACGGGCGGCAGGTGCTGGAGGCGGTACGCAAGGGCAATGCGCCCTGGCACTTTATCGAATTCATGTCCTGTCCCGGCGGCTGCATCGGTGGGGGTGGGCAGCCCCGGTCCGCGGTGCCGCCCTCCGATGAGGTGCGTTTACAGAGAATAAAAAGCCTGTACCAGGCGGATGCCCGAATGCAATGGCGGGAGAGCCATGAAAACGCGGAACTGCTGGCCCTGTACCGGGATTTTCTGCAACATCCTATGAGTGAATTGGCCGAGGAATTGCTTCATACCAGTTATGTTGACCGGGGCCGGAGTTACAACCGGTTGACGGCCGCGGCCGAAATGCCGGATGCAGTTTAACGGGGAGGTGAATAAAGTTGTCCAAGGGTGTTTTAGTTGATGTTACCAGGTGTGTGGGCTGCGGCAGCTGCGTGGTAGCCTGTAAAATGTGGAATGATTTGCAGCACAATAAAGAGACCCCGGCTCTGGGGAAAGATGCCAAGCTGGCGGCCGAAAACTGGACCGTGGTCAATAAAGTGGAAACCAGAAAGGAAGGTAAAAAAGTATGGCGATTTGTTAAAGAGCAGTGCCTGCACTGTGAAGAACCGGCCTGCGCATCGGCCTGTTTTTCCCGGGCCATCAAGAAAACCGAGGATGGCCCGGTGGTCTACGACGTAAATCTATGCGTGGGCTGCCGTTACTGTATGCTGGCCTGTCCCTTCAATATTCCCAAGTACGAATGGGATAAAACCTTCCCCCGGGTGCGCAAGTGCCAGATGTGCGCAGGCCGGATCAGCAAGGGCGAACCCCCGGCCTGCGTGGGTGTCTGCCCGGCCGGTGCCCTGACTTACGGTGAACACGGGGATTTAATCAAACTGGCCCGAAAAAAGATCAACGAAGGTAAGAATTACATAAGGCATATTTACGGGGAAAAGGAAGCAGGGGGGACCGCCTGGCTGTATATTTCGGACGTTCCGTTTGAGGACCTGGGCTTCCGTACCGGCGTAACCACCCGCCCCCTGCCGGAATACACCGAAAGTATCCTGAGCCTGACCCCCGCCGTGGGACTGGGTTGGGGAGCCCTGCTGACCGGCATGTATGTTTATAACCGGCGGCGCAACCAGATCGCCCGTGAAGAAAGCGAAAAGAGAGAAAAGAACAAGAGCCAGAGCCGGAAGAGGTAGCGGGTGCGGGAATTGCAACATTTCAACACCCGGCACCAAGTATTATTTGGGAGGATTGCGTGATGGCGGAGAAAAATAATTGGACGTTTAAAATGACACCCACCAGGTATGTTTTGCTGATCCTGGCTTTGACCGGCGCCGCCCTGATGGTTTACAGGCTGGTTTTCGGCCTGGGAAGCGCCACCAATTTAAACGACGCCTGGCCGTGGGGCCTTTGGATAGGCTTTGACGTGCTGGTCGGCGTGGCCCTGGCCGGGGGCGGTTACAGCACGGCCCTTTTAGTGCACATCATGGGCATAAAAAAATTCACTCCCATTGCCAGGAGTGCCATGCTCACTTCACTGATCGGCTACTTGCTGGTCATGGCCGGGCTTTTCATGGACATCGGCCGCTGGTTCAATTTCTGGCGACCGTTTGTTTCCTGGGGTTACCACAGTGTGTTATTTGAAGTATTCTGGTGCGTATCGCTGTATACAACTATACAATTGCTGGAATTCGGTGAAATCGCCACGGAAAAAGTACAGAAATCCTGGCACCGCTTTTTCAAGAAAATCATGCCCGTTTTGCTGATTATCGGCGTACTGCTGCCTACGCTGCACCAGTCATCGCTGGGTTCGCTGTACGTGATTGAAGTGGGCAAACTGTACCCGTTATGGTGGTCCATGCTGCTGCCGGTGTTCTTCCTGATGTCCTCATTCTTTGTCGGCCCGGCCATGGTGACCGTGGAGACCATGCTGGCGGGCCGGGCGCACGGCCACAAAGCCGATCTTGGCGTTTTACAGTCCCTGATCAAGGTGTCCGGCTACCTGATGCTGGTCTACCTGGTTTTAAAAATTACCGACCTGATCTATCGCGGGGCGGCGGGCCTGGTCTTTAAAGGCAACCTGGAAGGGAACCTGTTTCTGCTGGAAATGATTGCCGGGATTGTTATACCGCTGATTATTTGCTTCACGCCGAAATGGCGCGCCAGCAAGGGCGGCCTGATTACCTTCAGCGTGCTGGTGGTGGCCGGTGTTATAATCAACCGCATGAACGTGGTGTTTACCGGCATGGCCGATTTTATGGGCGGGTTTTATTTCCCGTCACTGATCGAGTGGGCGGTGAGTATCGGTCTGGTAGCCATCGGTGTACTCGGTTACCTGTTTGTGGTGGAAAACTTTAATATCCTGCCCGGGCAGCATGTTGATGCGGCGCCGCTGGTAAAAGAGAAAAAGGCGATCAAATATTCGGCTTAACCGGAACAAGTGACCTTGGCAGGTCTATGACCTCCTTTAACATAAGTTTTACTACACAGGCAATGTAGTAAAATACCTCTCCTTTCGACCGGCGAATAGGATTGGCAATTTATTGCCAGTCCATTCGCCATTTTTTTTTGTTAGGGCGGTGTTGCACGGAGCCATCAACATGCATCATTAACATTTCTCATTTCGGTTGTCTAAAGGTAATACTACCTTCTCCACCACCTTGAAACAGGTGCTCAATCTTCTCATCTGAAGGAAAAGCTACTTTCCATTGCCCGTCTACCAGAATTAAACGAAAGGTGTATTTTTCCTCCTTTATTTTCCCCGATTGATCGAAACTTAATGTGGTATCTATATAGACCTTTTCATCCCCTGATTTCTTTATATTTTCAATTTTATAGCTTAAATACTTTGATTGATGTAATGACTCCTCATAAAATTTTAATTGTTCTGCTTTATCAGAGAATCTACGATCGACAGCAAAACTAGCAGCTTTCTTTACGTCCATCTCTATTTAAAGAATCTAAAAAATTTGTTAGTACAGTTTCAGGTTGATCAGAATTTGTAGTTACTGCTTGAGGTTGGTTAGGAGACGAGGATGCCTGACAACCCCCAATAGAAACGATCACAGCTACAAACAAAAAAACGAATGTTAAATATCGTTATATTCTCAGCCGTAAATTCTATTTGCATACGGGTGAACATTTCTTCCTCATATACTTTTCTTAAAGCGAAGTCAACCATTCGAAACGCATTTGCATTGCTGACTTTGCTCCTCCAAACATCGCTTCCTTCAAGGTCCGGAATTCTTTTACTTTTCAGTATTCGCTCATCATAAACTGCTTTTGTATTCATTGAAACAGGTGTATTATTTATCGTTACCGTATTCGAATCAGATGTAAATTCTTGTAAATTTTACTTCCTGTCCGGAAAAAGTTATCATAGCTGTTTTAGTTTCTTTATTGAATACCACGTCTGCATTAGGGTAACCACCTCGGGTTACCGGTTTGATAAGATAAACCCGCCTCTACGCCCGAATCACCAGGTGCTTCAAATCCAAAATAAACCCACGGTTGCTCGCCCGAACCTAAATTACTTATGCTGGGCAAAGTTACATCGGCTTGGATGCCGTCAAACCCGTTAAATCCAAGATGTTCTCTTGAAGAATTTATAACTGATAAAATTAACGATTTTACAAAGCAGGTTAATAAGTTTGAAACCGATTAGATTAGCAATGGCCGGATTTATTCCTGCTATTGCTCTTCTTCCTTGATGGGTATTACATTTATCCATGACAAGTTCCTTCCCCACTTCTTTTCATAATATGAAAAGAATACAAAAGCTCTATCAAGGTTAGGCTTTTCATTTGTTTCAATAAAATAATTTATTAGATAATCAAGATTAACATCACTTTTGGTGTATAGTTCGCTATCAATTTTTTTATTTGAAATATAAAACCTAATTTTTGCTGGGAAATTATTCCCTAAGTACGAAAGACCCTTGACGTCGGATAGATAATAATCTTCTTTTAAGGGTATACCGAATTTATTTAACTGCTCTACCATGAGTTTGTGAGTATATCAATGTTTATTATAATCATAACTGCCGGTTATTTCATCTGCACGACCTTTTATAGCATACCTGTTCCTGCCACCCTATAAAATCCGAAAGCTGATGATATTGCCTGTCCAAAAGTTGCCATATATAATGACCATAACTTAAAGAAAGGAAAGACGCCCCCGTTTGGATGTGCAACTGCGCCAACAGAAGCACCCAGAGGCGTCCCCACTCATAAGTATGGTCATTGTAACAGAATATGAGCTAATTGAAAACCCTGAAAAAGGTGTTTTTTGTTAAGAGCGCGGAGCAGATCCCATGCCCCTGTTGTAATGGTCCCCTATACGTCATTGGTAGCCGGCAGCGTAAATACATAAATGACCTTGGAGACGAGATAATTCTCATCATCCGCCGGCTCCGCTGTGAACACTGCAGCAAGATACACCACGAACTACCGGATATTCTCGTTCCATATAAACGTTACAGCAGTGAAAGCATCGAGGTGGTCATAACCGGGAACACTGCACTGACCGTAACAGCCGACGAATCCACATTAAATCGTTGGCGCCACTGGTTTAGGGCACTGCAGAACCACTTCCTGGGCTGCCTGGCTTCCATCGCCACCCTGCTCGGTAAAGAATCTGTGAAAGAAACGTCCCGTCTTTCCAAGTCCACGCTCCAAGGGATATGGAACTATGTTGGTGATGCTGTCGGCTGGCTAGCTAGAGTTGTCCGTCCGGTAGTAAATATAAATTCTTGGGTACATACCCGTTCTGCATTCCTGTCCACCACAGGCGGGAGATAAACTCATGCTAAAGCCTAAAAACGAGGAGGTTTTAGCATGAAGGACCAACAAAAAGCCGAAGAAATTGCCGCCCAGCGGATGCAGTTGATATCCCCGCTGCTAGCGGACGGGCTTGATGCGGCCAAAATTAGAGAACTCAAGAAAAACA
>NZ_FOYM01000005.1 GCF_900115975.1 Desulfoscipio geothermicus DSM 3669
GGAGATTTTGAACGCAGCGGGGAACAACCCGACCTGCACGCTTTTCATCCTCTGTTGGTGCCGCGATAGCGGCATGAAAGTCTGTCCCCTTTTTTGCTTTTTCATTCAAGCCGGTTATTCAAACGGCCCAACATCACCGAAAACGCCAACCCCAGGGCCAGCGTACCCGGGATGACCGCCATTGCGCTGTAAGTGTGCCAGAGCACCAGGTAAACCATGGCGATGACAATGGACATCAGCATCAGCGGGAAACCGACAATAAAAAACTGAAAGAAGCCGATGGTAACATTGTTCCTTTCCGCCATCCCCAAAGCCACCAGGTTGGCTGAGGCGCCGACTATGGTGCCGTTACCGCCCAGGCAAGCGCCCAGTGCCAGGGACCACCATAGAAAGTCAATATTTCCCAATGACCCCAGGCGGCCCATTTCCTTGATCAGTGGGATCATAGTAGCGACAAAGGGAATATTGTCTACGAAGGAAGAAGCCAGCGCCGACAGCCAGAGTATTATCATTGCCGAGGGGAATACCGCTCCTTGCGTTGTTTCCAGGGCAAGCATAGCCAAAAATTCAATGACCCCGGTGTCCTCCAGGGCGCCCACCACTATAAAAAGTCCGGTAAAAAAGAAAATAACCGGCCATTCCACACCATGCAGGGCGTGCTCGGGGTCAAAACGGGTTATGGCAAGTAAAAAGGATGCTCCTGACAAGGCAATGACCGAACTTTCCAGGTGAACGACCTGGTGAAGGGCAAAGCCAATAATGGTTAAAACTAAAACAGCAATACTTTTTTTCATTAAAACGGGATCCTTGATCTCGTTTTTCTCATCTATTTCCAAGATTGATTGCTGCAGTTGCGAAGTTGTCTGCAGGTCGTTGCGGTATATGCGGATTAAAATGAAAACAGTCAGTGGAAATATTACAATAACGACAGGTGCCAGGTTGATTAAAAAATCCATAAACCCCAGGTGCGTGGCGCTGCCGATCATGATATTCGGCGGGTCGCCGATAAGGGTGGCCGTTCCTCCAATATTGGAGGACAGGATTTCCGTAAGAATGAAAGGGAGCGGGGCGACTTGCAGCTTTCTGGTGATGGCCAGGGTGACCGGCACAATCAACAGGATGGTGGTCACGTTGTCCAGCAGGGCCGAAAAAACAGCGGTTAGCAGCGCCAGCGAGGCCAGGACCTTCAACGGCTCGCCTCGGGCTATCCTGCTGGTTCTGATGGCCACATATTCAAAAATACCCGTCTGGCGGGTAATCCCAACGATAATCATCATGCCCACCAACAGTCCGATGGTGTTAAAATCTATGTAATGGACGGCTTTATCAGGTGTCAGTATTTTAAATATCATTACCAAAGCGGCTCCGGTGAAAGCGGCTACGGTGCGGTGTATTTTTTCCGAAACTATCACGGCATAAGTTATCAAGAATATAATGACGGACCAAAAGGATGCATTAGCAGCCATTCGATTACCTCCTATAACATAAATAATGTCTTTTTTTGACTTTTTAAATACAGGTGACAAAAAAAGTATTTTTATGCTGGATTCATCCCGGTAAGCCAAAAATAATGAACCGTAAAGTACTTGAAATCTCTTGATATATAAATAAAAAGCAGGTGACTTGTTGTCACCCGCTCAAATACATTGAATACTACTTGTTCTTGTAAATTTACGCTATGGTTATGGTTTTATACGGTCCGTACAGCCAGTTGTTAATGTCAAACATGTTGGATATATTACCCAGTTGAAGTTTATCTTTCAACTTATAATACTCCAGGCAGGTGCCGCAGGACAACACCGCGGTGCCGGCGGCATGCAGCTTTTCCAGTTGCTCCAGCACCGGGGATCCGTCGCAGGTGAGGAATACTCCGGTGTTTAAAAACAGCAGCGCCGCCGGGGGGGGGTCCATGGCCGCCAAAGTGGTGAACAGGCTTTTCATTAGCACGTGACCCAGGTCCGGGGAACCCTGGCCCAGCGAGTTGGTGGTGATAAAATATACCGGCGCGCCGGTGACTGCCGGTGTGACCGGTTTTCCATCCGGGACGGTTTCCCGGGCGGGGGCGCTTTCCTGACGGTCGATGGTTAAATGAAAGGCGCCGTCGGCTTGTTTTTCGGTAACGGTGTATCCGGCGTTGCGGGCAAACAATGTGACATTCTGTCGCGCCACGTCGTTATCCACTATGGTAGTGACGGATGCGACACCGGGTTCTTCGATGGCTTTTTTGGTGTTGATGACGGGCTGCGGGCAGGCCAGCCCGCGGCAGTCTACGGTTTTATGGGACATTGTTTTCCTCCTTTTAAGTGACATTGCAAGAATCGTTCAAAAATGTTAATTCCGCAGAGGGCGTGTGTTCCCCGCAAGTGATGTATCGAAGCGCCGGTAACGGGACTTGGTGAAGCTGAGGTTGCCGGATTGGCGGGACGAATCGCGCAGGTGCAACTTGCTTGGCAGTATACATGGATGCGAATGTTAACCATGACCAAGTTTAATTATCATGTTGCGCGCAATATGCAGGACCGTCAAATCCGGCCCGAAGCGAACCAGAGTCCCGTCGGCGCGTAAATTCTGAACGTAGCGGGGAACACACGCCCGCGTACATGGAAGTTTAGACAATCCTAATAAGCTTTTCCCCGGGGGGTGAGACTTTACCGATGACGGCGGCCTGAACATTTTGCCGGTTCAGTTCCGCCATGAACCGGCTAACGACGGCTTCGGGCATGGATATCAGCAGGCCGCCTGAAGTTTGCGGGTCAAACAGCGCCATCTGTTCCTCGGGCTTAAAGCCATTGACAAAGCGTATATTTTCCTCCAGGTGGCCCTTATTGTCGTAAGCCCCGGCGGGAATAAGCCCCATGCGGGCCATGTCCAGCGTTTCCGGCAGCATGGGGATGGATGAGAATGCAATTTCCAGGCTTACTTTACTGGCGGCGGCCATTTCCGCGGCGTGCCCCAAAAGGCCAAACCCGGTGATGTCGGTGCAGGCATTGGCGCCACATTGCATCATAACCAGGGAGGCCGCCTTGTTTAAAGCGGCCATGCTTTGTACCGCCAGATTTGCCGCTTCCACGGAAACCAGTTCCGCCTTTATACCGGTGTTGATGATGCCGGTGCCCAGTGGCTTGGTTAATACCAGCCGGTCGCCGGGACGGGCAGTGGCGTTGGTGATAATGCCGGCGGGGTGCGCCAGGCCGGTGACGGCAAGCCCGTATTTGGGTTCATCGTCGCGTACGGTGTGTCCCCCGGCGATGATACCTTCAGCTTCGACAACCTTGTCGGCCCCGCCCTGTAAAATCTCCTGTAAAACGGCAATGGGCAGGCAGTCGGGGAAACAAACGATATTTAAAGCCATGAGCGGTTGTCCTCCCATGGCGTAAATGTCGCTCAAAGCGTTGGCAGCGGCGATCTGTCCGAAAAGATACGGGTCGTCCACCATCGGGGTGAAAAAGTCCACGGTTTGAATAAGCGCCTGACGATCGTTCAATTTATAAACGGCGGCGTCGTCCGAGGTATCGAGCCCGACCATCAGTCGGGGGTCATGGGTGACCGGTAAATGTCGCAGCACCTGCGACAGGGTATGCGGCCCTATTTTGGCCGCTCACCCGGAAGTTTTGGCCAGACCGGTCAGTTTGATTGTTTGCTCCGGCATAATTGGCTTCGCCTCCTTCACTAATAGCATGTCACCGAATATTCTTTTTAAAATCCAAGTTTCCTTTATTAATGTAATAAAAAAATTTTATAAATATGCAAGGTGGCAGAAATAATATTTATTGCCGCATTAATTAAACCAGTTGACAAATAAAAAGGACATCTATGGTGTACATTAAAGGCATGAGTATGATAAAATTTGAAGGGTATAAAGTTACCATACAAGGAGGAAGTTAACTTGGAGCAGCAATTTGAAGTGATTATTTTCGGTTTGGATGCCCCGACGCCCCATGTTGGCTGAGGGCCGCGGCCTTCCGCCGGGTGCGGAACGGAAAAGACCATGAAACAGGAAGCTGAAGATTTGGGCTTAGCCCTCAAAGAAAACTTTGGTGACAAAGTTGATGTCAAGTTTGTGGATGTCTCTACCGATGAATTAAAGGATTATCCTAAAATAGTGTCTATTTTGCCCAGGGTGCGCCTGCCGCTGACGGTAATCAATGAAGAACCCCGTTTTCATGGCGGTATTTCCGCTGAAGTAATTTCCAATGCGTTACAGGAAATGAAACAGTCTGAGTAAAAGGGATTGCATCTCTGGAATATTTAACCACAGTTGCGTTATTTTTCCCCTTCCTGCCGCATAGATTAGTGGCAGGGGGGGATTTTTTATGGCTTGGAAGGATTTGAAAAACAAATTCAAGAGGCAGTTTTCCGACTACCTGGAATTGCCCGGCGATATTATGTTGGACTTGCCTAAAATTGTTCTGGTGGGTAACCAGCAGGTATTTATCGAAAACCATCGCGGTATCCAGGAATATAACCCCGGACTGGTCCGGGTTGTGGTCAGCGATAAAATTATTGAAGTCACCGGAGAGAACCTGACCTTGCGCAATATACTACCCGATGAAATATGCGTGGAAGGGCAGATTACCGCGCTTACCTTCTTGAGTTAGGAGGTGGCGGGAGTTGCTGTTTAAATTATTGGCTTACCTGGGCGGGTTTGTAACCATAGCGGTGTCGGAAGACTGCCTGGAAAAATTTTTAAATATGGCCTCTACCCGGGGGATTTATCTGTGGGGTATTGCCAACGCGGGGCGGAACCGGGTAGAGTTGAAAGTGCGTTTGAGCAGTGTACAGCCGTTGCGACATGTGGCCCGGATGACGCGCTGCCGGTTTCAAATTGTGGAGCGGGCGGGCCTGCCCTTTTTTGTCGGCAGAATGAAGCGGCGCAAAGCATTGCTGGGCGGGGCGCTTTTTTTTGTGGTGGTATTGTACATACTTTCCTCGTTTGTGTGGTTCGTTGATGTGACGGGCAATCGATCAATTGCCAGGGAACAGGTTTGTAAAGCAGCCCGTCAGGCCGGGCTTTATCGCGGAGTCCCCAAGTGGTCCGTTGATACGGCCAAAGTGGAAGAAACTGTGCTGCGACAAGTTCCCGGCCTGTCATGGGTGGGCGTGTACGTAGATGGGACAAGGGTTCGTATTAAATTGGTGGAAAAGGTGCTTCCGCCGGACACAGGCCAAGAGAAACCTGCCGATGTGGTAGCCGTGAAGGATGGCTTAATAAAAGAAATATTGGTTTTAAACGGGCAGCCCCGGGTCAGCGAAGGGGATACCGTCACAGCGGGGCAGGTGCTGATCTCCGCAGCCGTACCGCCACCCGACCCGGAGGAAAACCTGGAGCCGGGAGAGGAACCGTCTGAAGAACCCGAACAGACGCCAGAGCCGGTAAAATACGTGCATGCCCGGGGGATTGTGCGGGCCCGGGTCTGGTACGAAGATTACAAGGAAATGCCGTTGGTGGAAAGGGGTGTCAGGTCGACGGGTCGGGAAATTACCAAACTTTGCATGAAAATCGGGGGTAAGGAAATAATTTTTATGGGGCCACGGCAAATTCCATACGAGCATTTTGAAGCGCAGACGAACGGTAAAAGGCTGCCGGCGTGGAGGAATATAAGTATTCCCGTCGAATTTATAACGGTTAAATATCACGAGGCAAAACCATATGTGCACAGGTATAGCAAGGCGCAGGCCCGCCGCCTGGCATCCGAACGGGCATTGGCCGATATTCGCTCGCGTATGCCCGCCGGCGCCAGGATTCTTAAAAAACAGGTTCAGGTAGTGGAAACCAATGAGCCCGAGGATATAGTCCGGGTCAAGGTGCTGGTAGAAGCGCTGGAGGAAATAGGCAAGGAACGGCCTCACGTAGCCGATAGAGGAGGGTCCGGTATAGTTGACGGAAAACGTGGAAGCCAGGGTAATAATTGACGATGTAGGTGCCGCTGCGGAAATATTTGGCAAACACGATGAAAATTTATCTCTTATGGAAAACTCACTGGGCGTAAAAATGGTGACCCGCGGAGAGGAATTGATCATTATGGGCCGCCGGGAGCAGGTGGAAAAAGCCCGGGAGGTTATTCGCCAGCTGCAGGAATTTTACCGGGCGGGCAACCGGTTGACGATGCATGAAATTAATTATACCATTAAGACCATCAAGGCCGGTAATCCCGGGGCCCTTGCGGGCCTGGCCAAAGATGTGATACTGGTTACGCCCCGGGGTAAAAGAATCAAGCCCAAAACGGTGGGCCAGCAAAAGTATATTGAGGGCCTGCAAAAACATGATATAGTTTTTGCCATCGGGCCTGCGGGAACCGGTAAAACTTATCTGGCGGTGGTCATGGCCATCAGGGCGCTGCGCAATCGCAGCGTGAACAGGATAGTGCTCACCAGGCCGGCGGTGGAGGCGGGGGAAAAACTGGGTTTCTTGCCCGGTGACCTGCAGGAAAAGGTTGATCCTTACCTGCGCCCGCTGTACGACAGCCTGTACGACGTGTTGGGGTTTGAAAACACCCAGAAGCAACTGGAAAGACATATTATAGAGATCGCTCCCCTGGCTTACATGCGGGGAAGAACCCTTGATGATTCGTTCGTTATCCTGGATGAAGCCCAGAATACCACACCGGAGCAGATGAAAATGTTTCTTACCCGCCTGGGCTTTGGTTCCAAGGCGGTGATAACCGGTGACGAAACCCAGGTGGATTTGCCCAGGGGACAGCAGTCCGGGCTGGTTCATGCCCGGCAGGTGCTGCAAGGGATTAAAGGAATATCATTTCATCATTTCAGCGGTGAAGATATAGTAAGGCACCCGCTGGTGCAGGAAATTGTCCGGGCTTATGAAGGACAAGGCGCATCAGTGGAAAAACAAGAGGAGTGAAATAAATGCTTCCTCTAGGCAAGGCAAGGGGAAAAATAATAGCAAGCTACAACCGGCTGGCCGGCAAACGAAAAGTGCGCCGGGGGGTGGCCGCCCTTATTTTTTTTGTGGCGTTGACCCTGCTGATTTCGGTGGAATTTATGCCCCAAAAGGTCAACCTGGTGGTGGGACAGGTTTCACCCACCGATGTTTTTGCCCCGCGCAGTATTATCTTCGAGGATAAGATAAAAACAGAGGAAGCTCGGAATTTGGCTGCCACGCAAATTGAAAAACAGTACATCACCGACCCGCGCGTAAGCGTAGATGTGCAGCAGAATATATCCGCGCTGATTGACGCCGTCGGCACAATACAATCCAACAAGGAACTGAGCGAGGACGCAAAAGTCAGTAAATTGCAGGAGGTTATTCCCTTTGATTTAACGTCCGATACCGTAAAGTTGCTGGCATTGCCCAATCCGGAAAATCTCAACCGCATGGAAGCCGGCTTAACTGCCATGGTGACCAGGACCATGGAATCGCAGCAGGGGGTTACCCAGGAAAATATTGATGATATAGAAGCCGGGTTAATCGCTGAAATTAAAAACTTGCAACTCCAAAGCCCATATGAAAAACTGGCGACGGAAATAATCAGTTACTACCTGCGGCCCAATAAGTTTTTCGACGCTGAAAAAACGCAACGTTTGCAGCAGGCGGCCAGGGAAGCGGTGCCGCCGGTGATGGTTACCATCAAGGAACGGGAAAAGATTATCGGCGAGGGTGAAATAGTTACCGAGGAACACCTGGCCAAACTGGAGGCGTTGGGTCTTTCCCGCCCCACCCTGCCTATATCGTCTATTGTGGGGTCTGCCTTGCTGGTGGCCCTGTTGATGCTGGTGGTGCTCTTTTATCTTTACCAGCAGAACAGGGAAATCTACAAAAACGCCGGGCACCTGTATTTGCTCGGTATTATTGTACTGGGTGTTTTGGGGGTATCGAAGGCCATTATTGCCATTAACGTCACCCAGTGGCCCGAATTCGGCGCCCTTTTCGGTTACCTGGCCCCGGTAGCGGCGGCGGGTATGCTGATTGCTATCCTGCTGGATTCCCGCCTGGCTGTGCTGGTGGTGGCCGTCATGAGTATTCTTTTGGGGCTTATGACCGGCGGACAAATCAGGTTTGCCGTGGTCGGCCTGATTGGCGGCATGACCGGAGTATACGGGGTCAGTAAGCTGAGCCAGCGGGGTGACCTGGCCCGGGCCGGGTTTTACACCGGCGCGGCCAATATTGCGGCCATTTTTGCCATGGGGCTGATCGGCGATACGTCCATTGGGCTGGTAGTCACCTCCAGTCTGGCTTTGGGGTCCGTCAACGGGATCCTTTCGTCCATTTTAACCAACGGGGCCATTCCTTACCTGGAAAGCGCTTTTGGCATTACCTCTGCGGTGCGCTTGCTGGAATTGTCCAATCCGGGCAACCCGCTGTTGCGCCGTCTGCAAATCGAGGCGCCGGGCACCTACCACCATAGCCTGCTGGTGGGTAACCTGGCCGAATCGGCGGCGGACGCGGTGGGCGGTGATTCGCTGTTGGTGCGGGTGGCCGCGTATTACCACGACATCGGCAAAATGAAACGGCCTTACTTTTTCATCGAGAATCAAATGGGTGAAAACCCGCATGATAAAATTGCGCCCAGCTTGAGCACCCTGATTTTAACCTCTCACGTCAAGGACGGTTCGGAAATGGCGCGCGAGAACAAACTTCCCCAGGGTATTAAAGAGATTATTGAACAGCATCACGGCACCAGCCTGTGCAGTTTTTTTTATCACAAGGCTGTGGAAAATAATAAAAACGAAAATATTACCGAGGACGATTTTAGATACGAGGGCCCCAAGCCGCAGACCAAGGAAGCGGCTATTGTTATGTTGGCCGATACCGTGGAGGCGGCGGTCAGGTCCATGCAGAATCGTACCCCCGGGCGCACTGAAGGATTGGTCAGAAAAATTATTCGTGACAAGCTCATGGACGGTCAACTGGATGAAAGCGATTTAACGCTCAAAGATCTGGATGCTATAGCCAATGCCTTTATCAGGGTGTTGTCCGGAATATTTCATAGCCGGATAGAATACCCGGACATGGCGAAAGAGATGGAAAGGAGAAAGAGCAAGCGTGCCGGTGCTCGTAAACAATCTGCAGGAAAAAGTGTCGGTTGAGGATGAAATGGTTCATTTGCTCGCCGGGGTAGTTAATGAGGCGCTGGTGTCTGAAGGCGCGGATAAGGATGCCGAGGTGAGCCTGGTGTTTGTTGATGACAATTATATTGCGCAGCTCAACAAGCAGTATCGCGGCAAGGACGGTCCCACGGACGTGCTCAGTTTTGCAATGCAGGAAGGCCCCGCCATGCCGGGCGGTGAGGGAGAGATTTTGCTGGGCGACGTGGTGATTTCCCTGGAAACCGCCCGGCGCCAGGCTGAGGAATACGGGCATGGTCTTGCCCGGGAGGTGGCTTACCTGACTGTGCACGGGGTACTGCACCTGCTGGGATACGACCACGAAACGGAAGCGGACAAAAGGGTTATGCGGCAGAAGGAAGAGGCTGTTCTTGACCGGATGCTGAAAGGGTGAGCGGAGTGCGGCGGCTGGTGCAACGCATCGGGTGGGCGCTGAATGGGATAGGCTATACCGTAAAGACGCAACCAAACATGCAAATCCACTTGACGGCGGCGGTGCTTGCGGTATTGCTTTGCCTCTACCTGCGCATGCCGGCGCGGGAACTGGCAGTGGTTTTAGTAACCATATTCATGGTGTTGGCGGCCGAAATGTTCAATACCGCTTTGGAAGCTGCCGTGGACCTTTATACGAGGAAACGCCACCCGCTGGCCCGGGCGGCCAAGGACGTGGCCGCCGGCGCGGTGTTGCTGACTGCGCTGAATGCCCTGGTGGTGGCCTACCTGCTGATTTGGCCCCGTTTTTATGAGGTAATCATTAAGTGAGGTGATACCATGGCACCGGAAGAACTTGTAGCCCGGGCTTTAAAGGCCCGGGCAAACGCCTACGTTCCTTATTCTAAGTTTCCCGTGGGCGCGGCGCTACTTACCGCAGATGGTGAAGTGTTTACGGGCTGCAACGTGGAAAACGCGTCGTACGGTCTGACGGTTTGCGCGGAGCGAGTGGCCGTTTTTTCAGCCATTGCCCGGGGACAACGCTTATTTAAGGCACTGGCGGTGGCGGCAGACACCGAGGATTATATCAGCCCCTGCGGGGCGTGCCGCCAGGTGCTGGCGGAGTTCGGCGGCGATATGAAGGTTTACCTGGCCGACCGGCACGGCGATTTTCGGGAAACCACAGTGGCGGAAATGCTCCCGGCGGCTTTTTCTTTATAATGCGATTGCAGGAGGGGTTCATATTTATTATGAACGAATCGGATTTTAAGTCCGGCTTTGTAACCATACTGGGCCGGACCAACGTGGGCAAATCCACGCTGATGAACAGAATGGTGGGCCAAAAGGTGGCCATCATGTCAGACAAACCGCAAACCACCCGGCATAAGATTCAGTCCGTGCTCACCGGGCCGGATTACCAGGTGGTGTTTATTGACACCCCGGGCATTCACAAACCCAAGCATAAACTGGGTGAACATCTGGTGGGGGTGGCCCTGAACACGCTGCGTGAAGTGGACGTGGTGATGCTTCTGGTGGAAGCGGGTATGCCCGGCCCGGGCGATCGTTACATACTTCAGCAGGTAAAAAAGGTGACCGGGCCGGTTTTGCTGGTGATCAACAAGATCGACCTGGTTAAGCCCGGTGAACTGGAGCCGGTTAAGGCGGCTTTCAGCCAGCTGGGCGATTTTGCCGAAATCCTGCCCGTTTCCGCCCTGACCGGGGAGAATGTGGACCGCTTGCTGGAAAACATTATCAAATATTTGCCGCCCGGACCCAAGTATTACCCGGACGATATGGTAATTGACCGTCCCGAGCGTTTTATAATGTCCGAGTTGATTCGGGAAAAGGTGCTGCACCTGACCAGCCAGGAAGTGCCTCATTCCGTGGCGGTGGTGGTGGAAGAGGTGGAGAACAGGTCTGAAAACCTCGTGGCGGTGCGGGCGGTCATTTACACCGAGCGGGAAAGCCAGAAAGGCATATTGATCGGCAAGGGCGGGCGCATGCTCAAAGAAGTGGGCAAATTGGCCCGCGAGGAAATAGAAGCCTTGCTGGGCTCCAGGATTTACCTGGAACTGTGGGTCAAAGTGAAAAAAGACTGGCGCAACCGGGAAATATATATGAAAAATTTTGGTTTTATGGATGACTGAAAACTTATCGTTTGACATTTACATTGCTCAGTAATACTATATAAATGTGATAACCGGATAAAGTTCTTCGTTAGGTGAGGCTACTCTACAGACACAGGCCGCTGCCCGGAAATGTCGAGAGACAGTAACGGGTCAACTGGTACTGCCGAACTAAGGTTTTACCTAATGCGGCTGAGAACAGGGTTTCTCTAGCTGTATAGAGCCAAAGCTTGCACGAATGAAGAAGGCACGTAGTGTTTGTTATTGGCCTTCATTTATTTGAAGGCCTTTTCTAATTACTTCAAGGGGGTGACCTGCATGGAAGAGTCTCCATACCGACGATACTTATTAAAAACCAAAAATAAAAATAACTTCCGTGGAGGTGACCCAGATGATCAAAACATACTTTTACGATGCCACCCGGCGGCAGTTACTCCACGATGTAAATATCACCCGCAAGGACCTTTTTCAACACGAGGATGACCTGCTCTGGCTGGATATATTTGATTTTGAAGATGAACGAGAGTTAAACTACGTGGCTCGGGTTTTTGATTTTCACAACCTGGCGGTGGAAGACTGCCTGTATTATAGCCCGCGGGCCAAGGTGGACACGTACGACAATTATTATTTTTTTGTGCTGCATGCCCTGCGCTACAAAGAAGACAGCGACGAGGAAATCACCCTGGAGCAACTAAATGTTTTTTTAAATTCCAACTACGTGGTTACCGTGCATCGCAGGGCTTTGCGCAGTCTGGGCCGCATGGCCAGGGAATGCCTGGCCAACAAAATCAAGTACATGGAAAACGGCCCGGATATGTTTTTATACCACATCCTGGACGGTATCACTGACGAATATTTCCCCATCCTGGACCGGATCGACCAGCGTATCGATGAACTGGAAGACCAGCTGTACGAACAGCCCAGCAAGGAAATTACCGAGGAGTTTCTGGCCCTCAAAAGGACCATCCTGACCATGCGCCGGGCCATATTACCCCAAAAGCGGATGTTTTCTAATGTCAGCGGCCATTACATGTTCCAGGTAGCCAAGGAAAGCGAACCTTATTACCTGGACCTGGTGGACCACATTGAGCGAATCACGGACACGATCGACAGTTTCCGAGACCTGGTGGACGGTGCGCTGGAAACCTATTATTCCATCATCAGCGCCCGGACCAACGAGATCATGCGCGTGCTTACCCTGATATCCACCATTTTTATGCCGCTTACTTTTATTACCGGTTTCTTCGGGATGAACGTGCCCTTACCTGAACAGGAAAGCGTGTGGTCCACTATTACCATCACTGCCGGTTTAATTGGCGTTTCACTGTGGATGTTTGTGATTTTTAAGATAAAAAAATGGATTTAAAGCCCCTGCCAGCGGGGGGCCAGGTTGTTGTCAATTTCCAGCAGGTCCAGCACCCGTCCCACCGTATGCATTACCAGGTCGGTGATGGTGGACGGGCGGTGGTAAAACGCGGGGACCGGCGGCATGATGACGGCCCCCGCACGGGCCAGTTTGAGCATGTTTTCCAGGTGTATTTCATGCAGCGGGGTTTCCCGGGGCAGCAGGACGAGGCGTCGTTTTTCTTTTAAGGTGACGTCGGCGGCGCGGCTGATGAGATTATCTGCATATCCACCGGCGATGGCGGCCAGGGTTTTCATGCTGCAGGGGGCTATGACCATCCCCTGGTGCCTGAAGGACCCGCTGGCAATGGGCGCCGCCAGGTTTTCCGCATTGTAAACCCTGGCCGCCAGGGCGTCTATATTGCTTATTTTAAAATCGGTTTCCAACTCAATGGTGCGCCGGGCCCAGTTACTGATCACCAGGTACGTTTCCACCCCGGCCCGGGCCAGTTCCCGCACCATGGTAATGCCGTAAACCGCTCCCGTGGCGCCGGTGATCGCTACTACTATACGCATGTCTATACCTCGCTTATCGATATATTGGCACTTCCATGATATTTCCGTTTTTTACTCCATTGCATGAGATTCCTCATTATAAACTGTTCAACAAAACGTAAACAATTCCCCCTGCAAAAATTGTTTTTCATCCGGGCATGTTATAATATTTATTGGGGGAAATACATATGAAGCTTTATAAAGTGCGTGCCGTAGTGCTTAATTCGCGGGCGATGTGCGATGCCGACCGCGTGCTGACCCTTTACGCGCAGGAAAACGGCAAGATCAGGGCGGTAGCCCACGGCGCGGCCAAGCCCACCAGCCGCAAGCGGGGGGCGGTGCAGCCTTTTTCTTATACCTATTTTCTGCTGCGCCGGGGGCGGGAACTGGACAGCGTCAGCCAGTGCGAGGGTCTGGAAATTTTTCCCGGAATTTGGTCGGACCTGGACCGCATGACTTATGCCGGGCATGTCACCGAACTGGTGGACGGTCTAACGGCGGAAGGTGAACCCAACGGGGATATTTTTAAATTGCTGTTACACACCCTGCGGCTATTGGAAAACACTGTAGACGTGGAATTGACGCTGCGGTATTTTGAGCTGAGACTGGTTGCCTTGCTGGGTTATTTACCTTACCTGGAGGGCTGCGCCAATTGCGGCGGCGAAGCCTTTGACCCGCGCGCCCGTTTTAGCGCCGCGGCGGGCGGTCTGGTTTGCCCGCAATGTTCCCGGGGGGCCGGGGAAATCCCCTGTACCAAAGAAACCGTGGCGGTTATGAAAATGCTCCTCCACTGGGACGCGGGAAAAATCAACAGGATACGCGTCTCACAATCATCCCGCGCCGAAATGCGCTGTATTATGCGGGAATATTTGCAATGGCACATGGAAAAGCGCTCCCGGTCGCTATATTTTATGGAAAGACTTCATGCCTACAGACCCAACGGCGTATAATTTGGCTGCCCCAGAGGTTAAATTATTTCGTAGTATTAATTTTAAGGGGGTAGTGTAAATGCATGATGAACTGGAGAAAATTGACTTGATAAGAAACAGAACCGGCATCTCTTACCGGGAAGCCAAGAAAGTTCTGGAAGAGGCCGAGGGTGATGTGGTACAGGCGTTAATAAACCTGGAAGAAAAAGACAAGCAGTTTTCCGAAAAAATGCAGGGCCGCGCCCAGGATATCTGGGAAAATCTAAAAGGGATGCTGCACCGGGGCCAGGAAACCAAGATCAAAATCAAGCAGGGAGACCGTACCGTGTTTGAAATGCCCGCCACGGTGGGTGCGGTGGGCATTCTGGCTGCACTGGCCAGCAGCGAATTGGCGGTGCTGGGCGCGTTGGGTACGGCTACCGCCATGGCCAAAAAGTATACGCTGGAGATAGATCGCGGTGAAAAGGGCGAAGAGCCAGATAAAAAGCCCGCGGAACAAGACGGCGATACTTTCACATTTAAGAACCCGCCGCTGCAGTAACAGTAATATAATTGACTTTAGGGGCCAAATTTGATAAATTTGTCTGGAGAAAATAAAATCGATCTGGCAATGAGGGAAAGAGTAACCGGGGGATAATCTTGCAGAGAGCCGGCGGGTGGTGCGAGCCGGCAGATGGCCCTGGCGAAAGGGGTTCCCGAGCCGCAGGAGGAAAGCCGGCGTACCGGCCGGTCAGTAAAACCTGCACTTCTAAGAGGTGGGCCGCCGCTTACGGTGGTCAACAAGGGTGGAACCGCGGGATTAAACCTCCCGTCCCTTGCTTCACGCAGGGGCGGGGGGTTTTCATATTTGAATGCGCCGCCAGCGCGGCACCATCAGGGGATGAAAATCGTGCAGGTCGGGTTGTTCCCCGCTGCGTTCAAAATCTCCGCGTCGACGGGACTAAGGTTCGCTTCGGGCCGAATTTGGCGGTCCTGCATAATGCGCAGAGCGGGTAGTTATACTTGGTTATTTATTAACAGTCGCTTCCTCTTTTCAAGACATGCCGGTGGTTTCTGCGCGATTCGTCCCGCCAATTCGGCAACCTCAGCTTCACCAAGTCCCGTTACCGACGCTCCGATACATCACTTGCGGGGAGCAACCCGCCTCGCACCGAACATACTATTTCAGGGTAGACCCAGCGCTATTGTATTAAAAACCGGCGGGGGAAGAAAAGGCAGGGAGTGATTATATGGCAACGATAGACGATTTCACCAAAATTGACATGCGGGTGGGCAAAGTCGTGGCGGCGGAAGAATTTCCCGAGGCCCGCAAGCCCGCCTATAAACTGACCATTGACTTCGGCTCGCTGGGCTTGAAAAAATCCAGCGCCCAAATCACGCACCTTTACAAACCCGAAGAATTGGTGGGTCGCCTGGTGGTGGCGGTGGTCAACTTTCCGCCGCGGCAAATCGGCCCGTTTATATCCGAGGTGTTGGTCATGGGCTGCGACAACGACCGGGGCGAGGTGGTCCTCTTGCAGCCCGACCGGGAAGTACCCCTCGGTCAGAGGATTTACTAACTTAAAGAAGACGGAATTCAGAATGGATTTAACATATACATTTCTGAAGGCAGAAGAGTAGAACAAAGAAATGCTGGTAAATATTCACCAAAACATTTGACTACTGTGGCATTGCCCATAAGCGAACGACTTGCGTAGCGCCGGTAACAGCACCCGGAAAAAGCTTTTAGGTAACCGGATAGCGGCACGAAACCAGCGGTTCAATAACAGTTTGCAGTTAAACAGATGAGCTTTAAAGTAAAGTCTATATGTCAGGAATATGAAAAATATACCGCGCCGCCTTTGCAGCGCCGCTAATCCGGTCCGAAGCAAGGCGTGGTGCTGTCGGCGCGACGCACTGGAGTGAGCGTTGGGCGTAACCAACCAAGGAAAAAAATATTTCCTCAATAAAAGGAGGCTGTCGCTGAATATGAATTTCCAGGAACTGATTCATGCCCTGAATGCCTTCTGGGCCGGGCAAAACTGCATCATTCAACAGCCCTACGATGTGGAAAAGGGCGCCGGTACCATGAACCCGGCCACATTTTTACGGGCGTTGGGGCCCGAGCCCTGGCGGGTGGCTTATGTGGAGCCTTCCCGGCGGCCCACGGACGGCCGGTACGGTGAAAACCCCAACCGCTTGCAGCACTACTACCAGTACCAAGTAATCCTCAAACCATCGCCGGACGACGTGGTGGATATTTACCTGGAAAGCCTCAAAGCCATCGGCATTGACCCGCGCAAGCACGATATCCGCTTCGTGGAAGACAACTGGGAATCGCCCACCCTGGGCGCCTGGGGTCTGGGTTGGGAGGTCTGGCTGGACGGCATGGAAATTACCCAGTTCACCTATTTCCAACAGTGCGGCGGTATCGACTGCCATCCGGTCAGCGCGGAGATTACCTATGGCCTGGAACGCCTGGCCATGTACATACAAGAAAAGGACAGCGTATTTGACATTGAATGGGTGAACGGTATTAGCTACGGCGATGTACACCACCGCGGGGAAGTGGAACACTCCCGTTACAACTTCGAAGACGCCGACACCGATATGTTATTTAAGCTTTTTGACATTTACGAGCGCGAGGCCGAGCGGGTGGTGGAAACAGGGCTGGTGCTGCCGGCCTATGACTACGTGCTGAAAAGCTCGCATACATTTAACTTGCTGGACGCCCGGGGCGCCATTAGCGTAACCGAGCGGACCGGATACATTCACCGGGTGCGCAACCTGGCCCGGGCCTGCGCGCAAAAATACGTGGAACAGCGGGAAAGTATGGGTTATCCCTTGTTGAAGAAGGAGGGGGCTAAATAATGGCCAGGGATTTTTTGCTGGAAATTGGTGTGGAGGAACTGCCGGCCCGTTTTCTGGACCCGGCATTGGAGCAGCTGTGGAAAAACACTGAGCAGGCCATGCTGGAGAGCAGGCTGGCTTACGGGGAAATAATCACTTGCGGCACCCCCCGCAGGATAACGGTATTTGTCCGGGGGATGGCGGAAAAACAGGAACCATTGGTCCAGGAAGTAAAGGGCCCGGCCGTCAAGGTGGCCTTTAACGCTGCAGGTGAGCCGACCCGGGCCGCCCTGGGCTTTGCCAGGAGCAACAAGGTCAAGGTGGAGGACCTGGTGCGCAAGTCAGTGGGCCCGGTAGAGTACGTATTTGCCGTGAAAAGAGAGGAAGGGCGCCCGGCCGTGGAAGTTTTGGCCGAAATAGCACCCGGATTGGTCACCGGCCTGCATTTCCCCAAGCCCATGCGGTGGGGCGACCTGGAGATGCGGTTTGCACGCCCCATCCGCTGGCTGGTCTGCCTGTACGGCAAGCAGGTGGTGCCCTTTACCATGGCCGGGCTGCAGGCAGACCGTTATACATACGGCCACCGCTTTCTTTCCGGCGGAAGGCAGGAAATTGCCGGGGCCGGTGCCTACTTTGACGTGATGCGTGAAGTGTATGTAATAGTTGACGTTAACGAGCGCAAAGAAATTATCCGCCGGCAGTTAGCCGAGGCCGCCGCCCGGGAAGGCGGGCGGGTGGAAATCGACGCCGGCTTGCTGGACGAGGTGACCAATATTGTGGAATACCCCGCTGCTTTGTGCGGCAGTTTTGACGACAGTTTTTTGCAGATGCCCGAGGAGGTTTTGATTACGCCCATGCGGGAACACCAGCGTTATTTCCCGGTGCGGGGCGAAGACGGGCGTCTGCTGCCCCGGTTCGTGGCTGTCAGCAATAACGGCCCTGATGCGGAAAGCCTGGCCATTATCCGGGCCGGGAATGAAAAAGTCCTGCGGGCCCGTCTTTCGGACGCCGCTTTTTTCTGGCAGGAAGACCTGAAAACGCCGCTGGCGGATAGGGTGGAAGGCCTGAAAAAAGTGGTGTTCCAAGAAAGACTGGGTACAGTTTACGACAAGGTGGAGCGCGTGACCGCCCTGGCAGATTTTTTGGCTGGGCAACTGGGAGCGAACGTGGAGGAGCAGGGCGATATAACGCGGGCCGCCTACCTGGCCAAGGCGGACCTTTTGACCAACATGGTTTATGAATTCCCCGAATTGCAGGGGATAATGGGCCGGGAATACGCCCTGCGTTCCGGTGAACCGCAGCAGGTGGCCCAGGCTGTCTACGAGCACTATCTGCCCCGGTTTGCGGGCGACGAACTGCCCCAAACACTGCCGGGCAAGATTTTAAGTATTGCCGATAAAATAGACACCCTGGTGGGGTGCTTTACCGTGGGCATCCAACCCACCGGGTCCCAGGACCCTTACGCCCTGCGGCGCCAGGCCCTGGGGGTTTGCCACATTATTATTGACGGCGGGCTGGTGCTTTCCCTACAAGAAATGATCAACCGGGCATATAGCGGCTATGCGGGCTGGGTGGCAGCGCAACTGTCGTCGGCAGAGGTGATAGCTGAACTGGAGGAATTTTTCCGGCAGCGCCTGCGGGGCCTGTTCATGGAGCGGGGCTTGCCTTACGATACGGTGGACGCCGTTCTGACCGCCGGTTTTGACGACGTTTCCGGCACCTGGCTGCGGGGCCGGGCGTTGGAACAATTCCGCGCCGACCCGGCCTTTGACGCGCTGCTGACGGCGTTTACCAGGGCGTATAATCTGAGTAAAAAAGCGGAAAGCGAGCGGGTGGACCCGGCGTTGTTTGCATCGGCGGCGGAGGAAGAACTGTACCGGTCTTACCGGGAAGTGTCCGCGTTCGCCGGTGCCGCCATCGAGGCCAGGGAATACGGGACGGCGCTGGCCGGAATAGCCAGGCTGCAAAAGCCGGTGGACCGGTTTTTTAATGAAGTCATGGTTATGGTGGAGGACGAGCGGGTCAGAGACAACCGGTTGGCCCTTTTGAAAAAGGTCGCCGACCTTGGCGGCGGCGTGGCGGATTTGACCAAAATAGTTACCCATAATAAATAATTTATACTAAATATGTTATAAAATAATTTATTATTATTTTATAACCAAGAAAGAGGAAATTTAAAGTGCGCATATAATATATATTATTTATAGGGGTCAATATAAATAGTATGACATACTTGCTCTGTAAGGGGCGATGATATGGAACTTACCAAAAGACAGGAAGCCATCCTGGACATAGTAAAAAAGGAAGGGCCCATTACAGGTGAACAAATTGCCGAGCGGCTGAACCTTACCAGAGCCACCCTGCGTCCGGACATGGCTATTTTAACCATGTCCGGCATGCTGGAAGCGCGCCCCCGGGTGGGCTACTACTACAGTGGTAAAAAGCCGGGCCGCGTGCTGGCCGAAAAGCTGCACCGGATTTTGGTGGGCGATGTTAAATCCGTACCCGTGGTGGTATCCGAACAGTGCACTATTTATGACGCCGTGGTAACCATGTTTATTGAAGACGTGGGCACTATGTTCGTAGTTCGGGAAGGGGGTTTTTTGGAAGGGGTAATTTCCCGAAAGGACCTTTTGAAAACCACCCTGGGCGGACAGGATATACACAAGCTTCCTGTGGGAGTAATCATGACCAGAATGCCGAATATTATTTATGCGGAGCCCGACGAGTCGGTCTGGGAAGCGGCACGGAAGTTGATCATGCACGAAGTGGACGCTCTGCCGGTGGTGCGGCCGGTCAACAATGAAAACGGCGCAGCAGACCTTGAGGTTATCGGCAGGTTGAGCAAAACCAATGTGACCAGGCTGTTCGTCGAACTGGGCGAAGGCAACGATTAAGGAGGCGGTTTCCATTTCCGCGGAAAAAAATAAACAAAGACCGATTATCTATATTATTTCTGATTCTATCGGTGAAACGGCGGAATTGGTGGCCAGGGCGGCGGCCAGCCAGTTCAACGGCGGCGGTGTGGACATCCGCCGGGTTCCCTATGTCAACGACCCCTCGGAAATACCGGAAATAGTGGAAGAAGCCAGCAATTATCACAGTTTGATAGCCTATACGCTGGTGCTGCCCGAACTCAGGGAAACCTTGATCCGGGAGGCGCAAGAGCACAATATATTGACGGTGGATATAATGACCCCCATGCTGGACGCCCTGACTAAGTTGGAGGGGGGGGTGCCCAAACTGGAGCCGGGGCTGGTGCGCAAGATGGACCAGGAGTATTTTCGCAAGGTGGAAGCCATTGAATTTGCTGTTAAGTACGATGACGGGAAGGACCCCCGGGGTATTTTGCGGGCGGACATAGTGGTCATCGGAGTCAGCCGCACCTCCAAGACCCCGTTATGCATGTACCTGGCCCACAAGCGCATTAAAGCGGCCAATGTGCCCCTCGTACCTGAGGTAGCCCCGCCGGAGGAAATATTCAATATGCCGCCGCACAAGTTAATCGGCCTGACCATCCGTCCCAGCCAGCTTAATGAAATCCGGCGGGAACGTTTGAAGTCGCTGGGTTTGACCTCCAATGCCGATTATGCCAGCATGGAACGCATTTTAAAGGAGCTGGATTACGCCGAAAATATCATGAAAAGAGCCGGTTGCTCAATTATTGATGTCACCAACAAGGCAGTTGAAGAAACCGCCAGCAGGGTGCTGGAACTTTATTACAGGGGTGAGAGACATGGTAAATCATAAGTGGGTTTATACCTTTGAGGAAGGCCGGGCGGACATGAAAGACCTGCTTGGCGGCAAGGGCGCCAATTTGGCGGAAATGACCAATATCGGGTTGCCGGTTCCTCCCGGCATTATTATCACCACAGAGGCCTGCAATCAGTTTTACGTGGAAAACAGGCAGTTCCCCCCGGGAATGGAGGAACAGGTACGGGAGAAAATTAAAACCCTGGAGGCGAAGACCGGCAAGCGTTTCGGCGACCCCGAGAACCCGCTGCTGGTGAGCGTTCGGTCCGGCGCCCCGATTTCCATGCCCGGCATGATGGATACTGTGTTGAACCTGGGTCTGAACGACGAAACCGTGCAGGGGTTGGCCCGGGCAGCCGGTGACCGGCGGTTTGCCATGGATTGTTACCGCCGCTTTTTAAATATGTTCGGCGATGTTGTGCTGGGTATTGAACACGTCAAGTTTGAGCGCGTCCTGGAAACACATAAGGAACAATGTGGAGTTAATTTTGATAACCAGTTGACTGCCGAACAATGGCAATACGTGGTTGAGGAATACAAAAAAATTATAGAACGGGAAACCGGTAATCCTTTTCCCCAGGATCCCATGGAGCAGTTGTTTAATGCTGTTTACGCCGTTTTCAATTCCTGGAACAACGACCGGGCCATCGTTTACCGCAAGGTAAACAAGATTGCCGATACACTGGGCACCGCAGTCAACGTGCAGGTGATGGTGTTCGGCAACCTGGGCAACGATTGCGGCACCGGGGTGGCTTTCACCCGCAACCCGTCCACCGGTGCCAGCGAGCTTTACGGCGAATACCTGATTAACGCTCAGGGTGAGGATGTGGTGGCCGGCATCAGAACGCCGCAGCCCATTGCCACCTTGCAAGAGGAAATGCCCGACGTATACCGGCAGTTTGCCGAAACCTGCACCCTGCTGGAGAAACATTACAAGAACATGCAGGATATTGAATTTACCATTGAGCGTGGCAAGCTGTATATGCTGCAGACCCGCAACGGCAAACGCACCGCCCAGGCGGCCATAAAAATAGCCGTGGACATGGTCAACGAGGGGCTGATCAGCCGGGAAGAAGCCGTCATGCGGGTGGAACCGGCGCACCTGGATCACCTGTTGCACCGCCGCATCGACCCCAATGTCAACCTGGAGGTATTTGCCAAAGGACTGCCGGCTTCGCCGGGCGCCGCTTCGGGTAAGGTTGTCTTTGACGCCGACGAGGCTGAAAAAATGGGCCAGGAAGGGCAAAAAGTGATCCTGGTACGCACCGAAACCACGCCGGACGATATCCACGGCATCGTGCAGGCGCAGGGTATCTTGACTTCCCGGGGCGGTATGACCAGCCACGCCGCCGTGGTGGCCCGCGGCATGGGTAAGCCTTGCGTCTGCGGCTGTGAAGCGATCCGGATTGATTACGATAATGAAGAATTCATGGTTGGGGGATTAACTGTCAAAAAAGGCGATATTATTTCCATTGATGGGGCCACCGGGCAGGTCATGCTGGGCGAGGTTTCCATGATCGACCCCGAACTGAGCGCGGAATTCCAGCAACTGTTGGAATGGGCCGATGAAATTCGTGCCCTGGGCGTGCGGGCCAATGCCGATACGCCGGCTGACGCCGCCAAAGCGCGGGAATTCGGGGCCGAGGGCATCGGCCTGACCCGCACCGAGCACATGTTCATGGCCCAGGACCGCCTGCCCATTGTGCAGGAGATGATTCTGGCCGCCACGGAAGAGGAAAGACAAAAAGCCCTGGATAGGCTGCTGCCTATGCAAGAGGAAGATTTCTACGGCATATTGAAAGCCATGGAAGGTTTGCCGGTGACCATTCGCCTCCTGGACCCGCCGCTGCACGAGTTTTTGCCCAACGCGGAAGAACTCATGGTGGAAATCAACACCCTGCGCCTGACGGGCGGTGACGCCGGGGAATTGCAGGAAAAGGAAGAATTGCTTAGGAAAGTACGGGCCCTGTCCGAATTCAACCCCATGCTGGGGCACCGGGGCTGCCGGCTGGGCATTACATTCCCGGAAGTTTACGCCATGCAGGCCCGGGCTATCTTCCAGGCCGTGGTGCGCCTGGTCCGGGAAGGCTGTAAGGTAATCCCCGAGGTGGAAATACCACTGGTAATTGAACAAAACGAGCTGGCCTTCCTACGTGAGGTCGTGGAAAAAACTGCCGAAGACGTGATGCGGGAGACCGGTGTCCGGTTTGAATACACCGTGGGCACGATGATTGAAGTACCCCGGGCGGCGCTGTTGGCTGGCGAAATCGCCCGGGTGGCTGAATTCTTCTCCTTCGGGACCAATGACCTAACCCAGACCACCCTGGGATTCAGCCGGGACGATGCCGAGGGCAAGTTCTTAAATGAATACGTGGAGAAAAAAATATTAAAGGATAACCCCTTTGTTGTGCTGGACCGCAAGGGGGTGGGCAAACTGATGCAAATGGCCGTGCAGGCGGGCAGAAGCGTCAAGCCCGACCTCCTGGTGGGTATTTGCGGCGAGCACGGCGGGGAACCATCCTCCATTGAATTCTGCCACCTGACGGGATTGAATTATGTGAGCTGCTCACCCTTCCGGGTGCCCATAGCCCGGCTGGCGGCGGCCCAGGCCAAGGTGAAAAACGGTTAAGTTAAAGTTAAAGAGGGCTTGAAGCCCTCTTTAACTTTAGAATTCAGAACACAGAAGTCAGAACAGCGATTAAGAAATTCTGATTTCTGACTCCTGAGTTCTGTATTCTAAAGTTAATTTCTTGTTAACAAAAAGGGAATTAGGAAAAAATATAGAAATACATTTATATTCTATAAACAGGGATACACGCCGTTAAAATATTACAGAAAGGTATTACAAAGTAGGTTGGCGGGTGTGGCAAATGCGTCTTTTTTGGGCCGTCAATTTGCCGGATGACTTGAAACGCAAGCTTTCCGGTTTGCAATCCCGTCTAAGGGAAACGCCGGCCAATGTGAAATGGGTGGAACAGCATAACCTTCATTTAACTATCCGGTTTCTGGGCGATGTTGATGCCGGGCGGGTTGACGAAATAACCCGGGTTGCGCGCGAGGCTGTGGCCGGGCTGGGCGGTTTTTCGCTTCAACTATCCGGCCTGGGGTTTTTCCCCGGACCGCATAAACCCCGGGTGGTTTGGGTTGGTGTGCAAGGCAATTTACTTAAGTTCCGCGAACTATATAACCGGATGGAAACCGGTATGGCCAAACTGGGTTTTTCCGGCGACGGCAAGCGTTTTTCGCCGCACTTGACCCTGGGGCGGGTGCGGGCGCCGCAGGCCAACGCTGAATTGCTGAGTAAAGCCGGGGATATTGCCGGTGAATTTGGCATTATAGGCGAGGTCAAGGTTGCCGCAGTAGATTTAATGGAGAGCAGGCTTACCCGAAAGGGGCCGGTATATACGGTGTTGAATACGCTGTATCTGTCTGATTGAGGAAAGGTATAAATCGCCGGGGGGTGCATAAATTGTATAAGTCCCCTCATGAAGCACGCACTCATTATAAAATGGATAGACGTCCGGAATTCATCCGGATAAAAGTTTTACTCAGCGTACTCTTATAGAAAGAGGGATCAAGTGATGTTGATTGTCGCTATTAACGGAAGTCCTAATCCGGAAGGCAACACGGCATATATGCTGCGGGCTGCATTGGAGGAGGTAAATGCCGCGGGGGCCGAAGGCCGCCTTATACAGTTATCCGAAATTCTCGCCCGGGTAAAAGTGCCTTACTGCCTGGCTTGTTCAAATCCTTGCGAGGGCAAGTGCTTCCGGGGTACGGCGCTGGATGAGGCTTATGGGTTGCTGCGCCGCTGTGACGGTATTATTATGGGCAGTCCTGTCTATTTCTGTACCGTTTCCGCCCAGTTGAAGGCCTTTTGGGATAAAACCCGGGCTCTCCGTAAGGATAAGGCGCTGTTGAATGTACCCGGCGGCGCCCTGTCGGTGGGCGCGGCGCGCTTCGGCGGTCAGGAGACCACCCTGCGGGCCATGCAGGACATGATGTTGTGTCAGGGTATGATTATTGTCGGCGATGGACATATGGACAACGATGCCGGGCACCTGGGCGCCAGCGCCCAGCGTATGGCCAGGGATGATCAGGACGGGACAGCCCGTTCCCGGATGCTGGCGCGGCGGGTTTTGGAAGTGGCCCGGGCCACAGTGGAGCTGCGCGCGCACCGAATGCAAGGCAAATAAGCTATTGCCTTGATCCCCCGCCGGCTGGCTCAGGCTTCGGGGGGTCAATTATTTTGGGGTTGAAGAGGTGAGCCGGGGTGGATTTTCGCCTGTACACCGAGGCTATGGAAGAAAAACTCCTTTCCCCCTATGCCGCCCGCAGCAGCCGGACGGTGGGGCGCCGTTATCCCGAGGAACATTGCCGGGTCAGAACGGCCTTTCAACGAGACCGGGACCGGATCATCCATTCCAAGTCATTTCGCCGTCTGAAACACAAAACCCAGGTATTTATTATCCCCGAGGGCGACCATTACCGCACCAGGCTAACCCATACCCTGGAAGTGGCCCAGATTGCCCGGACGGTGGCCCGGGCGCTGCGCTTGAATGAAGATCTTACCGAGGCTATCGCCCTGGGGCACGACCTGGGCCACACCCCCTTCGGCCACGCCGGGGAAAGCGCGTTGAATGAAATAATGACGGACGGTTTCAAGCACAACCGGCAAAGCCTGCGGGTGGTGGAGGAACTGGAAGGGGGCCGGGGCCTCAACCTGACCTGGGAGGTATGCGATGGTATTTTACATCATACCGGGCCGGTCCGCCCATCCACCCTGGAGGGACAGATTGTAAAGATTGCCGACCGGGTGGCTTACATCAATCACGATATCGACGACGCCATCAGGGGCGGTATATTAAAGGCCGGCGACCTGCCCCCATTTTGCCTGGAAGTTTTGGGCACGGAGCACCGCACCAGAATCAACAACATGGTAATGGACCTGATTGAAAATAGCTTGGATAAGCCTCTAATCAGTATGAGCAGTCGGGTGCAGGAAGCCACCGGCAAATTGAGGGACTTTCTCTTTGATCATGTGTATATTGACTCCGAGGCCAAAGGGGAGGAAGGTAAAGCCCGGCATGTGGTGCAGTATCTCTTTGCCTACTGGGCCAGGCATCCCGGGGACCTCCCTGCGGAACACCGTGAAAGGGCGAAAACAGTGGGGGTGGAGCGGGCGGTATGCGACTATATCGCCGGCATGACCGACCGCTATGCCATAGCTCAGTTCAAGGCGCTGTTCATCCCCCGGTCCTTCGCTATACCGGAAACCGGCGGGTGACAAAAAAATGTCGAAACCGGAAGGATAATTTATAGTGGCAGCGAATAAATGTTAAACGACGGGCGGTGGTTATATGGGCGGGTATATACCGGAAGAAATACTGGAGAATATTCGGTTGCGCGCCGATATCGTTCAAGTCATATCCGAATACGTCAACCTGCAAAAAAAAGGTAAAAATTACGTTGGTCCCTGCCCTTTCCACCAGGAATCCGACCCGTCATTTACGGTTACGCCGGATAAACAAATTTTTTATTGCTTCGGCTGCAACAAAGGGGGCAATGTTTTCAAATTTATCATGTTGCAGCACAACCTATCCTTTCCCGAAGCGGTAAGGTTGCTGGGGGAGAGGGTGGGAGTGGCGGTTCCGGACGGGTACAGTCCCCGGGTGCGGGCGCGCCTGCGCCGGGAAGAAAAGGCCTGGAAAATCAATGCCCTGGCCGGGGACTATTTTCACTCGTTGCTGCTGCGACACCCGGCGGCGGCCAAAGCCAGGGAATACCTGGCCGGGCGCGGCCTTACACCGGAAATAATCCGGGATTTCAACCTTGGATATGCCCTGCCGGCCTGGGATGACCTGATTAAATTCATGCAGGGCAAGGGCGTAGGCATTCAGGATCTTCTGGAAGTGGGCCTAGCTGTCGAAGGGGAGCGCAAAGCTTACGACCGTTTCCGAGACCGTTTGATGTTTCCGATTTGTGACAGCCGCGGGAGGGTGGTCGGTTTCGGGGGCCGGGTGCTGGGCGAGGGCGTGCCCAAGTATTTAAATACGGCGGAAACAGCCTATTTCAGCAAGAGCAAAATTCTTTACGGCCTGAACCGGGCCAGGTCGTATATGCGCGAACTGGGCTATGCCATCATCACCGAGGGTTATATGGATACCATTGCCGCTCACCAGTTCGGTATCTCCAACGCCGTGGCTTCGCTGGGCACCAGCTTGACCCAAGAACACGGGCGGTTGTTAATGAATTATACCAGGGAAGTTATCATTGCTTATGATGCTGACGCCGCCGGGGTTGCGGCGGCGGTGCGGGGTCTGGATATACTGCAGCAGCAGGGCTTCAGGGTCAGAGTGCTGGCATTGCCGGAAGGCAAGGACCCTGATGAGTTTTTGAGGGCCCGCGGCCCGGAGGCCTGGAAACGTCAGGTGGAAAACGCCGTCTCGCTGGTGGAATATAAACTGCAGGTGGCACTGGAAAAATATAAAAACGCACCGTCCGGCAAGGAGGCCGTGCTGGAAGAAGTTTTACCCACTCTGGCGGTCATCAACGGGGAACTGGAAAAAAACGAGGCAGTCAAACTGGTGGCTGCCAGGTTATACACCAGTTACCACGTGGTGGCTGAAGAACTCCGTAAATTTACTGATAACCAGCGAAAAAAAGCGACAAATCCGGATAAAATTGTTAAAAATAAGCATAATATTAATATTAGAAAAAATGTGGTTGATTTCGGGGAAAGGGCTGAATATGGTTTATTAAGGTTGATGTTGGAAGATACCGATACCATTAATATTATTACCGATACATTGCCGGGAAATTTCTTCAAGAATTCATTTTGCCGCGGAGTTTTTGCAAAAATGCTGGAAATAGTTCGGCAATCGCCTGCGAATACATTATCTGTTTTGCTGGACTACCTGGATGATGAATACCAGCAAAGACTCAGCGCTTTATTAATGGAACCCCTGCCCGGAGACAACCTGGAAGAAATGCTGCATGGTTTCATATCGGCCATTAAAAGACGGCAGCTCATGGAATACCGTCATGAGTTGCAGACTGCACTGACCGGCGCAGAAAAATCAGGTAACCTGGAAGAAATAATACGCATTTTGCGTGAAATAGATCTCACTGATAAAACCCTGAAGGGAGGGAAGTGTTGCAATGAGGGAAGACACCAACAAAAAACAGCTCATACAGGATGTCAAAGAATTAATTGAAAAGGGCAAAAAACAGGGATCCCTGACATACAATGAGGTCATGGACAGCTTACAAGGTATAGATCTTACTCCCGAACAAATTGATGACGTATATGAAAAGTTAGCCGGAATGGGTATTGAGGTGGTCCCTGAGAACCAGGATATAGAAATGAACCAGCCTTCCCTGGAAGGTGACAACGAGGAAGTTGAACTGGATTTAACCGTCCCCGAGGGCGTTGGTATAGATGACCCTGTACGCATGTACTTGAAAGAAATCGGGCGGGTACCCCTGCTTACGCCGGAAGAGGAAGTGGATCTGGCCAAGCGCATGGAACAGGGCGATGAGGAAGCCAAGCGCCGTTTGGCGGAGGCCAATTTGCGCCTGGTGGTCAGCATTGCCAAGCGCTATGTGGGAAGAGGCATGCTTTTCCTGGATCTGATCCAGGAAGGAAACCTGGGCTTGATAAAAGCGGTGGAAAAATTTGATTACCGCAAAGGGTATAAATTCAGCACTTATGCCACCTGGTGGATTCGGCAGGCTATCACCAGGGCCATTGCCGACCAGGCCCGAACTATCCGTATACCGGTACACATGGTGGAAACCATTAATAAATTAATCAGGGTGAGCAGACAGTTGTTGCAGGAACTGGGACGTGAACCGAGCCCCGAGGAGATTGCACGGGAAATGGGCATTTCGGAGGAAAAGGTACGGGAAATATTGAAAATCGCCCAGGAGCCTGTTTCGCTGGAAACCCCCATTGGCGAGGAAGAGGATTCGCACCTGGGCGATTTCATTGAAGACCATGATGCCCGGGCACCGGCTGAAGAAGCGTCCTTCACCTTGCTCCGGGAACAATTGGATGATGTGCTGGAAACCTTGACCGACAGGGAGCAAAAGGTATTGCGCTTGCGTTTCGGTCTGGATGACGGTCGGGCGCGGACCCTGGAGGAAGTGGGACAGAAATTCGGCGTCACCCGGGAGCGCATCCGGCAGATCGAAGCCAAAACGCTCCGGAAACTGCGTCATCCCAGCCGTAGCAAGAAACTCAAAGATTACCTGGACTAGCAAAAATTAATGCACATATTATATTGACCATGGGGTTGGTTTGTTGTATAATAACTGCTGTAGCGTTCCTCGATAGCTCAACGGTAGAGCATCCGGCTGTTAACCGGAGGGTTGCTGGTTCGAATCCAGCTCGGGGAGCCAATTTCTCCGGGCCCATAGCTCAACGGTAGAGCATCCGGCTCATAACCGGCTGGTTCTAGGTTCGAATCCTAGTGGGCCCACCATGAGTAGTATTCATAACAAACATGGCCCCATGGTCAAGTGGCCTAAGACACCGCCCTTTCACGGCGGTAACCCGGGTTCGAATCCCGGTGGGGTCACCACTTGGGCGATTAGCTCAGTTGGGAGAGCGCCTGCCTTACAAGCAGGATGTCGGCGGTTCAAGTCCGTCATCGCCCACCAAATAAATCTAAGGCCTCCGGTTTCCCGGAGGCTTTATGTACGGCGAGGGTACAGGCTGCTTTTTCGTTCTTTGAAAAAGTATTCTGTACCCTTTTCCTTATGAATGTTAGCGCACTACAGTACGTTCTCCCGGTTTGCATTAACAAAATCAACTCCCGCCGGCGGTCGGTACCCTATACGCGGAATTTTTTTGAATAGTTTTATCTAATTATTCAGATGCAATTTTCCCTACTTCTTGCCGCTCCCTTTTATCTTTTTGAAATCAAGCCGTTGCCGATAAAGGTCCGTAAAGCAGATTCAAAATGACAGGACTTCGACATATCTTTCCGTTTCCAAAGGCAGCAAAATGCTTCCACAATCCGTGGATCGAACTGAGTGCCGGCACAGCGGCAGAGTTCTTCAATCGCCATTTGAAAAGAAATTTGCGGCCGGTAAAAGCGGTAGGATGTCATGGCATCAAAACTGTCAACCACGGCTAAAAGGCGGGCTCCCAGGGGAATAGCCTCGCCTCGTAGTCCTTCGGGATATCCCTTACCATCGTACCGTTCATGATGGTACAGAGCTATGACGCTGATGTTTTTCATTTCCGGTATAGTCGAAAGAATCTCATAGCTAAACACCGGATGTTTTTTTATCTCCTGCCATTCTTCTTCAGTAAGTTTGCACGCTTTAAATAAATAGGAGTCGGGAATGCCCAGCTTGCCAATATCATGAAGTAAACCGGCCAGGTAAATATGTTTTTGCTCTTTGCCGGACATACCCAACTCTTTGGCCAGCATCAATGCGTGGAACGCCACCCGCTGGGAATGCTGGGAAGCGACTTTAAAACGGGCCTCCTGGATTCTAAAAAACGTCCTGGCAGCGTGAATTAATGTAGATTTCATATCACACCTCGGAAAAACAAGAAAAAAAGACGGGCGAAAAAGAAGAAACACTAGGATATGAATTAAGTGGTGGGGAACGAAGAAGAAAAAAGCAATAGGTTATAAAAAAGCATAAAAATATATTATTACATATTTTCAAATATTTAACAATTTTAGTATATTTACCCCCCCCCGTACGAACATATGTTTGCCATAAAACATTTGTTTAATCATTTCTCCCATAATAAAAACCTTAAATAATGAAATTTAGTAATATAATTACATGAAGTATTTAAAATTTCCTCTAATTCGACTAAATTTCGCATTATTTTTAATGATCCTTTTGGGCACGGCGGAGCTATGCCATAGGCCGTTGGGTATGTATACAAGAAAGAAATTTCAACAGGTAAAATTGAAGCTATTACAAGTTCCGATTTTGCTATTAACAGGAACGTTGCACCCACCTGCGGGGCGACTTTATGTACAGCTGTAATTAGCGGATCTGACATAATGTTTATGCTGTTTCCTATTGCGGCAGGTTCAATGCTACTGGTAATTATAGCAATTTTGGTTATAAATTTGGTCCCTGGTAGGGAATATCCTTCCTATTGGTGGTGATTGATAGCTTAAGAGGCCATAGGCCAAAGGAGTTGATGACAGGCTTTATCATAAACAAAGATTATACCTGTACCTGAGCTGCAAATCTAAAACAGCTATCTGTGAGTTTTTATCGATGCAATGTGTAAGTTGTATCAGTCTGATTTTTCACAGATTCAAAGGAACCAATTTAATCAGTTTAATTAAACGGGTCGTGGATCACGGTGGCCCTTTTGCCCACCTCGTTGGCCTTAAAGAGCATATTCTAAGGGTATTTTACAAATGAACTAACTGTCAGTGGAATATTAGTATAAAAATAGTGGATAATTTATTAAAATTTTTAATTGCAAAGCAGGACTTTGTAAAAATATATAGAATCTTATAATAATTAGTGGTCATGCCAGCAGCACAGTGGGTCTTAAATATAATTAAACCGGAGGAAAAACAGTGAACTTGAAGGTAATTCGAGAAGAAGCCAGGAAAAAGCTTAAAGGATATTGCAGGGTCTGTCCCGTGTGTGACGGGCGGGCCTGTTCCGGCGAAGTGCCGGGTATGGGGGGCGCAGGAACAGGCTATGGATTCAGGGCCAACCTGGAGGCGCTGGCAAAATACCGGTTGAATCTGCGTACTTTACACGATGCCAAGGACCCTCAAACGCACTGCCAAATATTTGGTCTGTCACTGAAAACGCCGGTGTTGGCCGCTCCTATAACCGGTACCACATATAACATGGGCGGCGCTATATCTGAACGTGAATTTATAGGCATGGTCATTTCCGGCAGCAAGTCGGCCGGCAGTCTGGGTTTTTCAGGTGACGGTGCCGACACCACCATGTATGATGCCGGCGTGGAGGCAGTGGCTGCGGAAAAGGGATGGGGCATACCGGTTATAAAGCCGCGGGAACAACACGAGGTAATTGAACGAGTCCGCCGGGCCGAAGCATCCGGCGCAGTGGCGGTGGGCATGGATGTGGACGGCGCCGGTCTGGTAACCATGGCTTTAAAGGGACAACCCGTCGGGCCGAAAAACCCCGGAGAACTGCGCGAAATTATTTCAGCCACCAGGCTGCCCTTTATTGTCAAAGGGATTATGACTGCTGATGAAGCCAGATTTGCCGTTGACGCGGGCGCTGCCGCCATTGTGGTTTCCAACCACGGTGGGCGTATTTTGGACCATACCCCCGGCGCAGCGGAAGTTTTACCGGAAATTGCAGCCGAGGTTAAAGGTCGAGTAGTTATTCTTGCTGACGGTGGAGTGCGTTCCGGCGTTGACGTGCTAAAACTATTGGCTTTGGGCGCCGATGCGGTGTTGATTGGACGACCGCTGGTCGTAGGGGCGTTTGGCGGCGGCGTAGAGGGAGTGCGGCAGGTCATCGTAAATTTAACTGAAGAATTGAAACAGGCTATGATTCTTACCGGTTGTACTTCCCTCAAGGACATAACAAAGAAAGTAATACGTTAATAACGTTGACTTTTGTTAATTGAATTTTTTTTAAATAACTGGTATGACCAGCAGAACATTAAAACATAAGTCCTTTGATCCGAAAGGGGGTGAAAGTTATGCTTGGATAATTTATGTGATATGCCATTATAAAAAGTCTCCTTAATTAGTCAATTCAACAAAAGGGAGGAACTGATCGTATGGGTATTATAGGTATGGCGCTGGTGGCCTTTATACCGATTTTATTCACCATTGTGATGATGACGGTATTTTCCTGGCCGGCTAAAAAGGTGATGCCTTTTGCCTGGGCTATAGCCGCTATAATTGCATTATTCGTCTGGGGTATGGAGCCGGTGCGCGTAGCGGCATCCACTCTTTACGGTTTTTTATCGGCCTTTAATATTCTAATTATAATTTTTGGCGCCATTCTTATTCTAAATACTTTAAAAAAAAGCGGTGCTATGGCTACCATTAACCGCGGTTTTTATGGAATTACCCCGGACCGCCGCATACAGGCCATAATTATAGGTTGGATGTTCGGCTCCTTCATCGAGGGGGCGGCAGGTTTCGGCACCCCCGCCGCTTTGGCCGGTCCCCTGATGGTAGGGCTGGGATTTCCGCCCCTGGCAGCGGCCATGGTGGCACTGATATTTGACAGCACTTCTGTAAGTTTCGGCGCCGTAGGTACGCCGGTTATCGGCGGTGTAGGCGCGGTGATGAAATCCACGGTGGCGGAACAACTGGGTGAAGGGGCGTTCCTGCCATTCTTAAAGCAAGTGGGCCTGTGGACCGCCATTCCCCACGCCTTAGTGGGCACTTTTCTGCCCTTGCTGGCCATCTGTATGCTGACCGCTTTCTTCGGTCCCAGGGAAAAACGCTCCGTGAAGTACGGCCTGGCGGCAGCGCCTTTCGCCATATTTGCCGGATTGTGCTTTACTGTGCCGTATATCATTACCGCCGCTCTGCTGGGCCCGGAATTTCCCTCCCTGGTGGGTGCGCTGATTGGACTTCCCGTTGTTTTGTTGGCCGCCTCCAAAGGATTTTTGGTGCCGAAGGACAAGTGGGAATTTCCGGCCAGGGGACAGTGGGAAGATAACTGGAAAGGTGTGGCCGAAGCCGGCGCTGAAGAGCAAAGTAATATGCCCCTTTGGCTGGCCTGGACTCCGTATGTGCTGATAGCTTTAATCCTAGTGGTAACCAGAATACCGGAATTCGGAATGAAAGGGCTGTTGGCCGGGCAAATGGTAACCTGGTCGAACATTTTAGGTTCAGGCATAAATTATTCATTAAAGTACCTGTACCTGCCCGGAACCATTCCCTTTACCCTGGTGGCCATTATTACAATCTTCTTGCACAAAATGCCCGGTTCCAAGGTTAAAGAAGCCTGGGGAGCCACCTTTAAACAAATGACCGGCCCGGCTCTCGCCCTGTTCTTCGCCGTGGCCATGGTACAGGTGATGGTGCAATCCAGCGTAAATCTTAAAGGAATTGACGGCATGATGATTACCATGTCCAAGGCCACCGCCATGATGGTCGGGAGCGCCTGGCCCCTGGTATCGCCCTTTGTGGGTATCCTGGGAGCGTTCATGTCCGGTTCCAATACCGTTTCCAACGTTTTATTCTCCCAGTTCCAGTTTGGGGTAGCCACCCAGCTGGGTCAACCCGGAGTTGTAACGCTGGCCCTGCAAAATATCGGCGGTGCCATCGGCAATATGGTTTGCGTGCATAACGTGGTGGCCGCTTGCGCTACTGTGGGACTGACCGGAGTAGAAGGGGTCATTATTCGTAGAAATCTTATACCCACTGTTATTTATGCGCTGGCGGTGGGGATCTTCGGGTTGGTTGTCATCTACGGCGGATTTGCTGCCGGCACCTTGCTTTAGGTGCCAAATATTACATCGCCCCTGAGAAAGGTTGACTATATATGGGCAAAAAAGATATTGACCGGTTGTACAATGTTTTTAAAGAACAGGCGGAAGCTGTTTCCGCCCGGGTTTACCGGGTCAAAGACCCGCGTGACGCCGGCAGGCGTTTGACCCAAATATTTCAAGAATTAAATGTTTCCAATGTGATAACCGCCCAATCCGATCTCTTAAGGGAATGTCTTGGTGCTGCCGACACCGGCAAAGTAACCGTGTATGCCGAAAATCTGCGGGAGCACTCAGAAGATGCTCACCTGGGGTTGTCCGAAGCGGATCTGGCCATTGCCGAAACCGGCACCCTGGTGCAGGACAGCACGGCTTTGGAGCAGCGGCTGGTTTCAACGCTGCCGCCGGTGCATGTGGCACTGGTACGCACCGGCCGGCTGGTGGAGCATTTCGTTGACGCCTTAGAGCAATTAAACCATGAAAGGGCTGAACTGCCGGGCTATATAGCCTTTATTTCCGGGCCCAGCCGAACCGCCGACATTGAGCGGGTTCTGACCATCGGGGTACACGGCCCGGAACAGTTGCACATTATTTTTGTTGACCGGCCGGGGGGTGAACAGGTTGAGTGAAAAGGAAGGCTTGAAAAACAACGTTAGGGAAGCACTGGCTAACGAGAATCTGCGCGGTGCGCTGGGCCGTTTCGGTGATGCTTATATCGGTGCAAGGGAAAATGCGTATGCCGGCAAGGACTTCCAGGAATTGCGGGGGCAAATTGCCGCCATTAAAGGTGCTGCCGCCCAAAATATGGAGGAACTGGCGCGCAGGTTCGCTGAATCCGCCAGGTCCCGCGGCGCTAAAGTTTACCGGGCCCGCACCGCCCAAGAAGCCAGGGATTACATCAAAAAACTGGCCGAAGAAAAAGGGGTGCGGAAAATTGTCAAATCCAAGTCCATGGCCAGTGAAGAAATTCATTTGAACGAATATTTAAACCAACACGGCATGGAATCAGTGGAAACCGACCTGGGCGAGTGGATTTTACAATTATCCGGGCAAAAGCCTTCCCATATGGTGATGCCGGCCATCCATATGACCCGGGGGGAAGTGGCGGATGTGTTTTCGGAGGAAGTTAAGCGGCAGCTGTCTTCTGATATTCCGGAACTGGTGCGGGTGGCCCGGGAGCAACTGCGCAAAAAATTCCTGGCAGCGGAAATGGGCATATCGGGTGCCAACATTGCCGTGGCGGAAACAGGCACCATCGTAATTGTTACCAATGAAGGCAATGCCCGGCTTACAACCACTTTGCCGCCGGTACATGTAGCTGTTGTAGGCATGGAAAAACTGGTGGAAAAATTCGCTGACGTGAAGCCCATTCTGGAGGCCCTGCCCCGCAGCGCCACGGGTCAAAAAATAACCAGTTACGTAACCATGATCACCGGGCCTACGCCGGCGGCGTACCCGGATGGCTCAGTTCGGGATAAGGAATTGCATATTATCTTGCTCGATAACGGCCGTACTTCCATGCAGTCCGATCCGGTGTTCAAAGAGGCGCTGCAGTGCATACGCTGCGCCTCCTGCCTTAATGTCTGCCCGGTATTTCAGCTGGTGGGCGGTCATGTTTACGGTCACATATACACCGGCGGTATCGGCACTGTTCTAACTGCTTTCTTTAATGGTTTTCAAAAAGCCAGTGACATTCAGAATTTGTGTCTGGGGTGTGAACGCTGCAAGCGGTACTGTCCCGGAAATATAGACATACCCCGCTTAATCCGTGAATTGCGCCGGCGGGTGGTGGAGAATAACGGCCTGCCCGGAATGCCTAAATTCGTCCTGGAAAAGGTGCTGCCTAACCGCAAATTGTTTCATAACCTGATAAAAACCGCCAGGGCGGCCCAAAAACCCTTTCAAAAGGGAGCCATGGTTCGGCATCTGCCCATGTTTCTGGCCGGGCTTACAGAAGGACGAAGCCTGCCCGCTATCGCCGAAAAACCCTTCCGGGATATAGTTCTCACAGGCCACCGGCCACCGGCGACCGGCGACCAAACCAAGGTTGGTTTCTTTGCCGGCTGCCTTACCGACTTTGTTTACCCGCAACTGGGGGAGGCGGTACACAAGGTGTTGAGGCATATGGGTATGCGCATGACTTTCCCCGTGGAGCAAACCTGCTGTGGTGTGCCCGCCATTTACATGGGTTCCCGGAAAGCGGCGGCAGAACTGGCCCGCCGGAACATCGCCGCTTTTGAACGTGACGGGGTTGAGCACATTATTACCGCCTGTCCCACCTGCGCCCACGCCTTAAAGCATCAGTATGTCGAACTGTTGGATACGGATCCGGGCTGGCGGAAACGGGCTGAGTATTTTGCCGCCAAAGTAACACATTTCACGGCTTTTGTGGCAGAGAAATCCGATAACGGCGAACTGCCGGGGCTGCAACGGGGTAATATGCGGATTACTTACCACGATTCCTGCCATATGAAAGGATGCCTGGGCATTACGGAAGAGCCGCGGGCGTTGCTGAGTGCCGCCGGGCTGCAACTGGCGGAGATGGAGGGTTCCGACAGGTGCTGCGGCTTTGGTGGTTCATATTCGATTAAATTTCCGGAAATATCCCGGCGCATTTTGGATAAAAAATTGGCCGCCATTGAAGCGACAGGGGCGCAAATGCTGGCTTTGGACTGCCCCGGGTGCTTATTGCAGCTCAGCGGTGGATTGGACAGCCGGGGTAAGGCGCTGCCTGTCAAGCATACCGCGGAAATTCTGGCCCAACAGATAGCCGGCAGCGGCAAAAGTTAAACAGCGATTGTAATAAAGTCCTGTCCCCTAAAACACCGAACCAGGTAAATGTGCTATAATTATTAAAGTGTATGTAGCTGGAAGCGGGGAGGGGGCATTTATGGAATTTAAACCGATTAAAACAAAAAAAATATATGAAGAGATTATTGACCAGGTCAAGGCCATGATTGGCAGCGGCACCTTGCGACCCGGCGACAGGCTGATGTCCGAGAGGGAACTGGCCGAGAAATTACAGGTGGGCCGCTCCGCTGTGCGGGAAGCCTTCCGGGTTATGGAAGCCATGGGTATCTTGAAAATTAAACCCGGTGAAGGCACCTATATCAGTGAACAGAGTGTGGAATCATTGGTTAGTTCCTTTTCACCGGTGCTGCTGGCTGACCGTGAAAACGCCAGGGAATTTATGGAACTGCGCAGAATCCTGGAAGTGGAAGCTGCGGGTCTGGCCGCGCAGCGCCGCAGCCCCGAACAACTTGAGGCCATCCGCCAAGCCCTTGAGCAAGTGCAGCATGACGTCGAACAGGGTAATTTGGGCGGGGAAGCGGACCTGCGGTTTCATTTTGCCATTGCCGAGGCCGCCCGCAACTCTTTTCTCCTGAAACTGATGAATACCGTCGGCGATATTATGAGCCGCGTTTTATCGGCAGTCCTGCATATACTGTATCAGAATCCGGATAACCCGCCGCGCATTATAATGGAGCACCGGGCCATTTATACCGCTATTAAAAATGGCGACCCCGCAGGCGCCCGCCGGGCAATGCTGGAACACTTGACAAATGCCGAAAAATACGTATTTAGCAACATTGAGGCGAATAAATAAATTTAAAAGTAATGTTCAAGGCAATCCAGGCAGGGAAAACCACCAATTTTGAAGAAACGGTATTTGTTTTTTAAACTGGTCATACCACTGGGCCATCAAGTGGTATGCACAATTAATTTTAATTAGTCTACGGAGGTGTTAAAAATGAATATTGTTGCGTTAGTAAAACAGGTTCCGGGAACGGACAATGTTAAAATGAATCCCGAGACCGGAACCATGGTCAGAACGGGAAAGGATAATGTCATCAATCCCCTTGATGAAAATGCCCTGACGGAAGCCCTGCGGATAAAACAACAAACAACCGGCACAACGGTTACCGCAGTTTCCATGGGTCCGCAGACTGCTGAAAAAGCCTTGAAAGAGGCCATCGCCCTCGGTGCCGACGAGGGGATACTTCTTTCTTCGCGGGCTTTTGCCGGAGCCGATACGATTGCCACGGCCAGGGTACTGGCTGCTGCCGTAAAAAAACTGGAAAATGTGAGCATGATTTTGTGCGGTGAAAGGGCCACGGACGGTGAAACGGGACAAACGGGCCCCATGGTGGCGGCGATGCTGGGCATTCCCGTGGTAACATTTGTCAAGGAAATAAATGTAGGGGAAAATACAGCCATTGTTATCAGAATAGTGGAAAACGGTTATGAAAAGGTAGAAATTCCATATCCCTTTATGGCCACAGTAGTCAAGGATATCAATGAACCGGGATTTCCTACCTTATCCGGCAAAGTGCAAGCCAGGGAAACCCTGGTTAAAGTGTGGAGCGAAGAAGAATTGGGACTACCGAAAAACGAACTGGGGTTGACCGGTTCACCCACCAGGGTAGTGAAAATTTTCAGTCCGAAACTAGCCAGGGACACGCGGATTCTTAAACATGACGGTTCGGGGAATGCCGTGGGGATACTGGTGAAATTACTGCAGGAAAAAAAAAGAAATTGTATAAAGGGGTGCGGTAAATGAATACGCAGGCTTATAAAGGTGTTATGGTTATAGCTGAACTGGTGGATAATCAGATTCACCAAACAACTTACGAATTATTAAACTGGGGCCGGGGGCTGGCCGACAAGCTGGGCTGTGATCTTTCCTGCGCGGTGCTGGGGAGCGATGTTCGGGGATTGAATGAAATTATTTATCGGGGAGCCGATAAGGTATATAATGTTAATTCCCCGTCTTTGGAAAAATTTTTGGCCAAGCCTTTTACCAGTGCCCTTACCAGGCTTATTGCGGAAGAAAAACCTGAAATCATAGTGGCTGCGGCCACTACCACCGGTAGAACAATCATGCCCATGGCGGCTGCCGAACTGGGCACCGGGTTGACTGCCGACTGCACTGTTCTCGATATTGACCCGGAGGAAAAAATTCTTTTACAAACCCGGCCCGCCATTGGAGGTAATATCATGGCCACCATCAAGACGCCCCGCCACAGGCCGCAAATGGCCACTGTAAGGCCCAGGTCAACCAGGCAGGCCGGGAGGGATTCTTCCCGCCGGGGAGAAATAATTGAAAAAAAATATGAACCTGTTCTATTCTCTACTTCCGAAAAATTTATTGAGTTTATAATAGACACCACCCAGAATGTAAATATTCAGGACGCGGATATTGTCGTAGCCGGCGGTAAAGGTTTAAAAAACCGGGACGGCTTTAAACTGGTGGAAGAGTTGGCCGGGGTTTTAGGCGCCGGCGTGGGCGCATCCAGGGAGGCTGTAGACCTCGGTTGGGTGTCTTATCCCCACCAGATTGGCCTGAGCGGGAAAACTGTTGCGCCAAAACTTTATGTGGCTGTGGGCATATCCGGCAAAATTCAGCACTTGGCCGGTATGCAAACTGCTGAATTTGTTGTGGCTATCAATAATGATCCCGATGCGCAGATTTTTAAAGTGGCCGATGTGGGGATAGTGGGAGATGCTTGGGAAGTGGTGCCCGAATTCGTGGACGCGATTAAAAAAATAAAGGCTTGTGCTTGAGAAGGAGGAGTTTTAATGCGCTACAACAAGATTACCGACGAGATTGTAGCCGGTTTAAAAAATATAGTGGGCCCAAGTAACGTCGTTTTGGATCCTGAAAAATTAGGAGTTTACGCCGGAGACGAAGTGCCCGAGGCTGAGTGGAAGCACTTGCCGGAGGTAGTGGTAAAACCCGAGAATGCAGAGCAGGTGGCGGAAGTTATTAAACTGGCCAACCGGGAAATGATACCGGTGACGCCGCGGGGCGCGGGAACCGGTCTGGCGGCAGGCGCCGTCCCCATGCTGGGCGGGATTGTGCTTTCCCTGGAAAAAATGAACCGGATTTTGGAGATTGACAAGGAAAATCTATTTATGGTTGTTGAACCCGGGGTCACCACCGGCGAGGTGCAACAACGCGCCCAGGAGGAGGGCTACTTCTATGCCGGTGACCCCTGCAGCGCAGACAGTTCGTTTATCGGCGGCAATGTGGCCACCAACGCAGGAGGTAACAAAGCCGTGAAATACGGCACCACCTCCCGGCACATTTACGGTATGGAAGTTGTCACGCCCACCGGTGAAATCACCACCCTGGGCGGCAAATGCGTAAAAAGTTCAACCGGTTACGACTTGGTTCATTTGCTGGTCGGTTCGGAAGGAACGCTGGGCATAGTGACCAAAGTTTATTTAAAACTGTTGCCCCGTCCTTTGCATAACGCCGTGCTGCTGGTTCCCTTTGCGGACATGCAGACCGCCATTGACATCGTGCCCAAGATTATGACAAATGGCGGGATTATCCCAACCTCTATTGAATTTATGGATAACCTATGTATCAAATCGGCGGAAGGTTATCTCAACCGCACCCTTCCTTACGGCGATGCCGGCGCTTATATCATTATCGAAGTGGAAGCTTATACCGAGTCGCAGTTGGAGGCCGACTTTGAAACCATCGGCAATATTTGCCTGGAGAACGGCGGGCTGGAAGTGTTTGTGGGTGACAACAAGTCCAGTCAGGAAAAAATCTGGAAGGCGCGGCGGTACCTGGCTGAGGCGCTGCGCGTTACCAGCCCGGTATACTGCATGGAAGATATCGTGGTGCCGGTAAGTAATATTCCCAGGGTGCTGGCCGAAATTAGCCAAATAGCCGAAAAATATTCAGTTAAAATACCCTGTTTCGGCCATGCCGGCGACGGCAATATCCATGCCTGTCTGCTGAAGGGAAATATGGACGATGCCGCTTGGTATGCAGTAAAAGAAAAGGTATTGGACGAAATGTATACAGTTACCCATACCCACGGAGGAAAGCTTTCGGGTGAACACGGCATCGGCGCCAAAAGGAAAAAGTTTATGGCCAGGTTTACGGACCCGGTGCAGTTGAAAATGATTAAGGCTATTAAAAAGGCCCTGGACCCCAACCTGATTCTCAACCCGGACAAGGTGATCGACGTAGATTAAAATGTCCGTGCACCGTTGTGCGCATTATGCAGCACCGCCAGGGCCGGTCCGAAGCAAGGTTGGCAGCGGCGCATAATCTTAACTTACTTGAACACTGTTTCTGGCCGCTGCATTGCAAGCTTATCTTAAATGACAGCTTTTAGGCGCGGAGCATTCTGAACGTAGCGGGGAACTGCCGGCCCTGTTGGCAGAATGGTTTACATTTCAAGTTTCGTGTATGGTGGTGTGGTGCGCTGAATTAAAAAAGCCCCGGCGGTTAAGACCCGACCAGGGCTTTTTTTGTTAAGCGTATAAAGGGGACAGGCACCGATTCGTTTTGTGAATCGGTGCCTGTCCCCTTTTACGGGGCCTGTTCCCTTTGTGTTTTTACTTGAGTTGCTGAATCAACTGGACCATGTTTTTTCCCAAGTGCCGGGCGGCCAGCACCGCCGCTTCGTCCTCCAGGGCGCCCTTGCGCCAGACCACTTTACCATCCTTGATGTCCGCTTGCAGGGAACCGGCTACTCCTACGGTCATAATGGGACCGTCCTGGTTCCGGGAGTCCACCACGTGTAACCCCTGGGCGGCCAGGAAGAATTCCATGATGCGCAGGGCCGCCTCCTGGCCGCCGTTGCGTAGCCCGGCGTTGGTGACCGCCCCCCCTACTTTGCCGGCCAGCATGTTTTTCACCATGTGCATGTAACGGGTCCGGTCCATGAAATTCTTCATCAGAGTGGTCACATTGGCCCAGTACACCGGCGAGCCCAGCACGATACCGTCCGCGGCCAACAACTTTTTACCAATCATGGCCATGTCGTCATCAGTGATGTTACACTGGGGCCGGCCCAGGCACTTGTTGCAGGAAAGGCAGTGCTTAATATTGTAATCAGCCAGTTCCAGTAACTCCGTAGTTGCACCCAGGGCGGCGGCTTCTTCCAGCACTACTCCCAGCAGAGCGGCAGTATTTTTTCCCTTGCGGTGACTTCCGTTAACGGCGATGATATGCATAAAAACCTCCTCTTGATAATTATGATTTTTCTGATAATGAATTTCTCCAATAAATTTTTTTGCGGGTTTGTCCCGGTGATTACGATTATTATAACATAACTAACTACTTTGATTAACCATCTCGAAATGAAAAAGCAATAAGGGGACAGGCACCGGTAAAAGGGGGACAGGCACCGATTCACAAAACGAATCGGAGCCAGTCCCCTTTTACGGTGCCAGTCCCCTTTTGCACGGAAATATAAGGAAACAGGATAACGGAAGAGAGGTTATTGCTTAGAATAAGCACTCTAAGCTATATAATACCCAAATGACGCGCGGTTGCAGTCAAGTATATGACAATTGTTCGCGCAGGTTTAAATTAACAAAATATTTTTTTTCTCTGGTGTAAAAATTAAATACTGAAATTAATTTGCAGGAGGAAGCACCATGTCCCGTGACCCCAAGAAAAAACCATTAACAGTGGATCAAAAAAGATATTCCGAATTGGTAAATGAACTGGTCCCAAAACCTCTCTATTTGAGAAACGCCATCATGGCTTTCGTTTTTGGCGGGGTAGTTTGTATTATCGGCCAGTTTTTTACTGATTTATACAAGATATCTTTCAAGTTGTCCAGCACCGAAGCCGGCAACCCGGCGGTGGCCACCATGATATTCCTGGGTGCTTTACTGACCGGCCTGGGGTTATTCGATAAAATAGCTCGCTACGGCGGTGCGGGACTGTCCGTGCCGGTCACCGGCTTTGCCAATTCCGTGGTGGCTTCGGCTTTGGAGTTCAAGCGGGAGGGGCTGGTTTTCGGCGTGGGCAGCAAAATGTTTATGCTGGCGGGGTCCGTAATTACCTTCGGTGTCGTCACTGCGTTTGTCATAGGGTTGATTTATGCCATCTTTATATTGTAGAGGGGGTGTTATCTTGGCCACCAAGTTGGGGAAACAGACTTACAAACCGGACAATCCCCCGTATATAATCAGTACCGGTACCGTGGCCGGCCCCTTTGAGGGGCAGGGGCCGGTGGGAAAATATTTCGACCACGTTTACACCGACACCCTGGCCGGTGAAAGAAGCTTTGAAAACGCCGAAAAGGAAATGATGACCAACGCTTGTTTCACCTGCCTGAACAAGGTAAACATTACACCGCAGGAGGTAGACTTTTTTCTGGCCGGCGACCTGCTGAACCAGACCATAACCTCGGGCTTTTCCGCCCTGGAATTGGCTGTACCTTACCTTGGCATATACGGTGCCTGCTCCACCTCCGCTTTGGGGTTGGCCATCTCTACCATGCTGGTGGACGGCGATTACGCCAGGCTTGTCTTGGCGGCTACCTCCAGCCACAATTCTTCCGCGGAAAGACAATTCAGGTTTCCCACGGAATACGGCGCGCACCGCAAACCCACCACCCAGTGGACTGTGACCGGCGCCGGGGCTGCGCTGGTGGCCAAGGAGGGGACGGGACCCCGGATTACATATTTCACTATTGGCAAGGTAACGGATATGGGCATCAAGGACGCCAACAACCTTGGTGCCGCTATGGCCCCCGCCGCGGCCGCGACGATGGTGCAGCATTTCGCAGACACGGGGAACGGGCCGGAATACTATGACCTGATTGTGACCGGCGATCTGGGGAAGTTCGGGCACGAACTGGCCATCAAAACGTGTATAACCAGGGGCGGTTTCGACCTGACTAAAAACTACAGTGATTGCGGCATCATGATTTACGACCTGGAAAAACAGGATGTGCATGCCGGAGCCAGCGGTTGTGCTTCATCGGCGTTGGTCACCTACGGTTACCTGTACAGACAAATGCTGGCCGGCAAATTGAAAAAATTGCTGCTGGTGGCCACCGGGGCGCTGCACAGCCAGTGCTCAGTACAGCAGGGGTCCAACATTCCAACCATTGCCCACGCTGTTAGCATTGAGGTGGAATAAACAGGATAATTTAAAATTATGCAAAGGGGGTATAACGCATGGAATGGCAAACATACATGATGGCCTTTCTGGTGGGCGGGGCCATTTGCGTGGTGGCGCAGTTGATTTTGGATTTTACCAATTTTACCCCCGGGCATGTGCTTTCGGCTTTCGTGGTGGCCGGCGGTATACTGGGGGGACTGGGGCTTTACGATAAACTGGTGCAGATTGCCGGGGCCGGGGCCACCATGCCCATATCCAGTTTCGGCAACGCCCTGGTCAAGGGAGCCATGGCCGAGGCAGAAAGGAACGGGGTCATCGGAGTTTTGACCGGTATGTTTGAACTGACCAGCACCGGGATAACCGCCGCCATCATATTTGGTTTTTTGACCGCCCTGGTTTTCAACCCGGAAGGGTAAGAACGAAGTATACCTTCATGCCGTACCATGCTTGGTATAATCAGAAAAAAATAATCAAGGGCTCGGTGATCCTGCAAGTTGTCGGAACGCCGGCCCAAAAATAAACTAAGGAGGAGATGTACCAGTGACCATCCAAAGTGACCTGCAAAAAGCGGTGGCCCAGGCCGAGTCTTTGAAAGGTTCCTATGCTACCTTTGCCACCAGTACCCAGGACCAGGCCGCCAAGAAAATGTTCCAGGAAATGCAGATGGATATGCAAAGGCACGTTGACTCGCTTAATTCCCGTTTGAGCTATATCGAGAAAAACAATCCCATGTACCAGCAGCAGCAACAAGCCCAGCAGTAGGTTAAAGAAAACAATAAGCTCCCGCGGTCCTGCGGGGGCTTTTTTCGAACATGCCCGTTTGGGCGGGTGAAATTCTTTCCTGCTCCATAATATCGATCACTCGCTTATAGTCTCATCCACTCGACGAGTGGCTTGAATAACAGCTCAATGGGCTTGTTGGGGCTGGGCACCTGGATACCCAGCGCCTGCGGGATACTGAGGGCCATGCCGACCAGCAGGAGTACCGAAAAGGCGATCAGCTCCCGCCACATTTTCTTTTTTACCAGTCCCGGCACTTCAATGCCAATAATGCCGAGGAACGCAAGTATCACCAGTATAACCATATTGTACACTCCATGATGGCTATCGTTCTTTGGAAATCCTGTTGGTGGTAAGGCCGGTGCGCCTTATGCGGGCTTGTACCGCAATATTGACGTCGGCACCGGCAAACACTTCATTCCACCGGTCTTTCAACACGGCCCATTCCTTTTTATATTTACGGTGGAAGGCTTCCCCAAACCCGAAAATATCCACTTCGTATGTAAGCTGGGCTTTTTCCAGGGCAGACCGGGCCTTTTCTTCTATTCTGCGGTTCAGTTCCTTCTCAATGGAGGCAAAAATACGGGGATCGGTCAAATCTTCCGTGGATTGCTGTTCCAGCAGGGCCCCATCCATTTGCATCCGTACATCGAACCACACATTTTGTCCGTCATAAAAAGGTTCCACACTGGTATTACCCCTGATAATATTAATAGAAATATTTTTCCCGGACTCCCTGGGGGAAGGAATGGTTATTTCCCCCTTTTCCATTTTATCCTTCAACCAGAGCAATCCCCTGGTTTCAGACATATCCAGCCAGCCTACCAGCCGGTCGTCTTTAAACACTCCCGTGCCGGTGGTGGTGGGTTCCGCATGGGTCAGGGTGGCCTGTTGCTGGCTGCCCCTGGCTTCCGGGATGTTTTCCTGCATCCCCGGGCCCTGGGGTTTGCCCGACGGAGTCAGTTCAATGCGGGGCAGCACCGGGTTGGTGCCTTTGCTGGCCAGCATTATGCTTAAATCTTTCAACATCACCGGCACACCTACTCCCGCTCTGGCCATGTTTCCAATACTTTGCGCCGAGGTGGTTTCGAGCTGGGAATGGCTGTTAAGCACGTCCGCGGCTTTGCCCCTGGTTACCAGTACCCAGATGGTTTCCCGGGTGTTGGGGGAGCGGGAAAAATAGTTTATCGCTTTGCGTATGCCGTTCCTGGCCAGCTGTTCCCCAAAAACCAGGATTACGGTATGACCCCAGTACAATTCACGGGACACCTTGGCTTCCAAGTATCTCTGGGCGTCAAACACCGATTCCCCGGTTTGGGAGATGACCCAGACGTTGTTTTCCTGCGCCGCCGCCATTTTTTGCCCGCCCCCGCCTCCGCCGAAGGCGCTGGGCCTGGCTATCTGTACTGTCAGCAGTATTTTATTGTTCGGGGCGCTATCAACCCCCGCCGCCAGCACAATGGCCAGCTCGTTCAATTCCCGGCGACTCCAGCAGCCTTCCAGGGGGAGCACCAGGGCGCAGATCAATAAAAAGCAGATAATTTTTTTAATCAAGGGCCGACTCCCCTTTTTTCCTGGCCAGGGCTATCGCCAAAAGCACTACCGGAAAACCCATTTCAAAGGCGGTCAGCGCGTAAAGGGGCCAGACATGGGCGATGAAATCAAATGTTTGCATGGTGTTTTCTGCGACGGCGATGGACAGGGCCACCAGGATGGCGCCCAGGGGCAGTGCCAGGGGCCGGTAATCCCGGAGTTTTAGCCACTGGGCGCTGCCCAGAACTATTACATAATAAAAAAACGCCACTTTCATTAAGCCCCCGGTTACCCATATCGCTACAATGAACGGCTCCATCCGGTCAATAATTTTGGTGATACTGATTAACCTGATCTCATTTAAAACAGGATAATTCATGGATGCAATCCCGGGTCCGAAGGTGGCTAAACTGCCGATGACCAAAAAGAAAAAAATTACCCCCACATAACCAATGGAATAAAGGGCGATTGACCTGGCTTGATCTGGTTTGGCCAGAAAGGGGATGATCATGGCAAAGGCAATAATTTCCCCGTGCCAGGCCGTTGGAGTCAGAGAACCTTTTAAAATGGGCACCGCACCTGACTCGAAAACCGGCAACAGCCTGGTCAGGTCCACCTGCGGGGTGGCCAAAAGAAACGTCAGGGCTAGTGAAAACACGATCCACGGGAAAAAAAACTGGTGCGCCCGGGCCAGAACCTCCAGCCCCAGTTTAATGGTATAGGCCGATATGGCTACTACCGTTATATTGAAAACAATGAGGGGGGTTTGGGGCATCAGGGCATCTACCAGAAAGCCGCCGTATTCCCTGATCATGATGGAAGTTATATGGATAAAATAAAAAAGATACAACAAACCCAGGACTTTACCCGGCCAGCGGCCGATAATTTCCTCCAGGTATTCTATCAGTGTTTTCCCGGGATATAATGAGCTTAATTTTACTGTCAGTAAAGCCAGGGGGATGCCCAACAGAGTGGCCAGCAGGGAGGAAAGCCAGGCATCCTGGCGGGCCTGGGCGGCCATCAGGGCGGGGGCGCCCAGCAGGGCCGTGGCCACAATCATGGTAACATTTAGGTAAACGGCTTGTCGGCCGCCGATTTTGCCCTTTTCCAACATTGTTTTCACCAACTTGTTTTAAAATGCATCTTTTTACCTTTTTCTCTCCCGGGGCGGGTGCGGTTTCAGACCGGGTGCCTCCCGTCGCGGGTTGTTCTGCCCGATCAGGTGCGGGCGTTTGTCCATGGCCCACCAGGGCGCCCGTACAGCGGAATCTTTTAAATCTTCGGTGATGATGGGGGCCACCGGCGCCAGGTAAGGTACGCCGAAAGAACGCAAGCTGGCCAGGTGTACCACCATGATAATGAGGCCGGAAATTAAACCGAACAGTCCTAAAAAAGCGGCCAGGAACATCAGGGGGAACCTTAGCAGTCGCAGAGCGATGCTTCCGCTATAGTAGACGGTAAAGGAAGCCATCGCCGTCAGGGCCACCACAATAATGGTGGCTCCCGCCACCAGCCCGGCCTGCACCGCCGCCTCACCGATAATCAACGCCGCCACGATGCTCACCGCTTGGCCCACGGGGCGGGGCAGGCGGATACCCGTTTCCCTGATGATCTCAAAAGCCACTTCCATTATGAATGCCTCCACGAAGACCGGGAAGGGCACCGCTTCCCGCTGGGCGGCAATGCTGAGCAGCAGTGGGGTGGGCAACATTTCCTGATGAAAGGAAATTATTGCCACATACAGCGATGGCAGCGTCAGGGCCAGGAACAGGCTGGCAATGCGCAGCACACGTACTCCGGACGCAAAAAATGATTGCTCGTAATAGTCTTCCGGTGTTTGGATAGCTTCAATGAATAAATAAGGTGCCGTCAGCGCCACGGGAGTGCCGTCCACCAAAATGGCCACCCGGCCCTCCAGCAGATTGGCGGCCACCCGGTCCGGCCGGTCTGTATGTGAAATGGTGGGAAATACGCTCATGGGGTTATCCTTGATAAGTTCTTCAATGTAACCGGACTCCAGCACCCCGTCAATATTGATACGGCCCAGTCTTTTTTTTACTTCGGATACCAGCCCTTCATTCACTATGCCCTTAATATAAGCCACGGCGATGTCGGTTTTGGTTACCTGCCCCAGCTGCAGCGTTTCTATTTTGAGATTGGGATTTTTGATCTTGCGCCGGAGCATGGACGTATTGGTACGCAGGGTTTCCACGAATGACTCCCGGGGTCCCCGTACTACGATTTCAGTTTTGGAATCTTCAATGGAGCGCGACTCCCAACCCCGATTGCCGTTAATCAGGGCGGTGGCGTGCCCGTCCACCAGCAGCACGGTATCACCGGACAGAACGGCGTCCACCACATCCTCCAACCTTTGGCTTTCTTGGATTTGGTGGATGCACAGGCCCCGCATTTTAACGTAATGCAGGGCATTGGCCCGGGTAATTTCGGTGCTGTCCGTGGCCATGGACATTTCCAGAGCCAGGGCGCGCATGATTTGTTCGCTGACCTGGGATTTATCGGTCAGCCCGTCGGTATAGATGAGGGCCAGTTTGATTTGTTCCTGCTGGGCCAACAGAAATTCCCGGTAAACGACATCGCTGCAGTTTTCAAAAATTGCTTGCAGGTATTGAAGGTTTTCTTCTATGTCGGTACTAAGCAGCAGGCTTTCGGAAGTATTATCAGCGCTGTTGTGATTGCCGTCCGGCGGGCTTGTTTTTTCAGAAACGCCTATAGGCCGGGGGCGCTTGCGCTTGCGGAAATAAATTCCCATAAAGCGACCTCATTTACATGTTTTAACGGTAGGTTTATGGCTAATCAGCATGCTGGTGGTTATATGCAAAGCATTAAATATATTGTGTGCAGTTGGTGGATATTTATGAATTATTTTCATGGATTGGCATTTTACCTGTAATAATTGATCTTTTTCGAAACACATATTTCCTGGCGTACCGGGTATGCTGATTTTGGGGTGTTGAAAATGTTTTATCAGAATGGTGGTTGTGATGTTGTCAATAAGGTGACTGGCAAATTATTAACGGTGGAGAAAAATAAACGGCCGCCGGTGATCTGGCTGGGCACCAATACCTGCGCCGGGGACAGTATATCTTTTTTAAATTCCCTGGACCCGGGCTTTTTGGCCATTATTTCTGATTTGATTGATTTTCGGTATAATCATTTTGTCATGGCCGCCGAAGGAGATATGTCCACCGGGGTGCTGAACGACGCCCCGGTTGAACGACCGGGGGAATACATATTAATTGTGGAGGGCACTGTACCCACCTGCGCCGATGGGTTGTATTGCGTGATCGGCACTCGCGGCGGCAAGCCGTACACCGCCCTGGAGGCGGTACGGGAACTGGGGGCGGCGGCCCGTCACGTGGTGGCGGTGGGCACCTGTGCCGCTTTTGGCGGGCCTTATGCCGCCCACCCTAACCCTTCCGAAGGGAAAACTGTACAGGAGGTGCTGGAGCGGCGGGTGATCAACGTGCCCGGCTGCCCGGTGAACCCCGGGTGGATTGTGGGCACACTGGCCCACCTGGTGTGGCGCGGGGAGCCGCAACTGGATGAATTAAACCGCCCCACGCTGTTTTACGGGGAAACCATCCATAACCTTTGCCAGCGCCGGCATTACTTTGACAGCGGCATTTTTGCCACCCGGCCGGGGGAACAATGGTGTATGTATAAAGCCGGCTGTAAGGGGCCGGTGACCTTTGCCGACTGCCCCTACCGCCAGTGGAACGGGGAGCACGTCAACTGGCCCGTGAAGGCCAACACCCCCTGTATCGGGTGTACGAGCCCGGAATTTCCCGACCATACCATGCCCTTTTTTGTGCACCTGCCGGACATTCACCTGCCCGGGGTTACGGCCAACGCCAACCGGGTGGGGGCGCTGGCCGGCGCCCTGACAGCCCTGGGGATCGGCGGGCATCTGGCGGTAAGCGTTTTAAAAAGCCGGGTGGCCAAAACCGTAAAAAAAGGTTTTTCACCGCCCCGGCCCGGCTTGGACGTGCTCGAAACCACTCCCGCCGGCACATTGGCAAGTGTTCTGAAAAAATTTTTTCATAAAAAACCTTGAAGGATGACTCATAGTGAAGAAAATCACCATTAACCCGGTGACTCGTGCCAACAGCCCCTTTGTGGTGGAAGTGACGGTTTCGGGGGGGAAAGTGGTGGATGCCCGGTGCGGCGTGCAGTTTTTCCGGGGTTTTGAACTAATATTGCGCCACCGGGACCCCCGGGACGCAAGTTATCTTACCGAGCGGGTCTGCGGCATTTGTTCCTCCGCCCACGGCACGGCGGCAGCCTTTGCTTTGGAAGATGCCGCCGGCGTAAGGCCGCCGTATAACGGGAATATACTGCGCAATTTGATTTTGGCCGCTGATTTGTTGCAAAATCACATCCGGCATTTTTACCTGCTGGGTCTGCCGGACTACGTTAAGGGGCCTGATATGCCCCCGTTTGTCCCCGGTTATAAAAAGGATTTTCGTCTGTCCGACAAGGCCAACCGGGACATGTTGCAAAATTATTATATTGCTTTTGAAATGGCCCGGGTAGCCCACGAACTGGTGGCCATATTGGGGGCCAAGGCCCCCTTTCCCCACAGCCTTCTGGCCGGGGGCAGCACCGTGGCGCCCACGGCGGATGTGGTCATGGATTTTGGTTACAAGTTAAAAAAAATTAATGACTTCATTCAAAACCGGATGGTGGCCGACGCCCATGTTTTGGCCGAAGTTTATGCCGATTATTACGTCATCGGACGACGTCCGGCTGATATGCTGGTATTTGGCATGTTTCCCCGGGATGAACGGGATCGGGCCAGGTATTTTCCATTTGGCGTAGTGGAAGACGGCCGGGTGAAACAGGTGGATTTGCAGGCCGTCAGGGAAGATTTGAGTCATGCCTGGTATGTCGACGCCGGTGACCTCCCGCCCCCGGAGTATGAAGAAACCGAACCCGACCGGGAAAAGGAGGGGGCATACTCTTTTGTGAAAGCGCCTCGTTACAACGGCCGGGCCATGGAAGGGGGCCCCCTGGCCCGGCTCTGGGTGAGCGGTGACTATCGCCACGGAGTTTCCACCTTGGACCGCATCATGGCCAGGGTGCTGGAAACAGAAAAGATCGGCCGGCTTATGGAAGACTGGTTGCAGGAGCTGCGCCCCGGGGAACCGGTTTACAAACCTTTTGAAATTCCTCAAAAAGCGGCAGGGGTGGGACTCACCGGCGCTATGCGCGGCCCCCTGGGTCACTGGCTGCGCATTGAAAAGGGCAGGATCGCCCGCTACCAGATCATTACCCCCACGGCCTGGAACATGTCTCCCCGGGACGCCGCCGGCCGGCCCGGGCCCATGGAGCAGGCCCTGCTGGACACCCCGGTGGCCGATGAGAACGAACCCATCGAAATCAGCCGGGTGGTGCGGGCCTTTGATCCCTGTTCGGCCTGCGCCACCCATGTAATCGTGCCGGGCAAATTGGTGCCGGGTGTTGAAAGATGAATTTGTTGAAAGATAAACGAGTATAAAAAAAATAATAAGGGGACTGGCTCCGGTAAAAGGGGTATAGGTAAAAAAGGACAGGCTCCTTTTTCGCTTTTTGAAAAAAGTGCCAGTCCCCTTTTTTGCCTGAATCGGAGCCAGTCCCCTTTTACGGTCTGTCCCCTCTTGTTATTTTATCCTGCGCAGTTGGAAATTGTCACTACCATGTTGACCTCGCTCTGGGCTTTGGCCTGGTCAAACAATGATTTCAGGCCGGCCCATACTTCTTCGTCCGTTCCCTGCAGCCGGGTGGACATGGAGCCTACCTGCGCCTGCACGTTGTGCTGCTGCAGGGAATCCAGGGCGCTGTTGATGATCTGGCTGGCGTTGGTGGTTTTTTGCGGGTAAAGGGCTACTTCGGCGGTAATCATTTTCTGTCACCTCCTAATAATTTGCATTCTACCCTATTATGTGGCAGCGGTGTTTTTTTTATTTGCGCCTGGCATATTTTCCAAATCTTATTTTGGGCACTCACCTGCCATAATAAGTTTAAAAGCCAGCGGAGGAGCAAATGAAAAAAACAGTTTTATTAATTTGTATTCTCCTGGCGGTTGCCGCTGTGTATGCCATTAATGGCTTGGCGAAGCATTACCGTAAAGCCCCGCTCAAACCTCTGCCGGAAAATATAGCCAAAGACAAGCTTTTTAAAGACAGGTCGTTTTATGAGGATGAGCGGGTGGTGATTTACCAAAGGGATTTACGGGCCATGGTTATAAATAAACAGACCGGGCAAAAAATAAAGATTAATTATATTAAAAAAGTTGAACGGATCAGGGATAAACCGGCGGAGGCGCCCCCATTGGTGGGAGTGGCCGTTAAAGATGGCATCAAGCTGGTCAATGATGATGAAACAAATATCATAGAGCTGGAACCGAGATTTGGAATTTTGGCCAGTTATCCCAACCCGGGGAATGAAAGGGATAAAATAATCATTGATAAAAGCACCAACACCTTGTACCTCTATAAAGACGGCCGGTTTTATAAATCCTACCCTGTGGCCACCGGCAAGGATCCCCGGTATACACCGGAAGGGCGTTTCAAGATTGTCAATAAAGTCAAAGATAACGGTGATGAATTGAAACCGCAGCTGGGTGACCGCTGGATTGGCCTGGGAGTGCCTTATGCAAAGGATATGCGAGCTGAAAAGGATAAAAGGGCGCCCGTGGGCGGCAAATACGGTATTCACGGCACCAACGAGCCGGATTCAATCGGTAAGTACGCTTCGGGCGGTTGTATCAGAATGGATAACGAACAGGTAGCGGAACTTTTTGAACTGGTCGAGGTAAATATGCCGGTGGAGATCAGGGGGATCGACCAAGCTCCTGATACGGCACCGCCGTTGAAGTAGTTGCGCATTTACAATGGCGGAATCCGCCCATAACATTGAGAACTCTGGGGATGGTATAATTTGAACGATGAGCAAATTTTGGCCAAATTGAACTGGTTCTACACCCTGGAAATCAGTCAGGTGGATTGGTATACCGCCCAGGCCCGGGCCATGGAGAATGTCGATATTTACCTGGCCAAAACCTTTGCCCGGGTAGCTGCCATAGAACAGCAGCACGTGGACAATTTGGCGGCGGAAATAAAGAAGCGGGGCGCCAGGCCCACCAGGCTGGGGGATATCATTTCGCCCCTGCTGGGCAAAACCGCGGGCACCGTCACCGGCATGGCGGGGCCAAAGCTGGTGCTGAAAGTGAATATCGCCCTGGAGGAAAAAGCCATGCAGGATTACAAGAATATGATTATTCACGTGGGCAGTGACCGGCAATTGTTTGACATCCTGTGGGACAACCTTATTGATGAGGATCTGCATACGGCCTGGTTTGCCAACAAACTGGCGGAACTGGAACAAAATTAATCAATGGAGTGGCCGGAATTGAAATTTAAAAATAACTTTTTGGGTATCAGAATCAAGGGACTGAAAACATTTCGCCATTACCGGGCCGCCCGGGCGCTGCACTGGGTACTGGTGCCCTCTTTTTTTGTGTTGGCGGCCAGCGGTTTTTATATCAATAAACCCTCCCGGGGCCGGGGCTTTCGCAGCATGGACTCAGCCAGGCGGGCCCATTTTACGGCCCAGTATTTTTTCGGCCTTTACTTTCTGGCCCGGGCTTATCATGCACTGGTTACCAAAAATTACCGGGGAATGTTCCTCAGGGACGAGGACCTGACCGCCATGCCCAAATTCGCGGCCTACGAATTTTTTCTCCGTAATAAAAAACCGAAGTACCCCAAGTATAACCCCGGGCAAAAACTGCTGTTCACGCTGATGCTGGTAATTTTACCCATGCAAATAATTACAGGAGCGGCCCTGTATGCTACCGTTAAACTGCAAAAACTGAGCCGTATTTTCGGTGGGTTGAACATGACCCGCCTGGTGCATTATTTTACGGCGGTGGGCCTGTCCTGTATCGTGGCCGGGCATATGTATTTTGCGTTAACGGACAGTTTGGGGAAGTTAAAGTCCATTTTTACGGGCTATTTCAGGCCGAAGTGATTGCCAGTGTTTAAGTGTTGCCAGCTTAGAAATACTTAGTAATAAAGCGCACGGCAGTTGGTTATATTTTTTTGGGGGGGCAGAGAATGGCGGAGATAGCGGTTATCGGGCTGGGCAACCCGTTATTAAAGGACGACGGCTTTGGCCCGCGGGTTATCCGGGCGTTGCGCAGTTCAGGACTACCTGCCGGGGTGCAGGCCGTTGAAGCGGGAGGTTCATTCTACAGTTATTGGGATTTACTCCTTTCATGCCAGCATGTGATTGCTGTGGACAGCATGCTGGGAGACGGCCCGCCGGGAACTGTATACATGCTGTCTCCTGAACAACTGGCCGGTGCGCGGCAATTGGAACGGGGTCTCTGGCACGAAATCCACTTTTTGGACGTGCTGAAAATGGCTGCTTTTTTCGGGGCCAGGCCGGAAGTGACCATAGTGGGTGTACAACCCGGGGAGATTAATTTTTGCCTGGACCTTTCGCCCCAACTGCAGGCCAGACTCCCGCAAGTGACCAAGCTGGTGCGGGAGATGTGCTGCCGCCTGCTGCGTGATTCGTCCCGTCTTTAAGCAGATGATTATCCGGGTGGTCTTTATCGACATCGACCTGCCGGGGAAAAACGGTGTGGAGCTGGCGCGGGTGTAGTGCTCCCCTTTGTCAAGACATTTTTTCAAAAAATCTAAGCTATATTTTCCTCCCTTCCTTTGTTTTATTTTAACCTTTCACCCTCACCACTGGTTACCATATTTTACAGGCTCCGGTCTTGCTGAATTTCAAGGGTCCGCAATCCGGGCTGACGCCCGCCCTGGAAATTCAGACCTCCGGCTGCCTTTAGCAATTAAGCGGTGGCTAAAGTAGACTCTGCAGGTTTAAGCCCCGCGAAATACATATTTGCTGGCTTTTCATAGCTGATGGCCTGGTGCGGCCTCTTATAATTGTATTCGTCAATATAGTTCCGTACAGCCCGGTATACTTCCCGGGGCACCCGGTACTCCTCGTAATAAATTTTCTCCCACTTCAGATTCCTGAAAAAACGCTCTGTGATTGCGTTATCGGTTGCTCGGCCTTTGCCGTCCATGCTAATTTGTATCCCGTTTTGCTTCAACAGCTCAATATACTCTCCACTGGTAAAATGACTCCCCTGGTCGCTGTTGATGATTTCCGGCTTCCTCACAGCCAACGCTTTCTTTAGCGCACGAATCACAAACGACCTTTCTAGCGTCTCGGACAGTTCCCAACTCACTATATACCGTGAATACCAGTCGATAATTGCTACAAGGTACATAAAGCTGCCTTTCATACGGATATAGGTAATGTCGATTCCCCAGATATGGTCAGGCCTTGCAGCTTTAACACCCCGCAGCAGATAGGGATATGTGTGGTGCTGATGATTCCGCTTGCTCAGATTGGGACCCGGGCATAGCCCGGCAATCCCCATCCGGCGCATCAGCCGCAGCACCCGCTTCTTATTCACCTTATAGCCCATATCCCTAAGTACTGCCCGGATCCGCCTATACCCATAGTGCGGCCAACGAGTGTAAATCTCGTCAATCCGATGCATTAGCTCGATGTCTTTGTCTTCTTCCTCCGACGGCTTGTAGTATATGCTGGTGCGGTTTACTTCCAGCAGTTCCGCCTGCCGCTTGACTGTGAGTTCTGGATGGTTACGCTCCACCATTTCACGTCTTTCTGCGGCGATGGTTGATTTCAGCAGATTTTTTTTTCAACCAATTGACCTCTATGGTCAACTGGCCGATTTGTTTAGTAAGTTCCTCCTTCTCAGCTTCATACTGCTTTCTCATCTTCTCCATTTCATTTGCGCCACGAGTGAACAGGGAAGGCAGGTTCTCAATGGCTTCTGCTTTCCAGCGATGCAGCTGGGTGGGATGGACTTCATATTCGGAAGCAATTTCTGAGATCTTCTTTTCCCCACAGCATTTCCAATACGATTTTCGCTTTTTCTTCCGGTTTAAATGTTTTTCTCTTTTCCATGGCTCCATTATAGCTTAATTTTTTGGTTTCTGTGTCTTAACCTATGGGTCCATTATAGAGGATCGTCCTGGGAGTTTCTTTCTAACTATTTATTTGGTGAAAATATGTAATAAAAGCACTGCAGGTAAGCATTCCTCCTGGCATGACCAGGAGGAATGCATGTTATAAATCAAAACTCAACTTTCGCACCTTAAAAAACGTTATAAATGCTTGATACAAAAGGAAAATTTCACGAAAAACAACAGAAAAACACCCTTTTCTTTGGTAAAATTAAGTTGCCTAACAAAATCAACCAAGGAAAGGATGTTTTTCATGCCTATCGTACCAAATTCCTCGGCTTCTGAAAAGCAACTTACATCGAAAGTCGATAATTTTTTTAATGGCACTGCATTGGTAGGCTATTTAAGCAGTCGAATTTCTTTAAGGATTGCGGTTTTTCACCTGTCTTGAACTGTTCAAGTTTATTTTTCTGCTCGTGTTTGGTAAGAAAAATTTTTATCAGACCCTACAGAAAGAAGATACAGACCGTCCCGGGAAAGATACAGTTTACCGGTTTCTTAATTCTAGCCGTTATAACTGGCGCAAGTTTCTACTTTTGCTTAGCAGTAATCTGATCCAGACAAAGATCAATCCGTTAACGAAAGAAGACCGTGTTAAGGTGTTGATTGTCGATGACTCGCTCTTTGCCTGACCCCGTAGCAAATCTGTGGAACTGCTAGCTAAGGTAAATGACCATACGACTGGCAAATTTGTTCGTGGTTTCCGTATGCTTACGCTAGGTTGGTCTGATGGTAATACATTAGTCCCGCTTTGTTTCTCTTTGCTTAGTTCCCACAAAAAAAGCAATCGTTACGCTGAAATGAAAGATGTTGGCAAGCGGTCTGTTGGATACTGCCGCCGTAAAGAGAGCGTGAAGAAATCCCCGGAAATCCTGTTAGATCTTTTGAAACAAGCGCTAGAGACCGGAGTCAACGCTTCTTACGTCTTGTTTGATAGCTGGTTTAGTTTTTCATCTACCATCATCAAAGTACGTGAGCAAGGAATGCAAGTCATTTGTATGCTCAAAGCACTGCCTAAAGTGTATTATGGCTACAACGGGCAACGGCTGAATCTAAATGCCCTGCACAAATATCAAGGGTTTGTTAGGTATTTCGGCGTAAGGAAGTTGAGTAAAAACATAATTTAGAAAGAAAGGTGGGCTATGGCTTTGAGGCTAAAGTGCTTAATACTTGGCTTGGGTATATTGTTGTTTGCTTTTGGTTGTTCAGGGCTAGATAAAACTAATTCAGTCGCCAGAGATTGCTTTTCTAATGAAGATTGGGAGATTAAAGCACTGTTAATATGGGATGAAGAAAAAGTTATGGGTAAAATTGAAGCAAAGTATTTAGGTCAAGAACCCCTTGAATTTGTGATAATAGAACCTAAATTTGATGTTGGCATATGGCCCGCTGGTTATACGCCACCGGCTAGTGGTAAGTATACGTGGAATGCTGAAAAACCGGAGGGTGCAATACCAGATATACAGGATACTTCCTGTATGTCTAATTCAATTTTATCTCAAAAGCCTAGTAGGATAATGAGTAGATCTGAAGCTACAGAAATTCTAGATAAAGTAAAAGTTAAGATCCAATGGAAAGTTGCAAACGGTAAATTAAAAACTATAAATGCTCCAGATTAATTTAAACCCCAGATACCGCGGTTTTTGTTTTAGGGGGTGTTTTGTGTGAATATGTAAACCTTTATATTTTAAGTTAACCTAAAAGTCAGTACCCCCCTGCGGGATGTCCGCTATCTCTGCGGTTTGCCTGTCCAGGGCAAACAGGTCGTTTTTGTTTACTTCCCTGATAGATTTTTTGCCCAGGGCCCGGACGGCCAGCTTCATTTCGTCCACGGATGATAAAAGATAACTGGCCAGGTTGCGACCGCCCTTTTCGATGTCCAGTTTATCCTTGTCCTTTCCCTGTTCCAGCACTACTTGCACAGGTGGTTCATAGGGCAGGGAGTGGAAGACCTGGGTGTGGGTCATGGCCCACAGGGCGATGGTGCCGATGGCCACGGCATCCGCGCCCAGGGCCAGGGCTTTCAGGTAATCCCCTGGGGTTTTGAGGCCGCCGCCGATAATCAGGCTGACCTGGTCCCGGGCCTGATGTTGCTCAAGGAAAGCGGTTGCCCGGCAAAGGGCGTACAGTGTGGGAAGTCCGAAGTCGTCCTCCAGTATGGGCGCGGCGCCCGAGGTGCCGCCCTGGGCGCCGTCCACTGTAATAAAGTCCACCCCCGCTTCCAGGGCGTGGGCCATATCTTTTTCCAGGTCGTTGCCGGCCGCTATTTTAATACCCACGGGCACACCGCCGGTTGTCGCCCGCAATTCTTCAACCAGGCCGTTAAGCTGGCGGGGAGAGGTAATTTCCGGCAGCCGGGCGTGGACAATAGCATTTTCTCCTGGTTTTAATCCCAGCAACCGGATCAATTTTTTGCTCATTTTATCTTGTTTGAAAATTTCCCCGGTGCCCGCCAGGGCTCCCTGGCCCAGCTGAATTTCAATCATGTCCGCCTGCTTCAGGGTTTCAGGGTCTTTGGACCAGTGGCCCCGGTTGTACTGCAGGATCAGGTGTCTGGCTGCCGCCCGTTCTTCAGGCAGTAGGGGCCCGTAGCCTGTATTGGTGGCTGTCCCGGCCAGGGTCGCGCCCCGGGCCAGAGCCACTTTGGCCCGGTCGCTCAGGGCGAAACCGTAAGCCATGCCGGAAATAATAAGGGGTATGTCCAGGCGCAGGGGGCGCTCGGCGTTTTTGCCCAGCACCACGGCAGTGTCAATTTCTGTGCCTTCAGGAGTGGGGAGCGTTTCCAACTGGGCGACGTTGAACATTATATTGCTGAAATTCGGGAATTTTTTGGGGCCGCCGAAAGGGCGTAAAATTTTTCTGCCCAGTTCGGCCCGCAGGTTGGTTTCCACTATCACCTGGGGCGTGGTGCGGGAACCGGCAGAGATAACCTCCCACATGTTTTCTTCATAAGGTTCGGTCATGATCCGGGTAGTTGCGTTGTTGACGATACGCTTGAACAGCAAACGTCCCAGCAGCACTGCTCCACCCGCTATTACCCCAGACCCCAATAATGCCGTGGGGAGTTTGCCTTTATTGGTTTTACGAGGCATGTAAAATTCTCCTTTAAATAAAAAAGCTGCTGTATATATTATTTCTTGGGCAGCGGGTTAAATACATGGCACTCATTATAATTGTATCGTGGACATCATGCCGGTCGGTCTGCGCAGTGCCGGATAATTAATGTGCCGGTGCGGGCATATTTAAGAACCCCCTTCTTTTTTATAAGAAGGGGGTTCTTAAATCAAGCATACCGTACCTGAGGGGATTTCCTGTATCTTATTTTTGAACCAAAGCCAGCCTTTGCTTTCCTGCCGGCAGAACCTGGAAGGACTGGCGATGAAAATTTTACCATACTGGTTTTCAATGCTCATTTCTTTGATTTTCTCATCCTGGTCCCGGCTGGTGATTATAATGCGCGGTTCCAGGCCGGTTTCTTGAAATGCGGGGATGATTTCTCCATCGAGCACCTTGTTTCTCAATTTATCCGTTACCATCTTGTATTCCGTATCCGGCATCCAGAAACACAGCCCGGGAATATCGGGATACATCTGGTGGCACGGGGGGGTGACATACAGTACATCGAGTTGGGCATCTTCCACTCTGGCCAGCCATATGGCCTTTTTTACCGCCGGCATGGAATATTCAGCGCCGTTAACTACCAGCAACATCCTGGTCATATGTAATACCTCCTTATTTTTTCCCTGGTAATCTTTCGTTTTTCTTTTTTTTAATATGATACGTCCGGCGGCTTCATTGTTCAACACCATAGCGCTGTCTTAACTTATTTGCGTCGTTTTCGGCCGCGGTAATATGTCGAAAGTTTCACTTGCGCTTTCTTGGCCGGGGAATTGCTGTTCAAGCAGTGTTAACGACCGTTTATTTCATTTGCACTAATAATGGCAAATAAAACGTCGGAATAACCGGTGCTTAACTTAAAGGAAAATTTTTGCCGCAGGGGGAAAATATAATCAGTAAAGCTATTGTTATATTGGAGGGCGGGATATGGCTGTGGAATTGTCGGAACGGCTGGCCGCGGTGGCCCGGCAGGTGCCGGCGGGCGCGGTGGTGGCGGATATCGGCACCGATCACGCTTATTTGCCCGTTTACCTGGTCCGGCGGGGGATTGCGCCCAGGGCGGTAGCCGGCGATGTACACCGTAAACCATACGAGGCGGCGCTGGCCACGGTGCGGGCCTGTGAGCTGGAAGATCGGATCGACGTGCGCCTGGGGGACGGCCTGCAGGTTTTGGCGCCCGGCGAGGCGGACGCGGTGGTGCTGGCGGGAATGGGCGGTAAAACGGTGTGCAGCATTCTGGCTGCCGGACGTTCGGTGCTGGCGAAGGTGCAGCGGCTGATCATCCAGCCCATGCGCGACATTTCCCTGGTGCGCCGGTGGCTTTTGGCAAACGGGTGGCGGCTGGTTGATGAAGATATGGCCCGCGAGGGCGGGCATTACTATTTTATAATGGCGGCGGAACCGGGACAGGAAAAGGTAAAGGACGCGTTCTGGCTGGAACTGGGCCCGCGTTTGTTGGAGAAGCGCCATGAATTGCTGCATGATTACCTCTTAAAACGGTTGGGGGAAATTGACACCGTGCTGGCGGAAATAAAGCGGGCTCAGAACGCAAAAGCTCAAGAAAAGGCTGCTCTGCTTAAGCAGGAATCGGGAAAAATCCGGGAGGTGCTCAGCGAATGGCAGTAAAAGCTAAGGATATAGTGGCAATCATGGAAAAATTGGCCCCGTCGGGACTGGCGGAGGATTGGGACAACAGCGGTTGGCAGGTGGGCGACCCCGGGGCGCCGGTGCAAAAGGTGCTGGTGGCCCTGGACGTGACCCCGGAGGTGGTTGATGAAGCTGAACACAGCGGTGCACAGTTGATCATCAGTCACCACCCCGTGCTGCTTAAAGGAATCAAATCACTGCGCGGCGATGTTCCGCCCGGTAACCTGCTCTTCAGGCTCATTCGTTCCGGTATAGGAGTTTACGCGGCGCATACCAGCCTGGACAGCGCTGAGGGCGGCGTGAACGATGCCCTGGCCCGGGCGCTGGGGCTGGAAGAAGTGGAAGTGTTACATCCTATGCGTTACGGTCAACTGCTCAAACTGGTTGTTTTCGTGCCCGCCGGTCATGCCGACGCGGTGCGTGAGGCCCTGGGCGGGGCGGGGGCGGGCTGGATCGGCAATTACAGCGATTGCACTTTTAACCTGCGGGGTACGGGCACCTTTCGCCCCCGGGAGGGCACCAACCCCTTTATCGGCACCCGTGGCGAACTGGAAAAGGTGGATGAAGTGCGGGTGGAAACCATTGTCAAAAAAGAGGAAATAGGCCGGGTTCTGCAAGCTATGCAACAGGCGCATCCTTATGAAGAGGTGGCCTATGACCTGTATCCCCTGGAAAACAAGGGTGTTCCCCGGGGATTGGGCCGGGTGGGCCGGCTGCCCGGGGAGGTTTCCCTGGCTGAATTCGCCGGGATGGTAAAGGAAAAGCTGCAGGCAGTCGGCCTGCGCTATGGCGGTGATCACCGGGCGGCTGTCAAGCGGGTGGCGGTTTGCGGCGGGTCGGGCGGGGATTTGTGGCCGGTGGCCCGGCAAAAAGGGGCCGATGTGCTGGTCACAGGTGACGTACGCTACCACGCGGCCAGGGACATGCTGGCGGCGGGCATGAATTTTATCGACGCCGGCCACTTCGCCACTGAGCGGGTGGTGCTGCCCGCTGTGCAAGATTACCTGGCGGCAAACCTGCAAAAAGCCGGGCTGGTTGTGGATGTTGTCATGGCCCGGTCGGAAGAAGAACCCTGGGCTTTTGTTTAATCTTGTTTCACCGGATTGGTGTATTTTGATCACATCCTTTAATCTAAATTAAACACGTAATTGTACCGAAAATTTTTTAGCTAATCAATTTATTGCCTGGTAAAACCTTGATTCTAAATTTTGGAGGTTTGTAATGCAGCTAATAGAAAATGTTACAGTTCTGGGAGACCGGCACTTTCGGATTTATGCGGTTGGTAAAGGACCGGCGGTGCTTTTGGAGGGCGGCGTGAGCGCCGTGGTGCCCGCAGTTCTGAAACAGGCTGCCGCAGGTCTTGTCCCACCGGGTGTCAGTCATTTGGTGGTTATGCATGCGCATTACGATCATGTATGTGGAATTCCGGGTTTGCGAGAGATTTTTCCCGGAGCTTTGGTGGCCGGATCGGCGGAGGCGCGCAAAATTCTGCAGCGAGCCAAAATAGTAACGCATTTTTTTAAAGAGGATGCCGCCACCACTGAAGCGCTGCGGCAGGAAACGGGGTTGGAGGAAAAGGCTTTCGATTCTGTTGTAGACCATATTAATGTTGAGCGGGTTATCGAGGACGGTGAAAAATGGACGTTGGGTCCCGGGTCAACATTGCACTTTTACCGCGCTCCGGGACACAGCCCCTGCAGTCTGCTGGCCTATCTCCCCGAAAGTGAAGTGTTGTTCAGTTCTGATTGCGCCGGCTTCCCCGTAAATGACAAGTGTATTTTCCCCATTTTTTTCGAGGGGTACGCAAAGTATTTAACAACAATAGACAGGATGCGGGATTTTCGGGCGGAGATTTTGGCCGGCGCGCATGAACAACTAATCTTTGGGCGAAAATATGTGGCGGAATTTCTTGATCAGGCCCGGTCCGAGACAGAAAGAATGAAGGAATTTGTTAGCAGCGGCCGTAAAAAGGGGTTGGGTGAGCAAGAAATTGCTGATTTGCTGTTTGATATGTATTATTGCGACAACCTCCGTATATACTCCGTAAATAATATCCGTTTTTGCTGTAGTTTGCTGGTACGGAGAGTGCTGGAAACGGAAGAAAACGGATAACAATGGGCTTGGGAGAATGGTAACCAATAGAAGGGACGGTAGTTTGTGCAGGGGTACGATCTGAATAAATTGGCGGCGTCCTTTGATCGGGTGGCTAAATACTTTGATATAGTTTACCCGTTGTTTATCGGTCCTTACCGGCGGGCTGTGGATTACGTGCTGCGACAGCTGCCTGACCACCGGGCGACCCCGCGGGTGCTGGATATCGGCACGGGGACCGGAACCCTGGCCGGGGCTTTTGCGGCAAAGGGGGCTGAAGTGACGGGGGTGGATATTTCCGCGGGAATGCTTGAAAAAGCGCGCCGTAAATACGGCTCCCGCGTAACTTTTATCAAGACCCCCGCCCATGCCCTGGATGGATTTGCCGACAACAGCTTTGAAGTGGTGGCGGCGGCATTTGTTTTACATGAAATGCCGCCCGCTTACAGGGTGAAAATACTGCGAGAAATGAAAAGGCTGGCTGGCTCCGTGGTTATGGCGGTTGATTACATACCCAATTTAAATCCGGTAATTTCATTGGTGGAGCGCGTGGAGAAAAGTTATTACCGGGATTTTTTAAAAAATGTGGGTCAACAACTGGTAGGTGAGTTTTCTGACTATAAGCTGATCAGGCTGACCCATTTCATGGGGCTGTACCTGTGTGATCCCCGGGCGTAACTTGTCCGGCCATTTCCAGGCCCCGGCGGTAACACTGCAGGTTGGGTTCTATGAATTGCGCCGGCAGGTTGTCGGCGATGGCTCTTTCCCCGTCCTTAGGCGCAATGATGTCGAACAATCCGGTGATTATCCCCAGGGCCAGGATGGCGGCACCCCGTTCATTGCCTGTTTCCCGGGCGGCTTTGGTGATTGGAAAACCCCGGGCATTCTTTTCTTGTACCGCACTATCAATGTCCGTATCATATATTAAATAACCGTCTTTATCCAGAGAACGGGCATTCTTGTGGTAGGCTTCCGGAGAAAGCGCCAAAAGCAGGTTGGGCTTTTCAATCAGGGGAAAGGCAATTTCGGCGCTGCTGATAACCACGCCCGAGTCGCTGTAACCGCCGCGGGCCCGGGCGCCGTAACTCTGGCTGTGTGCAGCGTGCAGGCCCCGGTAGAGCGCGGCTTCGGCCAGTATCTTACCCGCCAGGCCCAGCCCCTGCCCGCCCGAGCCGCTGAGCAGTATCTGCCATTCCTTCATTGTACAGCCTCCTTTTGCCGGTAACGGGTGTAAAAGTCCGGGTTATTTTTTCTCACCAGCACCCCGCGCCAGAAATGATTTTGCTGCTCGCTTTCCTCCATGTTTTGAAACTTGTTTAAAGGTATGGCTTTTTCTTTGAACATTTCCAGCATCTGCACCGCATCGCCGATTTTATTATACCGGCCGTAGTAGGTGGGGCAGGGGGTCAGCAGTTCCACCATGGAAAAGCCCCTGGTATTTAATGCTTCAAGAATATATTTGTGCATTTCCCGTACGTGATAGACCGTGCTTCGGGCCACGTAATTGGCTCCGGCTTCCGCTGCCAACCGGCACAGGTCCAGCGCGGCGCCGGTTTTGCCTTGCCGGGAAGTGCTGGTCAAACTGTCTTCCGGGGTGGAAGGAGAATACTGGCCGCCGGTCATGCCATAGTTCAAATTGTTGGCTACTATGGCGGTGATGTTGATGTTCCGGCGGGCGGCATGCAGTAAATGGTTCAGTCCGATGGCGCCGCAATCGCCGTCGCCCATCAGGCAAACGACGGTTAGCTCGGGGTTGGACAGGTGGATGCCGGTGGCAAAGGCCAGGGTGCGCCCGTGGGTGCCCTGGAAGCGGTGAAAATTCACGTAATCGCCGGCCCGGCCGGAACAGCCGATACCCGACGCCAGCACAGCTTTTTCCCGGGGAATGCCCAAAACGGCCAACCCCAGCAGCAAATGTTTCAGGATAACTCCGTTTCCACATCCCGGGCACCACATATGGGGTAATTTTTTATGGGCCAGGTATTGGTCGATCTCTTTCAGGTTATTCAAGCAGAACACCTCCCTCGAGGATTTCCTCCGGCATGATGACCCTGGTATCGGTGCGGTTCAAGCCGTATGCCTCTGTTATTCCCGCGGCTCTGACTTCTCGCAGGAGCTGTCCCTTGTTCATTTCCACCACCAGTACCCGGGCGGCGCTCCGGCAGATATCGGTGATAAACTTTTCCGGGAAAGGCCAGATAGTTCTCAGCCGGATTACCCCCATGGACCGGCCCTGCTGCTTGGCGCGGCGGGCGGCGGACAGGGCCGCGCGGGCGGAAATGCCGTAGGAAATGATTACTGTTTCCGGCCGGTCCGGGCCCGCGTATTCCGGTTCCGGCAGTTCATCGGTGTATTTTTCTATTTTATTAATTAATCGGTTGACCAGGGTGCCGGCTACTTCGGGGTCGGCGGAAGAGTACCCTGCTTCATCGTGTACCAGGCCCGTTACCCGTAAAATATAATCATCACCGTAATTGGGCATGACAGGGACCTGGTTCGCCGCGGGGGCATAAGGGCGGTAGTTTTCCACCGGCCCGGAGGGTCTGGCCCGCTGCACCGTTTTTACCGTGTCGGGTATGCTTACCGTTTCCCGCAGGTGGGCGATGGTGGCATCGGTGAGGACAATCACCGGGGTGCGGAATCGCTCGGCCAGGTTGAACGCTTCCACCGTCAGGTCAAAACATTCCTGAACCGAGGCCGGGGCCAGCGCCACGATACTGTGGTCACTGTGGGTCCCCCACCGGGCGGTCATGATGTCACCCTGACCGGGTTGGGTGGCAATGCCGGTGCTGGGGCCGAACCGCTGCACATTGATAATTACGCAGGGGACTTCAGCCATTACGGCAAAGCCGATATTTTCCTGCATCAGGGAAAATCCCGGCCCGCTGGTGGCGGTAAAGGCTTTCATACCTCCCAGGCTGGCTCCGATGACGGCGGCGATGCTGGCAATTTCATCTTCCATCTGTATATATATGCCATCGTGCCGGGGCAGGAGTTTTGCAGAAAGTTCGGCTATTTCGGTGGCCGGGCTGATGGGGTAGCCGGCAAAAAAACGCGCTCCCGCGGCAATGCCGGCCAGGGTGCAGGCTTCGTTACCCTGCAGAAACTGCATGTTGGTCATTGTCTTTCACCTCCACGGCAAAGTCCGGACACCGGTGAAAACACGTGTAACAGCGGGTGCATTTTTCCGGTGCTTTTGCGCAAGGGTAGCCGTTATTGTCAAAGGCAATTGCCTGGCCGGGACAAAAGTGGCTGCATACACCGCATTTTTTGCATCGGGCGACGTTAAAGCTGACGGGAAAATCATCGCGTTTAAAAACCATCTGTTCCCTCCAATATTGATTTATTTATTTTTACGTGGACCTCGTATATTATAATGATATATTCTTCAGTACACTCCGAAAATAATCTTTATTTCACAAGTTTTATGCGGTGTTTCTTAGAAAATTAATTTATCAATATAGTAGCAGGTTTGTAAATACTTTTAGAGAAATTTCCGTATAAATAAAATGCCAATTATAAAATTTATAAATTGTTACGGGGTATTGATCAGGTGAAAGAGTTAATGCAAAAGCTGCTTCGGCGTAATGCTGAACTGATGGGCAAGGAAAACTTTTTGATCTCGGCGGTGCTGATACCTTTAATCGAGGGAAACGAGGGCACGGAGATATTGTTCGAGGTGCGCTCCATGCACCTGGACAGGCAACCGGGGGAAATATGTTTTCCGGGCGGCAGGGTGGAACCTTGTGAGATGGGCAACCCGGAAACAGCCGCGGTGCGGGAGACTATGGAAGAATTGAGCTTGTGGCCGGGAGACATTGACGTACTGGGACCGCTGGATTTTCTGGTTACTCCCATGGGGGTGGTGGTTTATCCTTATGCGGGGTACATACTGCAGCCCGGGCACATTGAACCCAACCGGGAAGAAGTGCACAGTGTTTTTACGGTGCCCCTGCCTTATTTGCTGGCCAACCCGCCCAAAGCCAGTAACGTGGAGGTAGCCACCCGGTACGGTGAAGATTTTCCCCTCCACAGGGTGCCCGAAATATATCGCGGGGGATGGGTAAAACGTTGGTCCTTTCCCACTTACATTTATGAATATAAAGAGTATTTTATCTGGGGGATGACCGCGATTATTTTGCAAAACTTTTTACGTCTGATATTATCTAATGATATTAGGGATATATTTATTAGGGGATGAGTCCTTAAAGGCGCAGTGTTCGGAATTTTTTCATCCCTCCGCCGGTGTGGGGAAAGGTACTGGACGCTAAATCCACGATTTAAGTTTATATTTGTCCAGGATGGTAACCTGACCTTTATGGACGGCAATGGCTTTTTGTCGCTTGAAGTCATTTAAAATGCGGTTGGCGGTTTCCCGGGAGGTGCCGATCAGCTGGGCCAGGTCCTGGTTGGTGAGGGAAATGTCAATGACAATACCTTCTTTTGTTTTGGTGCCCTGTTCACCGGCCAGGAACAGCAGCATGCTGGCGGCCCGCCGGGTGGTGTCCAGCAGGGCCAGTTCGATCAATTGTTGCTGGGATATGCGCAGCCGGCGGGCCATGATTCTCAGCATACCCAGGGCGATACCGGGTTTTTGGTTAATAATTCTTTCCATGTCCGCATTTCTGATGAGGCCGACGGTGCAGTCTTCCACCACTTCGGCGGTGGCCGGGTAAGTTCCGTCGTCGTCGAACATAATGACCTCGGCAAATATCTCGCCGGGGTTGATAAAGTGCAAAATGTGTTCCCGGCCGTCGCTGGTTTGCTTGGTCACTTTGATGCGGCCAGATTTAACAAAAAATACTGCTTCTCCGGGTTCCCCCTCCATGAAAATAATCCGCCCTTTTTGATAGGCGCGCTCCAGGATAACTTTATCTACTTCCGCCAGCTGCTCGTCCGTCAGGAAGGCGAACAGGGGTATTTTCTTCAGGTACTGTAAATTATCCGACATAACTTGCTCCTTGTTACATGTTTTAAATAAAGGCAGATGACCGGGTATCGGAACACCGGGATAATTAATCTAAATTATACCACAGCACCTGAAAAAGGGGACAGGCTACTTTTCATGGTAATTATTACCATGAAAAGTAGCCTGTCCCCTTTTTTATCCGGCTTTTACCAGGCTGTAAAATTCATCGCCCAGTTTGGTAACGGTGCAAATTTTACTTTTGCCCTCGGTGGATATTTCCACCAGTCCCAGGGCGTAAAGCTGCATGATGATATGGTCCAGGACAGCCCTTTTTACGCGGGCCGTCAGGGAAAGTTCCTCTTTGTTCATGCTGCCCTGTTCCAATAACGCATGCAATACCCTTTCGGCTTCTTCGGGTAGCCTTTCACTGGCTTTACGCAGGTAATCAATAAGACTTGTTGTGGATACCATATAATTCCTTAACCTCCTATTTAATTGATTTTATTTATAGTATGCGCACCTTTTGCTTGATTAATAAGTCAAAAAAGCCCGTTCAAAAAATTTTTTTGAACGGGCTTGGGAACAATTTTATTATTATCCGAAAAAATGTTATTCCAAGCTGTCGCTGATCAGTTCGCTGATATCTTTGACGGCCATGGTTTCATCTTTGTCGATGTTCTTAAGACTGTCTTCCAGCATAACAATGCAGTAGGGGCAGGCGGTAACCACCAGGTCGGCGCCTTTGGCCATGGCTTCCTTGGCTTTTACATCGGAGAAACGCAGCCCGGCTTCGGTTTCCATCCAGATACGGGCGCCGCCGCCGCTGCAGCACATACTGTCGTCCTTGGTTTTATCAAACTCCATGCATTCCACTTCCGGTATGGAGGTAAGCAGCTCCCGAGGCGCTTCAAATACCTTGCTGTGTCTGCCCAGATAGCAGGGTTCGTGGTAGATGACTTTTTTGCCCAACCCTTTGGCCGGCTTGAGTTTGCCTTCCTTCAACAACTCGGCGAACAACTGGGTGTAATGAATGACTTCAAATTCGCCGCCAAATTCGGGGTATTCGTTTTTAAAGGTATAATAGCAGTGGGGCGAGGTGGTGATGATTTTCTTGACGCCCTTGCTGTTAAACAGTTCAATGTTGGCTTCGGCCAGATTGCTGAATTCTTCCTCAGCGCCGATCTTGCGCACGGCCTCGCCGCAGCATTTTTCCTCGGTGCCGATGATGCCGAAGCTGATCCCGGCTTTTTGCAGGGTGGTGGCTATGGCGCGGGCAATCTTCTGGCTGCGGCCGTCAAAGGCGGAGGTGCAGCATACGTAAAGCAGGTACTCCTGGTCGGTGTAAGTGGGGATATCCAGACCCTTGGTCCAGTCAATGCGTTTTTCGCTATCCTGGGACCAGGGGTTGCTGTTGCTGTTGATGCTGCCGAGTACGGCTTTCAAATTTTTAGGAATGCCACCGGTTTCACAAACAACGGAACGCATAGCACGCACGACATCGATAATTTTAACTCCGCGGGGACAGCGTACCACACACTGGCCACAGGTTGTGCAGGCGTAAAGTACATCATCGCTTTCAAAACCTTCCAGTCCCAGCCTGCCCATGTAAATCATTTGGCGGATGCTGAACGGGCTTTCTTTTTCCATCCGTCCCCATGGGCAAGAGCCGCTGCACAGTCCGCACTGTTTGCACAGGGTAATATCTTGGCCACCCATTTCCTGGACAATCTCTCTTACCTCATCAAAATAAGTAATGGCTTCTGACATAATTCTCCTCCTCTTCCCATTGCCAAGCTTGAAATTGAGGCTTATATCCCAGCCTGAATTTTAGAATAACTTCGTCAATTTTTGAACAAAATCCTGCTTTGCAAAAAAATAATATGAATTAATTTCTAAATGTTAATAAAAGCTATATCCCGCCGGGGACATCGGGTTACAATAATGGATAGCTGGAATAGGGAAAGAGTGATAACGTGCAGACAACAGTGTTGCTATATCGCCTGTATGATGTGGCCGATGAAATCAATCTGGAAACCGTGGAAACTATATTATCTGCGCAAAGCACCACGTCAAGGCTGCGATTGTCCCGCATTCCGCCCAAGTCGATTCACATACAAAACCCGCCGGTGGGTGTGGAACTGGGCGGCGGCAAAGTTAGCCTGGGCGGAACAGATTACGATGTTTTTTACTCGGCCCGGGTGTATGATTTGGGCGTGGTGAGTATCATCATGCGGGTCGGGCTGGCGCCCGGGACCGGATACGGGGAAATGAAACGCCTGTCCCTGGCTCTGGAACAGCAGGATGATTATGAAAAACTTTTTCGTACCCAGTTGGAAAAACTGCAGCAGGTCATGTCGCCGGCCCTGGTAAAAAAAGGTTTGGGAGATGTCGAGGAAGACTTTACAGTATTTTTCTTTACCGACTGGCAGGAGGACTGGGACCCGCTGCCCCTGCTGCTGGGGGAGGAAGGCCCGTTCAGCGACTGGGTGAGGCGGGAAACTCTACGCAACTCATTTTCCTATTCACCCGATGATTTGGTCATTATTACCTGGGACTCGGCCCTGGTTTATGACGCCTCGGGCAGCACGGACCTGCCGGACTTGCTGGAATTTGCCAATTCCCAGCTGCTGGAGCTGCGTTACTACGATGGGCTGCTGACCGGGGAAATGGAAAAAATGTATGATGATCTGGCGCTGGTGGAGCGGGGCAGCAGCTTTCAACGCTTGCGGCATTACCGGAGTATCATGGCCCGGTTGATGGAAGTGGTAACCGAAGTGACGGATATCACCGAGCGTATTCATAATTCTATCAAGGTAACCGAAGATATTTATTACGCCCGGATTTATTCCGCCGCCCTGGGTCTGTTCCGGACCGGGGTATGGATGGAAAGCATTCAGCGCAAGATGGCGGTGATCCAGCAAAATTACTCCATGCTCAGCGACGAAATTGTCACTGCCCGGGCCACCTGGCTGGAGGTGGCCATCGTGCTGCTTATTACTCTGGAAATTATTCTGGGTCTGTTGCAGGTGTTTTAAAATGCTTTAGCAGTACGGGTATAAGTTCCTCAAGATCGTGTACGGTAATCAGACGGGGAATGGCGGCCTGCATTACGGCCAGGTCGCCGGGGTGCGGGTTTACAGCCACCCCCAGGCCCGCTTCCCCGAGCATGCCCAGGTCGCCGATACTGTCGCCCACCGCCGCGGTTTCCCGGGGCGTGGCACCCAGTTCGGCCATCAGCTTTCTCAAGAAGGCCTCCTTGGTTTTCTCAGTCCCGTGGGTGGTTACGTGTATAACGCATCCCCCGGTCATTACGCCATCCCGGTGCGCCAGTTCGTTGGCGGTGTGATAGTGAAACCCCAACTGGCCGGCCAGCCGGTCGGCCAGTATTTTTACCCCGGTGGAAAGCAGTACGGGCTTGGCACCCAGGTCCCGGCACAGGTGCATTACTTTTTCCGCCGCGGGGTGAAGGGGAATTTCGTTTAAGATGGTCACAATCTCATCCAAGTTTATGCCGCGCCACATGGCGGCATCCAGTCTGCAAAATTCCTCGTAGCTGATTTTCCCGGCCAGAAACAGCTCCTGGTATATCTCAGCCTGCCCGGTCCAGATACCCATGCGTCGGTGCAAGTATTCCCATGAACTGCGCACGTTGGTTAAGGTACCGTCCATGTCGAAGGCGATTAGTTTCAATTCCGGTTTGGTCATGGTGAGTCTCCTGTTTGAAAATTGGAAGCTTTCACCGGGCTATTATATCACAGAAGTGTTATTGCGCCATAGTGATGTTGCCAGTCAAAAAAGGGACCGCATAACGGTTTTTTGTGCGGTCCCTCAAACTTTAAGAAGTTTAACATGCGATTTATTTTACCGGAACATCATGCTGATAGCCATGTGATCCAACAGGGGATGGAAGTACTTACCATATGCACGCAGGATTAAAGGCTCGGGTTCACTTTAACCTCAACGCAGGCGTTGGCCACGATGATTGAATCGTCGCCGTCACCCAGCTCGGGCAGAAAAAGGCCCGGCGCTCTCATACCGCCGGCCACCGCCTTGATGGACTTGCGGCCAAAGGGGATTTCATCCAGTACCCGGGCGCCGTCCACTTTTTCCGGGTTGGGCACCGCTATTGTAACATCCACCATCATTGCATTTAAATCCTTTATCCCCAATATTTCCGATAAACCGCACAAGCAGCTGTGGGAAACCGCGTCCCGGACAGCCTTCCTGGCGGCGCCGGTGGGGTCCTGACCGTGAAAATCAATACCGGTGCCGAATTCAATAATGTAGCGTTTCATATTCGCCCTCCTTGCCGCCTTCAAAAAATCTGGTCGCCGCTGGCGCCGTTCAATCCCGGATGCACATCAAAACGTACCACCCCCACGGCCACGCCCTGGCCGGCCGCGCGGGCTACCCGGGCCGTTCCCCCGTGACCGAAGCCCCCGCAGAGCTCAATAGCCTTAACACCTTCTTCAACCAAACCGGGCACAATTTTTTCAGCCGCCTGGTAATCCTTAACTCCTACCACTATCAGCTCCACCCCCGGGGTCTTAACCACCGACCTGTGTTGTTCGGGATTCGCTTCCGGGGCCAAAAAAATGAATGCTGCCTTAAGCATTATTCCCACCTCCTTAAAATGTTGCCTTTGTTATAATGCAAAAAATATACCCAAAAACTCACCGGCAAAAGAGCGCAGCCTAATCGACGAAAGTTGATGGTTATCTAATCTTGAATAATGCCTTTAATCGTAATAAACTGTATGAAAGAAAAAGTGGTAAAACCAACCTTTTCAGGGGGGTCTGGATATTGTGTACGGTTCTGCTAAATTGGCTGCCATTAAAAGATTAGAGAAGTCCTGGGAGCGATTTATCGTTTCAGGCGAATTTGATGCACAGGCCGTGGATAGCACCATCGCCGCTTCCTGGCAGAGATGCAAGACGGCAGCGGTTAACCCCGTGGGCGGCACATGTTTCCGGATACATAGCGACGGCCACCTGGAACAACTCTTGGAAGCAAATAAAATGTTGTTGGATATAGCCAGACCCGTAATTGAATCAATTTATTACACCGTCCAGGGATCAGGTTTCATGGTGGTGCTGGTCAATCATGAAGGCATCGTTTTACAAACCATGGGTGATTGCAAAACATTGCTCGACGCCGAGTCGCTGCACTTTTTCCGGGGAGCCGACTGGACCGAAGAATCGGTGGGCACCAACGCCATAGGGACTTGCCTGGCTACCGGCATCCCCATTCAGGTAACTGCGGCCGAACACTTTTGCACCGAGCACCATGATTGGACCTGCTCGGCTGCGCCGATTCGCGGTCCCGGTGGAGATCTACTGGGCTGCCTGGATATGTCGGGTCCTTATGATAAAATGCATCCCCACACCCTGGGCATGATCGTGGCCGCGGCCAAAGCCATCGAAAGCCAGTTGCGCAGGGAAATAACCAACAATGAATTAACCTCCACCCTCAGCCGTTTGGTAACGGCGGTAAACACTGTTTCCGAGGGAATTCTGCATATCAATGCCGACGGCGTGATTACCGATGCCAATATTTCCGCCTGTAAAATGCTTGGACTTGCCCCGGACAAATTAAAGGGGCAGAAGGCCGGTGATACCCTGGGAAACATGCGGGAATTAAAACGTTTGCTGGCTGCCGGCGAGGGAGAGAATGACCGAAGACAACTGCTGGATACCCCTCGCGGCAGGTTTTATTGCTCAACCCGCAGTATAACCGGTGGAAGCAAAAAACAGGGCGAGGCTGTCATGGTGATAAGCCCGGCGTCACTCGGCAAAGAGTCGGTTGACTCGGGGGAGTGCAAACCGAAAAACGCTGCAGGCCGGTCAACGGTCACCTTGAGTGAGAAGCCGGCAGCCAAAAGCGTCACCGGCGGGGACTTTAACCGGGCCCGCTTCACTTTTACGGACATCATCGGGGCAAGCAGCCAAATGCAGGCGGCCAAGGAACTGGCCCGGCGGGCCGCTGCGTGCTCGTCCACCGTGTTGTTGTTGGGGGAAAGCGGCAGCGGCAAGGAAATCTTCGCCCAGGCCATACACAACGCCAGCGACCGCCGCCACGGGCCGTTTATCCCCGTTAATTGCGCCGCCATGCCTGCCGGGTTGATCCAGAGCGAACTGTTCGGCTATAGCGAAGGGGCTTTTACCGGCGCCAGGCGCGGTGGACAACCGGGTAAGTTCGAACTGGCCGGAGGGGGTACCCTCTTTTTGGATGAGATAGGTGATATGCCGCTGGAGATGCAGTCCAACCTGTTGCGGGTGCTGCAGGAAAAAACGGTCACGCGGGTGGGCGGTAAAAAAGTCATTCCGGTGGACGTACGGGTAATTGCCGCCACTAACAAGGACCTGCACCAGGAGATGCAGAACGGGAAATTCCGGGAAGATTTATTTTACCGCATAAATGTTTTGTCCATTAAAATACCGCCCCTGCGCGAGCGGGAGACGGATCTCGAGTATTTGATCGAACACTGCCTCGCCGGTGTAGCGGCCCGGTTGGGTAAGAACGTGCCACGGATCGATCCCGCCGCCATGGAAGTTTTGGCCCGTCACCACTGGCCCGGCAACGTCAGGGAACTGGTCAACGTGCTGGAGCAGGCGGTAATCATTACCGACAATGACTTGATCATGACCTGTCACCTGCCTTGCTACCTCACCGGAAAACGACCGGTGCTCGTAGCTAAAATGCAACAGGTAACCACTCTGGAGCAATTGGAGCAGCAGGCCATCAAAGCGGCGCTGGACCGATTTAATGGTAACATCAGCCGCACTGCCCGGGCGCTGGGTATCGGCCGCAATACCCTGTATGACAAGTTAAAGAAGTATAATATTCGATAACGTGTGCGCCTTATTATGGTTAGCCGCCTTGCCTGGCGGCGTTTTTGTTTGCCCGAAAATCGAACACTGCCCGGAGTTCGAACGGCATTAATTAGCGGTCACAGCACCATCGTCAACCGAATTTTCAACCTGTATCTCAATATCCCGGCAAAATTTTATTTTTTTTAAAAGTTATAATATTCTGGCATTTATATTGCTGTTGCTTCAAGCAACAAAGAAAGGAGGTTTTGTTATGAAAGCTGCCGTGTGGTACGGGAATAAGGACGTCAGGGTTATGGATGTGCCGGAACCGCCAAGCCCGGGTGAGGGGCAGGTTAAAATCAAGGTTTACTGGTGAAATTGAACATGGACCAAAAGAAGCGGGGAGTGAATGAGCTTCCAGGAAGGGCAATAAATGCTGCATAATTGCCTAGCCGCTATTTGGCATTCACGTTGCATAAATGATTTGTCAGTTGAGTTAAAAATTCTTTGCAGGGAGGGTTTGTCATGGCATTTAGTAAAGAGGAAATGCTGGGTATGTATCGCAAAATGCTGTTGATCCGCGAGTTTGAGGAAACCGTGGCCAACCTGTTCTCCCAGGGGCAGATACCTGGGTTTGTGCACCTGTATGTGGGGGAAGAGGCCGTGGCCGTAGGCGTCTGCAGCAATCTGGGTGATAAAGATTATATCGCCAGTACTCACCGGGGGCACGGTCATGGCATTGCCAGGGGAGCGTCCGTGGATAAAATGATGGCCGAGATTTTTGGTAAAATTAACGGCTACTGCCGGGGCAAGGGCGGGTCCATGCATATCGCCGACGTGGAACTGGGCTTTTTGGGTGCCAACGGTATCGTGGGAGCCGGTCTTCCTTTGGCCGCCGGGGCCGCCTTTGCCAACAAGTACCTGAAGAATAACGGTGTGGCCGTATGCTTTTTCGGCGACGGGGCTTCCAACCGGGCCACCTTCCACGAGGCTCTGAACCTGGCCAGCATCTGGAAGCTGCCTGTGGTTTTCGTCTGCGAAAACAATATGTACGGCATTTCCATGAGCCAGGAGCGGCACCAGAACATCACCGACGTGGCCGACCGGGCCGTGGCTTACGGCATTCCGGGCGTGAGCGTGGACGGCAACGATTTAATGGCGGTTTATGAGGCCGCCGGCGAGGCCGTCAAACGGGCCAGGGCGGGGGAGGGACCCACCCTGATTGAGTGCAAGACCTACCGCCACCGCGGGCATTTTGAAGGGGATGCCTGTGTCTATCGCAGTGAAGATGAGCTAAACGAATGGAAAAAGAAATGCCCCATCCAGCGGTTTAGCACGAGGTTGCTGGAGATGAACATGACCACCCGGGAAGAATTGGAAAGCATAGCCGCGGGAGTTAAGGAGCAAATCAAGACCGCGGTTGAATATGCAAATAGAAGCCCGCTCCCGGATGAAACGGAACTGACCACCGACGTTTACTGTGACTAACCACCAGTATTTGTCCGAAGGATAAAACTGTTAAACAAAAATATAAGGGGTGAATTTCATGCAGGAAATGACCTATTCCCAGGCTATCAATGCCGCTCTGCGGGAAGAGATGAAACGGGACAATACCGTCTATCTTCTGGGCGAAGACGTGGGAGTATTCGGCGGCTGTTTCGGTGTTACCACGGGACTGATCCAAGAATTCGGTCCGGAGCGTGTGTTGGATACCCCCATATCCGAAACCGCCATTGTAGGCAGCGCGGTGGGCGCGGCCGCTGCGGGACTGCGGCCCGTGCCGGAAATTATGTTTATGGATTTCATGACGGTCTGTTTGGACGAGTTTTTTAACCAGGCCGCTAAAATGAGGTATATGTTTGGCGGCAAGGCCAAGGTGCCCATTACACTGCGTACGGTGTGCGGCGCCGGGCTGGGCGCGGCGGCCCAGCATTCGCAAAGCCTGGAAGCCTGGTTTACCCACATGCCCGGGGTAAAAGTGGTGATGCCCTCCACCCCCGCTGACGCCAAAGGATTACTGGTGTCCTCAATTCGGGACGACAACCCGGTTATTTTTATTGAACACAAAATGTTATACGGGGTTTCCGGCGAGGTGCCCGAAGGCGAATACGCCATTCCCCTGGGCCAGGCCGATATCAAACGGGAGGGCAAGGATGTCACGGTAGTGGCCACCTCCTTGATGGTGCACCGGGCTTTGGCTGCAGCCGAGACCCTTGCAGCGGAGGGCGTTGAATTGGAAGTGGTGGACCCCCGGACCCTGATGCCCTTTGACAAGGAAACGGTACTAAAATCCGTAGAAAAAACCGGGCGCCTGGTAATCGTGCATGAAGCGGTGAAAACCGGCGGGTTCGGTGGGGAAATAGCCGCCATAGTGGCAGAAGAAGGATTTGATTCCCTGGACGCGCCTATCAAGCGGGTGGCCGCCCCCTTTGCTCCGGTGCCTTTCAGCCCGCCGCTGGAAGCGGCCTACGTGCCCGGTGAAGAAAAGATTATCGAGGCTGTCAAGGAAATTTTATAGCCGGGGCGCGGGACTGTCTTGAAAAAATCATGGCAGAAAGGAAGAGGACATTGTCTGTCGGCATTATAGCCAACCCGGCATCCGGCAAAGACATTCGCAGGCTGGTGGCGCATGCCACGGTATTTGATAATAATGAAAAAGTCAATTTGCTCAGACGCATACTACTGGGCCTGGATTCTCTTGGAGTGGAACGGGTCTGGTTCATGCCCGATTATTTCGGTTTTTACCAGCGGGCGCTGGACGGCCTTGCCGGGCAGGGTGGTCTGAACATGGAAACCCGCCTGCTGGATATGCCAATCAATGCCAACCAGGAAGACTCACGGAGGGCGGCAAAATTAATGGCCGATGCCGGGGTTAAGTGTATTATTACCCTGGGGGGCGACGGCACCAACCGGGTAGTGGCCAAGGGTGCCGGTGTCGTGCCGCTGCTGCCCGTTTCCACCGGCACTAACAATGTGTTTCCCGTCATGGTGGAAGGAACCGTGGCGGGATTGGCCGCGGGACTGGTGGCCACCGGCAAGGTGGCGCCCGAAGAATCTCTCTTACGCACCAAAAAGTTGATTATTTACTTGAATGATCAACCGGTGGACATCGCCCTTATTGACGCGGTGGTGCTGGCGGACCAGTTTACTGGTTCCCGGGCGGTTTGGGACGTGGGGAAAATCAAGCAGATCGTAGCAACCAGGGGTGCCGCCAGCAATATAGGGATAGCTTCGGTGGTGGGCGGCCTCAGGTACATCAGCATTGCCGATCCCAAAGGAATGCAGGTTGCCGTGGACGAGCCCGGGGAAGACGCCCCCTTTTATGTCCGAGCCGCCATTGGTCCCGGGTTAGTGAAGCGAGTACCGGTAACCGGGTACGGCATGCTGGGGCCGGAGCAGCGGGTTGCGGTGCGGGAAACTCCCTGTGTCATAGCGGTGGACGGCGAACGGGAAATCCAGGTCAATGCCGGGGAGCGGGCGGAAATCGAGCTCTCCCTGAAAGGCCCGCTGGTGGTAGATGTCGAACGAACGCTGGCTGCCGCCGCCGCCAGGGGTGTTTTCCGGGAAACCCGACCCCCGGCTTAAAGGAACGGCGCTATTTTGAACTTACGGGTCTATCGGGCCAAATCAAGGAAAAAGCAACCGGTTCTACGGCTGAATGTGCAGTGGACAGAGGTGAATTAACGGAGGTAATAGAAATGGCTAATATTGTGCTGATGCCCAAACTAGGCTTGACTATGAAAAAAGGCAGGATTTACGGTTGGTTGAAAAACGAGGGTGACCGTGTGGAATTGGGCGAGCCCCTGCTGGAAGTGATGACCGAGAAGGTCAACATAAAGGTGGAATCTCCCTTTGCCGGGGTATTGTACAAAATTCTTTGCGCCAAGGGAACTACTTTGCCCATTTCCACACCCATTGCGGTAATGGCGGAAGCCGGAGACGACGAAGCCGCCCTGGAAGCTGCGGTCAGTAAAGCCCGGGCTGCTCTGGAGGAAGCCCTGGCCGGCGCCGGGAAGGAAGAAGGGCGGAAAAAGGAAGTCAAAGCGGTTAAGCCTTTTGTAGTGTTTACCGGCGACCGCAAGGTTTCTCCCCGGGCGGCCAAGCTGGCTCGCAAAGAAGGGGTTGACATCGGATTGATCAGCGGGTCCGGTCCGGGCGGCCGGGTGGTGGAGGAAGATGTCCGCGCCTACCTGGAACAGTTGCAGGGGAATGAAAGTTGCCAAACCATGCCCATCGACGGTATGCGCGCAGTAATTGCGGAGCGGATGTCCGGCAGCAGGAAACAAGCCGCCCACGTAACCGTCATGGAGGAAGTGGACGTCACTGCGCTGCGAGATGTCCGCAGCCAGCTGAACGCCCTGGACGACTCCGGCAAGATAAAGTTTTCCTATACCGACTTGCTGGTGAAATTTGTCGCAGAGGCGCTGACCGAGTACCAGATGGTTAATTCCTGTAGTTCGGAAAGTGAAATTATTTTGCCCTCCAGCGTTAACATCGGGGTGGCCGTGGCGTTGGAAAACGGTCTGGTGGTACCCAACATCAAAAATGCCCAGCGACTGAATCTGGAGCAAATTTCCGCCAAGGTGAAGGACCTGGCGGCCCGCGCCCGAAACAACGAATTGGACCCGGAAGATATAGAAGGCGGGACATTCACTATCAGCAACCTGGGGATGTTCGGAGCGGAAGGATTTACACCCATAATCAATCGCCCGGAAACCGCCATCCTGGGCGTGGGCACCATGCGCGCCAAGCCCGATCTGGCGGGTGGAAAGTTGGTAAAGCGTTACTTTATGACTCTGAGCCTCTCCTTCGACCACCGAATTATCGACGGCTCGCTGGCAGCCGAATTTTTGAGCAGGTTGAAGGAAATGCTGGAAGATCCTCATCCATGGTTCGGACTGCAGTCGCAATACAGCGAAGAATTGCTCATTTCCGCTGGCGGCAATAAGTCCCCACAACAAATCCGCAAAGCTTACCAGAACGGGATTGATAAGTTAATGGAAACCGCGCCCGACGTCGTGATGGGTTTTTCCACCCTTACCGAGGGGATTTTCTTTGACGACGGCGCAGTGTCCAGGTTGGACAAGGAACTGATTGCGGTGGCGCTTTCCGTGTGTATTAAATGTGAATACTGCATAGCCGCGCATGTCTATAAAGCGATGGAACTGGGCGCTACCCCGGAGCAGGTACTCGAAGCAGCCAACGTGGCTGTGTTTTTCGGCGGCGGAGCGGCCCTGGCCTACACTTCCACGTTGGTGCAGGATTGCATCGAGGCTTTCGGTAAAAACTAAGGAAATGAATTGAATTATGGTCCAAACCCTTTGTGATACAGTAATAACAAAATATCAGCGGGCGTTGGTTATAGGCCTGGATACGCTGGCGTATCCTCGCGCCCTGGAATTGCAACGGAGATTGCAGAGGCTGAGAATCGCGGGGGAGATGCCGGACTGTATGTTATGTTTGGAGCATCCGCCCACGCTGACTCTCGGCCGGGCGGGGGGTGACACGGATATCCTGGTATCCGGTGAACGGTTGGCCCGGGAAGGGGTAGAGGTTTACCGGGTAGAACGGGGCGGCGGCGTCACCTACCACGGGCCCGGTCAGTTGGTGGGCTACCCCATTGTGGACTTGAACAACTACCAAAGGGATGTGCACCTGCTGGTACAAAACCTGGAAGAGGTCATTATTCGCGCGCTGGGCGCTTTTGGCATCAAGGGGCGTCGCAAAGAGGGCTACCCCGGGGTGTGGGTGGACGAGGCCAAGATCGCCAGTATTGGCGTGGCAGTGAGCAAGTGGGTCACCATGCATGGCTTCGCCCTAAATGTGGACCCGCAGATGAGCCATTTCAAGTTGATCAATCCCTGCGGTATGCAAGGGGTACGGATGACTTCCATGCGTGAATTGCTGGGGCGGCCCGTCGGGGTGTGGGAAGTGAAAGACCGGGTTATTGAGGAAATGGCCGCGGTTTTTCGCTGGGCCGAGGTGCTTCCCGGAACCCCGGCTCCGGTGTGCAAGCTGCTGGACGAACTGGGCGTGGAGACGCCGTCCAGCAGGCCGGGTTGGCTGGGGGTACAAGTTCCGGCACCCGGGGTGCTGGGAAAAATGGTCGGGCTGTTGGAACGAGGTAGATTAAATACCGTCTGCCGGGAGGCCCGCTGTCCCAACGTTGCGGAATGTTTTGGGATGGGCACCGCCACCTTCATGGTGCTGGGGGACGCCTGTACCAGGAACTGCCGGTTTTGCTCGGTGAACAGCGGCCCTCCCCGAGAGCCCGACCTTGCAGAACCGCAATCCCTGGCCGAAACCGTCAGGGAACTGGGCTTAAGGCATGCGGTGGTTACTTCGGTCACCCGGGATGATCTCCCGGACGGGGGAGCTGGTCATTTTGCCCGGGTCATCAGCGCCGTGCGGCGCCTTTGCCCCGGTGTCACGGTGGAGGTGCTGGTGCCCGATTTCGGGGGATCGGAAGAGTCTTTGGCCACGGTTGTCGCCGCCCGGCCCGACATTCTGGGACACAACCTGGAAACCGTGCCCCGGCTGTACGAAAAGGTGCGCCCCGGGGCGGACTACCGCCGTTCGCTGCAGTTGCTGGCCTCTGCAAAAAGGCTGGCCCCGGGGATGGTCACCAAGAGTGGGATCATGGTGGGGTTGGGGGAAGAACCGGAGGAGATGCTGGGGGTTATGGACGATCTCAAGAAGGCCGGATGCGATTATGTGACCATCGGGCAGTACCTGCAGCCCACCCCGGGACATTTGCCGGTGCAGGGTTTTGTGACTCCGGCAATGTTTGACTGGTACAGGGAACAGTGTTTACTAAAAGGCTTTCGGCAAGCCGATTGCGGCCCGTTGGTGCGCAGCTCTTATCACGCCCGGCCGCTTGCTTGACCCTGCATAAAGATCTTTGTCGGGGCGTGCCGGTTGCTGCGCGGTGCCTGCGAAAACCGGCGTCAGGCCGGGCGGAAAAGGGGTGATAATATGAAGCAATTATTTGATGATAAGGCCGACGGCTACGACAAATGGTACCGGACCCCCGTTGGGCGTTTTGTGGACCGGGTGGAAAAGGCGGCCGTGCTGGCCTACCTCGAACCGCAGCCCGGCATGAGCGTTTTGGACATCGGGTGTGGCACGGGCAATTACTCGCTGGAGCTGGCCCGGCAGGGACTGCAAGTGACTGGGATTGACATTTCGCCGGGCATGTTGGCCCGGGCGCGCGCCAAAGCCGAGGCGGAGGGACTGCCGGTGCAATTTATCCGGGGGAATGCCGGAAGGCTGCCCTTTGGGGATAACAGTTTCAATTATGTTGTTTCCGTATCCGCCTTGGAGTTCCTGCCCGACCTGGGCGCGGCCTTGCTGGAGGCCTACCGGGTCCTGAAGCCGGGCGGCAGGCTGGTGGTGGGGCTGATCGGCAGGGACAGCGCCTGGGGGCGATTTTATGAAACAAAATCTCGCCGGGAGCCCGGCAGCGTCTTTAACCGGGCCCGGCTTTACACCTTGGATGAATTGCATGACGCCATGCCTGGACGGACGGTCCGGGCCCGGGCGGTTTTGTTTACCCCGCCGGAATTTGATTACCAAAATGAACAGGCGGCTTGGGACCTGGAAAACTCAGCAATTGAAAACGGCCGTACTGATGGCGGATTTGTCTGTGCGGTATCAATAAAATTAAGGTAAAAAAAGATATAACTTGAGTTAATTAAAAAAAGTATTGCCTGAATTTCAGGCGATTTTTTTTTGGTAAAAGCGCTACATAAGTTTATCCTTTATATTAAATTAAAATTTTAAATATAAAAGAGGGAATTGGTTTAAAGTTGCAGAAAATAATTAGAGTAGAGGTGATAATGATGCCCCAAAGCAAGAAAACGAAGAAAATTGCCATCTTGGGAGGACCCGGCACCGGCAAAACCACATTATGCAAACAGTTGGATGTCGATTATAGCCTGGCCGGTTATATCAGCGATGTTTGCCTGGAATTTGCCCGTTCCTATATTGCCCGCTACGGTATTCCCACAAATATTTTTGAGCAATTTTTGTTGTATGAGGGCCAGAAACAGCGGGAATATGAATTAAGATATTGTGACATTATTTTTTGCGACAATGCCACCATATTAAACTATGTTTATGGTTTAATGTGCTGCAACTTTAAAAACCCCAAGGAAATGTACTCCTTGATGAAGCTTTTCGAGTGGGCCATGAAGGATTTGCCGGGATACGAGGTTTTTTACATTCCCCGGGAATTTGCCGTTGAAAAGGATGGCATCCGCTATCAGGATGATGATTTTGCCGTGGTGGTGGACCAGAAAATTAAAAACTTCCTGGATATCATGAATGTTCCTTATCATATCATTACCGGGGACCTGCGCACCCGGGTGGAAAAGGTCAAGGAAATTATCGGCTTTGAGCAGTTAAGGTCGCGTAAACTCATCAACAATAAACCGGAAGAAAAACATCAGGGAACGCAATAAAGGTTCTTGGCAAGTTAACTGTATAAAGTAAAAATTCTATGGTTAAAGTATTTTTTTGCCGGGTGGTGAATTCATTCTCATCCAACTCTCAATTTAAATTAAGCTATAGCCGGATAAATTCCGGTGATTTTTTTTATAGCAGGAAAATTGCACCGCAGGAGAGAATTATATAATGAATGATTATTCAGTTAAAAGATCCATATGCAAGTTTTGATGTCAGAAAATATTAATTTTTCGGGGGTATGAACTGTGAAACTCTTGACGCCGGTCAAAATAGGTCAATTGGAATTGAAAAACCGCGTAGTAATGCCGGCCATGCACCTGGGTTACTGCCGGGACGGCTTTGTGACAGACAAGCTGGTGGAATTTTACCGGGAGCGGGCCCGGGGCGGGGTGGGGCTAATTATTGTAGGCGGTTGCGCCATTGATGAGCATGGTTACGGTAATATGATTAAGATAAATGATGACAGGTACATACCCGGCCTGGCCGATTTGGCGGCCGGGGTGCATGCCGAGGGGGGCAAAATCGCCGCTCAGTTGTTCCAGCCCGGTCGTTATTCGTATTCCTTCTTTTTCGGGATTCAACCGGTGGCCCCTTCCCCTGTGCCCTCCAAATTGACCAAACGGGTGCCCAGGGAAATGTCAACGGAGGAAGTCAAGGCCATGGTGGACGCTTTCGGGAAAGCCGCTGTCCGGGCGAAAAAAGCCGGGTTCGATGCCGTGGAGGTTATTGCCAGCGCAGGCTACCTGATATCCCAGTTTCTTTCGCCGGTGACCAATAAGCGGAATGACGAGTACGGCGGTGATTTCGAACGGCGGATGCGGTTTGGCCTGGAAGTAGCCCGCGCCGTCAGGGAAGCGGTGGGGCCGGGTTACCCGGTGCTGTTCCGGGTGGGCGGCAATGACTTTATGCCCGGGGGCAATACCAACCGAGAAATCGCTGCTTTTTGCCGGCACCTGGAGGAAGCGGGGGTGGACGCTTTCAATATTACCGGCGGCTGGCATGAAACCACTGTACCGCAGATAACCATGGCCGTGCCCCGGGGGGCTTTTATCTATCTGGCCCGGGGAATTCGCGAGGCGGTGGGTGTGCCGGTAATCGCTTGTAACCGGGTTAATGACCCTGCCCTGGCGGAGGAAATTTTACAGAACGAAATTGCCGATTTGGTGGGCATGGCCCGGGCCATGATCGCCGACCCCGATTTGGTGGCCAAAGCTGCGACGGGCCGGGCAGCGGAAATAAGAAAGTGCATTGGCTGTAACCAGGGCTGTCTGGATGCGGTTTTCACCTTGAAACCCGTGGGCTGCCTGGTCAATGCCCGGGCCGGGCGGGAACTGGAGCACCCCCCCCGTCCGGCGGAGCAGGTCAAGAACGTACTTGTGGTGGGAGGCGGTCCCGGCGGCATGGAAGCGGCGCGGGTGGCGGCCCGGCGCGGGCACCGGGTAACGCTGTGGGAGAAAAGCGGCCGGCTGGGCGGCCAGTTGAACCTGGCGGCAGTGCCGCCGGGCCGGGAGGAATTTGCCTCGCTGGTGAAATATTTAAGCGGCGAATTGTCCCGTCTGGGTGTAACAGTTGAACTCAATAAGGAAGCAAATGAGGAGAACATCAAGGCCTTTAATCCCGATGCGTTGGTCATGGCCACCGGGTCGGCTCCGTTGACCCCGCCCATCGAGGGGGTGGACCGGCCCAATGTAGTTCAGGCCTGGGATGTATTGGCCGGCACCGCTCTTACCGGCAAGCGGGTGGTTATCATCGGCGGCGGGGCGGTGGGCTGTGAAACCGCTACGCTGCTGGCCCGCAAAGGGACCATCGATGCCGTTGCCCTGCATTTCCTGGCCCTGAACGATGCCGAGGACTGGCCCACACTGAAGGAACTGGCCACCCGGGGTGTTAAAGAAGTCACCGTGGTGGAAATGCAAAAGGCGGCCGGCGCCGATATCGGCATTTCATCCCGCTGGGTCATCCTGCAGGAAATGCAGCGCTACGGGGTGAAGGTGGTTACCCGGGCCACGGCCAGACGCATAACCGAGCAGGGCGTGGTGGTGGATGTAGCCGGTCAGGAGGAACTTTTGGAGGCCGATACGGTGGTACTGGCGGTCGGCGCAGGTGCCCAAAACGAACTTTGCGAAAAGGTGAAGGAAGAACTGCCCGAAGTGTACATGGTGGGTGACGCCGTAGCGCCGCGCAAGGCGCTGGACGCTGTTTACCAGGGCCACCTGGCCGGGGAGGTTCTTTAGGTAAACTCCATGCTGCAAGTGCGGCACTGGCAGAGGGATAACATGATTGCCTTTTGCATAGAGCGAGCGTAATGCTGCGGCAAGCATAAAAGTGAGCTATTTACAGAGTAATAATGCAAAATAATAGGCTGCTTTCCCGAGCGTGGAAAGCAGCCTGTTTTTACAAAAGGTGCCTGTACCCTTTTACCGGAGCGAGCCCCCTTTAGCTTTTTTACATAATTATGGAATGCTGGTAGGTAAGATTATCAAACATCTCTACATGGTTCCTGGTTACGTTTTTGCCTATGCGCACCATCAGCATATTGGCCGGGTGTTCAAGGATTTCCGGATCATCGGTATGCCTGCGCTTAAACCCTACCGAACCGAAGACATGCTTTAGCATGCTCTGGTATTCCCATACACCCAAGCCGCTGTTGCGCAGGTCCCAATGCCAGTAAAATTCTGTGGTGATCACCACGTAATCTTCCAGTAACGGGTTTTTAAAAGCCTCTTTTAAAATAGCCGTTGAAATGCCCTTCTTCTGCCATTCCCTGCTGAGTTCGATGGCGCCCAGTTCCAGGATGCGGGGATGTTTGGCCCATCGGCTGTATTCGTTGGGGGAATGAAACAAAACATAGCCGATTATCTCCTGATCATGCCGGGCAATGTAAACCATTCCGTCAGGCGCCCCGGCGACGATGCACAGGGCTTCCTTTTGTCGGGTCGCATTTCTGAAGTTGTTCAATTTTTGATTTATCGCTAAAGACTCCAGGTATTCCCTGGAAACCGGTCCCTCGATAATCACCGGCCCTTTATCCGTTGTTAACTCCTTAGCCATAGCCACCACCATTTTTCCCGTAATTTTAACAATGTATGTTATTTAATTATATTGATTGTTATCAAGGTTATATAAGGTTATATTATAAAATTATTCGGATTTAAAATCATTAATCCTGCCTGGTTGATATTTTTTTTCTGAATTTATACCAAATCCATGTTAATACCATATTTTTGGGACCGGTACAGCAGTGCGGACCGGGTGATACCCAGCAGTTGAGCAGCCTTGGTCTGGTTGCCGCCGCTTTTTTTCAAAGCTTTTAAAATAAGCTCTTTCTCCAGTTCCTCCAGCGAAATGCCCTGGTCCGGGAAATTTACAATTAAATCGGAGGAAGATTTGGGAGTTGCATACAGCTCACGGGGTAAATGCTCGGGATGAATGGTTTTATCGCGGCAAATTATGGCCGCCCGCTCAATGACATTCTGTAACTCCCGGATATTACCGGGCCAGTGATAATTATACAACAGTTCCATGGCTTCGGTGGATATATTTTCTACTTGGTAAGTATGCCCAAATTTATGCAGGAAATGTTTGGCCAGCAGGGGAATATCCTCTCTGCGCTCCCTGAGCGGGGGCAGGTGAATATGAATGACATTCAGCCTGTAGAACAAGTCTTCCCTGAATTCACCCTTTTTTATCGCTTCGTCCAACTGGCGGTTAGTGGCGGCAATCACCCGTACATCCACCGACAGGGTTTCCGTGCCGCCTACCCGTTCAAACGATTTTTCCTGCAGTACCCGTAAAATTTTTGCCTGCATATTTAATGACATTTCGGCAATTTCATCCAGGAAAATAGTACCCTTGCCGGCCAGTTCAAAACGACCCAGTTTGCGGGTCACCGCTCCGGTAAACGCGCCCCGCTCGTGGCCGAACAATTCACTTTCCAGCAGCTGCTCGGGCAGGGCCGCGCAATTGACGGGGACAAAGGGTTTGTTGCTGCGCGGGCTGTTCTGGTGGATGGCCACGGCGGCCACTTCTTTGCCGGTGCCGCTTTCACCGGTGATCAGCACGCTGGCGTTGCTGTTGGCCACCCGCTCGATCAAGGCGATGATTTCCTGCATGATTTTGCTCTGGCCCACTATATTGTCATACTTGCTGGCCAGTTCGGAACGTAAAAAAGTTACCTCCGTTTCCAGCTGGCTCAATAATAAATTCTGTTTGATGACCAGTTTTAACTCATCCAGGTCGAATGGTTTGGTGATGTAATCAGTGGCCCCGATTTTCATAGCTTCAATGGCCGTTTCGATGGTACCATGGGCGGTGAGCATGATGACGGGCAGCTTGGGGTTCATTGCTTTGGCTTCCTTTAATACCTCCATGCCGCTCATGTCGGGCATGCGCAGGTCCAGGATCACCAGGGACGGAGATTCTTCTTTGATCAGTGACAGGCCCTGCTTGCCGCGATAGGCCACCAGGGTATGATACCCCTCCTGACGCATGGCCCGGTCCAGCGCCCAGCACATATGCTCCTCATCATCAATAATTAATATTTTCGGTATCATTTGGTTCGTCCCCCATTTCTACATAAGGCTTTTACCGGCTAGCTGTATAAATCCCAGCTTTCTGGAAGCGGCAGCTTCACCGAAAAGGTAGTGCCCTGTTTGTGGGTGCTTTCCACATTGATGTGCCCGCCGTGCATGCGGACAATCTGGTTGCTAATGGACAGTCCCAGGCCTGTACCGTTTTCCTTGGTGGTATAGAACGGGTCAAAAATGCTGCTTATTTCTACGGGTGATATACCCTGACCCGTATCGGTGAATTCGGTATATGCCCACCTGTGGTCCCGGTAGGTGCTGATGGTCAGCGTGCCCCCGTCGGACATGGCTTGAATTGCGTTTAATATCAAATTGACAAAGACCTGCTTGATTCTTTCGGCATCCACTTCTACGAAGGGCAGGCCTTCATCCAGCTTCTGCTCCAGTTTGATGTTGTGCTGCCTGAGCATTGGCGAGGTGAAGGTGAGGACTTTTTCCAGCAGTGAGTTAATGGACGCGCTTTGCACGATGTGTTTGCTGGGGCGCCCGAAGTCAAGCAACTCCTGGATAACCCTGTTTTGACGGTTAATTTGTTCATTAATCACCCGGATATATTCATCGATATTGCCAACCTCATTTAATTCGCCTTTCATTAATTGGACAGTAGTCTTAATTACCCCGATAGGGTTGCGCAGTTCATGGGCCACCCCGGTTACCAGGCGGCCCAGCGCCGCCAGTCGTTCGGAACGGCGCAGCTCCTCCTCCAACTGATCCTTTTCAGCCAGGGAAGCGGCCATTTTATTGATGGCCTGGGCGATTTGCCCCGCCTCACCGGGCAAATCGGGTATGCGTTGGTGCAGGTCCTTTTCCATGGTTTTCAGGCCGTCCAAGATTTTGCGTACACCGCCGGCCAGGTTGTGAATAATAATTAGCGCGCCGAAAATGCTGATGATCAGGGCAAACAGAGTAATATAGCGGGTCAGGTCAAGGAAATAACGGCTCTGAGCGAAAATGGGATGCACCCGCTGGTCCGCCCAGGCCACGGCCACCAGTTTTTTATCGATATAAACCGGAGACAGGTATTCGTAGGTTTGGTCGTTTAAACTATTGGTCAGCCGGGCCAACGGTTGACCGCCGGCAGCGACGTTAATAATGCCGTCCTTGGCCTCGTCCATGATCCTTTTTTCCCTGATCCGTTGCTCGGTCGGGCTTAATTTTCGGTACTGGTGTAAAAAACCATGCACGTAGATTTGGCCGGTTTCGGGAATGTACAGGCCAAAGCGGACGCCCGGGTTGCTGGGCACCAGCGGTTTGGCTGTCTGGTCAAAAGCTGTCTTCAGGTAATCCACCCGGTCTTTGGTGCTGAGGTTGTTGATATTAGCATCGCCAATTGAATAGCTGACCGATTCTTTGATCTGTGGAATAACCAGAGTTTCGATAAGGGAGCCCAGTTTTTCCTCCCTTTCTTTGAGCATGGCTTCTTCACTGCGGCTGGCAAAAAATAAGTCGTACATGATTACCAGCACGGGGATGATTAAAAGGATGGCGATTACGGCTAAAAATTGAAAACGCAGGCTCTGGTCAGTGAAATGAATAAAGTTGAAAATTTTTTTATTTTTCATGTACTCACCTTTTCTTATCCGTGTTTGAAAAACCATGCTATGTTGCTTTATGTGCTGATAAGTTAAATATAATCAAATGACTGTTTGAAAGCAAACAGTTTGGTGCATGATTTCAAACAGTGGGCGGGGCTTTGTATATAGGTTCACAAGCCCATTACGACCCCGTGCAATACCATTTGTCTGATATTGAACAATCCGAGTAAAGCAATGGTAAAATCAGTGTCCGTAAAACCACAACTGGCGTGAATTCCATTCTGGCATGGTTTGTGCATTAAAAAAGCAGCGATAATAATTTTTTTCACATATGTTGACACAACAAAAATAAGCACAAATTCATTATATCACATTCACAAATCACTATAAAGAAAGGAAGGGGTGTTGCTTGCAAATCACCGGTTTGTTAGGGGTTTAGGGAGTGCTGGGTTGTGCAATACTGCGCTTGATGTTTGGTGGCATGACGGAGTGTATGCTGAAATTGCAAATTAAAGATTATAAGTTAACGGGGGAAAAAATATGTTGGAAGGATTAATAGCCAAAGCAAGTATATTGATGGAAATGGCTAGCAATTCCCAGGTGGCCCACGCGGTGACTCAGGCCTCGGGAGCGCCGGGAACTCCCTGGTGGGTGTGGCCCCTGGCGCTGTTTATTACCACGTTTGTCATGGGTATTTTGGCTGTTATGGCCGGTGTGGGCGGTGGAGTGCTATTCGTACCCATTATTAGCAGTTTCTTTCCGTTTCACTTGGATTTTGTCCGGGGCGCCGGATTGATTGTGGCCCTGGCGGGAGCCCTGGCGGCGGGGCCGGGCCTTTTGAAAGCCAATTTGGCCAACTTACGCCTGGCGTTGCCGGTGGCTCTCATAGCTTCAACTTTCAGTATCGTGGGGGCGTTTATCGGCCTGGCGCTTCCGGCCAATATTCTGCAGATTTGCCTGGGGGCTACCATTACCATGATTGCGCTGCTCTTCGTTTTTTCCAAGAACAGCGAGTTTCCCAAGGTGGGTAAGGCGGACGCGGTTACCAAAGCTCTTAACATCAGCGGCTCCTATTACGAGCCATCGGCGGGTCGGCCGGTGGATTGGACGGTTTGGAGAACCCCGCAGGGATTCTTGATTTTTATCGCCATCGGTGTTGTGGCCGGCATGTTCGGGCTGGGCGCCGGCTGGGCCAATGTGCCGGTGTTGAACCTGCTTATGGGTGCCCCGCTGAAAATCGCCGTGGGTTCCAGTAAGTTCTTGCTGTCCATCACGGATACTTCCGCAGCCTGGGTGTACTTGAACCAGGGCGCGGTGCTGCCCATCATTGCGGTGCCGTCAGTGCTCGGGATCATGCTGGGCTCATTGGTGGGAGTAAAGTTGCTGGCTGTTGCGAAGCCCAAAATGGTACGTTATCTGGTTATAGCGATGTTGTTATTTGCCGGAATCAGGTCCCTGCTCAAGGGATTGGGATGGGGGTAGAAAATATGAGTATACAGGCTAAAGCGGAAAAAATTCAACAGCAGAGCGCCCCGGTCAAACAAAAAAAGGCTGTGCCTAAGGTGGAAGTGCCGCCGGAACAGGTTAAATACGCCAACCTGCTGCTGTATTGCTCCTGGACCGGAATAGGCATCTTGGCCGTTACCTTTGCGCTTTACATGGGCGGTGTAATTACAGGGTATGTTCCCAAGACGGAAATAGCGCAATACTGGGGACTCAGCGTGCATGATTACCTGGCTGCCACCGGGGCGCCCACCGGCTGGGCTTGGCTGAGTATGTTGAACCATGGCGACTATCTTAGTTTAGTCGGTATCGCTTTCCTGGCTTTGCTAACGATCGTTGGCTACCTGTTTCTTCTGTTACCCGCCTACCTGCGCAAAAAAGATGTGCCCTACTTTACCATAGTTGTTCTGGAAATCACGGTGCTGTGCCTGGCTGCTTCGGGTATTCTTAAAGTCGGTCACTAAAAGATGAGAAAAAGTTGCCCGGGACCGGTGCCCGGGGTAGAAGAAGAATGTATATGTGGCAAAAAATAGATAAACTGTAAGGTTATGTGGAGGGCGTCATTATGAGCAGTGATTTTTTGGAACAGTTTACCAGGCAAAAGGATGAGTTTTTACAGGAACTGCAACGGGGAAATATTGAAGTTAATTTTAAACCTGACGGCAACGTGGACAGCAAAAAAATAATCCTGGAACTGTTTGAGCAGTGGCTGCAAAGAAAAGCAGCACCGGTGCAAGAACAGGTGACGCTGGAACAGGAAGATACCCAAACCTTTGATGTGTTTCTTGATGAAGTTTTATCCAGGGCCAAAAAAATATTAAAGGAAAGAGGCATTCATATTGCCTATACCTCTCTTAGTAAAAAAATGGGTATTACCGAATCGTGGAAATGTATCAGGGTGTTTGGCCGCAGTAATATTTACTACCGCATCGGAAAAACCAGGCCCCGGAAGGGCCCCAACAAGGGCAGGGAGTATCTGGTCATTGACCTGGTGATGGACGGCAACAAAAAACAAGTATTTGTGCCCTTGTTAAAGAAAAAGGATCTTATTGAAAATCAACTGGGGGTTTCCCTGGAAAGGGAACTCCCCAAAGTGGAAGCAACCGGAAAATATCGTTTGAAGCTACTTTTGCCTTACGATGTGGTACGGGAAAGAAATAAACGTTTGGCAGCGAAGAAACTGGCTGATTTTGTTGAAGCAACCAAACCGCACCTTGATGAACTGGGTGTAGTATGACGGGCGGTACAGGCGTCCGGTATGCTTGAATATTAAAATACGGCGTTTGCCGAAAGCGGTTTTACTTGCCGTCGATTCGTCTGGATCTTTGTGCAAAAATGTTCATCCGGCTGTTCCAATGAAAGATTCTGACCCGGGAATCGTCTTAAGCGGTTCCCATTTTTTAACTTTTGAAGAGCGGAACGATTCCATGATTTTTCCGGAACTATTTCCGCGGCCCGTTGTTTGCCGGTCAAGCCGCTGTTTGATTTTAGACACCGCGTTGTATGATTATAAACAATAAAATGTTACGTTATCTTTAACGATACGGCAATACTTAGCAAGAATGCCCGAAATCAAACTAGATAATTAAGATTTTGGGGTTTGATCTGCCGGCTTGACGTGTTTTAACCGCTGGCATGAAAAATGCGTGATAAATTATAAAAATTTTTTGGATTCAGGAGGTATGGGAAGTGTCCGATCAGCCTGAAAAAAGAGTAGGCGATATAATGATCCCTGTGCGCAATTACAAAGTCATATCGCACACTTGCACCGTGGCCGATGCCGTTGCGGTACTGCATCGGGCCTTCTACCAGCGCAGCAAAGGCGGTCAAGGGCATCGCTCGGTGATTGTGAGCGACGATTATGGCAATCCCCTGGGATTGATTACTTTCCGGTCTGTTTTAAATGCCCTGGAGCCTTTTTTTGCCAAGGCGCAGCACCTGTCCGTACCTGTTTTCTGGGAAGGCCTGTTTAGCGAAAGATGCCGGGTTGAAGCGCAGAAAAATGTAAAGGAAATCATGCATCCCATCAATGTAATATCCCTTGATGCAAATGACACTCTCATCAAGGCCGTGCACGCCATGATTAAACACAAATTGGGAACGCTCCCCGTCAAGAAAAACAATCGCCTGGTCGGTATGGTGCGGGTTAACGAATTGTTTGAAGAAGTGCACGGTTTGGTGGCGGGCGCGCATGGTTTGGAAGACGCCTTTATAGGTTAAAAATCTGATTTGCCACACAGCCCCTTGGGGCTATTTTTTGTGCCTGTTTAAACTATATGTCACAATCATAATTGATGCAAAAGGATTAAGATAATAATTCACAAATATAGTGTTGCTGCCCAAAACAATTAATAAAATATTTCACAAATTATCGTTGATTTTTCTATAATGTCAAATTATAATGTTAAAAAGGGCACAAAGTTTTGTTGGGAGGGGGGCGGCGATGGCTATTGTGATGCCAATAGGGGGATTGCGGTCGGGGCCGGTTTTAAAGGAGGAAAACCTCGTAGAACGATTGCTGGAAAGTCCTTTTTTTAAAGCAGAAATGGCCCGGTCCGAGATGTGGCGCGCGGAGCATCCCAGTGAGACGAGCGAAGGAATTATTGATATTTTATTGGTGTGGGCTGTAACATACATTGGGTTAAGCGCCTACTGGATTGTGAAATATGACATTTGAATGAGTGTGAATTATAGTGCAAAACCGTTTAGGAAAATTGCCGACTGGTCCTGAACGGTTTTTTGTATTAAAAGTATGCTTGGAGGGGGGCAGGCTGAGATTTTGCTTTTTGAAAAATTTGCCTGTCCCCCTATTTTTTACAGCATGTGTCGAGTAAATTACCATGATAATCAAAATGCATGGGGGCGGGGGCGCCGATGATTTCGATTGCCGGGTTTTCCCGCAATTCAGGCAGCAACTTGGCTGAAGCCCGCATGGCGGTAAGGTGAAGAGTATTCATAATGTGCAATACCCGGGCCTCGGCGGGTTTGATGCTCCCCAGGCTGCGCAGCGCTGTAACTATGGCTGCCCGGTCGTCGGGCAGGGTCAGGGGAACCATGGCGCGCTTGACAAAGGTGCTCGTAAGTACGTTCAGCATGGTGGCCTGGAAGTCAATTTTATCCACCAGTCGCCTGGTGGTAAAATCAGCCAGGCCAATGCCGTTGGCGTTACCGTGGGATTCCGGTGACAGGTCCAGCACGGCTATACGTTGAATAAACGGTTTGGCGGGCTCCGGCACGCCCTGGATATGCATCCGGCCGATAATGTTGGTATCCATGCCGGTGCCGCTAAAATTTTTACCCATTTGCTCCACTATAAGCAGGTCCAGACTTTCCACCGGCAGCCTCGGCATGGCAGACCGCGCCGTGTCCAGCAGCTTTTCCTCCACCTGCGCCAGTTGTTTCGGCGGTATGGCCGTCACCTGCATGGTATCTTCATAAGCATCCTCCAGTATGGCCAGGCCCAGTACTATGGGCAGTTTGCCCATCAGCAACCGCGCCGCCGCCGGAATGACTTCGGGCAGCGCCGCTGCGCCCAGGCGGTGCAGCGCCCGGGCGCCTTCCGGCCCGCCCAGGCCCACGGTGATGATCTTTTGCAGCCCGCTTTCGGCGGGGCCGTGGAAGGATGTATGGGGCTTGACCCGGTTAACCACTATAATGGCGTCACAAGCCCGGGCAATTTCCGTAATAAACACGGGAGTGCCGTTTTCCAGTTTGCCCACCTGCCGGCAGTCCGCTCCGGCATGCACCGGGGCTCCCACGTTTTCCGGGGTAATGCCCAAATCCGCCAGAATGGCGCGCTGGCCGGCGGCGGTGCCGCCGCCGTGGCTGCCCATGGCGGCCAGAATAACCGGGTTTGCGCCCAGCGATTTAACAAATAAGACGATTTCCGCCAGTATCGGGACAATGTTGGTAATGCCCCGGCTGCCGGCGGTAATGCCCACCTTTTGGCCGGGGACTATGATTTGGGTCAGGCAACTGCGCTGCAATTGTTCCCGGACAGCAGCAGGTACGTCGGGCAGACCCCGGCGGGGGAAGTTTTGTTTTATTTCAACCATTAGCGGCAAAGACATTGTTGCCTCCCATGACTTTTTACTTAAATTATAACAGGATCCGCCAGTGGCGTGAATATGTGGCAGAAAATTTGACTCATGTTGGTGCAGGTGGTATAAAGTAGTTATGTCATGCAAAGAAAGTGTGGATTTAAAATATTGTTGTTGGGAGGCGCGGGCTATTTCCAGGAAGACACGAAAGCTTGAGCACATAAAGTATGCCCTGGAACTACCGGACGCGGTTTCGCCGTCGGGTTTCGGGGATATGTATCTTGTCCATAATGCGCTCCCTGAACTGAACCGGGGTGGAGTGGACTGTGCCATTTCTTTTATGGGTAAACAGCTGCGGGCGCCGCTGATGATTAACGCCATTACCGGGGGACATGCCGGGGTGCTGGAAATAAACCGGGGTCTGGCCCGGGCGGCGGCCGCATGCGGCATTGCCATGGCGGTGGGGTCGCAGCGGGCGGCGCTGGATGACCCGGCGGTACGCGATACCTTCGCCGTGACCAGGGAGGAAAACCCGGACGGGTTGATCTTGGCCAATTTGAGCGCGCTTTGCACGCCGGATGAGGCGCTGGAGGCCATAAATATGATTGATGCGGACGGTATACAGTTATACCTTAATGTAAATCAGGAACTGGCCATGCGAGAGGGTGATACCGATTTTCGCGGGGTCCTGGCCAATATCCGGTCCCTGGTGCAAAACCTGCCGGTGCCGGTGGTGGTCAAGGAAGTAGGTTGTGGGTTGGCCCGGGAAACGGTTGTGGCTTTGTATCAGGCCGGGGTGTCCTGCATTGACGTAAGCGGGCGGGGCGGGACCAATTTTGCCGCCATTGAGAGCAGGCGCGGCGGTTCCGGGGGGGCTTACCTGGAACAGTGGGGAATTCCCACCGCGGTGAGTTTGCTGGAAGCGCTCAGCACCGGCTTGCCCCTGGTGGTGATTGCCTCGGGCGGCCTGCGCTCCGCGGTGGATATAGCGGTAGCGTTGGCCGCCGGGGCGTCCATGACGGCCATGGCCGGGCCTTTTTTGCGGGCGCTGCAGGCGGGGGGAACGGAAGGGTTGGCTGGTTATATTAATGACTTGATCGCCGGCCTGCAGCGGGTGATGATGTTAACCGGGGCTGAAAACCTGGCCGCCCTGGCCGGAAAACCGCTGGTCATCACCGGGTTTACCGCCGAATGGCTTCGCCGGCGGGGCGTTGATATAGATTGTTACGCCAGGAGATAAATTTTTTCTTTGCAGTAACCGAAAATTTTTTTGAGTGGGGGACGATAAATTGAATGAGGAATATTAATTTAAGGCCGCCTTGTTTTGGGCGGCCTATTTAGTCAGTTAGTTATTTTCTCAGGTCGATAAATCTTTCCTTTAATTTTTTGGAAACTTCGGGCAGGGTGGTGTACTCCATCTCGTCCAGGTGCAGGCGGTGCGGTTCGAACGGTCCCATGCTGCGCATGTACTCGGCGACGGCGTTGGCGGTTTCCCTGGCGCGGTCGTAAGACGGATCGGCGAAAAAGTCCTGCGGCCCGTGCAGTTTTCCGTCGGCCAACTGGAAGCCCAGCGCCACGACCCGGGGCGGGCCGTCGAAGCGGGTGGGGTTGCATTGTTCCAATCCCACCGGCATCAGCGGCCCGGAATGCGACCCGCGCATCCAGCCGGAAACCAGGTGCGGGTGGGCAAACGGTTCCAGCACCTCACCCACGGCCGGGAAGCCGCTCTGGCAGCGCACAATCAATACCGGGTCATCTTTGCCTATGTACCGTCCGGCCATCAGGTTCAACCGCTGGGTGCTGCTGGCGGCACAGATGTCGCCGGTATCCCGGTGGAAAACCCGCTTAATGCAGTACCGGCCCGGCGCCCCGATAAAAACGAGCATATCGTAAAGGTCTTCCGGGCAGGAGAACACTACCTTGCGGTTTTTAATTAAATCTCGCACCTCAAAATTAAAACCGTTGTGCATTTTGGGGTCAATTACCAGGCCCGCCGTGTTGAACGGGTCGGCAAAAATCTTGTATAATGGCAGGTTCCAGGCGCCCGGTTCGGTTTTATCGGCCATGAATATAACAACCGGTTCGCTGGCCCTTTCTTCGAACTGCATTTCCGCAACCCCGGGACCCATGCCTTTGATATTGCCGGAAAAGGCGTCTGACAGCAGGTCCTGACCGGCCCCGTACAGCTTCATTTTTTTAGCCACTTCGGTGCAGGCCTGGAAAACGTCCCAGGCCAGTTGGTGAACTTCACCGTTGTTACGACCGCCCTCGTGGGTCATGATCAGGTTAAGGTCGTCGCCAACATGCGTCACGTGGGCGTCTATGAGCAGTGGATGGCCGGATAACATGCCCCGGGCTTTCTCCAGTAAACCGGGGTGTACGCTGGAATGGCCGACAAAGCCACCAATATCAGCTTTAATAACTGATAATGTAATATTTTTTCCCAAGTTTATCCTCCTTTGCATTAAATTCATAATTTTAGCATTACTATTCTTATTATACATATTATATTTAGGCCCGTATATGCCGTAAAAATATTAAAAGTCCCGGGGCTTGCAAATAATTTCTTTAACTTTGGTATCAAAGAAATGATTGGAGTGGGCGGGCACGATCACAGCCGCGGTATCGGCCCCCTTGCCCGAACCGGCAATGGCGATTATCTCCTCTCCATAAGGGACCAGCCCGGCGTCCAGGGCCATGCCCGAAATTTCCACACACACTTTTATCCCCTGGCCCAGCATGCGTAAGGTTTGTGCCATGATTTCCGACGGGTACACGCCGCCGAATTTGTTGCGCACGGCCCGGTCCAACCCGGCCATCAGGTGGGTGGTGATTAAAACCTGGATGTTGTTTGCTTTAAGTTCGTTTATGGCTTCCTCACTCATGCGCCTGGCTCCGGGGCCGTCAAATCCCACGTGGTAACTCACACAAACCACATTGCAACCGCAGTTGGACAGCTTGCGGGCGGTGGTGCCGGTGCTGGAAGCAACCACAATATGCTGAATACCCAGTTCGGCGGCCCTGTCCAGGGCCGCTTTGATGGTCCTGTCCGTGTTATCCGGGCCCTTTTTTTTCCAGTGCATTGTTAAATTCCCTCCTACCATTTTTCACTTATTTTAGCTAACATTGGACGAGTTGGCAAGGACATGCCCCGGGGCAAAAAAATAAACGCTCCTGTTTTAAAGGAGCGTTCGGAAGAGGAGTATTATTTTGAAACTTGGGAGTTGCTTATGATGAAATTATAAATCTGAGAAACCGTTTTAGCTGTCATGTATGCGACAAAATGAGGTAAGATATGCGACAATGCCCCTTTATTTTGACAAAACAAAAGGCCTCACTGTAACCAGTAAGGCCATGTGGTGGACGAGAGGGGATTCGAACCCCCGACCCCCGCGTTGCGAACGCGGTGCTCTCCCGCTGAGCTACACGCCCATTTTTTTGTGTGTGTGAACAAAGCATATCTTAGCATAAAGCGAGCAAATAATCAAGTATATTTTTTAGAATTAACCATACAAATCATGTTTTTACTGGTTTTGAGCTGCCCTGTTCTGATACTCGTAAACCATTTCGGAGATATGATGGATTACCGGTAATGTTGCACCGTAACCCGGTGTATCCTTGCTGGTAATGACCAGTATATAGGGACGCCGGGGGTGGGCGATATAGGCGACGTCATGGTAACTGTTGGTGGGCGGCCAGGTGCCTATTTTGTTGGCCACCTTGATTTCCCGGGGCAGCGGGGCGGGTATGCGGTCTTTTAATTCGGTGCGGAACAGGTTGTTTAGCAACAGCTTACCTTCAGGCTGCCGGGAAAAGGTTAAGATTTCATGCATGTACAGAGCCAGGTCGTAGGGGCAGGTGATATTCCTTTCATCGTCCACCACCTGTCCGCCCAGCGAACGCATGAAATCTTTAACGTTATTTTTATCGAGCCTGTCCAGCAGTATGTTGGTGGCCACATTATCGCTGTAGATAATGGAATAACCGGCCAGTTGCGCGATGGAATATGCTTCCCCGGGTGAATTATTCTGCAGGATGCCTGTACCGCCTTCCCGGTGTCTGTTCAAAAAGGTCAGTTTCTCCTCAATGTCCAAATTGCCCCGGGAAACCTCCCGGTACAGGTACAGGTTCATAGCCAACTTAAACGTACTGGCGGCGTGAAATGGGGTAAGCGCATTATACCCGAATTCCCGGCCGGAGTTTAAGTCGATAAAATACAGCCCGTACGTGCCGGGTTGGCGGGCTAAATAAGCTACTACCTGTTCCTGTAGAGGTTTGTAATCAGGCGCCGGCGGGGTGTATTTTTTCACCGGGCCCTGGATTTGTGTTGCTGCGATAAATATAAGCAGAATAAAAACGGATATTGCATAATATAATTTGGTTTTCAACTGGTACCCCCCAAGCAAAATACTGATTGTGTCTAATATACCATAAAATGTAAATATTTCATACGGTACCAGGTGATAATTTTCAAATTGACTTGGACAGCCGGTTCGTTATAAAAAAGTAGTGTGCACAAGTAACTATAACATTAGGTGGGCTCCCAACATGATGTTTAATCCATTTAATATGGTTAGCAAAAATGAGATCAGTAAAAGGGTGCGCAAATTGCGCGAAAAAAATCCCGGCCTTTCGGAACGGGAACTTTGCGAATTGATCATTGCCCGAAAAAGCCGCCTTTGCGCTACCAGCGGTGCTTTGACGGCTCTGCCGGCCACCGTTCCCGTTATCGGTACGGCTTTTACGTTAATTGGCGGGACGGCGGTGGATATAGCGGCAGTGAGTTACTTCATGGCGGAAATGGTGCTGGAAATGTCTGCCGTATATGGCCGTAATCTTGATTTGCCGGGGGTATCCCGGGAGGCCCTTTGGGTGATGGGATCTGCCGTAGGCGCTGACATGGCCAATAAGGCAATCGGCAAGACAGTTATGAAACAAATGAACAACCAGGTTTTTGTGCGCTTGATGCAGGAGGTGCTGATCTCCCTGGGTATCAGGGCCACCCAGCGTACTGTGTTGAGAATAATCCCTCTTTTTGGCGCGGTAATTTCCGGAACGGTGAACTATTATATATGCAGGCGGATCGGGCGCGCCGCAGCGGATTATTATGATAAGAACAGCTATGCAAAATGGGCGGAGCAAGCCATTGATGTGGAAGGCGAAGTTCTGGAATAAAACAGCCCGGTGTTATGCGAACCGGGCTCATAATTCTACGTGATGTGTTTTGGCAACCGGGTGTCCCCATAAATAATTAATCACCCGGCCTACCTGGACGGGGTCGGCGCTGGTAAAGAAAGTTTCCGTACCATTTTCATGTGCTTCCCCCTGCAGTTCCGCTTCCTGTAAAACCTGCTTAACCCGCTTGGCCACGGCGCACCCGGTATCAATTACTTTTACGGATGGCCCCATGATTTTTTCCACCAGCGGGCGCAAGAAAGGATAGTGGGTGCACCCCAAAACCACGGTATCCACTGAGTTGGCTATCAGCGGTTCCAAATAGCGGTGCAGCATTTTCTCCGTTGCGGGGTCATCGAGCAGCCCCATTTCCACCTGTTCCACCAGTCCCGGGCACGTTACTTTATAAACCTCAATGCCGTTGGCGAAACGCTCCAGAAGCGAATTAAACCGCTCCCCGGTAACGGTGACTCCCGTGGCCAGAACGCCGACCTTGCCGTTTCGGGTCATGGAGGCGGCGGGCTTGACGGCCGGTTCCATGCCCACAATGGGCACCTGAAAAAATTGCCGCAGGAAATCCAACCCGGCAATGGAGGCGGTGTTGCATGCTGACACGAGCATTTTGGCTTTGCGGGCAATTAAAAAATCAGCAATCTTTATGATGCGGCGGCGAATTTCTTCCTGTGGTTTTACTCCGTATGGACAATGGGCGGAATCGGCAAAATAAAGGAGTTCCTCGGCCGGTAACAGGCGGCGAATTTCCTTTAATACCGATATGCCTCCCACACCCGAATCAAAAATCCCTATGGGATTCGGGTTGGGCACGGGTTGTTCACCTCGATTCAGTGCAATTATACCATCAACAGCATACCATTTAAGGCGTGGGTAAGCAACAAAATAAACTATTTAAACCGGTTATCGGCAAATTATTAAACATTATTTATTTTCTGTGAAAATTGCCGTGATATACCATGTGCGTGATTAATAGCACCAGCACCACGGAAATTATGCCCGCGGCCAGGTGGTATTTTTCCGCGCTTTCCACTCCCACGTAAGAAACAAGTCCAAGGGTCGCGGTTATAACGGTGATGAGCGCTGTAACAACGGCCAGTATTTTTTGCATGCGCACACACTCCTTTCTGGTTAATATATATTTAACTCCGGGTGGCGACTTTCCTTTATTTCACCGGACGCTTGCGCATTTTTGTTTTGGTATATATAATTTTACCATTGGAGGAAGCGGTGACAGATGCAGGATAGCCGGTTTTTCCAATTGACATATGAGTACGTTTAACATATAATAATATGTGTTTCATACGTTATAATGCCGGAGTGGCGGAACTGGCAGACGCACGGGACTTAAAATCCCGGGCCCTGCAAAGGGCGTACCGGTTCGATTCCGGTCTCCGGCACCATTTGATATGCCAGTTAATGCATCCCCGTTTTCGGTGGTGCATTAACTTTTTTATGCCCACCAAATGGCTGCGCATTGGATCGGCAAAAAAGTTTATATACATAATGCCATTATTCGGGGCTAGTTCAAGATTATAAATAAATCGTCTTAAAAAATTCTCTTTTTCGGTATTAGTTCCTGTATTTCAAATCTCTTAGCCGCGTTTAAGATAATTTAATAAAATTTTTTCATCCAATGACTTAGCTTTTAGACGGTCTTTTTCTAATGCCATTGAGCGGGATTTGAAGAATGCTACTTATGATGAATGCTATACAACTCGTTTGGTGCGTAGCCGACCAGTGCTGGATGCCTTTTCGGCATGGCTTAAGACCCAGTCTGCTCGGGTGCTACCCAAAAGCGCACTAGCTAGAGGCCAGGCAATTAAGTACTGCCGTCACGAATGCATATTTCCCTTATGATGAAGTTACTCCAAAAGCCACCTTTTCTTGAATAAGTTGGGCTTTTTATTCCATTATACATTTTCGCTTCAGATTTAAGGTACTCCCGCATTGTCCTTCATGACATCCCTCGGCTCATCCATAGTTCTAGCACTATAAAGCGGATAATTTTGGCTCGTTCATGGTCTATTTCCCAAAGAAGTTGCCCCGACTATATCATATGACCTATTTTAATATTGACGAAACAAAAAAAGTGTAGTAAACTAACCATTAAAGTAAACGTTTACGTAAAACGTTTACAGTAAGCGCTTACGCATGCTATCAATTTTAAGAAAATAATAACAAAGAGGGGGATTTGTTATGGCAAAGAAATGGAGAGGGGTTTATCCTGCGGTTTTATTACCATTTAAAGATGATTACAGTATTGATGAGCAAGGTTTTCGCAAATTGGTAAGATGGGTTGCAAGTCATGATGGTATTGAGGGAATTGTTGTTAATGGACATACTGGAGAGATAAATGCATTATTGCCGGAAGAACGGGCACAAGTTGTTCGTATTGCCGCAGATGAGTTAAAGGGGAGTAAACCGGTAATTTCCGGTGTTTCCGCTGAAGGGACAATTGAAGCTATTCAACATGCAAGAGCAGTGCAAGAAGCCGGCGGTTCGGGAATATTGCTAATGCCACCTCATTCATGGCTGCGCTTTGGAATGCAACCGGATTCCACCGTAAAGTTCTTTGAAGACGTTGCGAATGCTGTAGATATTTCCATTGTTGTGCACCAATATCCAAAGTGGACTAAGGCTTCCTATACGACTGATCAATTATTGAAAATGGTTAGTGTCCCCAATATTGATTGTGTTAAAATAGGAACCAGAGAAATGGCGCAATATGAAGTAGATGTAAGGGCATTGAAGCAGCACGCGCCGGATGTATCTATTCTTACTTGCCACGATGAATACTTATTACCCACATTAATCCAGGGGGTTGATGGGGCACTGGTAGGCTTCGCTAGTTTCGTACCGGATTTAATTGCCGCATTGGTTAAAGCTGTTTGGGATAATAACCTACCGGAAGCTCTTAAAATTTATGATCGAATCTATGAACTCAAGCATGCGGTATATAAGATGGGGGAACCTTCTGCCACTGCACATGCCCGCATGAAAGAAGCAATGTTTCAGAGAGGTTTAATTTCTAGTGCCTTAACTCGTCCGCCTGTTCTTCCATTAACGGATAAGGAGAAAGAAGAGATTAGTCAAGGATTAAAAAGTGTTGGATTATTATAAAACCTATAAAAAGGATTGTCTTTTTAAAATTTTAAAATAAAATAAAAAATAAGAAAAAAGATCAATTTTAAGGGTGGTAACCGAATGGGTGTAAATATAAAAGATATAGCAAAAGCCGCAGGAGTATCAACTGCAACGGTTTCCCGAGTTATCTCCGGAAAACCCGGGGTAGGCGAAGAAACAAAGAAAAAGATAAAACAGATCATCGAAGAAATGGGTTACCGCCCAAATTTGGGTGCAAGAGGATTAGCTAAAAGGCGGACTGGAAATATAGGGATTGTATCTCCAAGGCAAAGTAATATTGTCCTTGGCAATCCCTTTTTTATTAGCATCTTAGAGGGAGTTTCCCATGTATTGGATCAGCATGATTATAATATGGTGCTTTCATTTACGCTTTCTCAACAAAAACGATTACTGGAAACACATTCCGTGGATGGTATCTTGTTATTTGCCGCTAGAATAGGGGATCCCGTCTTAGAGTGGTTAGACGCATCAAAATTACCCACAGTTGTAATTGGCAGTTATCAGGACGAAAATGCCTATCCGAGTGTGCGGCCGGATGATGAAGGGGGAATCTATCAGGCGGTAAAATATTTGATCGCCAAGGGACATACCAGGATTTGTTTTGTAAATGGTCCCTTAAGTTCTATCAAAAGTATTCGCTGCCGGAACGGATATTTAAAAGCAATGGAGGAAGAGAAATTGGAAGTTACCTCTGAGCAGATTATTGAAGTTCCTGAATATGATGTTCTGGTAAGTCTAAAGACAATGAATCGGTTATTTAAAGAAGGAAAGTTTCAATCTACTGCAGTGGTATGTGCTTCGGATTATCTTGCACTGGGTGTAATGAAAGCAGCAATATCCAACGGGATTGCCATACCAAATGATCTATCATTGATAGGGTTTGGCGATGTGCCATTTGCAGAATTATCGCACCCATCCATAACCACCATGCATACGGATCTTAAAAAAATTGGTTCACAAGCTGCACAAATGCTGATTAACGAGATTAAAGGCAAGAAAATTAGAAAAAGAAATAGAGTTTTTCCAATGGAATTAGTTGAACGCCAGTCTGTTTGTGCCTTGAAACAATAATTAATAACCGAAAGCGAGGAATATATGATGATCTCCCGCAATATCAAGGTTTTATTCCTTGCACTCCTTATCCTCTCTCTAGTTGGATGTAGTGCAAATAAGGATGAATATGTAAATGTCGGGACAGCAGGAACAGGAGGAGCATATTATCCCATCGGGATAGCAATATCGGAGATTTTAACCAAAGATTTAGGGGTAAACTCAACAGCCCAAGTTACCGGGGGAGCGGTTGAAAACGTTACTCTCGTTAATAAAGGTGCGACTGAAATCGCTATTACCCAAAGTCCCATGGCATATGCAGGATTTAATGGCACCGCGCCATATGAAAGTAAAAATGATAATATCGCCACATTGTTTAATGGGCTTTCCAAAGGTGTGTTTCAGTTAGTGGTTTCAGAATCATCGGGAATTAATTCCGTCGCCGATCTCAAAGGGAAAAAGGTTGTATTAGGACCTTCCGGTGGTGGAGCTATTAACGTTATTACGGATATCCTCAGTGTGTATAACTTTTCTTTAGCTGATATCCAGCCTACGTATGTTTCATATAGTGAAGGAGTTTCAATGTTATCGGATAACAACGTGGATGCGGTCATAGTCCAATCTGCAGCACCTGCCGCCGCCATCAAAGAACTTGAAGCCTCTGGAAAAAAATTTGAATTAATTTCCATTGAACCGGAAAAAATTAACCAACTATTAGAGAAATTTGCTTATTTGGACCAAATTACTCTTCCTAAAGATATGTACGGAACAAATCAGGATATTAAAACGGTATATTTAACCAATATGATGATTGTAAAGAAAGATTTGGATGAGGATATGGTTTATAAGATCACCAAAGCAATCTTTGAGAACATAGAAAAAGTAAAGGAATCCCATCCCGCAGCAAAAGGATTTTCCTTAGAGGAAGCAGTTACCAGAACACCTATTCCGTTGCACCCCGGAGCAGCAAAATATTTTAAAGAAGTGGGAGTTTTAAAATAAGATGCTATCTTACATTCAGGCTCAAAAAATAGGGCGAATATTACTCATAATTAATTCAATATTTGCACTATATACTGCGGGATTTGGTTTATTATCCGCAACTGCTCAAAGGGGATTGCACTGGCTTTTTCTATCTGTTAGCTTATTTATTCTTTATCAATCGACGAGTAAGGAAAAACCCTTATGGGGTAAAAGGTTTTCCACCATATGGAATACCCTGGTTCTTTGCGGCGCTTTTTCCAGCGGGATCTATCTTCTTGCGGTTTGGCAAGATCGGGTCTTGAAAGTAGGGGCAACCCCTATTTGGGATACATTCATGGCAGTAGTTATGATCGTCGTTGTACTGGAAGCCACTCGAAAAACGACTGGGAAATTCTTGATGATTACAGCGCTGCTTTTTATTGCTTACTCCCTATTAGGGCCATATTTTCCAGCCCCTTTAGGGCATAGGGGGCAATCGCTAGAACGGTTAGTCAACTTTCTTTATTTTACAACAGAGGGTATTTTTGGGATTCCCATGGGGATATCAGCGACTTTTATTATCGTGTTTGTGCTATTTGGCTCTTTTTTGGAGAAATTTGGCGGTGGAAAATGGTTTATTGATATCTCGTATGCATTAACCGGCAGATTCCGAGCCGGGCCGGCCAAAACTGCAGTGATTTCCAGCGGGTTGATGGGAATGTTATCCGGAGCTCCGGTTGCAAATGTTGCCACTACCGGGACATTTACCATACCATTAATGAAGAAGGTAGGGTTTAAATCACATTTAGCCGGGGCAATCGAGGCGGTTGCTTCCACCGGCGGGATGATTACTCCTCCTATTATGGGAGCAGGTGCCTTTATTATGGCCGAGTATTTAAATATTCCTTATACGGAAGTTGCGGCAGCAGCTATTATTCCTGCATTTCTCTTTTACTTTTCTTTAATGCTTGGTATTGATTCCAAAGCTGTTAAGGAAGGTATCGTTGGAATAGAGGCCAAGCAGCTTCCCAAAATAAGCGATACCATTAAAAAACGGGGACACCTGGCCATTCCTTTAATATCCCTTATTGGAATGATCTTAATTGGTTGGAGTCCGATGAAGGCTGCGTTCTGGTCTACTATATTGTCTATCTTAATCGCTTATGTTAGTCCAAAAACGCGGCCTAATATGGAGAAGATTTTGCAAGCGCTGGAAAATGGATCAAAAGAAGTAATTTCTATAGCTGCAGCTTGTGCCAGTGCAGGTATTATCGTAGGGGTTATCGCAATAACCGGTCTTGGAGCAAAAATATCCTATACCTTGATTGAGCTTTCAAACGGAAGTATAATTATTGCTTTAATACTAACCGCGATCATCTCGATTATTCTGGGATTTGGCATGCCACCAACAGCAGTCTACATTATTTTGGTATCCATTCTCGTACCGCCCCTTGTAGAGTTGGGGGTTATGCCAATAGCGGCGCATATGTTTCTATTCTTCTTCTCTACAATTGCTGCCTTAACACCACCTGTGGCTATTACCTCATATGCGGCAGCAGCAATTGCTAAAGCCAACCCTAACAGGACAGGCGTTGCTTCTTTCCGGTTAGGCATATTAGCTTATATTATCCCGTTTATGTTTGTCTTTTCACCAAGTTTACTGTTGGTGGGAACACCGGAAACCATTACCCTTTCTATCTTAACTTCTACCATAGGGGTCTGTTGCTTGGTTGCCGGGATGGAAGGCTTTCTATTTTTTAAATGGGGTTGGATAACCAGAGTACTACTGGCAATCTCGGCGTTTCTCTTTATAGATGGCGGTTGGGTTACGGATGTTACTGCTTTAACTGGAGTGATGATTGCATTTCTGATCCAATATTTTATGGGAATAAAAAGGAACAGAAAAGTAATGTTAAATACACAGAAAAAGTTTTTATAATGCGGTTATTTCTCGCCGTGAAGTCTCCGTCCTTAAGTAAAAAAGGGGCAGTAATTACTGGCGTGATTGTTTTTCTTGTTAGTATTGAAGGGAACCATTAATTTTTTAGTTCTCCAGTTACGGTAGCTCAGGGGAAAGGCATGCGGTAGCGCAACGGGATACGTGTATAACACGGGACAAAGGGAAAAGTATCTTGTCCCACCAAGCTTTATTGGAACTAATTATAAAATTGGAACATCATATTAAATAATGCTTGCACCGGCTTACCCGTTGAAAGCAAGCAATAAGTTATTACATAAAAAGCAGATAAGGATTTTCTACCTGTCAGATAATGCGGTCATAGTCTATATCTAGCAAGATGAGTATTTCCGTATGTTGCCAGCGATCCAGAGTTTCCGGTTGAATTTTCTACCTTGCGATATGTTAAAGCCTGAGTTAGATTTTTTTTAAATAAAACGACAATTCTAATTTATATTATATCTTACACTATGCAGTGGGACAGGGTACCTGCCCCAGTGCATAGTGCTGGAAAGAAAGTTTTGTGCCCATCTCGTCTAGGTTTATCCTGCGGAGTTACAAGGCACACCAGGGGCTTTCTTCTTTTGGTGGGCGTTTCAGCATAGCATCTCCAGGATGCCTATTTTATTTTAAGCCTTGCTTTGGGCGATTTCTCTTTCGTTTTTGCTCTATTATGTGTTGTTCCGTAATAACTGACATATGAAAACGATTCCGGTCTCCGGCACCAACCCATTTCATAACTCCCCGGACCCTTTTCAGCGGGACCGGGGTTGTTCTTTTTTCTGAGTATTAACCTTTCCCTTTCCTTGCTGCCGAATGGATCAGGCCAAAATATTACATAAACAAGTCCTTCTTGGGGATCCAGTTCCAAACGGCGGATAAAATAAAAAAATTATTTAATTTCGAGTGGTACTCAAAAAAAGCCGATTTTCCTTAAAAAAAAGGATTATGGGCATGATATACGATTCGGAGAACTCAAACGCTGCGGAAACCTATTACCGGAACCGTACCGGGCCGAATTTTTAGCTGAGATTGAAAGGTGTGCTATACTCCGTTCGGAGACAAAAAGGATATTGGTCTAAACCATAACTTTTAATGATAAAATAAAAACTAAATGCAACACATGGTTAACAATATCAAGGAGAAAAAAATGGATCTGCTTACAAACGAAAAAAATCCGAATATTACAAATCCCCGCAAGTGGGAGCCGGGAATGCGTGTCCTTGTATTGACCGCTGTCTCGGCGGAGAGGGAAGCGGTGTTGCGTGGGCTGCGCGGCGATAGAAGGTTTGACGTATTAATTGTGGGTGTCGGCCCGGTATCGGCCGCTGTCAACACGGCAAAGGCGCTGGTAACTAATGATTACGGCTTGGTTGTGAGCGCGGGTATTGGCGGAGGCTTTCCTGGTAAGGCTGAGGTAGGCTCTCTGGTGGTGGCGAACGAGATCGTCGCTGCCGACCTGGGAGTGGAGACCTCTGAGGGTTTTAGTAGTTTGGATGAGTTGGGATTTGGGCCCACCCGTATCCAGGTAGATGCTAGCTTAGTGAACAGTGTTGTGGAGGCACTGACTGCGGCCAAGTTTCCGGTTGAAATTGGCCCTGTGCTCACCGTATCAACGGTGACGGGAACTGCTGAGAGTGCCGCAGAACTGGCCGCGCGGGTGCCGGGCGCTACCGCCGAGGCTATGGAAGGGTATGGCGTGGCTTTCGCAGCAACTAACGATCTCGGTATACCAATTTTGGAGCTCCGGGCCATTTCAAACCTGGTCGGCCCACGTGACCGGGCTGCATGGCGCATCAAAGAAGCTCTGGATATTCTGGAGTCAGCTAGCTCAGTATTATTGGAGGTGCTACCATGAAAATTGCCTTCTCTCCTTGCCCCAACGACACGTTTATTTTTCATGCTTTGGTGCACAGGCTAATACCCGGTGCGCCGGAATTTGATGTCACCTATGCAGATATCGACATTACGAACAGCTTGGCAGCTAGCTTTGACGGGCCGGAGGTGGTCAAGATTTCCTATGCGGCGCTACCCTGGGTGTTATCCCAGTATGCGCTACTTCCTTGCGGTGGGGCGTTGGGTAGAGGATGCGGGCCACTGGTACTGATGTCAAAGAAAGCAGGCGGCACTAACGACCCAGCGGTGCTTACTGGTAGACGGGTGGCGGTACCTAGCGAGCGTTCAACCGCCTATTTACTGTTTCGGCTATGGGCAGCTCAACATGTACCGGGTGGCGTGGGCGAGATTGTGATTCTCCCATTTCATGAGATTATGCCGGCGGTGCGCGATGGTAAGGTTGATGCAGGCCTGGTAATTCACGAGGCACGCTTTACTTATCCTGCGTATGGGCTAACTCTTTTGGCTGACTTGGGCAGCTGGTGGGAGGCCGATACCAGCTTGCCAATTCCGCTGGGAGCGATCATTGCTCGCCGGTCACTGGATCTACCTGCGATTGCCGATTGGATTCGGGCATCGGTAAAATACGCCTGGACACATCCGGAGGCGTCACAGGATTACGTGCTAAGCCACGCCCAGGAGATGTCTCCTGAAATAGTAAAAGCGCACATTAACCTTTATGTAAACGAATTCAGCGAAAATTTAGGCGAGGTAGGCTATGAGGCGGTAACCACCCTGCTCAGCCGGGCTTCGCAAGAAGGGCTAGTACCTAAGGTAGACTTGGCAGCGCTGAGAATATAAAAATTTTTTTATTGATTAATATCTTTAGCAACGCTCAAGAAAAATATTGATGCCGTTTCAAGCAAATACTTACTTACTGACGAAAGCCACCCACTGGGGGCGGCTTCGTCAGTAGAAACTTAACTATCCTGGCAATTAAAACCTCGTCAAACGGATATCGTGTGCATGCAGGGCGAAGGGAAAACCGTTGTACTCATAGGCAGCCAGAGCCGGTTGCTTGGTTTGATAGCTGTAGCTGATCAGCCCAAGGCTAACGCGTTAATCAATCAGTTCGATGGAATCCGTGGGCAAGCAGTTTTTCTTCCTGCTCAATGATAGCCCGTTTAATATCCTTCTCTTTTCTTCCATGCGCTTTGGAATTGCCCTGATTTTGGTTTTTTCCGGGGTGCTGGCACTGGCTACAATTCTGTCGTCCACCTCCGGGAGCGGTGGTATTTACAGCTCAACGTGGTTTATTCTAATTGTTGGTTTATTGTGCATGAATCTAATTATTTGTACAATTAACCGGGTCAATATGCTCATTAACTCGACAATTCCAGAACCTTATATTAAAAAAACGATCCTGGCGTTATGCCTTTGGGATACTGCAGAACAGTGGTCGCGGACAGCTCCTCAATGGAAAATGATGTATCCCGCTTTTTCCGTTCCCGGGGCTATGGGATTAAGAAAATAGGGGAACAGGAGACGACTTTTTTTTACATAAGCAAGGGTAATTTAGGCCCTTGGTGTAGCCTGGTGCTACACTTGTCTCTGGTTATTATCGTGGCCGGTGTTTTATGGGGCGAGATGATATACCTTAAATTTATAAGACAAAATCTATTTATTTGCCTTCCATATGGACCGGTACCAACGAGGTAATGTCCGTGATAACCGCGCACGAGTGGTACCGTGAGTATCATAAGGCTCAAGAGTCTCGTCGTGAGCGGGACTACGAAATGGATGCTCCCGAAGCCGGTGCGGTAGATGAAAAAATATATGGATAAATTATCGCAACTGGGTCGTTAAAAAATCGTTTAGCCGGGTTGGGACAAGACGTTCCGGTCCGGTTTTTATGTTTATATATTTATATGTTTTTTGATTTGGATTCTTCATCCTCAACCATTTTTATATACCGGATTACCCGGCGTATTGATTCGGGTGATAACCGGCGAATTTGTTTAAAAAGAAGTTGCAGGTCTTCTCTTTGATTGATTTCTTTTAGATATTCATAAATCTGTAATTCTTCACAAACAACATTTTCATTTCTTATTTTAAAAGTTCCATAAGTTTTGGTTAAAAATGCTGTATCTTCTACCAATTCAGAGAAAGAAATATCTAAGGCCTTAACCAGAGATTGAATAGTGTCCAGTGATGGTTTACTACGACCTGATTCGATATCAGCGATAAAGGAATGAGATACATGAGCAAGTTTACCCAGGGTTCGGAGAGATAATCCTTTCTGTTTTCGAAAGTATTTCAATCGAGCGCCTATTTCGTTCATAAAATTACAACTCCTGTTCGTTATTGCCGTACAACACTAATTATACATAATATTATGCAAACAGTAGAAGCATTACGGCGGTCGTATTTAGCGACCGCAATATTTTTGGATTGGCCTAGGATGAAAAAGAATTCCTTAGATTTTAAAATGTAATTGATCGATGTGGCCGACCGAATGCATTTACAAATGGTCGTTGATGACATACACTTAAATATATGAAGGGGGCAGGAAAACATGATTGGTTTAAAGATTAAACAATTGCGTGAACAACAAAACTTTTCATTGCGCAGATTGGCCCAAATTACGGGACTATCGCACGGGTTCCTGTGTGATATTGAACATGGACGATGTAACCCGTCTATCAAAACTTTGACAATAATAGCTAATGCACTGAGAGTAAAACCGGAATTTATATTAAGTAATTTGGATACCGTAGGAACAAACAAGAAAATACTTTAACCAATTAGTTATATTTTAACAATAAAAGGAAGTATTGTTAAATGTTAAATCTGTTACCTTAATTTTATATTACCTTGCCATCCCATTTTACAGGAGGTATTTTTGTTGTGGAGATAAACAAAATTGAAACATTGGAAAAAATAGAAAAGTTGCGCCTGGAACTCTATAAACTGTTTGAATCTTATACAAGCCAGGAAGCGCTTGAGATCAGCCGAGAGTTGGATTTTCATATCGTATCTTTTCAAAAAAATATTTTTGTAACCAACGGTCAAAGGCCGTTTTATCAGAAAGCGTATGGGTTACCGGGTGAAGGGTATTGACTTAAGGGATTGCGGGATAACCTTTTTTTTAAATACATAGCACAACAGAACTTGAGATACTACTAAACATAAATATAATTAAAGGTTAGTATATATTTGGACTGAGGTGGTTGGGAGATGAACAATGAAGGGACCTGGGAAGTGGTATGGATTCAGCCCTTTACCGGCAGCCAGCAGGTTATACACAGTGGTTTGGATTACCGGGAAGCGCTGGACAGGAAGTCCGAGTATGATAACAACATGACAGGTTTTGGGGGCGCTGTAATTGTACGTGGCGCCATGAAAAGTTAAGCCGCCCGGCAAGGGCGGCTATGTTTTTTGGTCAACACATGCCTAATGTGTCTTTGTGTACCCGTGTTCAGTGTGGCTTGATGAACGGGGCAATGGCGGTCCGGAGGGATTCGTCCACGGCTGCTTCCACCCAGATGCCGTCTTCGGTGTAATGTTCTTGATAAACCGCCCCCTCTCTGTGCAGCAGGGCCACCAGGTCGGTCCGGTCATAGGGTAGCTTCCCCCGCAATATTCTCCGGGGTTGATGGGTATATTCAGCAATTAATTTTCTCAAATATTCCAGTCCCGCACCTGTTCTGGCGGAAACCCTGACAACCCTGTGGGGACAGGAGAATTCAACTTCTTCCAGCAGTACGGAATCAACCGGGCGGTCCGTTTTGTTAAAAACCAGTATGGTCTTTTTGTCGTGCGCGCCCAGATCTTTTAAAACCGAATTTACCGCCGCGATTTGCTCTTGCAGACGATCATGGTCCGCGTCAACCACGTGCAATAGCAGGTCCGCTTCCGTAACCTCTTCCAGGGTGGCCCGAAAGGCCGCCACCAAGTGGTGTGGTAATTTACGGATAAATCCCACCGTATCCGTTAAAAGCACTTCCCGGTTATCGGGCAGTTGCAGGAGGCGGGTGGTGGGGTCCAGGGTGGCAAACAACCTGTTGGCCGTTAATACCCCTGCCCCGGTCAGGGCGTTGAGCAAGGTACTCTTGCCGGCGTTGGTATACCCCACCAGTGCTATAACCGGGATGGCGGCCTCCCGGCGGTTTTGCCGGTGCTGCCGGCGGTGCCGGCGCACTTGCTCCAGCGCGCGGGTCAGGTCATCAATGCGGCGCCGAATGTGCCGGCGGTCCGTTTCCAGCTTGGTTTCGCCGGGCCCCCTGGTGCCTATGCCGCCGCCCAACCGGGACAGGACCACGCCCAGGCCGGTAAGGCGGGGCAGCAAATAGCGTAGTTGGGCCAGTTCCACCTGCAGCTTGCCCTCTTTGGTTTGCGCCCGCTGGGCGAAAATATCCAGGATTAAAGCTGTTCGGTCTATGACGCGGCAGCCGATGGCGTTTTGCAGGTTACGGGCCTGCGTGGGGGTCAGTTCATCGTCAAATATTACCAGGTCCGCTGCCAGGCGCTGTCTGAGCAGCGCCAGTTCCTCCACCTTGCCCCGCCCGATAAAGTAAGTTGTATCAGGCCGGTTTCTTTGCTGTACGACCCGCGCCACGGTCAAAGCGCCGGCGGTGTCTGCCAACTGGGCCAGTTCGTCCAGGGATTCATTGCTTTCTATGGTTACCAGTATGGCTCGCTCCGCATGGCGGTGTTCACCGGTTTGTATCGAAGACGGGGGGGTGATTCCGGTTTCGATTTCCTGGATCAGCGGCAAGATTGGGAACCCGCTCATTTCTTGTTCGGACATGGGGCCAAAGGTTTGAAAGGCGCGGGTTAAAACACCGTCCTGCGGATCCAGGCAGGCCATATAGGCCTCCTTAATTTTTCCATCCCGTACTCCCAAAGCCACCATCAGGTCCAGGCGCATATCCAGAAGGGCGGCGTAATCTACCGGGCTCAGCGCTCCGCTTCCCGAAGGGTGAGTATGGATGCAGCGCAAACCGGACAGTCGGAATTCTCCGCGGCGCCTGTCCCGGGCTTGGAGGGGCGCAGTGGCAAAATCACCCGCGCCCACGGATACCACATGACCGCCCCTATCCACGAAAACCACCAGTTCGCGCTGGCAGTCCCAGGATATGGCGGCCAGTAGACGGGCTATTTCCATAGATATGATATTGTTTTTATCTACGGTATAACTATAAATGCTTTGCAATAAAGCGAGATCGTTTTTTTTGATCCCCCGGGTGTTGCCATATACAGTTTTAGCCAAACTGATCCCTTCCCGTTTTTTTCTGTTATTATCAGTTTAGCATACTTGCTGCCTGCCATGAAGCGGCCGAATGCGTTAAAATAACCTGTGGGGGGGAGATAATGATGAATCAGGCATCCAAACAGGAGTTTGTTAAATTGCTTGAGGAACGAAAGTTCATTAAAATAGCTGAACTGGTAATCCAAAAGCGGGGGACTGTCAGGTACTTAAAAAGGCTTTTATACAGTACGGAAACACTTTTGCGCTGGCGGGCCATTGAGGCAATGGGGGTGGTGGTGGATAAATTGGCTGAATCGGATCCCGAGGGGGCCAGAAATATTATTCGCTCCTTGTTCTGGTCCATTAACGACGAATCCGGTGGTATCGGTTGGAGCGCCCCGGAATGCATGGGCGAGATTATATACCGCCGGCCGATACAGTTTAAAGAATTTGCTTCCATTATCCTTTCGTTTACTGATGAAGAAATGTTGCGGCGGGGAGTGGTATGGGCGGCCGGTAGGATTGCTCAGGCCTCACCCGACCTGGTGCGGGCAGCGGTACCCGAGATGCTGGCGTTTTTATCCGATCCCGACCCGGTGCTGCGGGGTTATGTTCTCCGGTTTTTATTTATTATCGGGGAAAAGCTGGATAACCGTTACCGGCACCTGCTGGATGACCGGAGCACCGTTCCTTTATATGAAGACGGTGTATTGCGGGAAACCACTGTCGCTGAACTTGCCGTACGACTTTTACCGGAAAAATGAGGGGTGGCGAATACCACCCCTCATTTTTTGTCTATCATGTCCGCTACTTTTTCCTTTACCAGTTCACCCAGGCTCATTCCGGCCCCTTTGCGGTCGTCCCATGGTTTGGGCGGGTTTTCCCGGCCCGGCAGTCGATGCGGTGTTTTCGGTTCTATATTTAAATCCTCGATCCCGGCCGTCATGTAATCGCCTGTAACTCCATAGGAGCGGGGTTTATTTGTGCGTTTGTTTGGCAAAACAATCACCTCGTTTATGAAATTAAGCAGTGCCGGCGTGCTGCGCTATCACCTGCCCGCTTGCGGTGTTCCCTTGCTTTATTCCCTTTTATAGGCCGGTTGGGCGATCAGGTGTTCCTTGGCGTACCCGTACAACAGCCCACCCAGCATTAACAACCCCGCGTAGCCCACTGCAGGGTAAAGTACGCGTACCAGAGTGGAGAAACCAAACTGGCTGGCAGCGAAAGCCACAATGCCGGTACCGATGACCAGCCACTTGAACAAGGGCTTGCCTTGGTCCGTAATTCTTTCGGCAAACCCGTAGAGGCTGCCCACGGCGGTCGTATAGATTTCCGCCAGCAGCACCACGCTGTAAGCAATTTGAATCAACGGTGAGAACTGGGCAGCCACAAATACCATGGGCACTTCGTACCCCGCAACCTCGGGTATCCTCGACAGCATGGTCAAATTGATGGCCAGGGCGCCGATGCCCAGGCCGATACCTCCCAACAATGCTCCTTTTTGTAAAGTCTTCGGATTGTTCACATGTTTGCCCAGCGGGGCCAGTACGGAAACGCCCAGCACCAGGTTATAGGAAACGTAAGTGATGGCCGACAGGGGCCAGGAGGGCACGGCAGCCCGGGCCGCCCGGGCCCAATCGGTGACTTCCCCCGGGTTGAGGGGTGATGTAACCAACGTTGCAACGGTAATGCCCAGCACGGAAACCAGCAAAGCGGGCACCACAAAACTGATGGCGTTGATCACGCCTGATATACCCAGCAGCACGGTCAGCATGGTAATGATCACCATTACCAGGCTGCCCAGTATAAACGGCAGGCCGAATTGTTCTTCGAATATGGCCCCGGCCCCGGCCGCCATGGCGGTTAACGCACCAAATAAAAAGAACGTGATGACACCGTCAATGACTGTGCCGAGCCAGCGCCCACCGGCATACTGAATGACTTCCCGATGGGAATCGGCATTCAACCGGCGGCCCAGTTCCAGTATCACCAGTCCGAAGAAGACAAATAACAAGGCGGCCACCAATAAGCCGAAAATGCCGGTGATACCAAAAAAACTAAAAAACTGTAGCACTTCCTGGCCGGATGCGAATCCCGCGCCGACTACGGTCCCCATATAAACCGCCGCTACTTTTAATGTTGAAATATTGTTAGTTGTCGTTTTCATGTAGGATATTTTGGTCAAAGCGCTTTCATTATACACCCGGTAATTGTTTCCGCATTAAGGGGTGTGATAAATCTAAAACTTATGGTGTGAGATAAATCATAGTACGGTCAAAAATTTTCCTGTAAAGTATAATCAACCAATAAACAACCGAGCAATAAATAGGATTATCAATAATAAAAAGGAGGAAGATAGTAATGTTTTGTTACCAGTGTGAACAAACTGCCGGCGGAACCGGCTGCACCAAAGTGGGGGTTTGCGGCAAGAATGAGGATGTGGCCAGCCTGCAGGACGCCCTGCTTATCGGGCTGAAAGGTGTTGCGGCCTATTCTTTTCACGCCAGGGAACTGGGCGCCCGGGATGAGCAAGTAGATGCCTTTATGCATGACGCTCTCTTTACCACCCTGACCAACGTCAATTTTGACCTGAACAACCACGTGGAAAAAGTGCTGCAGTGTGGCGAGATGAACCTGCGGGCCATGGAATTGCTGGATAAGGCAAATGTATCCCAGTTTGGTTCACCTGAACCGACACAAGTATCCACCGGATTCAAACCCGGCCCGGCTATTCTCATCACCGGCCACGACCTGCTGGACCTTTACGAACTGCTGAAGCAGGCCGAAGCCGAAGGGGTCAATGTCTATACCCACGGGGAAATGCTGCCGGCCCATGCTTATCCGGAACTGAAGAAATTCAAAAACCTGGTGGGCCACTACGGCTCCGCCTGGCAGAACCAGAAGAAAGAATTTGACGAATTCCCCGGCGCCATCCTGGGTACTACCAACTGTGTCCTGGTACCGAAGGAAACCTACAAAGATCGCATGTTCACCTGCGGCATTGCCAGGCTGCCGGGCGTAACCCATATTGAAAACAGGGACTTTTCGGCGGTAATTGAAAAGGCTAAGTCCCTGCCGCCCCTGCCGGAGAAAGAAGGCGGCGCGCTGACCACCGGATTCCACCACAATTTTGTGCTGTCCATAGCCGACAAGGTGATCGAGGCTGTCAAAGCCGGTAAAATACGTCACATTTTCCTGGTGGGCGGTTGCGAGGGCGCCAAGGCATCTCGCAGTTACTACACCGAATTTGTCAAGCAGGTGCCCGAAGACTGCCTGATTCTCACCCTGGGTTGCGGCAAATACCGCTTCAATTACCTGGACTTTGGTGATATTGACGGCATTCCGCGCCTGCTGGACATGGGGCAGTGCAACAACGCCTATTCGGCGATTCAGGTGGCCGTCGCCCTGGCCAAGGCCTTCAATTGCGACGTCAACGACCTGCCACTGAGCCTGGTGCTGTCCTGGTTTGAACAAAAGGCCGTATCCATCCTGTTTACACTGTTGCACCTGGGCATCAAGAATATCCGCATCGGCCCTTCGGCCCCGGCGTTCCTGACGCCTAACGTGCTGGGCGTTATCCAGGAGAATTACAACCTGAAGCTGATCACCACGCCGGAACAGGATCTCAAGGAAATTCTCGGCTGATAATTACCGGCTGAATAATCAAAACCAATAGAACCCCGACGGGCGGGGTTCTATTGGTTTTGTATTGCTGCAAAAATATGAATAAGTTAACTGCGTTGTGTTGTTGGAAAGCGGAGCGGCCTTCAGTCGCTCTTTTTTAGTAATTACAGTTAATTGAAATAAGTATATTTAACAGCAGATTATAAATAATAATCTTGAAAAAATAGAAGGAGGTTGAACTATGTATCATAATCAGACCAATCCGTTTATCCAGCATGCCGTGCGCCACGGGATGATGATTGTGGGCGAGGTCAACAGGACCGTCGGCGTTTCCCGGAACCTGATTGCGGCCTGCGATGAGGTTATCATGTCTTTAAATGCCGGGAACATGCAAGGGGCGTTTAATGCGGCGCAAAACGCCAGAAACCTGGCGGCTGAGATAGCCCAGGCCACCGGTCAAATGAATCAAACCATCAGTGAGCGCATAGAAATGGCTTCCTATGTTTTAAACCGCGTGCAGCAGCATATCAACGAGTTGGCCAGTGCCCTGCAGAGCATGAGGAATAGTGAATTAACTTATAGTTATACCGTGGGTGTCTCCCCGAACCCGCAATATGGTACCACGATGTCATATCGGGAGACGGGAACGTATATGTAAAACGGCACGTTAAAGGTGGCGCCGGTTTTTACCGGCGCCTGCTTATTTTAAAGCAAATTTTTTCTTGAAAGTGTACAAGCTAAAATTATTTTTTATCTTGACCTGTTATATAATTTCAGTGTTTTGGAATCTTATCATAATTGAAGGTTATCAAAGTTCCTTGTTGAATAATTAATATATTTGACAAAATAAAAAAAGAAATACTTGCTATTTTTATGGAATTAAGGCTATAACATAGTGACAGAAAGGATGAAGTATCTGTTGGCACCTCAAAACATTGCGTCAATTACTAAGGTATTTACCTTTAACAGCGCGCACTCCCTTCCAAATTATCCAGGGCACTGCAAGAACGTTCACGGTCACACCTATAGATTAGAAGTTACCATACGTGGTCCGGTTAATACGGAAACGGGCATGGTGATGGACTTCTATGATCTAAAGAGCCTGGTAAAAGAACATATCATCAAAAAATTGGATCACTGCTACCTTAATGATGTTTTACCCTATATACCCACTGCAGAAAACATAGCAATCTGGATTTGCCGTTCATTGCAGAATAAGGTGCCAACATTATATAAGATAAAGCTTTGGGAGACACCTACGAGTTGTGTGGAGGTTTATGTTACAGATGTCCAGACTTCCAGTATGTGAAATTTTTGGACCCACTATCCAAGGCGAAGGCCTATACTCCGGGCACCGCACCATGTTTATTAGAATGGCGGGATGTGACTACAGGTGCTCATGGTGTGATACCCAATATGCCCAAAGTGTAAGCCAGGCGCAACAGTTATTAAGTGAAGAAGAAATTGTCCATTTAGTAAATAAGCGTTCCTGTGGAGGTTCACGTCGAGTCACTGTTACAGGCGGGAATCCATGTATCCATGATTTGGACAAACTTATCGGCCTGCTTCACCAGGAAAATTACGTAATACATATTGAGACCCAGGGGTCAATAATACCACCATGGCTTTATAATGCGGACCATGTATGTTTATCTCCCAAGCCGCCAAGCTCCGGGAACGTTACACCTGTCTCAGCCTTCGACAAGTTTATGCACAGTGATACATCCAAAGAGCTTAAGCTGGTAGTTGGTACGGAGGAAGACTATATTTACGCCAAACAAATATATAAGCAGTATCCTTCCTACCCTTTTACTTTGCAGGCCTGTACAAAGGAGGACCCTTTACCGGTTTTGAAGTGGCTTATCGAATATGCCACCGCGGACCCTGATTGGGGAGATAATGTGAAGGTCCTACCCCAGCTTCATGTGCTGATTGGTATTAAGTAAAAAAGTATATCTTTCAATCTTTGATTTCATATTCAATGGGGTCCTGAATCCCTGCCTCCCTGAAGCCTTTCAGCCTGAGCCTGCAGGAATCGCATTTGCCGCAGGCTTTTTCCCCACCTAAATAGCAGCTTGTGGTAAGGTGCAGGGGAGCGCCGTTTTTTACCCCAACTTTAATGATTTCACCTTTTGTTAAGGATATTAGAGGTGTGGCAATTTTTATGGGCATATTTTTGTCTGATGCTGCCGTTCCTAAGTTTACCGCTTCCTGGAAGGCCTGTATAAACCGGGGGCGGCAATCGGGATATCCCGAATAGTCCAATGCGTTAACCCCAATGTAAATCTTTTCAGCTTGTATTGCCTCGGCATAGCCCACAGCCATTGATAAGAAAACGGCATTTCTGAAAGGGACATAAGTTACGGGAATGTCCTCTTGCATTTGCTCTACAGATCTGTCCGTAGGCACGTCGATGTTATAAGATGTCAGGGCACTTGCGCCAATTTCCCTGAAAAATCCAATATCTAAAATAAGGTGTTTGTTACACCTGTAAAATTCTGCAACTTTTTTAGCCTGCTCAACTTCTCTGCTGTGGCGTTGCCCATAGGAAAATGTTATTGGGAAAATTTTATACCCGTCTTGCTTTGCCACTGACATGCATACAGTGCTATCGAGACCTCCTGATAATACTACAACTGCTTTTTTCAATCGCAATTTCCTCCGCTTAAAATTTATTTACCCACGAAATTATAGGATTTTATCTATAGTATAAATAAGTTTATAGTATCCAGGAATATTACTTTAAAGCTAAATAAAAATGTTTTCCTTGCCAAGATAAAGGAGTTCTACCTTTTTGTAAGTGAACCCTTTTTTATTGCCGTCAAAAATTTTCAGATTATCATAAGACTATAATTGGGAGTGATTTTTTTATGCGCATTGTTTCACTGGTACCTTCCCATACAGAAATACTGTTTGCCCTGGGCCTTGGGGATCATGTGGTCGGGGTTACTGAACACTGTGATTACCCGTCTGCCGTTTTGCAAATAAAAAAAATTGGTACTTTTGCCTGCCCGGAGCCTGCCAGGATAGTGTCCTTACGACCCGACCTTGTCCTTGCCGGCGGAAGAATGCATAGTAGCTGTGTGGCGGAGTTGCGCCGGGCAGGTGTTCAGGTTTTTGACTTTGAGCCCCGCACGGTCAGCGAAGTTTTTGAGGCGATGGAAAAAATAATGGAGTTAACGAAACAAGGTGAATCAGGTAGGTTATTAATTTTTGAGCTACGGGATAGGCTTGTGAGGATTAAAGAAAAATCTAAAAATCTTCAGCGCCCAAGGGTAATATTTATCATGGGCGAGAATAAATTAATGACCCCCGGCCCGGCATCCTGCCAATACGACGCCCTTTGTATCTTGGGAGCCGCTCCTATTCCGGTTGCTGAAAATATTTCTTATGTCTCTATTACCTGGGAAGAAATAATTGGCTATAACCCGGAAATTATTTTATCCTGTGGCAGCGCCCCTGGTGAACCAATTAAAAAAAGATGTCCGGGCTGCAACCTGATAAACCGTCCCTGTGTGCGGGACGTTAAGAGCATTTTAAACAATCCCTTACTAAAAAATGTGATAGCAACCCAAACAGGGCGTGTATACACTATCCCCTGCCACTTTCTGTGTCGGACCGGCCCGCGGCTTATCAATGGGATGGAGCAGCTGGCGCAATTGTTTTGCTGATGACGGTGAACTGGAAAATCTTTATAACACAAGAGTCATTTGATTGGCCGGTTCCGCCGCCATTTCGTTACGAAATTCTTGCAGAGCAGCTTGCAACATTTAAAAAAATGAGGAAAATTATGCATAATTTGGCAGGATTCCTTATGCATAATTTCGAATATTAGTACCAGGAGTCAAAGGAAGGGGGGGAAAGTTTCTTGGATAAAGTACGTACCGGAATTAATGGCTTTGATGAACTTGTATATGGCGGGATTGTACGAGGCAATTCGGTTTTAATAGAAGGGGTTCCCGGTGCGGGTAAAACCACTTTTGGTATAGAGTTTGTATACCGGGGAATTACGCAATTTAACGAGCCGGGGGTAATTATTACTTGTGAGGAATTGCCCGAGTCAATATATCGTGATGCTCTGAACTTTGGTTGGAATCTGCAGAGCTTGGAAAAGGCTGATAAGCTGCGTATTTTGTGTACATCTCCGGAAGTATTAGCTAACGCGGAAATAAACCTTGTTGAAGAGATCGTTAACGAAGTTGGTGCTAAGCGAATTGTGTTTGACAGCATTAGCCACTTTAGAAACATCGTGGATAACCCTCTTGCACTGCGTAAGACTGTGTATAGCTTTTGCAGCGGGTTACGCCGTTTGGGACTAACATCCTTTCTGGTTAAAGAGCGGGAAATCAACCGGACACTATCCAGGCTGGCCGGACTTGAGTATGAGGAAGTTTTAGGTCGACCACTCCAGGATTTTCTAAATGGTTCAAGAACAGGCTTTAGTAAGCTGTTGCAAACCCTTTCTACAGGCAAGGAATTCCAAGATCTAAAGCCTTAGGCCGTGCTTCCTGTAATTGATTCAATGCCTATTGGGTAAATACATATCAAATTACAGATGAAAGCGGTACCACAATAGGAGCCATGGCAGTCTTTATACCGGTGGGACGGCAGCAAGAATTGGAGAACGCGATTATTAAAGCAGAAAAGCTGGCTATTTTAGGCCAACTGGCTGCAGTAGCAGTACACGAAATTAGGAACCCGCTTACAACTATCAATGGTTTTTTGCAATTACTACAGAAGGACTTACAAGGAACGCCCAAGGAAGAGTATTTAAGCATTATGTTATCCGAGCTGAAACACGTCAACAGGCTTATTTCAGAATTTTTACACTTAGCTCGACCAGGTTATTCGAAACGTACCCATTGTTCTATTAATAAATTAATAAGAGAAGTATTAATCTTGGTGGAAAGCGAAGCGTCAATCCATAATCTAGAAATTATTCTTGAGACATCAACTAATATTCCCCCCATCCTTGCAGATGATGAACAAATTCATAGAACCACTTTTTGAAATTGTGTATAATCATGTCAGTATAATAACTTTAAAAAAGCACACTATAATATTGGAGGTGAATCACATTGGCAAAAGAATTTCTTAACCCTTTAAAGTTTTCTGTGATTCAGGAACTCCCGGAATTTAGTGGCGTTGATAACGAGTACGAGTATCAAAACAGGTTAAACAACTTTAAATATGAAGTGGCGCAAGAAGTTGGCATTCCTTTGAAAATAGGTTACAACGGCGATTTAAAATCTAAAGATGCCGGTGTTATCGGCGGGCATATCGGTGGTAAAATCGGCGGCCATATGGTCAGGGAAATGATCAGGGCTTTCGAGGCATCTTTAACGTAAATCCTACAAAGAGTATGGTAAAAAATAAAGCCGGGCATGGTTTAAAATCCATGTTCGGCTTAAATTTTCGCTGTCAATCATTGTTTAATTATCCCGGATGCCCTGTCTTTTTGATATATTATGTTTAACTAACAAAAGATAAATCAGTAAATTTAAGTAGGTTGTGGATATGCAAAGTTTTGGGAAAGATTTTTTTTCACTGATACCGGAAAATTTGTTCTCTGTTTTTAGTCGAAGTCTTAAAGAAGTGTATGTTGATTTGTTATTTTTAGTTTACCGGGAATACAAGAAACGAATTTACACCCTTTCCCGAGAACATGTAATTGAACTGTTTACGGAATACCTGGAAAGTATGGGAGAATTAGCATGGCAAGTTGAGGAAGAGGGCGATTGGGAGGATGCGGCAAAAAGTGCCCGCGAGCGGGCCTTTCAACTTTTGCGCAGGCTGTTGGACACAGGATGGCTGAACCTGGAGCCGGAATCCGATTATACTTTTAGGATATCAATCCCCGACTATGCCATTGTTATCTTGGAGGCCATGAACAAAATTCGCACGGGCTACCGGGTGGAGTTTAAGGGAAGGATACTCAGTATTTATCAAAACCTTACCGGCAGTGAATGGTTTTCTTATATTGCCCTGCAGCAAGCTTATGAATCCACCCGGGAATTGATTGACGGCTTGAAAAGTTTAAATCACAGCATCAAGAATTACACCGAAAAACTCCTGGAGACAGAAGATGTGCGCGCAATACTGAGTCAAATCTTTGATGAGTACCAGACCAAGGTCCTTGGCGCGCAATACTACAGGCTCAAAACTTCGGAGCATATATCCAAGTACCGCATCGGTATATTAAAGCGCATCAGGGAATGGAATTCCAACCGGGCAGAAATCGTTAATCAGGCCGGTATCATGGTGCAGGAAAAAAGAGCACCGGACAGGGTGACCGCCGAGAACATGTTATATGAGTGGGTTGAGTACATAGAATCGTCCTTCGGTCAGGAAATGGACAGGCTGCTTGGTGAAATTGACCGGCGCAATGCCAGGTATGCCAGGTCAGCGGCGGACCGCCTTCGCTTCAAACTGCACCAGGGCAGGGGGGCCGGCCAGCATATTTTTACTGTGCTGGCTTACCTGGGGCAATTGGCCAAGGGGTCAGGGGAAAAATCGTTGGCCCCTGAAGAAGTTGCCCGTTCCATAGCCCTTTTCCCCCAGACTGTCGTGGACAGCCAGAGTCTGAGAAAGCCCCCTGCGGCGCGGCAGGCTCATAATCCCCAACTTCTGCGCGTTTTCTCCGTACCCGATGAGATACGCAGAGAAAAACTTTTCCAATTTGGTTCGAGGGTGGCCGAAGAGGTAACAGTGGAGCAAATAAATAATTATGTAGACAGCTTGTTGGATGAACAAGATGTTTGTCCCCTGGAGCGTGTACCTCTTGAGAACCGAAACCAGTGGGTGAAACTTATTTACATTATTCTTTACAGCCAATCCCCCGGGGCCGGCTACCGCCTGGAAGGGAAAAGAGGCGAAACAGTGGCGATAAAAGGGGGTACGGTTGAGGTGCCTAATTTGGTCATAAAGAGGAAGGAGAAGAAAAGTTGAGTTGGTACCGGGAATACGGAGATTTTTCGGACAAGGACAAGGAAACTTTTCGTAAGGCGGCAAACTTACTTTTAAGCCAGAATTATTTGGTGTACGAGCGGGAAGAAGACCGTCTTTATTACCGGTTTGTTGAGCGTTATCTGGATATCTTTATTGATTACTTTTTCCTTTCGGGCTGGGATTTGCATCATGATAAGCGTCTCTTTGTGTTTCAACTCTACAACCGTTATGGAAAAAACAGGTGCCATTTTACTTTGCAGGAAACTATTTTTTTATTTATCCTGAGGCTGCTTTATGATGAAAAGCAAAAGGATTTGCGACTGACCCGGGAGATATTGATATCGGGTGAGGATATCCAGCAAAAATATATGGCCCTGGAAATAAAAAATCGTTTGCCAGCCCGGGATGACATGGAAAAGGCATTAAAACTTTTCAGCAACTTTTCTATTTTGGACTTGAAGCGCGGGCAATGGAAGGACCCGGACGCTGTCTATATCCTATATCCTTCTCTCCTTCTGGTTGTTGATGTGGCCAGCGTGGAAAGATTGGCAACTTGGATCAAGGCAAATAAGGCAAAGGGGGATGAAGACGATGTTATTGACCGGGATAAAGCTGATTAACTGGCATTATTTTACAAATGAGACTATCCCGGTTGACGGCAGTGCTCTCATTACCGGGAACAACAAGGCAGGTAAGTCTACGCTGATCGATGCTCTGCAGGTGGTCATTGTTTCCAATATGAAAAAAGTCCTGTTCAATTCCGCCGCTTTTGATGAAAAGACTGAAAGAAACCTTAAAAGTTACCTGCGGGGCAGGACCGGCACGGAAGGCAAGTATACCTATTTGCGGGGGAACGAAGAGGACTTTTCCAGCTACATAGTGCTTGAGATGACCCATTCAACGACCAACGAATCCTGCTTGATCGGCGTGGTTTTCGATTACTATTGCGACTCCGGGGAGGAGGAGCACGTATTTTTTATAATCGACGCATGTTCGTTGGAGGATGATCTCTTTTTACAAGACGGGTACCCACGTAACAGGGAGCAGTTTCTCCGTCACATCAAATCCAGGGGGTGCAATTTTCGCCAGTACCGTAACGATATCGAGGGCTACAGAAACGATCTGCGCCAGCTATTCGGCGGGATCAAGGAATCATTTTTTTCACTTTTCGTTAAAGGAATCTCCTTTAAGCCAATAACAAACCTCCGCAAGTTTATTTACAGCTATATACTGGAGGAGCGGCCCGTAGACGTGGACACTATGCGGGATTACGCTGAAAGATACCGCCAAATGGAAGAACAAATTTTAAACACCGAAGCGGAAATAGCAGCTTTGGAGGAAGAATGCCGGGAATACGGAAAAGTTGAAAATTTGCGGCGGCAGCAAGCAGTCGGGCGATATATGTTATTAAGGGGTAACTTTGAGCAAAAAGCGCGGGAAACGGAAGAAACCCGGCAGCAATACCAAAAGACCAAGGAGCGTTTCCGGTGGCTTTTGGGGGAACTGCGGGAGTTGGAGGAAAAATACAAAAAACTGCATGCCGAAAAGGAAAAATTAATTGAAAAAATCAAAGAAAATGAGGTTGTCCAAAAGGAAAAACAATTAAGGCAACAGATTGCATTGCTAAAAGAACAATTGGAAAGATTAACGGAGAAACGACAGAACCTGTTGCACCAGGTTAAATTGGACATGCGGGACAGGGAAAAGATTAGCGAGGTTTTGCGCTGGGTGGAGGCACCTCCCGAATTAACTGACTCCCTTATGGAAGATAAGCAGGCATGGCTTATGTTTCTGGATGTGGGTTATTTCCCTACGGACTTGGGCAAGCTGGCTCGTTCCTGGAAAGAAAGTATGCGATGGCTCATTGTTCAGGCATCGGAATGGCAAAGGCAGCAAGAAGCATTGCAAAGGCAGGTGAAGGAAATTGAACTGGCCATTAAAAGCCTGGAAAAAAACCGGGTATTGAGCAGCAATTCTTCCGTTATGAAGCTAAAAAAGCTCCTGGAGGAGCATCTTTTGCCGGAAGACGACCAGGAATGCGTCCCGGTTGAAGTTTTTTGCGAGGCTATAGACATTCGTGACCGGCGGTGGCAAAACGCCATAGAGGGTTACCTTTCCACCCAAAAGTTTGACCTTCTGGTGCCTCCCGGATACTTTGACCAGGCATTGGGTATTTATGAAAGTTATAAATTCACCCACGGTATGGAAAACGTGGGCCTGGTAAATACGGACAAGCTTGTAAAGGAGGTAAGGCCGCCGCTTGAGGGGAGCCTTGCCGAAGAGATTGTCGCCCAAAAGGATTATATTCGCGCTTACGCCGATTGGCTTTTGGGCGGGGTTATTAAATGTACATCGGAAAATGATTTGAAACTCTACAAGCGGGCCATTACCAATACCTGCATGCTTTACCAAAATTATACCGCCCGCCAAATCCCCAAGAGGCGCTACGAAGTGCCATACATTGGCGAAAAAGCCATGCAGGTACAGCTGGCCGGTAAGCGGGAAGAGTTGAAACGGTGCCGGGGGGAATTATCTCTCATTAAAGACAGATTTAAAAAAGCCGACAGCGTTTTAAATTTAAACAGTGACAAGGATTACCTTTACCAACAGTGGCAAAAGGATTTTGCTGAATGTAAAGAGTTGGAAAATCTGGAATGGGAACTGGTGCAAGCACAACAGGAATTACTTTATCTTGACCGTTCAGAATTGGAGATGTTGGAAAAAGCAAAAAAGGAAAAAGAAACCGAAATTGGACGGTGTGACAAAAAAATAGGTGAAATTAACACTGAAAAAGGCCAAATGCAAGCGAAACTCGAATTGTATGAGCAGAAACTGCAGCAGCTTACGGTGGAAAAAGATAATTGCAATAAAGAGTATCAAGCATATGTGGAAAAACTAACGGAAGAATTAAAGGAAGCATGCCGGGATAAATGGGAGCGGGAAAGTGAACAACGGTCGCCCGCCGAACTGGCGCGAAATTACTATGTAAGTATTCAAGGCCTGGGAACCAAAATTAAAAATCAAATGGATCAAGTGGTTAACGTCCGGCATGAATTTAATAAAAAATTTAATTTTCTAGCCGATGTTACAGCGCCGGATAACCAATTATATGCACAGCGGTTGCATTTTTTAAAAGAGATTCACCTGCCCGAATATAGCGAGAAAGCCGGGGAAGCACGGAAAAAGGCGGAGCAAGCTTTAAAAGAACATTTTCTGTCGCGTTTGCATGAGGCCATCAGGCTGGCCCATGAAGAAATAGATGAGCTGAACTTTGCACTGCAGGATTTAAAATTCGGCAATTATTCCTACAGGTTCAGCCTGACCCCCAAGCCCGAGTTACGCGAATTTTACGAAATGATAGAGGGTTCCCAGTTGGGAACAAGCGAATTACTTTTCAGTACGGTGTTTCAGGACATATACGGTGATAGTTTCAATCGTCTTTTTGAGGAAATTACCTCCAATGACCGGCAGGATAAAATGCAGGAACTTACCGATTACCGTTCTTACCTTGACTTTGACATTATAATCACCGATGAACAGGGTAACAAAAGTTTTTTTTCCAAGGTGTCCCGAACCGAGTCGGGAGGTGGCGCCCAGATACCTTTTTATGTGGCTATTTTAGCTTCCTTTTACCAGGTGTACCATCTCTATCGAAAAAAGGACACGCTGCGCCTGGTTGTTTTTGACGAGGCCTTTAACCGTATGGATGCTGATAACGTTGAGGAGTGCATGCGGTTTATTCGCAAACTGGGTTTTCAGGCCCTGATTGTGGAACCGACCGGCAAAATTCAGCTGGTGGTACCGTATGTAAACACAAATATAATAGTGATGAGGGAGGGCTATCATAGCTTTGTGGAACGCGTTACATGCAAGGAAATTGCACAGTGGGTTGAGGAACAGGGAGTTAAAGGGCTATAATCTGTCAGGTTTTTTGACGGTGAAGGTATACCGTTGTGGACAAAATACAACAGGTATAGTTATACTGAAAGCGTTACAGGTACAATGGTGATGTTATGTCTAACTGATTTGCGTTTAAGGCTTTATTTTCTTGTTTTATTTTAAATATATGGAAAAACATGCAAATTAAGAATGCTATTGGTTTATGGTATAATTATTATATTATTATGTAGAAAGATGGAAAGATGTTGTTAAATATGACTGATATTGAGAATATTAATTTAAATGAAATCGAGGAAAGTAATAACAAAAAAAATAAACAATTTGGTTGGCAGATTTTTGCTTTTTCGGCTATGCTGCTGGCGATTATATCTTTAATTGGCTTATGGTATGTCAATAATGAAAGACTTTTTTTGATAATAGATAATAATAAACTTAAGCTTGAGGTGAAAACTCTTAAAGAACAAATTGCTACCTTAAAAAATATAGACAATAACAATGTTCAAAAAAGCACTGGAGAAAAAAACGAGCAATCGGATAGCAAGCAGCTGGAAAGCAAACAAACCGAAGGCAACTATACCATGTATGAGGTAAAGCCTGGTGATTCTTTAACCAGCATTTCTATAGCATTTTATGGCACGGAGATTTATGCATCTAAAATAGCCGAACTTAATGGTATATCACCTGAATCGTTTTTGCAATTGGGTCAAAAGTTAAAAATACCTGATAAACCAAAGGAAGCTAACTAATTGACAAAAGCAATTGGTGTAAACAGTGCAAAAAAAGCGGTCTTCGGCGTGGTGCCGGAGACCGCTTTTTTTACGCATACATACCTTCATCATATTTTAAAAATAACCGGGTAAAAAGCTTTTCTTTATTAAAAAAATTTTCAACATCTTACAGTCAATAACTGGGTAAAACTATTACAATAGCAATTTTATGTGATTTTTGAGCCCTCCTTATGGTAATCTCCATTCCGCTGGGTTCGTTCAGTGTATCGGCTTTAAGTAATGTATTTACAAACACTGTAAATGAGGACTGAGGTAATGTATGTACGATATCAGTTTATTAAATGCAATCAGCCACCAACGCGTTTTAAATTATCGTAAAGACCTGGAAGAAGTTATGTTATTAGCCCGGGCTACTCCTTCGTTAATAACGCGTATTCACGAACTGGGACATGTTTTTGACTGGTTTGATCGCACCTTCAAGAAAAAAGAAGTTGAACAAGATAAGATAACGGGGTACTGGTTTGATTTTGTTAATATGGTGCTGCAGCGTTACGCCGTGCTATTTAACGCTGAACTTTCCGCGGCAGATAATTTGGTAGCTAACTTTTTCTGGCGGTTTTTGAAAAATCCTGCATTAAATAAAGTTCGCACATCCTATTGGGAGCAAGCTACCCCCTTGGCATTTCTGGGACGTGGGGGAGCTAGGGCTTATTATACCTTACCCCCAACAATAGACCGGCCTTTGGCTATAATTCATATGCCCCGTGCTGCTTTAAGCAATGTGTGGAGATGGACTGCTCTGGCCCATGAAACCGGGCATGATATTTTTTTCTGCATTGATAATCTGGGGAATGAATTGGATTACCTGGTTACTTCTGTGGTAGAAAAAGTTTTGCTTTCCGGCTCGGTGTTATACTCCCCGGTTTATGCTGCGCTTAAGGTTAATAACCGCACGGTAGTGGTAGAAAAGACGCCGGTTCAGTTCGCCAGTACACTCTGGAGTAGTTGGCTTAATGAAGTATTTGCCGACCTGTTTGGTTTATTGATGTGCGGCCCGTCAGCAGTTGCCACAATGCAGGAATTAATCGGCTTTAATAATGTAGGTGGGTGGTACGGCATAAACAGTCCTTCTTCACATCCTACACCCTTACTTCGCGTATTAATGAATATATCGGTGCTGCGCCGGTTGGGATTTGAGGATGACGCACAAGCTTTGGAGCAGCGTATCTGGTCTTCATCTGCTCCCGTACCGCGGGAACTGATATGGCTGCAGAAAGGAAACGGTAAAACAATAGTAGCCCGGGCAAGTTTGGACAGTTCAATAGCTTTGGCGGAGAGGGTAACAGACGCCATTTTACACACACCCCTATCAAGCTTAAACAAGCATTCCCTGCGCCAGATTATTAATTTTGACGCGCGAGACCAGGGCTTAATTATAATTTTAGCGGACGCTATAATGAATGCCGGGCATTTGCAAGTGCTGCCTGCAGGAACTGAGCCCCGCCATTTGGTTGCAGCCGCTCAACTGGCATTTAATCGCCAGCCGTTTCTTGCTATGCAGATCCATGAAACTGTTTTAAAGCTGCTGTCGGTAGCCGGACCTTAAATTAAAGAATAGGCAGAAGTTATTACGCAACCTTGGTCAGAATACCATGGTATTTATGGTAATTGTTTCTTTATTGTTCGGGAATTTCTCTGCTCCCCATGGGGCCGGAAGAATTATGAACAGGACGCAAGCCAGGCATTCCTTCACAATAACGCAGTCAACAACAGAAGCTATGTAATTTAAAAAGGTATTAGGGACAGGGATAATGTAATTAAGTATTCCTGTTTTTTTTTGCAAAAAAATTGCATAATTGCTGTAACATTTTACTATGTTCCGACACCAATAACCGGGAGCGGTTTTTGATATGGCCATGTCAACTATAGAAAAGCTTTATCAACGTTATAGGATATCAATTTTCCGATATTTATACCGTATGGGCGGGGATTATCACCTGGCGGATGAGTTAACCCAGGAAACCTTTTGCCGGGCTTTTGTATCCCTGGATGGATTTCGTGGTGAATCTGCCCTGTCCACCTGGTTGTTTCGCATTGCATATTACGTCTATACCGGTTACCTGCGAGGCTGTCCCGGGGAGCGCAATTTGCCACTAAACCATGATATTCCTGACGTAAACAGTACAAGTGATCCGGCCCGGCATCTGGAGGAAGTGGAAAACTTGCGGCTGGTACGGCTGGTGCTCGAGCAACTGCCTGTGGATTACCGGGCGGTGATAATACTAAGAGAGGTGGAAGGATTAACTTTTGAGGAAATAGGAGCCATACTGGGAAAATCCCCAGCAGCGGCGCGGGTAACCCTTTTCCGGGCCAGGCAAAAATTTTACCAACTACATAAACAACTAGAAGGTGATGACCATGACTAACTATGAATGCGAAATAATTAAAGATCTTTTACCTCTGTACGCAGATGGTGTGGCCAGTGATGCTTCTTTGGAAATGGTGGAACGTCACCTTGCAGAATGCGCATCTTGTCGGAACTTGCTGGAGTTATGCGGGCAGCCTGCTATTGCGACACCGGACGAAGGTAAAACTTCCCCCATATCCGGTATAGATGGGGTTTGGGGCCGACTGCGCCGGGTGGCAGTGGTTTTTATGGTAGGCATAATCATTACTGCTTCTACCATAGCCTGGGCTTCATACAAGGCAGGGCGAAATATGGCTCTGCGAGACCCGTCATTCAGACAGGCTGAACAGATGGATCTCTTCTCTGAGGTAAACCAGTCCAAAAAACTTGGCCCCTATACTATTACAGTTGATAAAATTTTGCTGGATTCCGCCCGGACCACCGTTTTTTACAGTGTAGACCCGCGTCTAGAGGGAGATGGCAATATACAAATAAACATGGCAGACGATAAAGGCGTGCATTATGACCCGCGCGGAGGCAGGGGCATACAGGGTAAATATTTTATGTATGATTTAGAACCGGTTAATTTGGATGCAGAAAAATTAACCCTTTCCTTTAACGCCGGTGAAATGCCGGGAGAAACACAATTTGAAATACCTGTTGACCCAACTACAGTGGCCCAAAATACCAGGGAGTTTTACCCTAACCTGAAAAAAACAATAGAACCGGTAGAACTGGCCCTGGACCGGGCAGTGCTGGGCCTCTCTGAAAGTATTATCTTTTTCCGGGTGCGCTGGCCGCAGGACCCGTCAATAGCAGGTGTGGGCATCGGTCTGGACCGGCCCATGTATACTGTTATGGGACCAAATGGTCCTACCAGCGCGGAAAGTCGGGTTAGCCGCACGCCGCCAGCACCGATGATTAAGGAATACGGTGCCTTCTTACCTGGTAACTGGGCGGATCTAATTGACGTAACCAACGGTAAAAGAATCAAACTTAATGAAACCCATACACAAACCGATCCGGTAACGGGTGGGATTAAGGGTTCGTTCCACTTTGAACCGGTAGACCCGTCAGCCAGGGAATTAAAGCTGACCTTTCCACCGCTGTACCTGTATCGTTTCCCGAAAAAAGAACAAACCTTAGAGTTTAACTATCCTCGACAAGGGGAACGAGCAATAAATGGTGTCTTTATATATGGGCCGGTAACTTATATCCTGGAAAAGGCAGTTAAAGAGAATAAACAGCTGGCCTTTTACTTCAGTTTTAAAGGGACTGAGGATAAACCACCGCATTATTACCGCCCTGACTTTCGTATTAAAGATAAAGAATTCTGGCAGGAGCATATACGTATGGAATGGCTTGATGATAAACATGTCAAGGTTTCCTTCCCCATTCCCGAGAACGACAGAGTTATTTTGCAGCTGAGAAGTATGGGGGAGAGGTTGCCGAAGGTTGATTTTGAACTTAATGCCACACGTTAACTGTATTATAAACGGGAAGGGGAAGGGACCATGCCCAAACTGGGCGAAACGTTTAAGCAGGGCGATTCTCCCAAGCAAATAGTAAATTTGCTCTACAACACAGGATACAGATTGACTGGCAGTCACAAGGAAACTGAGGAACTGGTAAAGGGTGTTTTTGACGCATTAAACGGTAATTCAAATTTAAATACAGCCCTGAATAATATGTGTTTAATGTACATGAATAAAACCACATCCGGCTCGGGCAAAAATTCACTTAAAGATAAAAGTAGCACGCCGACTAAAGGCAATAGTACAAACAAAATACAAGAAGCCCTTTTAACGTTGCAGCCTGCAGAGAGGTTAGTATTGGTTTTGCGAGAGATATTAGGATTGAGTTACTCCGAGATAGCAGAGATGACCGGCATTGAAAAAATGGCTGTAACCCGGCTGTTGAACACGGGCCGGTGGGCCTTACGAAAACATTTGGTACCGCCTCCAGGTAAAAGTAGACTGCCTAAAAATACTGTTGTGAAGTAAATTAAATAAAGGTGTTCAATAAGATAGGTGATTGACTATGCATGAAGAGTTTAAACTAGCTCCGTGGGATAGAAACAGCAAATTTGTTACAATCCTCTTGATTATCGGTGCTGGTATATTAACTTTAGGTTTTATTTATTTATTACCATTACTATTTTCACCAAGACGTTATCAGGTAACTACTGACGGCATAATAATTCGCACACCGGTCACTTCTGAAATTATACCAAAAGAAAAAATTAAATCGATAAAACTTGTAGGATCAATAACGCCTGGTTGTTCGCTTCATCCTACCTGGTAGGTTGTAACTTATTTAGATTTTGTGCTTGATTATGGTCGAAAAACAGTGCATTATGTTTATTGCTGCTGGGTATTATTACCAAACCCCATGCCGCCAGGACCATACCCATTGCCCATACCACCGGGGCCAAAGCCCATGCCCATGCGGCCGCGGCCAAAACCCGGGCCTTGTCCGGGAGTACCGTAAGGACAGGTAAAACCGTTTTGCTCATGGAATTTGTACATGGCATCAAAGTGTTCTTTAAAGGCCTGCCCTTGCTCCGGGGTCAGGCGACCATCTTCTACGGCCTGTTCCACTGCTTGCTGTTTGGCGGCAAACCGCTGCTCAAACCATGTTTGGGCGTCAACCGTGCTGTCCGCAAAAGCCGGCACCGCCATCGTGGCCGCCAGAGCTATGGTGGCTAACGCTACACCAACTTTTTTCTTCATGTTATCAACCTCCTTTGTTTTTTACTATTGTAGGCTTTAAATGTGGCAAAATTATGGAACGAATTCAAGAAATATATGTAAAGCAAAAGCTTTTCTCTGTTACTGCTCCGGGTTCAACGGCTGCATGGCGCCGGGCCGCGGGTTCACGTAAAGTGTTTTCCGTCTTTCGTATATAACGTAACTTGGCTTGGCGCCGCTTGGCTTTTGGACATGCCTGCGCAGAATATATCAACGGGTATATTGGCAGGTTCCCTGGCTCGGCTGAACCGGGCGGCCGGGGCGGCTGCCTCCAATGTTGGAATATAAAATCCCAAAATGGTTAATAAAGCATGGTATAGATACACCCGTTGTGGAGTAGAAAATCAGGCAAAGGCCTGTAATTTTTTTACCCGTGTGACAAGATGCTGTCTTTTGAGTAAAGTAAGCTAAAGTATCAACTTAACACGGTATTGATATAATCTTTTACGGGAGGGATAACTGGTGCAAAAATTTAGCAGGTATATATCTCCGGTCGCTTTATTACTGGCATTCCTGGTTTTGGCTGCAGGCTGTGCCAAGTCAAGTACACCCCAGGGCGAATCGAAAAGCCCCGGCCCTCAAGTGCAGCAAGAGGAACAGTACAGCCCGGAGCAGGATCCGACCAACTCCGCCGGGGAAACTCCGGGGCAAAACGGGGAAACACCGGGACAAAATAAGAACAGCGTACCCCCGGAAACAAAAGACCGGGATAACAAAACCGCTGCTCCGGCCGACGACCCGGTACCGGGCTTGCTGCCCGCCACCGTTAGCTATGTAGTTGACGGTGACACGGTACATGTTACCCTGGCCGGCGGCAAAAAGGAGAAAGTGCGCTTTATCGGTGTCAATACCCCCGAGTCAACCAAGGAAATCGAGCCCTACGGCAAAGAGGCCTCGGCTTATACCAAAAGCCGGCTGGACGGCCGCAAAATCTGGCTGGAGCCGGACGTGGAAGAACGGGACCGCTACGGCAGGCTGCTGGCCTACATCTGGCTGGAACAGCCGGCAAATGATGCCGAAGCCGAAGTGCGGGCCAAAATGTTTAACGCTGAGCTGCTACTCAACGGCTATGCCCAGGTAATGACCGTCCCGCCCAACGTAAAGTATGCGGACCTTTTTGTCAAGCTGCAGCGGGAAGCCAGGGAGGCCGATAAAGGCCTGTGGGGCCCGGCCGGAGAAGAAAAAACGGGGGAAGCAGAGGATTATTATGTGGCCAGCTCCAGGAGTACCAAGTTCCACAGGCCCGACTGCGAGTGGGGAAAGAAGATAGCCCCGGCCAACCTGGTCAAGTTTAAAACTGTGGATGAGGCCTTGGATGAAGGTTATGAGCCCTGTAGGGTGTGTAGGCCATGACAATAATCTTCGTCAAGTGATGGAGATATAAATAATCAATCATTTCACTTAATGTAAAAAATGTAAAACCTTATTAAAAAAGCTAATCGTCCGAATATTTTGGGCGATTAGCTTACCGGAATTCTTTGACAATTGTTAATCCTCAATTGGTTCTTCCTCTTTGTTTTTTTCTCTTTCAAGTTCTTTAAGGCTTTTACCGTTAAATTTCCACATGATTTGGCCGTTAGCGCTACCACCCACAATAGCTGCTGCCGCATAACTTGGGCTATTAAAGTTGGCATCTTTTTGGAAAATAAAGGTGCCTTCATCATTCGGTACCATAATTTCAGCATCAATAAGGTCTTGACGTAATTTAATAATAGAGGGAGGTGCGGACTTCCTTTCTTTTGCTACAGCTGTGGACCCCTTTAGTACAACATATTTGTTATCAATAATGGCCATCTGCGCTTTAGCATTTTTTACCGTTAGTTCGTAGATTTCTCTGTCAGTTATGCCTATAGTTTCATTGGATGTTCTTGGTTCCAATATATCAATACCCAAAGCCGAGAGAATTAATTTTATGGCTACCATAAAGTGATTAACTTCGGCCCTGTCAACTTCAGAGATATTGGGGTGGGTTGGTTCTTGAGTATTATCAAGTTTAGCACGGTGGGCTGTTTTAGCTAGGGTATATATTTCAGCTTCTAGGTATTTAATTTGAGTTTTAGTTAGGTAATCATCTTTAGAGGTAAATACAATTGCATAGGTCCAAAAATCCTTTTTGCCTGCATGAGATTTAAGCCGTGGCAAAACCGGGTCCCCTTCGCCTATATATAATATGCTTTGATTGGCTTCGTTTACATCTGGTCCCAGTAACATATAAACTCCGGGACGTGAGGCTGCATCTCTTTTGGAAAACATGTCCAGTGCTGTTCTGGGGAAAATGGTACCTAATATAGTCATATTGGATATTTCTACAGTTTTCATACCTTCCGGTTTTCCATCTACAAGGAATAGCCTAATAAGTTTACCGCTCATTCCTACACCTCAGCTTTATCACCAGAATAACTAATAAGTATTCTTACGTTTTTTGTTAATCTCCTGCCGGAAACAGAAGTTACAATAGGAGTTACCGAACCATAAGCAGAATTAGCTGGGAATAGCGAATGGATGGTTAGGCATAAACTAAAATACTTCAAAATAGCTACCTGTTGTTACAATAGATTATAAAAAAGAGGATTTTACAATAATAGACAGAAATAGAATTTAAAATAACAAATTTTACATTGGCTTTGGCTCTAATGGCACAAGGTATTTGGGGGAATACCGAAAATAAAATTTTTTCGTTATTCAAAAAATTTTTTATTTATTGAGGCGGGTTATTATGGTTAATAAAGAGGCTGCATATACAAATCTTGTGCATAAGTACCTGGCCAAAAAAAACCAAAAACAGTCAATCAGCGTCAAAGAAATTATCAACGATTTTATAAATATAGATAAAGTTCCTGACTACGAAAAAATAAAACGTTTTGTGGCTCAGCTTGAAAAAATTGGTGGGAAAATCATTGATAAAAATTTATTACTACATAATCAAAAAACGCACCTTAATGAGTCATCTATTTACGACGAAAAACCTTCTTACCTAACTTGTAAGAATCAAAATATTGATAAGTACAACGCATTAGCTCAAAAGTATTTATTAAAAGTTAATCAAAACCAGGTGATAGACGTTATCGAAATTATGGAAGATTACCTGGACATTGATAGCGAAATAGATTATACCAAACTAACAAAATTAGTTGAAACACTTGAAAAAATAGGTGGCAGAATAATACATAAAAGTGTTTTAAAGAATACCACAATCATCTTGACACCGGTTGATGATGTATTAACCACGTCTGGTATGCGATTTTCTAATGCTGATCAGGAAATAGAATACTCGGATAATACTTTTTCTGCTAATCATGTTGGAGACGTTATTACTTTATTAATGCGGGATTTAAGAAATTATCCAGTCCTTAATCCAAAAGAAGAGTATGAAGTGGCCAAAAAATGTGCACAGGGAGATCAAGAGGCAAGAAATAAACTTATCTTGTCCAATATTCGCCTGGTCATTAGCATCGCCAAAAGGTATTGCAACAACGCGGGTATACTTAGGATGGATGATCTTGTTTCAGAAGGGGTTACAGGGCTGATAAAAGCAACCGAAAAATTTGATTATAGAAAAGGATATAAATTTTCCACTTATGCTACTTGGTGGATTACACAGGCCATTACCAGGGCAATTGCTGATACAGCTCGTTTAATTCGCTTGCCAGTTCATCTGGTGGATACTTGTAATAAAATTAGAACGACAATTAAACATTTGACTTTTGAATTACAACGAGAACCTACTATGCAAGAGTTGGCAATGGAAATGGGAATGAACAGAGAAATGCTGGACCAGTACCTATTTTATATCGAAAATTATATGAACGAACACCCTTCCCTTGATGCCCCGGCAAATGAGGAAGGTGACACCCCTTTAAGAGAATTAGTTGCTATTGCAGATTATGAAGGAGTGGAAGAAGAAGTTATGGCAAATATTTTGGCCGAAGAAATAGATAATGTTTTGCAATTATTAACAGAACGAGAATCCAATGTTATAGCAATGCGATTCGGATTACATAATCAAGAACCGATGACTTTAGAACAAATAGGTCAAAGATATGGCGTAACCCGGGAAAGAATCCGTCAAATTGAAGACAAAGCATTCAGAAGACTACGCCATCCAGGTAAAAGAAAAAATTTAGTAGGTTGGTTAAATAACTAGCCCATAACAAAAGAAGGTGATTTAAGTGTTGCGGGTTAAGGATGAAGAAAGAATATGTAATTACGTTATTCAAGAAATCATTAACCGAAATTCCGGCCGGGCGGATGAAACATGCTTATATGATAAACCCAGTGAAAGATATTTCATAGGGAATTTAGCCCCCGTAGGTAATCAAGATACAACTACTGGTGAAAACTACGAGGAAGAATCTTACATTAAAAAATTAAACCCTTCTAGTATTGGTCTTGAAACCCTGTTTGAAATTCCCCGCGATAAAAAGATTGAATTTAAAGTTAACATAGCCTTTTCTGTGTTTTATAGATTTTACCCCGCTTTTGAATACTGTATTAAAGACGGCTTTGTGGACCTCCCCAATGCATATAAAAAGATAACATGCAATGTAGAAACCAAAGAAATCTCTATTAATACAACAGATATAAACTCTTTAAATACGGCCAAAGAAATAATTAATAATGCTTTAAGCAGCGAAATATCCAAAAGCCATGAAATCATATTAAACGATCCCAGTGCTATAAAAAAAGGGACTAAAAAAAAGCATTTCCAGGAAATAAAAACACAACAAGATTACCTCGACCTCATCAATAGAATACCGGATGAGAAAGTACTTGTTAATTGGGAACCCATTATCCAGCTGAAATACAACAATTATTCTGATAATATTGGTAGAATAAAAATTTATTTAGTGAATAACACAGCTGACACTTCAAAAAGAAACACCGAACCCTTCCTTTTTGACTGCAGTTTAGGACTAACACTGATCAATTCCAAGTTTTATCCTTTTCAATTTCATCAATTGCCTAAAGATTACCGGTATAATCGAGATTATTACGGCATCGGCTACAATTGTTTTGTAGCTATGGATAATCAACAAAAAATGTATACCCAGCATTGCCCGGTATACAAGCAAAAGCGATATGTTACATCCAATACAGTGGTACCATTATATAAGCAACTCATGTCGAAGCCCGAACCGGTATTAAAAAAGACCTGAATCCGTGAAAATATCATAATTAGCAATAATAGCAGCAAAATAATGGAATTAACTGCCATAACATATCAATAAATATTTGCTGTATGTCATTAATTTTATTGCGTAAAATTAAGCCATTTTAACACCTCAACTTAAAACAGGATTTAGGCAATAATCAAGAAGCCCAACCAAATAACATTTTGGTAAGGTTATATCACACATTAATATCTTGCCAAGAACCAGTGTTTAGTTTAAAGCCAAGGCAATACGCTTGAAAGTCATAAACCACGGACTGTGGCAGCCAAAACGCAACTTATATTTTCTGGCATGGTAAACCATGCGCGATGCTAATGTAATA
>NZ_FOYM01000051.1 GCF_900115975.1 Desulfoscipio geothermicus DSM 3669
GCTGTTCCACTGGACGGTTGCAATAATCAAGGAAGATTCGTGCGTTTATTGTATAACTCTCAAGTGTGTTTTTTGACAGTCCCCTAAGCAGGATATCTTCTTTCATCCGTAATAAAACTTTTTCTTTGTTTTCCATGCTGTGCTCTCCTTAAAATTGTATTGCAGTTTTAACTGCAATACAATTTTAAATCACTAACATGTCGAAATAAAGAATTACTCAATTTTTCGCTGGATTAGATTCTTATTTATGAAATATGCCATGTTTTACCACCGCGATAGCGGTTTTGTCCAAGGTGGCTTATGCAAAGCTTTGCATAATCCGCCTTGTGGTGTACCTAGTTCTGTGGTTTTAAGTTCGTCCATTATTCCGGCTTTGAGCATTTTCTTAATTATCATGAGTATTCTTCTGTCATGAATACCCATATGCCAGAGTTGTTTGATTAATTTGGTGTGGTTTATGTTGTCAAAACAGCCTTTAATGTCTCCTTCTATTATCCAGTGATATCCTGTTTTGTGACATATATCAGTTGTTCTTTCTAGTGCCATGTGTGTATCTCTCATAGGTCGGAAGCCATATGAATGCTTGAAAAATTGCGCTTCCATGATTGGTTCGATGATGATACGCAAGACTTCCTGGATAATTCTATCAATGACCGCAGGTATGCCTAGTGGTCTCTTTTCGTCTTTTCCTGGTTTAGGTATCCATACTCTTTTAAGAAGGTGTGGATTGTAATCATCAAGTGCATTTCTGACCATCTGGATGACTTCTGGATATTGTTGTTGTAGGATATCTGGCATGATTACGTCGTCGGTTCCCGCTGTTTTACTGCCGTGGTTGGACTTGATGTTGTGTATGGCGGTAATGATTGTTACTTCGGATTTTGCTAGTTCTAACAGGTTTTTGAATTTGGGCAATTTGCCTTCTTCAATTATCTGTTTGGTTGTTGCGTATAGGTTATCCAGGATGGATTGCAAGTCTGATTCAGATTCCAGTTTCGGGTAGACTGATTTGTGAGCCAATGGCATCCCTCCTTTCGAGAGATGTCATGGGTTAACCAGGTATGCACAACGGCTTCCCAGTCAGGCTCAACCATAATACCTTCTGTTGCTTGACTATGCCCCTTGGCTCCACGTTGGTTAGACGTTTCATTGCTACTACGGGCTGCTGTCCCCTGCATTCACCGGTCATTTCCTACACGGTTGGACTTCATAGTTTCGATTAACTCAGTCTTGCAGGGTTCCGTTGTACCGTGTTTCCTAGCCTTACATACGACTTTAGCCGCCTGCTTTGACCCGGAAGAAAACCTTTGTCCACGGTTGGAGGACTAGGTACGTTTTCATTTCGGAGAACGTCAGTTTCAGCAAATTCGAATGCTTTGACCGTTTCTTCGCACTCTTTCGAGTGTGATAAGGTTCGGTTTCCTTATCCGCTGCTTTCGAGCCGTACAAACGCAGGTTCCTATGGTGTGTCGGCATGGTCGCTTTATGGCGGCCCGGCTACTTCCCTAACCGCTTCTCAGGTCTGGTTTTCGCCGTCTTCACCGAGCTTCATACCCTGAATCACTGTCACCATCGAATTATCAGGGCATGTCGGAGTATTAGCCTTTCTACGTGGCCAACCTTCCACGCATTCGGGAATTTCACCCGGCGATTCGGAAACACAGTTCATCAGGTTTGCACCTAATGCCTACTTTTGTTCAGGCATTACTGCCTACGTTGTGTAGGAACAACGCGCACTGAATTTGCAGCCTACCGGCAGCAAAGGAATTTCAAAATCCATATGTGCAGGAAAAGTGATCCGGAGAGTAAGGGCCGCATTGAAAATGTAGTTGGTTTTGTTAAGAAAAACTTTGCACAGCACCGTGTCTATTACAACCTGGACAAGCTCAACGAACAATGTCTGGATTGGCTGGAGCGTACGGGAAACGGTAAAATGCACAACGTCACAAAGAAAATACCGGCCGAAGTGTTTTTAGAAGAGAAAAAACACTTAAGGCCGGTACCAACTACAATATCTATCAAATTAGCTGACGACAGTATATCAAGGTTAGTAAGGAAAGACAACACTATTTCATTTAAGGGAAACCGTTACAGCGTCCCCCTTGGGACATATGACGGCACGGAAAAGTACGTAAAGGTTTATGTTGAAGATAAAGACATGCTGATTATCAGTGACATGGAAACTGATCTGGAAATTACCCGTCACCCTCTCTGTCATGAAAAAGGGAAACTTATCAAAAATAACAATCATGGCCGTGACCGGTCTAAAGGTATCCCTGAATACCTTAAAAAGGTAGCAGAGCTATTGGGTAATACTACGGAGGCCAGGGGTTTCTTGGAAAGGATATATAAACTTAAGCCCCGATATATAAGGGATCAGTTACAATTAATCAGTACTCAATTAAAGGATGTGGATAGTAAAACTATTACTGCAGCACTTGATTATTGCCGGAAAAATAAACTTTACAGTGCTACTGATTTTAAGGATGCTTTAACATACTTTGCGGCTCAAGACACAACTAGAACACAGGTAGCTGCATCAGAAAAAGAAAAACAAGAACAAGAATCAGATATTAAGATGCTGGATGAAAAGGATATCCTTAACTTGAAAATCAAGCCCCAGATTAGGGACGTTAAGGTTTATCAACAAATTGTAAGCAAGGAGATGCCATGCAACAACTAAATGCTGAGTTAAAGCAGCATATGAAAACACTGCGAATATCAGAGGCCGCCGGTATTCTTGATAACCTGTTGATGGAAGCTGAAAAGAAAGGTTTTACCTATCAGGAGTTTTTATACAAATTGATCAAGCATGAGGTTAAAAGGCGTGATGAAAAGTCTATGGAAAGACGGCTTAAACAGGCTGCCTTTCCGGAGCACAAGACGCTTGAAGAGTTTAATATAAGCGAACAAAAATCCCTAAGCAAAAAGCAGCTTAAACAGCTTAAGGAGCTGCAGTGGTTGGAACAGGCATATAATCTAATACTGCTGGGCCCACCAGGTGTTGGTAAAACCTTCATTGCTACCGGCCTTGGGCTGGAGGCAGTGCACAGTGGCTATAAAGTTAGTTTTATAACCATGGATGATTTAGTGCAAGTTCTTAAAACCCAGGAAATCACGCGTGGTTCTAAAACAAAGCTGAAGCGTATTATTGCCTCAGACCTTGTCATAATTGATGACTTAATGTTTTTAGCCATGGACCGTCATGAAGGCAATCTATTCTTCCAGCTAATTAACAAGCTTTATGGCCAGTCCTCAGTGATAATAACGTCTAACAAGGGCCCAGAGGATTGGGGTGAATTACTCGGTGACCAGGCAATAGCTACTGCTATATTGGATAGGCTTATCCACAGGAGCGAAGTGATTAACCTTACTGGTGACAGCTACAGAATGACGCACAGGGAAACCATTTTTGGTAATAACTAGGTGTTAAAAATTATTTGCTAAAATTTGTTCAAAGTTACTTGACAGTCACAGTTGTCTGGAGATGTGCGACAAGGATTGAAAAAGGGAAAGATTCATGTGCCAATTCGCCTACTTTGGATGAAGAATAGATAAAGAGAATTCTTTGTGAAACTGTTTGCGAGAATGGTGTTTACGATGAAAACATAACCATGGGTAAAGTCGATAGAATTCAGATTTTTAATTCGTATACCATTATTTTTTATAGAAATAAAGAGCAGGCTAAGATATTTTTCTAGAAAGATAGATAGCTGAAAAGTTTATATTATAATAATACGAATATTGGTAAAATATAGTATAATTGAAATGATTATATCGGCTATTCGAAGATTAAGGTACGAAGAATGAGGGTGATCCAATGGCAAAGAAACCTGTAAAAGAAACAATTCACGCCAAAGGTATGGATATTGCTATCTATAACTGAAGATTTTCAAAACGAATTTATTTCACTTACAGATATCGCACGCTATAAAAGTGATGAACCCAAAGATGTCATCATAATTGGATGAGAAGTAAGGACACCATTGAATTTTTGGGTCTCTGGGAACAATTACATAATGATAAATTTAAAGGGGTCGAATTCGACTCCTTTAGAAATCAAGCTGGTTCAAACGCTTTTACATTGTCACCTCAAAAATGGATTGATAATCGGTATTGTTTCCAAATCAGGCAGAAATGGCGGCACCTTTGCTCATTCTGATATTGCTTTTGAATTTGCTTCTTGGATTTCGGCGGAGTTTAAGCTCTATATAATCAAAGACTATAAAAGGCTAAAAAACGATGAAAGCAGTCGGCTTTCCTTGGGATGGAATCTCAATCGTGAGATTTCAAAACTGAATTACAAAATTCACACTGACGCTATCAAAGAAAACTTAATTCCGCCGGAACTGACACAATATCAAATATCCATAACCTATGCCAGCGAGGCCGATGTGCTTAATGTCGCACTGTTTGGTATAACTGCTAAGCAGTGGCGCGAAAAAAATCCAGATAAAAATGGAAACATCAGAGATTATGCTACCTTAAATCAATTACTGGTGTTGGCTAATATGGAAAGCTATAATGCGATTTTAATTGAGCAGGGTAAATCGCAACCGGAGAGGCTGCAGCTTTTGAATAAGCTAGCCATTCGTCAGCTAGAAGCAATTCGAGAAATCAATACGGATACAATTAAGAAATTAGAAGGAAAAAAGGCACTTGACAAATAATTCATTTGGATTGGAGACATACCCATTTAGGAGTAAGGTTTTTTTCATTAAAATAGTTGAAAAAAATCAGGGAGGTGTTTGGTATGCCCAATGAATTAGGGGGCAGGGCTGATAAACGTGGAAATAGGTTTGAAATTAGATGGGTAATATACCAAATACTTAAAGTGTTGGATGAAAAATTAGATTATGTTGTTTTGGAGGCTCTTGGTGACGATGAACGTGGTGTTGACATCTGGATTGGTCAAAAAAATGGCAGCAGAGAAGGTCAGCAATGCAAAGGAAGAAATGGGAGTAAAGAATCTTGGGATTATGGAACTGCTAATGCCAAAGTGGTATTCACGAATTGGAAGTATCAATTGGATAGAGATGAGTCGAATACTGTTGCTTTAGTCTCACCTTTAGCTTTCACACTGTTAGAGGATTTAATTGAAAGAGCAAAAAATACTAGTGAAAATCCTAAAGATTTTTATAATAACCAAATACTCAATGCTAGCAAAGAATTTGTAGATTTCTTTAAAAATTTTTGCAAAGTGATGGAGATAAATCCGGAACAAGATTTGGATTTAATAAAATGTATTTCTTATTTAAATAGAATAGCTTATCGTCAATTCCCGGATACAGAGTTAAAAGAACTGATTTTATCTGAAATTAGTTATTTATTAATAGGTAATGAAGAAGAAATTTATGAGACATTTATTGCTTGGATAGTAGATGGAGATATTTTAGGAAAAACAATTAACCAGTCCGTTTTGTACACGTTTTTAAAAGGAAAAAATATAAGGTTTAAAAATCTTGCCACTGATGAACGTATCATGCCTAGGCTGGAGGAATTGAATCAGGAATATAAAACAGCGTTTATTCCGTTAGACAATGGGTTGATTAAGAGAAATGAATTTTCTATATGTAGAGAAGCAATAGATTTAGGGAACTCTTTGATCATACATGGAAAGGCTGGAAGAGGGAAAAGTGGATGTACAGTAGACATTATCAATTATTGTCAAGAAAAAACCATACCATATTTGGCAATTAAATTAGATAAACGTATTCCGAATGGAACTGCCGATAAATGGGGTAAAGATTTAGGATTACCTGCATCTATAGCTCATTGTATCCATAGTGTTTCTAAAAATGAAAGAGCAGTAATTATATTGGATCAATTGGATGCCCTACGCTGGACTCAGGCACATTCCAGAGATTCATTATTAGTATGCGCTCAGATTATTAATCAAGTAGAGAGATTAAATTTTGAAAGAAAGAAAAATATATCTGTCGTTTTTGTGTGTCGAACCTATGACTTGGAAAATGATAATAATATTAAATCATTATTCAAAAAAAATGATAAGAAAGAGGAAGTTATTCAATGGAATAAGGTTCAGGTTAATGAATTGGATGAGGGAATAGTAAAGGACATTGTTGGGAAACGTTATGAGCAATTAACAAATAAATTAAAAGAGATGCTAAGAATTCCAAGCAATTTATATATTTGGCAACGGTTAGATCCAAGCAAAGAATATGCCGAATGTTCTACTGCAAGCCATTTGGTCTCAGAATGGTGGGGGCAGTTGTCTGAAAAATGTTTTAAATTTGGATTAAGTGAAGCCGATCTAAATGATACTAAAGAAAAAATGATAACCTTTCTGGAAAACCTAGGTAGAATATGTATTCCATTGAGCATATTGAGTGTCAATAAATCATGCTTAGAATTTTTATCTTCAAATGCTTTCTTAGTGATTCAAGATAATAAAGTGTCTTTTGCTCATCAATCTATATTAGACTGTTTTTTTGGCTGAAAAAATGCTTAAGCGATATTATGACGGTGAAGATATTGTAGATATTATTGGAAGCAAAGAAAAACAGACCCCTGGAAAAAGATATCAAGTGCAAATGTTTATGCAAAATCTATCTGAGTTTGATAGCCAGGATTTTATTAATGCAGGCCAAAAGATGTTTGAGGCAAAGCAAGTTAGATATTTTGTCAAATTTGTTTTCCTAGAGGTGTTGAATCAGATAGATATCTTAGATGAAAATATACAAAATTTTATTATTAATAACTGTGAAAATGAAATATATGGTAATCATGTTATAAATAACGTTATATTCTCCAGGCCTAAATATATTAGGCTGCTTAGACAATATGGTATTTTAGATAAATGGTTTAACAACCCGCAAAAAAAGGATATTGTTTTCAATTTACTTATAAGTATGAGTCCGGATTATGACATTGAAGATATTACATTCATTGAAAAGTATGCGCTTCATTCACAGGAAGATGATAATAAATTCTCCAGATGTTTTTTGCACGACATAAATCAAGATACGGATGAGTTGTTTGAATTGCGAATGAAATTTTATAATAGATATCCGCAAATGGCTGATGTCTATCTTGACTTCAAGTCGATGCTCAAAAATTGTGAAATAAGAACAATACGGCTATTGGTATTTTTATTGGAAAATAAAATTAAAGGCAATGAGAAAAACATTTACAAATATGAAGAGGAATTTTTATATGAAGACTCTGAAATTCTAATTAAAAATGGGATGGAAGTCGTTAATTTATTATTGCCATACATTCCGACGGAAAAAGACGAAAGCTTGCTCTTTAGTGATTGGTCTGGAAGATATTTTCATAAAAGAGGTCTCGAGAGGGCTTGTATTCAAATTATAAAGAAAGCAAATGCAGCAATAATTTCCCTAAAACCGGAAACATTTTTGGAACGCTATAAAGAATTCATGGGTAAAGGCAATGATTTATATAATGAAATTATATTAGATGGATTATATCGATTGCCGGAAAGATATAGTGATGTCGTTATTAATTATTTATGTAGTGACTTTGATAGCAACATATTCGATAAGACAAGTGGCAATGGTGACGAATTACTTCTTGCCAAACAGATATTAGGAAAGCATTCTAAATACTGTAGTGAGAATGTTTTTATTGCATTGGAAAAAACAGTTTTAAGTTATCTATCGCCACAAGCTAAAGATATATATCGACATAGAATTAATTATAATAGAGAAAAAAACGGCTATACAGTATATTGGAGTTTCTGGGGTGATTTACAGAAAGAAATTCTCGAAGCTCTTCCCTATAATCGATTGAGCGATCAAGCAAAAGATCTGATACGTGTTTTAAATCGTAAATTCCTTAAAGGGACAACTTTATATAAACGTTCAGGTGGACATAGCGGATGGGTAAGTTCACCCGTTGCGGGGAAAAAACTAAATAACAAAAAGTGGCTAGAGATTTTAACTAACACAAAACTTAAGCATAAAAGTCACTCCCATTGGAAGGAGGTCCCAGGAGGTTTTATAGAAAATTCTATTGAAGAATTTTCAAGAAGTTTTAGAAATGCCGTTTCTGAAGAGCCGGCAAGAATGATAAAGCTAGTTCTTTTACATAATGAAGAAATTTTGGATGTATATATCGATTCCTTATTTAGTGGAGTTGCATATAGTAAAGCTTTGGATAATGTACCCATAGAATTGTTAGAATCAATGATTTTAAAATATCCTTATGATTATACCTCATACCGGGCGAATTACATTTGCTCACTGATTAAAAACAGGAAGAACGAGAAATGGTCACAGAAGATATTGGATATTCTTAAGGATATCGCGGTTAACCATAAAAATCCGGAAATCGGTAAACCAAATGTAACTAATAATGAAGATAAAGAAATGCGCAGTTTTGATATGCTCCAAAGTAATGCAATAAACTGCGTAAGGGGCGAGGCGGTTCAAGCAATAGCGCAGCTATTATGGAATGACAGTTCTTTGTTCAAACATTTTAAAGATACAATTGAAAAATTGGCATTGGATGAAAACCCGGCGGTAAAATTGGCGAGTTTATTCGCATTATGGCCTTCGTATAACATTGAAAGAGATTGGGCATCAGAAATAATCTTAAATCTATATGAACAAGATTATAGGCTAGCAGGCTTCCATGATACGAAAAATATGCTCTTTTTGTTGTATCCGAAATATCGTCAACGTGTTTTAAAAATTATTAAAAAATGTTACGAGTCTGAAGATAAAGAACTAATAAAAATGGGAGCATATTGTCTATCGGAAATGTTTATTCTGAGAAACGAATTTGCCGATATAATGAATAATGTGGATACAATGAGTGAAGCACAAGCAGAAGCAGTTCTCCATATGGCTATTCTTTATTTCAATAAGGATGAATTTAACTCATTAGCTAAAAACATGATACTCAAGTTTAAGACAAGTTCATTAGATCTGGAAATGCCTATTTCAAGATTATTTTATGATAATCTTATTGATTTAGAGAGAGACAAGGATTTTTTAATTGAAATAATGAATTCCGGCTTAAGTCGCAGAATAGTGCATGCATTTGTACATTATCTTGAAGAAGAATCAAAGTCAGTGGTTGATTACAAAGATATTATACTATCAATGAGCTATCATTTAATTAAAAATGGATGCGGTAAAGACGAAGGTATTTGGGGAATAGAAGAGTCTGTTCGAAAAGTTAAAACTTTAGGCAGCCATAAATAGGAAATGCACCGTCACTTGTCGAATTAGGTAGTAATTTACGAGAAAACTACCAATTACCAAGCGAGGTGCATACTTATGGCGAAGATGCAGTTGGATCTATTTCCAATGTCATATTATAACACACTTGGCTTTGATAGAGAACTCATTGACTATATTGATATTGTGGATGATTCAATTATTTATGATTTGGTTTTACCGTTATACAGGCAAGGCGGACGCAATCCACACAACCCGGTAACTATGTTCCGGGCTCATTACTTGTATTTTGCC